>CAIYLH010000001.1 GCA_903927005.1 uncultured Pseudomonadota bacterium
AGAAATTGCCCAGTTCGTACAGATATCGAGCGATCCACTGAAGCCCGGCAACGCGCGCGGCATGAGCCCTAAACACTTGGCCGCAGCTCCTTGTGCTAGCGCAACTGTCGCAGCGGGGTCAGCGCGTCCCTGCGCTTCCGTGGATGCGGACCTGCAGTCGGCGCAGATGGCCTTCGCTGTCCTCCTCCTCGGTCTGTTCGACCCTGAAGTCAACGCGGGTGCTCATGCGCTGCACGGCGATGCGGGTCTCGGTCTGCGTTTGTGAGCCGGCGCTGTCGTGTGGGCGGGTGAGCTCATGCACGTAGCCGGCCGGGTGGCTGGCGATGCTGATCTGGTACCAGTGCTCGGCGTCGGGCGCGGCGGCGAGTGCTGGCAAGCTGGCCAGCGCGCCAAGCAAGGCGGCGATCGGCAGCCTCCAGCGCAGCGGGATCACGTGCGCGTGCCGCGTGCGCGCAGTCGGCGCAGGTCGGCGGGGGTGTCCAGATCCTCGGCTGCGGCGGGCATTGCGACCGCCCGTACCGCGTCGCTCTGCAACAGCGCGCGTGCTCCCTGATCGCCGCGCAGGGCAAGTAGCGCCGGCAGCATGTGGCGTGGGAACACGGCCGGCACGCCACGCCGACCGCTGTATTGCGCAGCCACCGGCACACGCCCTGCACGGGCGCACAGTCGGCGCAGGTCGCGCGCATCGATGCGCCACTGATCGACCGACAGGATCGCGAGGTGACGGGCGCTGCGAGGCGCCGCGCGCACGCCTGCGACCAGCGAGCAGGCCATGCCGCGGCGCCAGTGGCGGGCTGTTATGAGCGTTGCGGACGTCGAGGCGAGCGCCGCCCGCACACCGCCAGAGCGGGCGCCGATGACCACCCCGATCCAGGCAGGCCGCAGGCTGGTGGCCTGGCGCACGACGCGTCGCACCAGCGCCTCACCGGCGAGGCGTACCAGCTGCTTGGGCCGTCCCAGGCGCTGACTCGCGCCGGCCGCCAGGATCAGGATCGCAAGCGTCCGTGCCGTCGGCAGTGGACGGGGCGGGGGTTGGGCTATCATGGCGCGCATGCTCAAAGAAT
Source organism: uncultured Pseudomonadota bacterium (assembly GCA_903927005.1). GTDB lineage: Bacteria > Pseudomonadota > Gammaproteobacteria > Steroidobacterales > Steroidobacteraceae > CAIKZZ01. The sequence goes on from CAIYLH010000001.1 coordinate 1,065, forward strand.
ACGCCAGTCTGCGACGGCGCCCGTTCCTGACCCCGGTCTGGATTCTCGGGTTTCTGGGCCTGTTCGCGCTTGGCGTGGCCGCCTGGGCGGTGCGCGAGGCGTCGACCACGCTGGTGCTGGTGACGCGCCATGCCGAGAAACTCGCCGACGCGGTCGCCGATCCTGCCTTGAGCCCCGCTGGGCTTGCGCGGGCGCAGCGGCTGGCGAGTCTGCTCGGCGATGCGCCGCGCGAGCTTGCGGTGGACGCGGTGTTCGTCACGCAGTGGCAGCGCACCGCATCGACGGCTCTGTCGCTCGCCACGCGCTTGGGCATTCCGGTGATCCCGGTCGCGGCAGAGGATCTGGCGGGTCTGGAGGCGCGCATTCGTCGCGAGTATCGCGGTCGCCGGGTGCTGGTGATCGCGCACAGCGACAGCGTGCCGGTGATCGTGGCGGACCTCAGTCAGGGCGCCAAGGTGCCGCCTATCGCCGATGGCGAGTACGGCGCGGTTTATCTGGTCGCGATCCCGCGCTGGAGCCGACCCAGCGTGCTGGCGATGCGCCTGCCCTAGGCGGCTAGTCCGCCGCCGCCGGCGGCGCGAAATCCAATTCATAGACGCGGTAGCCTGCATCAAGCAGGCCGCTGCGCTCGTACACCGCGATCGCATTGTCGTTGCGCTGGTCGACGTAAAGACGCAGACCGCACACTTCCGGATCGCGCCGCGCCTCGCTCAGCACATGTCCGTACAGGCTCTTGAATACGCCACGGCCACGCGCTTCGGGTACGACGTACAGCGACTGGATCCACCAGAACCAGCCGGCCCGCTTGTCGCTCCACTCCTGCGTGATCAGCAGCTGCCCGATCGGCTCTTCGCCGTCATCGGCAATGAAATAGCGGCCCTTGTTTGGGTCGGCGAGTGCCGCGGCAACGCCTTCGGCGAGCAGTTCGCGGTCCAGGTCCCGGCTCTCGGTCTCGGCCGTCATTCGGGCGTTGCCGTCGACGAGAAACTCAAGGTCAGTAGAGCGGGCAGGGCGGATCGAAACCGTCATCGGCGGGCACTCCTGCGGCTGGGCCTTGAGATCATACGACCATAACGTGGGGATCGCGGTTGCAAGCCGCGCCGCGGATGCTATTATTCGCGCCCTCGTGTGGGGCGGTAGCTCAGCTGGTAGAGCGTCGCGTTCGCAATGCGAAGGTCAGGGGTTCGAAACCCCTCCGCTCCACCATTTCTCTCCGGCTCGTTGCCGTCCTTCCGGCCGCGATGCCCCGGCTGGCAGTCCAGGCCTGCCAGCCGCCAATTTCCCCGGTCCTTGCCGGCCGGTGCCTCGCTGCGCCGGCTTTGATGCTATTGGCGTGCAGCCACGACGCCAATGACGATGCCGGCGATAACGCCATCCGCCGATACGTCAACGTCAGAGCCCTCGCCGTCCAGCTCAACGGGTCGTGCCGCCTGCCGCGCCACGGTGACGTTCATCGAGATCCGCACCGGCGTGCTTTGCCCCTTCGGCGGCGCCGAGCTGGTCAGCTGCGCGCCGGATGCAAGGGCGCCGCCGGCCTGGGCAAGCCCTGATTGGACCTTTTCACCAAACGTCGCGCCCTGCGTCTGCTTGGCTACGACGGTTGAGATCAGGCGCAGCTTGTAGTGGCCAGCGGCAAGGCCCTCGGCGCGAAATGCGCCATCGGCGCCGATCGGCACGGCGGTCCCAGGGCCACCGCTCGCCGGGGTGAGTAACGCCGAGCGTGCGCTGATCACCGCTCCACCGGGCAGTGCGCCGCCTAGCAGGGCGGCGCGGCCCGGGGGCGGGGCGGCGTCGGCGTAAGCCGCGGTCGACAGTAGTACAGCCAATACACCGGCAGCCGAGGCTTGCCAGACTAGCGAGCGGGGGGTGAGTGTTTTCATAGGTTAAGTGTTACGCCAGACGCGGGTCGGCGGCAAGTCGAGGTGTGGGCCTGCGAAGCGAATTTTTGAATCCTCCTTTTGTCCTCGCGGTCGGACGGCTAGGATGCGCACTGGCTCGCATGCCCCGGTAGCTCAGTTGGATAGAGCGCGCCCCTCCTAAGGGCGAGGTCACAGGTTCGACTCCTGTTCGGGGCGCATCATTATTTGATCTGCAAAATCAGCGTTGTAGCTCGGCGCCTCCGCGACCAACGGCGAGCCGTCGAGGGCCATGCGCACGCTGAACGCCTTGCCGTCTGAGTGAGGCGTCATCCAAATCTGCCTATCGGCGAGTAAGGGCCGGATCGTGTCGCGGTCAACTTTTCAGATTGTTGCGTTTCAAGCTTCGGGCATGATGTTTCCGCCACAGACCGGCACGCGAACACCCGTAATAAACCCAGCCAGATCCGAGGCTAGGAACGCAATCAAATTGGCTACGTCCTGATCATACCCGCGCCGCCTAAGCGCAATACTGCTCTCGTACTCGGGCTGCACCTCGTCCCGGTCCCGGCGGTCCCTGTCGGTGATCACCCATCCCGGTGCGACTTGGTTCACAGTGATCCCATGTTCGCCGAGCTCGCGCGCAAGGGAACGCATCATTCCATCCATAGCGCATTTCGCCGCCGTATATGGCGCGCGATTAATGAGCGCCTGGGTCGTAACCTCCGTTCCAAGGGAAATGATGCGCCCCCAATGGCGGTCTTTCATGCGCTTTGAAAACACCTTTGCTGTTGCCCATCCCTGGAGGACCGATGATCGGTAAACGCAATCGAATTGGTCCGCACTCTGCTCAACGACAGGTCCCTCTTCAAACCACGTGACAGCGTTGTTCACGACGATATCGACCGACCCCAAGTTGGCCTCGATCTTGTCCCGCATCGCTTCAACGGCAATAACGTCGGCAATATCCCCGCTCACCAAGCAGGCATCCGCACCGGTGGCCTTGAGCTCGCTGCAAAGCGTCTGCGCCGCATTGCGCGAGCGATAATAGTGAACGGCAATCTTCGCTCCGCACGCCGCAAGCGTGCGCGATATTGGGCGGCCGAGCTCGCCTGTCGCTCCTGTTACCAGTGCTACTCGCCGCGAAAGATCGATTGAAACTGGCGCTCTGTTGCTGGCGAGCCGAGCGGGATCATCCGGCATCGGTCCAAACAAATTTCGACGTATTCTGCGCGAGGCAGCGGCAATGATGCGCGTCACGATGTCCTCCAATATACGAAAAATCAGGTGCGTCCCTTTCTGACTTTCAGCTGGATATTGTAAAGAACACGGCCTGACTCGCGCTGCTATTGCTGCTAATCGCATCCTTATTTCGGTGTTTCCCGCGCTGATCGTTGGCGCGGCGATTTACGGTGCGTACTGGAGTACGAAGCGAAGTGGCGGTCGGTTGCGCTACCCGTCGCCGGCAAGCCCACCCGGCTCGGCCCGCTGGGCAGCGCCTCCACCGTGAATTCCACGGGTGCAGATAAAGGCAACTCCTGTTCGGGGCGCTACACTTATATAGGTAACCCAGCCGCGGCGACGATATGCGTCCTTCGTTCGCGGCGCACTCCCCGGTGATCGCGCTGCAGTCAGTCAGCCAGCGTGCGTGCGCACAGGTCTGCGTCGACCAAGATGCAGTTATTGCACCCAGAGGGGCGGTTGCCCTGTACGCTGACCCTTACCACACGGCGCCTGCCCCCTTGTCAGGGAGTGTCAGGAAACCATTTTTCGACTTGCTATTAACGCCCCTGACGGCCTCGCGGCCACCACCCGCCACGACGCCCGCCCCCCACCGGAGAGCACCATGAACGAAACCCCGAAGACCGAGCAGGCCCCAGTCGCTGAGACCGAAGCGCCCGTGGACGAGACCGCATTGAGCGATGACCAGTTGGAAGGCGTGGCGGGGGGGGCGTGCCAGAACGCCGACCACCCAACGACGCTGCATTAGCACTGCGCCCGCAAGGCTGCTACGCCGACCTTAGCTGCAGACCCCGGCCCCGCGCCGGGGTTTTTCGTTGGGGCGCGGCCGATGTTCCCGCTTCCGGTGCGTAGGGCTTTAGAGTATTCCGGCGCGTGCTGTTCGAGCCAGAATCAGACGCGTCTACTCAATGTCACGGGCGACGTATCCCGCTTCGCGCTGGTGACGTATCGCAAGCACGAGAATGTATTCCTCGGCTTGCTCGTAACTGTAGAGCGCGACATGCCCGGACCGGCCACGTGAGATGACCAGTTCCCGGAGGCCGCACTCCACTGACCGCCCGATATGAGGGTGGCGTGGAAGCACGAGGACGGCCTCCTCGATAAGTCCGATGGTCTCGAGTGCTGCCGACGGATCCGCTTCGAGCAGAAACTCTGCCAGACGCTCGAGGTCCGACAGCGCCTGCTCGGTATAGATTAATCGCGCCAAGCGACCGATTTCGGTCTGGCGGCTTGGCGGCCTATGAGTCGCGCTCGAAGGTACTCGTGTACGGCATCGGGCTCATAGCCCTTGCCAGTCCGAAGCGCCACTTTACGTGCCTTTTCAGCCTGCGCGACAAACGTCGCGCGATGTTCTGCCGCCTGCGCTGATTCCTCGATCGCATCGATCATAAATGCGTGTGCGGTCATTCCGCGGCGTTGCGCAGCCGTCGCCACTCGCTTCTTCAGGGTCTCGGGCAGTTTCAGCGAAGTTGTTGACACGCTTTGGACTCCAAACATGAGTGTTACCAAAGTAACACCTTGGTCTGGAATCGTCAAAACGGGACGCATCCTTCAAACTTGCCGTCAGATCAAGTCGGTCACCAGCGCAAGGCCGCTGGCTCGTTTACCAGACGTCGGAAATCCGGCAGGTCAACTGGGTGACGCAAAGCGTCGCGGTCGCTAGTCCGCCAGGCCCATCACGAATGCCAGCGCGACATTCAGTCGCGCGATGTCTTTGTCGTCAAGACGGCCGACCCGTCCTCCTACCCGTTCACGCCGAATGGTGACGGGCTTATCGGCCATCACCTGTGATCTGACGCGCAAACCGTTACTTTCGGTTGGGTCGATTGTGACCCGGAAGTCTGGTGCATCACTACAGTCGGAAGTCATTTGGCAAATCACGACCGATGCGTGTAGCGCCGGCAGCGCATCGGTCTGGACAATCACTGCGGGACGCTGCTTGCCATAGTCACCGGTTGCTGCAACCGTAACGACGTCCCCGCGCTTCATGGGGCATCAAATTCGGATACCGACTCGGTCCAACGCATTGCGTCCGACTCGTTCGGCCGATCTAAGGCCGCTACTTGCTTGGCGATGCGCCTGTGGACCGCCTTGGAGCGCGCATCGGGGACGACCAGGCGCAATTCCCGCAAGCCGCCAGCGCGGCGCCGCTCGCGCATGGCCTTCATTCTTTCGGCAGCGTGCACCATGAATATGCTCCACTCTGTAACGCGTTACAGCGTAACGCGTTAGCTGCTCGACGCAAGCAGCGGCGTGGGCTTCGGCCGGGCGCTAAGCACGTGGATAATCGGGGCGCAAACGTATGCGCCGCTGCCTTGCATGCGACACTGGAACACTGCTGTCTGCGGTCTGGTGCTCATGCCGCCGCCCCGACACGCGCTTTCCTTAGCCTTGCGCGGACGAGGTGTCCGGCTTGCCCGCGCGTGCCGTGGCGATGACTCCTTGCCGTACATGGACGAGCGACACCTCTTCGCGGCCGGGGTGTTCTGCGCGGCGTTGACGTCGCGGCCGTGATCACACCAGCATTCCCCACGCATCCACTCGGCGTGGGAAGCCGCCGTTTCGGCTCCAAATTACGGGACGGCCCAGTCGCGTAACGTGGCAATCATTCCCAAGCGCGCAGCCTTCGTAAAGTAGCGGTCATCCGCCGTCACCAGCAACGCGCCATCGTTTTCAAGGGCGACGGCATGATAGAGCGTGTCGAACAGGTGATGATTCATCTGAAGCGAAAGCGCAGTCGCCCGTTGCATTACGCGCGGATCATCGGTTGTCGGAAACTCAAGCGCAGCGAGCATTTCGACATCGCGGAGCGCGGTCTGTGGGGTCAGTCGTGCCGCGACCGAAGCCACCTCGGCCAACCAGTGCGCTGGCTGCAGAATCTCCAGATCGCCCCGCACGACGGATGCGACGATTGCTACTGCCTTCTCGGTATCCGGTTCGCGGGCTGGATCCTCAAACAGCCACTTAAGAATTACGCTCGGATCGAGCACGACGATCATGATCTGTCGGCAGTTCGCGCGAGGCGCAACTCCTCGCTGCTGAAGGACGCTCGCTGTACGCGTGCGGCACCTAATTGACGGAAAAGCCGTTCCCTCCGAATTTGGAGTTGTCGCTCGCGCACCGCGCGGCGCATCAATTCGGCGATGATCGAACTCTTGTTCTGATCGCCGAAGGTTTCGTCGAACTCGGCCTTCACCTCGTCGGGCACGCTGAAATTGACGGTTGCCATTGCTACGTTCCATTGTTGAAATTTTCAACAATGGAACTATACGCCCGTCGCACCTGCGGTCAACGCCAATTTCTAACCAATTCGGGCAAGAATGCTGTCATTTCAGAGTGTTCTCAGTGCGCCTGAACGCCAGCCGGGCATGGTGCGGAGGCAGTCCGTAACTGCACCTGTGCACGGCGACTTAGGGGATGCCCCTGGCGCTCGATGAACGCGAGGCCACCCGCGTGCCTGGGTCTTCAGAGCGCGTGCGCGCGGTATCTCGAGCACCGCGGCTCGGGCCTTCTGATCCTACGACCGGGCGCAACACCTCGAGCGGCGTCGGGATCACTGGCGGTACATCAGCGATCGTGTGTCTCGATGATGGCGGCGTCGTCTCGCGCCTTGTTCAGCCCTTACGGCAGAGACCCTAATGCTCGAAATACAGCTGAATGCACGCCTGCTCGGTAGCAGCGCCCATGGGCACGCTGCTGACCTTGTCGGCCAGGCGCTTCAAGATTGCGCTACCGACACCCCCCATGATTCGATCGAGGGAAACCGGGTCGGCTGCGCCGTTCATGAAGGATTCGGCGGTGAGTGCGAAATCACTTTCGCCTGGGCTCAAGTCAATGACCCGGCCCCGATACACCAGCTCGACATCGAGGTTGAATTCGCAACAGCGCATGGAAATGCCCAGTAAGTGGCGCTCGCTGTCCGCTGCGATCAGCTCCGCCGCTTCGTTAGCAGCCAAGATGGCGCGCTGCAGGACGTCGCGGCGCACCCCCCAGCGGCCCCCCTGCAGCTCCAAGAAACCGGTGATGCTGTCGGCGACTGACTGGCAGGGTGCATCCAGCGCAAGCGCCGCGCGCTGCCGTGTGCCCAGTCGGAAAATGAGGTTGAGCGTGAACGCGACGATGCCGGTGATCAGATAGCCGCTGCTCAAGATCAGCTTCACGCTCGCCGGCGCCGCGTCACTGAGCGCGGGCATCATCAGCACGGTCAGTCCGCAGCAGAGCGAAATGCCGACGAGGAACGTTGTCCGGTTACTCGCGGCACGCGCGGCCACAAGCTCGATGCCGCCGGAGATAAGGAACAGGGCAGCGTAGACCTGCAGCGATCCCTGCACCGGGACCGGCAGCATGACGATGATGAGCGTCACTACGTTTGGCACGAAGGCCAATCCGAATAGGAAAAAAGCCACCAGAAAGCCGATGTAACGCGACACCGACTTGCTGGCGCTGGCGAGCGCGAGATTGGCGCCGCAAATGTTGGTGCCGATGCCGCCAGCCAAGCCACCGACGATGTCGCCAATGCCGTTGGCCATCAAGACGCCGCCCGCCGCCTGCATGTTGGGGCGGCGCCAGTCGGCGTTCGACTGTTTGTCCATGATGAACGAGCAACCGATATTGTAAATCTGCCCCAGCACCGAGACGAGGACAGCGCCGAGTATCAGCGTCAGCGGCAGGTGAAGCGTCGGTACGACGGGTTGGGGAGCGCCGAACCAGTGTCGCGCGGCAAGATCGGCCGGTAGGGAGATCCGGTGGTAGTAGCTTGCGATGAGGTCGCCGACCGCGATGCCGGAGAGCACCGCAAATACGCTGAAGCGTCGGCCGCCCCAGACGGAAATGGCCACGATGGTGATCAGCGTGCAGGCGGAGATCAGCGCGCTAATGGCGTCCATGTGCAGCGCTCCGGCTTCAACGACGCCCAGCGCGTTGTGCATCGCAGGCGCCGTAAAGCTGATACCCGCCATGACGATCACTGCGCCTACGACTGCAGGCGGCAACAGCGTGCGCATGTGCGGAATGGCGGGCCTGAGCAGGAAGCAAGTCAACGCCGTCACCAGCGTCACGCCAGCAAGCCCGGCGGCACCTGCAGCTGCGATGGCGGCGGGCGCGATGAACAGAAAATCGAAATTGGGCATGTTGACGAAGAAGGCGCCACCGCCTAGTCGGCCACCCCATGAATTCAACGCTGTGCTTAGGGCCATGCCGATCAGCGTGCCGGGCAGCAGCACCTGCGTTGCCGCCGGGCTCAGGCCGCACAATTGCGCCACCACCAAGATATAGGCGAGGGTCGGCACGACGGTGACGAGGTGCTGAACCAGAAGCACGGCCAGATCGCGTGCCGGCGGCCGATCGCCGAATCCAAACTGGATGTCCAAGGGCCGCCGCGTATTGGACAGGGGGCGCGGTAGTCGCTTTGCCAGCCACTTCAAGATTGTCATACACAATTGGACATGATGAGCCCGCATAAAGCCAGCAAGAGCCTGAATCTGCTGCTATCACAGCCTAAACGCTGCAGGCTGGCGGCTGCAGCTCAGTCACCTGGCTCCGACGTTCACGGGTGCCGCTTGAGCAGTTGCGCTATCGCACGCGAACAAGACACCCATGCACTGGACAGCCGATCGACCGCGGGCTCGGCGCAGCGCAAAGGGCGGTACAATGAGGCGTCGAGCCGCCTTCGAAGATGCAGCGGTTTGCTTGATCGCGCCGTGTGTTAACGAAAGGGGCTTTGACGTGTTAATTGAGGACGATAGCGGCAATCCGGATGCTGCGCTGCCGAACGCAGTCGCTGCGGCGTGGCAGAAGAATCTGTCTGGTGACGTGGGGCTGGTCGGTGAGCGCGGTGCGTGGTGGTGGACCGGGCCAACGCTTGCGGACGGCGCGCATCTGCGGGCCGATGGGGCTGTTCGCTCGCGTCGGCTGGCATCCCTGCAGTCCTATACGCGCGCCGAGCTGCTCGATTACTTCGACAACGGCTGGCTACTCACCGAGCTCCTCTTCTCCTCGCTACAGGGTGAAGAAGCGTTTTACCGCCCGCCTGATCACAATCTTCGGCACCCGCTGATTTTCTACTACGGACACCCAGCGGCGGTGTACGTCAATAAGCTGCGGGTGGCGGGGCTACTGACGGCGCCGGTGAACGAGCTCTTTGAGCGGGTATTCGAAACCGGCGTCGACGAGATGGCCTGGGATGATCTGAGCAAGAATCAAATGCCATGGCCAGCGGTGCGTGAGGTCACCGACTACCGGCGTGCCGTCTACCGCATCGTTCGTCAGTTGATCGAGTCGGATGTCACATTGGGTGGCAGTCCCATCAGCAGCGATAGCGCCGCGTGGGGCGTGCTGATGGGCATGGAACACGAACGCATCCACCTTGAAACCTCGTCGGTGCTGATCCGCGAGTTGCCGGTACGCCTGGTTAAACGGCCCGCCTGCTGGCCGCCTTACCATCCCAGTGCCGATCGACCGACGGTCGTCGGTACCTTGCAGGCTGGCGTGGATTTTCCGGTCAACGCCTGGCGGCCGCTGCCTGCAGGGCGGGTGGTGCTCGGCAAACCCGTCCGTTATCCGTCCTACGGCTGGGACAACGAATATGGCGAGCGGACCTTCGAGGTGGGCGCATTTGAGTCCAGTCGTTGGGCGATCGCGAATGGCGAGTATTTGGCCTTCGTGGTGGAGGGCGGCTATACCGACCCGCGCTACTGGTCTGAAGAGGGTTGGGCGTGGCGGACCATGCGCAATGCCAAGGCACCGCACTTCTGGGTGCTCGACGGCCCGGCGGGACTGAACCGTTACCGCTTGCGAGTGCTCTTTGATGTGATCGACATGCCGTGGTCCTGGCCTGCGATCGTCAACTATTACGAAGCGAAGGCCTACGCTGCCTGGCTGAGTGCGAAGGACGGCGCTGCGGCGACCTACCGACTGCTGACCGAAGTGGAGCATCACTGCTTGCTGGCGAGGCCGGCGCGGCAAGAGCCGTTCACGTGGAATCAAGATCCGGCATTGCCAGTCGACGCGCAGGGCTCTGCAGCCACGGCGGCCAATCTCAATCTCCGCTTTGGATCGGAGAGTCCGGTTGATGCTGACGTTAGCGCCGACGCCCCGAGCAGCGGACCACGCGGCAACGTCTGGCTTTGGTGCGAGGATCATTTTGCGGCGCTGCCAGGGTTTTCACCAAGCCGGCTGTATGACGATTTTTCGACGCCGTGCTTCGATGGCAAGCACCAACTGATCCTGGGGGGCTCGTTCATGAGCAGCGGCGCTGAGGCGAGCCTCTGGGCTCGTTTTCACTTCCGTCCTCATTTCCATCAGCACGCTGGCTTTCGACTGGTGCGTTCAGCCCACGCCGCACAAACCAGTTGCACGGACGCGGCGCCGCCACACGTAGGCGGCGTTCCTTGCTGCTCTACCGTGCACTCGGGCACGGCACTGTATGAGCGCGATGATTTGCTGGCGCAGTACCTGTTGCTGCATTACGGCACCATCGAACAGCTGCGGCCGGGACCGTGGGTGTCAGCCGACGCGCTCGATTTCCCCGTGCGCGGTGCGCGCGTGCTGGCAGAGGCGGCTGCGCGCCTTGGGGTGCCGCGGTTGCGGGCACTGGATATCGGCTGTGCCGTCGGTGGCGCTTGTTTCGAATTGGCACGCACCTTTAACGAGGTTGTCGGGGTGGATCTGGGGGGCTCATTCATCCGTGCCGCCCAGACCTTGAAAAGTGTCGGGCAGCTGGCGTTTTCTGCGCTCGATAATGGCGAACGGCTGGAACAGTTCGAGGCGCGGGTCGACGCCGGCATCGATCGCACGCGGGTCTCTTTTAGACAGGCGGACGCCTGCTCGCTGCCGGCTGATCTGGGCGATTTTGATGCTGTGATGACGGCCAATCTGCTCTGCAGGCTTGCAAGTCCCGGCGCGTTGCTCGGCAGGTTTGGCGGGGTTGGCGGTCTGGTGCGGCCGGGCGGCCTGCTGCTTAACATCTCGCCCTGGAGCTGGCTTGAGAGCTACACACCGCGCTCGCTGTGGCTCGGTGGCAAGAGCTCAGGCGGCCAGGATCAGTCGTCCAGTGAGGCGCTGGCCGAGGCGCTGGCGGACGATTTTGTTTTGCTCGAGCAATTTGATATGCCATTGCTGATCCGCGAGCACCGGCGCAAGTTCCAATACATCATCTCGGAGGCCACCCTGTGGCAGCGGCGAGCCCCGTAACGCCGCGGCGCCGAGGTCCGTATTGATCTGCATCCTATTGCGGCTGAGCATGCAGGCGCTCACCACAAACCCCATGTGACTTACACGCAACCATGGACACCGGCGGGGCCCATCAAGGCCCCGCACGCTGAATAGGCGCAGCGCGCGTTGCGCTCGCTGACGACTCTGACACTTCGGTCGGCGTTCTCGTCTCTGGCGAGCTCCATGGGGAGCGCGGCGTCGAAGACAAGGTATTGGCGAGCGCCGTTGGTTGTCCCCGGCGCGTCGGGGCGATAAAGCCGTGTTAGGCTTGGGTCGTGTCCATGGCGGCAGCAGTAGTGGCCGCGCGCCGAGCGGGGCCATGATGATTAAGAGCCAACCAGGAGATCAGCCAGTGAATATCTGCAAGCTTTTCGGTTCGGGCGGCGCGTTGCTCATGACGCTCGCCATGCCCTCACTCGCGTCGGCCGGCTCGTTCTGTAAGTTGGATGACGGCACCATGGGAATGACCTGTGTCGTCGCCAGCAGCGGACAAGAGTACGGCTGCGTTAAGGACCTTAAAGACTGCGGGGCGCTCAGCCCGGTGAGGCCGCCGACAGGAGCGGGCGCCCAGCCTAGAGCGCCGGCCCCGAAGACGCCTGCTGACGTTGCGGCGCCCAAACCCTGAGCGGTGTCTGGCGCACGGGGTGACGGTCCGGTTTGTGCGGGCCGTGCGTCAGCGGTGATTGGGGCGCAAGGGAAAGCCGTTGCGGGTGGCGCGACGAGCCGGTGACCGAGTCGGGGCGAGCCGACCGGTCGCCGCCCTTGCTCGCGCAGGTGCGTTCCCGGCCCAGCTGGCGGCCGGGAACCGCTGGGCGCTTAGCGGTTAGATTCCGCCGGCGGTCTGGCACTGCCGCGCACCACGCCACGCAGAATTTCGAAATCAGCCGTCTTCGCCAGGGACTCCAGCGCGGCAAGGAGCGCCGCTGGTGGGGCGACCAGTTTTCTCGAATCGAGGTGGATCCAGGCGCCCGAATTTCGCATCCGTGCGCACGCCTTGCCGTCGCGCAGCACTTGCGTGTGGAAGATCCAGCGGCTGCCATCCGGGGACATGCCGGCCAGCGCCAGCGTCACGTCGATTTCCTGCAGCAGGTCGACTTCCTTGCGATAGTCGATCTCGTCGCGCACCACGACCGGGCCCATGCGCAGGCGCAGAAATTCCGCGGTTGGAAATCCCTTCTCGGCGAGGAACATCAGCCGTACGTCGGCGGCCTTGTCCAGAAATGCCGTGTTCTTCATATGGCCATTGAAGTCCATCTCGCTCCAGCCAGCCAAGAATCGCTTCGAATACATCGCGGTACTCCGGTAGTCCGTTGCGCAGGGTCCGTGCCGCCTGGCACCGAAATGCGGTGAGGTCAATCGCTGCAGCGCTGGACGGCGCTGCTGCACGTGCAGCGGCGCCGTCCATGGCAACGGCGTACATGCGCCGTGCCTGACTCGAAAACAGCCGCGCTAAGCGTGTGGCATGACGCTGGCTTTTGTGGTCAGAAGTATGAATCATATCGATGCCGTCTGGCTTTTCGCAGCTGTTCGTCTGCGACAGTCGCTGCTCGCGAGTAACTTGCGCGTTTTTTTATTGCCTCATAGGGTAGGAGCTCTCCAATGTTCGGGATTACGCCATCGGCGCGGCTTAGACCCTCGCCATTTTTCGAGGCGACCGTTGCGGACGGCGTGTCGGCCTTCACGACCTATAACCACATGCTCATGCCGACGAGCTTCGGTCATCCGGAGGCCGAGTACTGGCGCCTGATCAATGGCGCCTCGATGTGGGACGTCGCGGTTGAGCGCCAAGTGGAGCTGGTCGGGCCCGACGCGGGACGGCTTGCGCAGATCCTGTGTTCCCGCGATCTGTCGAAGTGCCGGGTAGGGCAGGGCAAGTACGTCGCTCTGTGTAATCACGCAGGCACCCTGATCAACGACCCGATCCTGCTCAAGCTCGCCGACGATCGCTACTGGTTGTCCATTGCCGACTCCAACATTTGGTTCTGGGCGCGAGCGATTGCGGCGGAGCGGAAACTCAACGTGCAAGTGAACGAGCCGGACGTTTCGCCGCTCGCGGTGCAGGGCCCTAAGGCTGAGGCGGTCGTTGCTTCCCTTTGTGGTGACTGGGTGCGAGACCTGAAATATTTCTGGTTCCGCGAGACTTCGATCGACGGTATACCCGCGGCGGTTGCGCGTTCGGGCTGGTCCAAGCAGGGTGGCTTTGAGATCTACCTCATGGACGGCTCGCAGGGCACGCGTCTTTGGAACCTGGTCAAGGAAGCCGGTAAGCCCTGGGACATCGGCCCGGGAAATCCGAACTTCTGCGAACGGGTTGAGAGTGGTCTTTTGTCCTATGGCGGGGACACGGACGATCGGACCAACCCCTTCGAAGTGAGGATGGGCAAGTTTGTTGACCTCGGCGTCCCGGACGATGTGATCGGTATCGACGCACTGCGGACTATCCACCGCACCGGCCCGACGCGTCACCAGCTCGGCGTCACGCTCGAAGGCGAGGAGCCAACGGCGTTTGGCTTTCTCTGGCACGACATCCGCAAGGATGGCCGCAAGGTCGGCGATTTGACCAACTGCGCGTGGTCCTATCGCCTGCGCAAGAACATAGGCTTTGCGCTGATCAGCACCGCTTGCGTTGCGGGGGATTCGGTGGAAGTGATCAAGGGCGGAACCATGGTGCCTGGCGTGCTGTGCGAGCTGCCGTTCTTGTAGCCGTGGCGTCGGTGCCTGCATCCGCTTGCTAGGCCTGATCTTGCGCTGACAGCGGAAAGAGCTTCGACTCTATCCAGCGTCTGGCCTCGTCCACTGCCGAAAACACCTCGTCGTGGTAGCGGTTGAGTCCCTGTGCCACGTAGCGCCGTGCAACCTCTTTGAGGTCGTCGTCGCCAGTGACGATCAACACCCGGATGTTAGGGTTCGACAGGGCCGGACCCACGGTGTGAGCGCCGACTGGTCTCAATTTCTCGTCGTCTGTCCGCCAGCTTTCAACCTCTGTAAAATCGAGCAGGTTGTAGCGGATCGTGTCAAAGCGCTCGTCGTCGGCGATCCTGGCGAAGCTCTCTATCGCGTCCTGGCCGGTGATATGGCCCCGGAAAATACGTCAAACGCCACGCGGCTCCCATCGGGTCTGGACTCGCGTCACTCTCTCTCCTCGTTCCGCAGCCTCGGGCTGGGGTCAAACAGTTTCTCAATGGCGCATGGCGAGGCGACGCGAAACGACGTGCGCTACGAGTATCGTGCTCGCGCTCTTGGTGGGGCTACTGGCGGATTCCGAGCTTTGGCATTAAGGCCGCTGAGGCGCGTGCCTGTTACTTTGTGATCCTGGAACCGAGCGGCGCGTGCTTCTCGTCCGGGGTCGTCCGGTCGCAGGAGCTGTCGCCGGGCTGGCAGATTTTCATTTTTATCCCCTTTAGCGGCGGCGCCGGGGAATTGCGTGGCGGCAACTCAAGTAGTTCGCCGACGAAAGACTGATGGGCCTTGTAGCGTGCGAGGCGCTCCTCCATCTGCGACGTATTCCAGTACAGATCCCGCGCCATCGACAGCGCGGTCTGCTGACGGGACACGGCCTTGGCAAAATCTCCGCCCACTGCCGCGGCAGCGGCGAGGGCCTCCTGGTCCTGCGGATCGAAGGCGGTCTTCACTTTGTCTAGCCGCAGCGCAGCTGCCTGCACGAGCTGCAGGTTCGCCGGCTGCATCGCAGGATGCATGGCAAGGGCAAGCGCGTGGCGCAGCGCGTAGGGGTCGTCGGCGCTCGCGACGCTTGCAAGCAGGATCTGGGCGCGCTCTACCGCAGTGGCGGCGGGCGTGCCAGTAACTAGCCGTTCAGCCACGACGATGGCAGCGGCCGGGTCGCCGCGGCGCGCGGCTTCCTCGAACCAGAGGCTCGCGCGTCCATGATCGCCGCAACCCGGGCCCGTCAGGCTGCGCGCCACCCAGTACTGCGCATGCGGCTGGCCGCCTTGTGCTGCACTGAGCACCATCCACTGGGCCTTGGATTCAGGAATCCGCAAGGTCGCGTCGAGCAGCGCCGCGCTGCCGACCAGGAACTGGGCTTCAGGCAGACCCTGCTCCGCGGCAGCGACGACTTCTGCGAATTTTCCCACCGCCCACAGCACGCCATCGGCTGCGGCTTTGAACGTGAATCGCGCAAAATAGCGTGAGGGCACCGGTACGCCGTCAAGGGTGGCGGGCGCATAACGGCTGGCGATCACCGAGCGCACGGTGTCGACGTCGAAGGCCCCCTTGGGGTAGGCAATGCCTACCTCCGTGTCGTGCACCAGCCCATCGGTACCGACGGTGAACTCGATCTCGATGATGCCTTCCTGGCGGCGCAGACCGCCACCGAGCATCGAGCGGTCGGCAGCCGCGAGGAGCGTGACCCCCTCGAACTGCCCGCAGCCGCCGCGCCGATTGGCGCCCCAGCCCGGCGGCGGGAGGAGCGACTGCTCCAACGCCGCGTGACCGTAGCGTTCGATGATGCCGTTGGCGGTGGCAAGGTCAGCGGGCGAGAGCGCGTTGTGTAGGGCGCTGAGCTTGTCCGCGGCCAGCCCCGCATAGCCGTTGCTGGCGGCGGCGACCATCCAGCCGGTGGCCATCGCGCGGTCCTTTGAGATGCCGTCACCGCGCAGGTACATCGCACCCAGATTGAATTGGGCGGCGCCGTCGCCGAGCGCGGCGAGGGCCTCGAACTCGGCTCGCGCCGCCGAGAAGTTCTGCGCCGCGTAGTCTTTGACCGCCGTGCGGAAGTCGCCCAGGGTGGTGGCTGGTGCCAAAGCCGCGCCGAGGCAAGTAACTATTGCCAAAATCCGCACCGCATCCGGGCGCTTGCGCATGGACCTGTCCTAGCTCCTGCACCGGCTTGCTGCCGGCGTGAGCCCAGCCTATCTAGAGAGCTCCAGCGTGGCAACCGGGCGGCGTTGGCCGGCAGGTCGTCGCGGCCGTCCGGTTATCCTCGCAGCGGCACGAAGCTGCTAGAGTCCGCCACCGTCAGGTTCCGCATACCAGGCGGCTCGCAGCACGGCGGTCATGGCTATACCTCGCAGCGTTCTGTTCATTCCGGTATCGGGCCCCAGCGGCATGGGCGAGGCCGCCCGTTGCGTCGCGATCGCGCAGGCGCTGCGTGTCCGCTGGCCAGCGCTGCAGGTGCACTTCGCGCTGAGCGCGGCGGCGCCGTACCTCGCACAGGTGCCGTTTCCATCGACGCTGTTCCCGTCCTCGCCGACCTTCCATCCGCGCGAGGTCGGCGCTTTGATACGCAGTCTGCGGCCGACGGTAGTGGTCTTCGACAATGCCGGCCGTACCACGCAGTTGCAGGCGGCCCACGAGGTCGGCGCGCGAATCGTTTACGTCAGTTCCCGCCGTCGCCAGCGAGGCAAGGCCTTCCGGCTGCGCTGGATGCGGCTGCTGGACGACCACTGGATCGCCTATCCGAGCTTCATCGCCGGCGCGACCAGCACCTGGGAGCGCCTCAAGCTGCGTCTGCTGGGGCGGCCAAACCTGCGCTACCTAGACGCGCTGTTGCCGGCTCACGACGCGGCGCTCGCCGCGACGGTCGGCGCGCGCTTTGGGCTGGCGACTGGTGACTACGTGCTCGTGGTGCCCGGGGGCGGCACCACCCATCGCGGTGCGCTGCACTCGCCCGCGACGGTCGCGCAAGCCGCGGCGTTGCTGGCGGCGGCTGGGGTTAGCACGCTGCTGGTCGGGGCGGAGCCCGCGGCGCCAGGTGGCGCGTTACGCACTTGCGGCCGGTTGCCGGTCGCCGAGTTGTGCGAACTCATCCGCGGCGCGCGGCTGGTCATCGTCAACGGCGGCGACACCCTGCTGCAGGTGCTCGCCTGCCGGCGTGCCTGCATCGCCGTGCCGATGGCGGGTGACCAGGCGCATCGCATCGCCTGCTGCGACCGCGAGGGTCTGGCGCTGGCAGGGGCCCCGGACGCCGCCGGGCTCGCAGCGCAGGCGCTGGCACTGCTTGGCGACTCAGAGCAGCTCGTGGCGCTCGAGTCGGCGCTGGCGCGCGCTGCGCTTGCCAACTCACTGGACAGCGTCGTGGCCCGTCTGGGCGAGCTGGGCCTGGGCGGCGACTGAGCCCGCGGTTGCGGATCGGCTGCTAAGATGCCCGCACCAGCAGTACGACTTGTGGGGTGATTTTAGTGGCCACCGAGCGCGCGAAGACCTATTCGCTGTATTGGTCCAACGTGCCGACGGCGGTGCTCGGTCATCAGCGGCGCGTATTCGAGGCGCTGAACCGGCCCCTCGAGCAGCAAGAGCTCGACCGTAAGGCGCACGGCGAGTGGATGACCGAGGTGTTGGCACAGGCCGCGGTCGACGAGATCGTCGTGTTCTGCGACATCGACGCTTTTCCGCTGACTGCGGCAGCGTTCGACCGGGCGGTGGAGGCGGCCGCCGCCGGCGCCGTGTTCGGGCTTGCGCAGTACGCCAACCAGAAGTCCAATGAACAGCTCTACGCAGGACCCATGTTCCTCGCGGTCGCACGGCAGACCTGGGAGCGGCTCGGGCGCCCCGATCTGTCGCGCAACGCGCGTTTCGACGCTGGTGAGAACCTGTCGACGGCCGCCCGCGCGGCCGGCGTGCCGGTTGAGCTGGTCATGCCTTGCGCAAGCCTGGTGCCACGCTGGGCGCTGGCCGGTCAGGGCGTCTTCGGGATCGGCACGTTCTACGGCGCGTGCGAGTACTTCCATCTGTTTGAGTCGCGCCGCAAGACCGGCACCAACATCATGGCGGCGGTGAGCGGGGACGTGGCGGCGGGTCGAGCGCTGGACTTCGCCGGCTACCTGCAGGTTGCCTGGCGCAGCGAGCGCAGCCTCAGCGCCAGGTTCGAACGGTTTTATGAGCGAATCCGCTCCATCGAGCGCCAGTTCCGGCGTCGTCGCAAGGCCGGCCGCGCCGCTGCGGCCGGACGCTGAGACGGCGGTGGGCTTCCGCTTCCGCCGCTCGATCCGCCTGCTACCCGGGATCCGGGTCAATCTGGGCAAACGGGGTGCGTCGCTATCGCTCGGCAGGCGCGGCGCGCACGTCACGATCGGGCCGACCGGCACGCGCACGACGGTAGGGCTGCCAGGGACCGGACTGAGTTACACCCATCTGCAGCGGCCACACGGGCCGATTGTCGAGGAGGCGGCGGGTGAGGACACGCCGGGTGAGGACGCGGCCCGCCCCGCCAGTCCGGTGTGGCGATTGCTGCTGCTGCTGGTCCTCGGCGCGCTGCTGTACCGGTTGCTGGCCAGCTAGGCCCATCTTGCGGCGCGAATCGGGAACTGCGGCACGTTCTGCGCGGGGCCGCGAGTGCTACTTTTGCTGAAGTGCCCACCGACGACGCTACTGCCGCCGCTGACCCGACGCCGCTAGACGCGCCCGCAGCGCGCCATGAGCGCCGCAGGCGCAGTCGCGATCGGCGCCAGAGTGTGTTTTACGCGCTTTGGCACGGCGTCTGGCGTCCCCGCCGACGCGCAGGCCGGCGTGTCGATGATCGCGAGCGCCCCATCGTCGATTGGCGCGAGCCTTCGCTGCTGGCGAGTGCCTTGATGATCCTCCTGCTGTGTGTCTTGGACAGCTTTCTGACGCTGAAGCTGCTCGCGGCCGGCTCCCGGGAAGAGAATCCGGTCATGGCGCTGTTCGTCTACGGCGACACGCTGCACTTCGTGCTCGCCAAGCTTGCCCTCACCGGCGCCGGCTTGCTGGTATTGGTCGCCTGTGCAAGATTCAGGGTGTTCCGGCTGCTGCGTGTGGACGCGATTGTCCACACGGTGCTGGCGGGCTACGTAATGGTGATCGCCTACGAGCTGACCCTGGCCGCCAACCTCAGCTGAATCGTCGCCGGCCTGTGCAGATGTCTAGTGTCGACCGGGCTGTCATCCGCTAAACTGCGTAGTTATTCGGCGTCCGGCCGTCCCCCCGACTTGCAGAGCCTGGAATGCGCCCAACCCTAAGCGAATGGTTCGCCTCGACGCCACTGTCGGGCGGCAATGCTGTGTTCGTTGAAGATCTTTACGAGCAGTTCCTGACCGACCCGGAGGCCGTGCCGGCCGAGTGGCGGAACTACTTCCGCTCCTTCCCTGCAGTCGAGGGCGCAGCGCGTCAGGAGGTCGCGCATGGACCGGTGCTGGCGGAGTTTGCGGCGCGGGCCCGCGGCCCGCGGATCGGAACTGCACCGCCGGCCGTCGGCAGTGACGCGGCCGCCAAACAGGGGTTTGTCTCGCGGATGGTGCAGGTGTACGCCAACCGCGGTCACCTGGTTGCGCGCATCGACCCACTCGGACTGATGAAGCGCGAGCCGCAGCGCGTGCTGGAGCTGGCGCATTTCGGTCTGGCCGAGTCCGACCTGGACAGCGAGTTCTACACCGGCTCCAGGACAGCGGCGATCCCGACCCGCATGAAGCTGCGCGACATGATCGCGCAGCTGCGCTACCTGTATTGCGACACGATCGGCGCCGAGTTCGCGCATGTCTCCTCAAGCGAGGAGCGGCTGTGGTTGCAGGAGTCGTTCCAGGACAACCGCCTGCGGCATCGCTACAGCACCGATGAGCGGCGCAACATCCTCTGGCAGCTCACCGCGGCGGAGGGTCTTGAGCGCTACCTGCATACCAAGTACGTCGGCCAGAAGCGCTTCTCGCTCGAGGGCGGCGACGCGATGATCCCGATGCTGGACGACATGATCCAGCACGGTGGTGGCCAGGGGGTCGAGGAGTGCATTATCGGCATGGCCCATCGTGGTCGGCTGAACGTACTGGTCAACCTGCTCGGCAAGTCACCCGCGGACCTGTTCTCCGAGTTCGAGGGTAACTACGACCTGTCGCATCTGCGCGGATCCGGCGATGTGAAGTACCACAAGGGCTTCTCTGCCGACCTGCGCACACCGGCGGGCAACGTTCATGTCGCGCTCGCCTTCAACCCGTCCCATCTCGAAGTCGTCAATCCCGTGGTGGAGGGGTCAGTCCGTGCCCGTCAGGAAAGGCGCGGCGACGACATCGGCGCGCAGGTGCTGCCGGTCGTGATTCACGGCGATTCGGCGTTCGCAGGCCAGGGCGTCGTCATGGAGACGCTGCAGCTGTCGCAGGCCCGTGGCTTCTACACCGGCGGCACCCTTCACCTGGTGATCAACAACCAGGTCGGCTTCACGACCTCGGAGCCGCGCGATACGCGCTCGACGCTGTACTGCTCGGACGTCGCGAAGATGGTCGAGGCGCCGATCTTCCACGTCAACGGCGACGACCCTGAGGCCTGCGTGTTCGTCATGCGCCTCGCGCTGGACTACCGCCGCCGCTTCCACAAGGACGTCGTTATCGACCTGGTGTGCTATCGCCGTCACGGTCACAACGAGGCGGACGAGCCGGCAGCGACGCAGCCGGCGATGTATCAGGTGATCCGCAAGCATCCGACGACCCGACAGCTATACGCGGCACGACTGCTCGCAGAAGGCGTTCTTGCCCCTGACGAGGCCGAACAGCTGGTCGGTCGCTATCGGGACGGCCTCGACGCGGGCAAGCCGCAGGCACGGGCTGCGCTGGGCCTGATCGGCAACAAGTACACCGTCGACTGGTCGCGCCATCTGGCGGCCGATCCCCACGATTTCTCATACCCCGCGCTCGATCTCGCCCAGCTCAAAGCCCTCGGCGCGCGTTTGGTGCAGTTCCCAGCGGACTTTCGCCTGCATCCGCGCGTGGCCAAGATCTACGAGGATCGAGCCCGCATGCTCGCCGGCGATCAGGCCCTCGACTGGGGTGCGGCCGAGACTCTCGCCTATGCAACGCTCGTCGACCAGGGATACGGTGTGCGCATCACCGGCCAGGACAGCGGCCGTGGCACGTTCTTTCATCGCCACGCGGTGCTGCACGACCAGGGCAGTGAACGCATCCATACGCCGCTGGAACATTTCAGCCGCGAGCGCCGGTTCCGGGTCACCGACTCGGTGTTGTCGGAGGAGGCGGTGCTGGGCTTCGAGTACGGCTACTCGACGACCACACCCGAAACGCTGGTGATCTGGGAGGGCCAGTTCGGCGACTTCGCCAATGGCGCGCAGGTGATCATCGACCAGTTCATCAGTTCCGGCGAAGCCAAGTGGGGCCGCTTGTCGGGACTCACCCTGTTGCTGCCGCACGGTTATGAAGGGCAGGGCCCGGAGCATTCGTCAGCGCGGCTGGAGCGATTCCTGCAGTTGTGTGCCGAGCTCAACATGCAGGTCTGCGTGCCGTCGACACCTGGCCAGATGTTTCACATGCTGCGTCGGCAGATGGTCCGGCCGCTACGCAAGCCGCTGATCGTGATGACGCCCAAGAGCCTGCTGCGGCACAAGCTGGCGGTCACGCCGCTGACAGAGCTGGTGGGCGGGGAGTTCCAGACGGTCATCGACGAGATCGACCCGATTGACGCGGCGGCCGTGCAGCGGGTTGTGTTCTGCAGCGGCAAGGTCTACTTCGACCTGCTGGAACAGCGACGCACTGATGGCCTGACGAATGTGGCGCTGATCCGCCTCGAGCAGCTCTATCCGTTCCCCACCGAGGGCTACGAAGCGGTGCTTGAGCGTTATGCGAACGCGCATGAGATCGTTTGGTGCCAGGAAGAGCCGCAGAACCAGGGCGCCTGGTACCAGATCCGGCATCGACTGCAGGAGCGGCTGTCGAATCGTGACGCGGTCTTCTACGCCGGTCGACCGAGTGCCGCGGCACCGGCCACGGGTATCCATCAGTTACATGTGGAACAGCAGCAGCGTCTGGTTCGCGCCGCGCTGCACGCGGTCGCTACTGCCGAGTCATCCCGTGAACCGCCGCGCCTCAAGCCGCGTAATGAATCCACGGTCAAACACAAAGTGCTCAGGAAACCGTCATGACGATTGAAGTACGAGTGCCGCAATTGCCTGAGTCGGTGGCTGACGCCACGCTCGTCGTCTGGCACAAGCAGCCCGGCGACGCGGTCGGTCGTGACGAGAATCTCGCCGACCTGGAGACCGACAAGGTCGTGCTGGAGGTGCCCGCGCCGGTCGCAGGGATCCTTACCGAGATCCGCATCGTGGCCGGCAGTACCGTCACCAGCGGCACGCTGCTGGCGATCATCGATGAGACGGCAAGCGCCGCCGCAAAGCCCGCGGATGTGCCGACGGCCGCCGCCGTGCCGCCGGCGCGTGCCGAGGCCGGCAAGCTCGGTCCGGCGGCCCGCCGCATCGTCGAGGAGAAGCGGCTGGATCCCGGCACGATCGCAGGCTCCGGTCGCGAGGGTCGGATTAGCAAACAGGACGTCGTGCGCGCGCTGGACAAGCCGGCGCCCGCGGCGGAGGCCAAGGGCGCGCCGGCCAGCCATTCGACGGCGCGCAGCGGCCGCACCGAGCAGCGCGTGCCGATGACGCGCCTGCGGGCGCGCATTGCGAGCCGACTGGTCGAGGCGCAGGCAACCCAGGCGTTGCTGACCACCTTCAACGAGGTGGACATGAAGGCGCTCAACGAAGCGCGCACTCGCTACAAGGATCGGTTCGAAAAGACCCACGGCGTCCGCCTTGGGTTCATGTCGTTCTTCGTCAAGGCGACCGTCGAGGCGCTGCGTCGCTTTCCGGTCGTCAATGCCTACGTCGACGGTAGCGATGTCGTCTATCACGACTACTACGACGTCGGCGTCGCGGTGTCGACTGATCGCGGCCTGATCGTGCCGGTGTTGCGCGATGCCGACCTGATGAGTTGCGCCGACGTGGAGCGGGCCATCGGCAGCTATGCGCAGAAGGCGCGCGAGGGCTCGATCACGATCGAGGAGCTGACTGGCGGGACATTCTCGATCACCAATGGCGGCGTGTTCGGTTCGCTCATGTCGACCCCGATCGTCAACGCCCCGCAGAGCGCCATTCTCGGCATGCACAAGGTGCAGGACCGGCCGGTGGTGGTCGACGGCCAGATCGTCATCCGCCCCATGATGTATCTGGCACTTACCTACGATCACCGCATCATCGACGGTCGCGAGGCGGTGCAGTTCCTGGTGACCATCAAGGACTGCCTCGAGGACCCGGCGCGGCTCCTGCTGCAGGTCTGAGTTAGCAAGGACAAGATCCCATGAGCGATAGCTACGATGTCATCGTGATCGGCGGCGGTCCTGCCGGATACCCGGCGGCGATCCGCGCGGGCCAGAACGGCCTCAAGGTTGCGTGCATAGACGGCTGGAAGAACTACGACGGCAGCCACGCGTTTGGTGGCACCTGCCTCAACGCCGGCTGTATTCCCTCCAAGGCGCTGCTCGAGTCGACGGAGTTGGTGCACCGCGCCCGCGAGGAGTTCGCGGTGCATGGCATCAAGGTCGGCAAGGTCGAGGTCGATCTTGCGCAGATGCAAAAGCGCAAGGCCGGTATCGTCAAGGCCTCGACGCAGGGCATCCTGGCGCTATTCAAGTCGGCCAAGGTCACGCCACTCGCGGGCCACGGCCGGCTGCTGCCGGACCGCAAGGTGGAATACACGGCGCTCGATGGCAGCGTGACGGTGCTCGCGGCGCAGCAGGTCGTGCTGGCCAGCGGATCGGCGCCGATGCCGCTGCGTTCAGTGCCATTTGACGGCGAGCGCGTGCTCGACAGTTGGGGTGCACTGGAGATGTCGGCGATCCCGAAGCGACTGGGCGTCATCGGGGCGGGGGTCATCGGCCTTGAGCTGGGCAGCGTCTGGCGTCGGCTGGGTGCCGAGGTCGTGGTGCTCGAGGCGATGGACACGTTCCTGCCGATGGTCGATCAGCAGGTGGCCAAAGAAGCGCTCAAGCACTATCGCAAGCTCGGCCTGGATATCCGACTGGGCGCGAAGGTCAGCGGCGCGAGCAGTGGCGCCGACGGTGTCTCGCTTGCCTACACCGATGCGAGCGGCGAGCACACAGCGACTGTCGATCGCGTCGTGGTCGCCATCGGCCGCCGTCCCAACACCGAGGCCCTGCTGGGCGAGGGCACTGGCGTGGCGATCGACGAGCGTGGCTTCGTCGTGGTCAACGAACAGTGCTGGACCGGCGTCGAAGGTATTTACGCAGTCGGCGACTGCGTGCGCGGTCCCATGCTCGCGCACAAGGGCAAGGAGGAGGGCGTGATGGTGGCCGACCTCATCGCCGGGCGCTACGGCGAGGTCAACTATCGCACGGTGCCGTCGGTGATCTACACCGCCCCGGAGATCGCCTGGGTTGGCCAGACCGAGGAGCAGGTCAAGGCCAGCGGCCGCGCCTACAAGGTCGGCGTATTCCCCTTCATGGCCAGCGGGCGCGCGCGCGCGATGGAGGCATCGGCCGGGTTTGCAAAGCTGATCGCAGCGGTAGACGACGACGAGATCCTCGGCGTGCACATCATCGGCCCGATGGCGGGCGAGCTGATCGGCGAGGCGGTGCTTGCGATGGAGTACTCAGCCAGCGCCGAGGACCTGCAGCGCACGATTCACGCACATCCCACGCTTTCGGAAGCGCTGCATGAGGCGGCATTGGCTGCGGACAAGCGCGCGATCGACTTCCCCAACCGCTAGATGGCTAGCGACGCTGCACGCGGATCACATCGGCAAGACCGGTGATCCGCGCCAGCACCGCATCGAGTTCCGCCAGATCGTGCACCCGCACGCCGACCGTCATCTCGGCGGTGCGGTCGGCTGTCTGCGTCTCGGTGGTCATCCGCTCGATGCTCATCTTGGCGTCGGCGAGCACGCCGCTGACGTCGCGTACCAGTCCGCGACGGTCGAAGGCCAGTACCGTGAAGTTCACCGGGTAGAGCTGGTCCCGGTCTGCGCCCCAGGCCACTGACAGCACCCGGTTCGGCTCAGCCAAGCGCATGCGGGCGAGGTTGCGGCAGCTGGCCCGGTGGATCGTCATGCCACGGCCGAGGGTGACGTAGCCTTCGATCGGCTCGGGCGGCACCGGCCCGCAGCAACGGGCGTAATGCGACAGCAGGTCGCCGACGCCCATGACGCGCACGCCCGTGGCCGACTCCTGCGCGACATGGGCGGCAGTGCCAGGCGTCTCCGCCGTCGGCGGTGCGAGTGCTCGGTCACGTCGCAGTAGCGCGGCACCGAGCTGCGCACCGGACAGGTCCCCCGCGCCGAGGGCGAGGTACAGCTCCTCAGCGGAGCCGCAGGCCAGCAGCTTCGCAACCTCATCGACCGGCGGCGGCGGTCCACCGCCGCGGCGCCCCAGCTCGCGCTCGACGATCACTCGGCCGGCCCGTACGTGCTCGTCGTGATCGATGTTGCGGAACCAGGCGCGGACCTTGGCCCGCGCCGATCGGGTGGCGAGAAAGCCGAGACTTTCCACTAGCCAGTCGCGGCTGGGTTGCGGCTCACGTGCAGTCACGATCTCGACGGTCACGCCACTAACCAACTTCTGGTCGAGCGGCACCATGCGGCCGTCAATGCGGGCGCCGCGACAGCGATGACCGAGGCCCGTATGCACCTGGTAGGCGAAGTCCAGCGGCGTTGCGCCGTCGGGTAGCTCGACCACCTCGCCCTTGGGACTGAACACGTAGACGTGCTCGCGAAACAACGTTGCCCCGACGCGATCGAGCAGGTCGTCGTCCTCGCTGCGTTTTGGGGCCAGCATCGCGCGCAGCTGCTCGACCTTGCGCTCGACGCCCACGTCCCGCTGGCCGCCCTCCTTGTAGCGCCAGTGGGCTGCGACGCCCAGTTCTGCCTTGTCGTGCATCTCGCGCGTGCGGATCTGCACCTCGACGGTTCGACCCAGAGGGCCGACGACCGCGGTGTGTATAGAGCGGTAGCCGTTGATCTTGGGCGTGGCGATGTAATCGTCGAACTCGCCCGGCAGGTACGACCACAATCCATGCACGACCCCCAGCGCCGCGTAGCACTGCGCGACGTTGTCCACCAGCACGCGCACCGCGCGGACGTCGAACACCTGTTCGAAGCGCAGTCCCTTGCGGGTCATTTTTCGCCAGATGCTGTAGATATGTTTGGGTCTGCCCTGCACCTCGGCGACGACCCCGGCCGCGGCGAGTTCCCGCTCCAGGGTGAGCTTGAGCTCGTAGATGTAGCGCTCGCGGTCGGCGCGTCGTTCGGCGAGCGAAGCGGCGATGCGCCGATACTCCTCCGCTTCCAGGTAGCGGAAGGCGTAGTCCTCCAGCTCCCACTTTAGTACCGCAAGACCCAGCCGATTGGCCAGCGGCCCATAAACGTCCTGGGTCTGCTGCGCAAGCCGTAGTCGCTCGGCGGGATCTGCGCTGCGTGCCGCTCGCAGCAACCACAACTGCTCGGCCACGCGTGCCAGCACGAGGCGTGGGTCGGACACCACCGCCAACAGCATTCGGCGCAGCGCCTCGGCCTGCGCCGCCGTCAGCGCGGGAGCTGCGAGCGCGTCGCGGCCGGGGGCTGCCAGGTCCAGTCGGCCCAGGCGACCGAGTGCAGCGGCAAAGGCGCGAACCTCCGCGGTTGCGTGTCGCTCGACGAGGTGGGGCGGCAGCGGCGCGCTGGCGCTCAGGGACTGCAGCAACGTGCCGGCGAGGGCGACCGGGTCCGGATCGAAGTGGGCAACGATCCTCGCGATGGCGATGCCACGCTGCAGCGCCGCCGGCGTCGCCATGGCGGTCAACTCGCCGAGTTGCTCGGCGGCGACCCGGGCGGCGTCTTGTGCTGCCTTGTCGTTGTCGAAAGTGGTTGTTTCCACGGCGGAAACACTCTTCAGGAGCGTGTCGGAGGGCGACTATCCCGGTATCATACCTGCGGATGGACCGTGAAGATTCCACGACGTATGCGACGCGCGACCGGCTGGCGCGCCTATAAGCCCGGCGCGGCGCGTCCGGCGGTGCGCGCGAGCGTGCCCTCGACGCTGCAGCCGGCGCGGATACTCGGTCTGGATCCCGGCTCCCGAGCGACGGGCTTTGGGGTGGTGGACGTGGGTCGCGGTGAACCGCGCTATGTCGCCTCGGGCACGATTCGCGCCGTCGGGGCCGATTTTCCGGCGCGTCTGAAGGAGATCTTCGTGGGTGTAGCGGCACTGGTTGAGGAATATCAGCCGGATGAAATCGCGATCGAGCGGGTATTCGTCAATCGCAACCCCGATTCGGCACTGAAACTCGGTCAGGCCCGCGGTGCGGCACTGAGCGCGACCTTCAAGAGCCTGGCCTCCATCCACGAATATTCGCCTCGCGAGGTCAAACTCGGCGTGGTGGGCACCGGGGCGGCTGACAAGGCGCAGGTACAGAAAATGGTCGGCATCCTGCTGGGACTGGACGGCCCGCTGGGGGCGGACGCGGCCGACGCGCTGGCAATCGCGCTGTGCCACGCGCATGGCAGGGCGGCGAGGCTTGCGATGGCTGCCGCCGACGGTGGCGCATGATCGGCTGGCTGCGTGGACGTCTGGCTGCCAAGACACCGCCCTCGCTGGTGGTGGACGTCAATGGTGTCGGCTACGAGTGCGAAGCGCCGATGTCGACCTTCTACGTGCTGCCTGATACCGGTGCTGAGATCACGCTGCGTACCCATCTGGTCGTTCGCGAGGATGCGCACATCCTCTACGCGTTCGCGACCGACGACGAGCGGCGGCTGTTTCGCAACCTGCTCAAGGTCTCCGGCGTCGGTCCGAAGATTGCGCTCGGCATCCTCTCCGGCATGAGTGTCGCTGACTTTGGTCGTTGCATTGAAGCGGAGGACGCGGCGTTGCTGGTGCGCATTCCGGGCGTTGGCCGCAAGACCGCGGAGCGCGTCCTGATCGACATGCGCGATCGGGTCAAGGAGTTGATTGCAGACACCGCGACGCTGCCTGCGACGCGCTCGTCGCGCGCGGGCGCCGCGCAGCAGGAGGCGTTCAGCGCACTGGTGGCGCTGGGTTACCGTCCGGCGGAGATTGCGCGCCTGCTGAAGTCCGTGGGCGAGGACGTGACCAGCACCGAGGATCTGATCCGACGGGCGCTACAGGCGGCGGCGAGTTGATGACGCACCGGAGCAGGACATGATCGACTCTGACCGCGTGGTGGCCCCGCAGGGCAGTCGCGAAGACGACAAGCTCGACCGCGCGGTCCGACCGAAGCTGCTGAGCGACTACGTCGGCCAGCCGGCCGTGAAGAGCCAGATGGAGATCTTCATCGAGGCTGCGCGGCGCCGTTCGGAGGCGCTCGACCATCTGCTGATCTTCGGGCCGCCCGGCCTTGGCAAGACGACGCTGGCGCACATCGTCGCCAATGAGCTCGGTGTCGGCCTCAAGCAGACCTCCGGCCCCGTGCTCGAGCGACCGGGCGACCTGGCGGCGCTGCTGACCAACCTGCAGCCTCGCGACGTGCTGTTCGTCGATGAGATCCATCGGCTCAGCCCGATCGTGGAGGAAATCCTCTACCCGGCGATGGAGGACTTTCAACTCGACATCATGATCGGTGAGGGCCCCGCGGCGCGTTCGATCAAGATCGAGCTGCCACAGTTCACGCTGGTCGGCGCCACCACGCGGGCGGGTCTGTTGACCTCACCGTTGCGCGACCGTTTCGGCATCGTGCAGCGGCTGGAGTTCTATTCGGTCGAGGAGCTCACCCGCATCGTGACGCGCTCGGCGCAGATCCTCGGTCTGGTGACCGAGCCTGCCGGCGCGCGCAAGATCGCCGAGCGCTCGCGTGGCACGCCGCGCATCGCGAACCGCCTGCTGCGGCGCGTACGCGATTACGCTGAGGTGCGCGCCGACGGCAGGATCAGCGATGTTGTCGCGACCGCGGCGCTGGACATGCTCGAGGTGGACCGCCTCGGCTTCGACGTCATGGATCGCCGCCTGCTGATGACGATCATCGAGAAGTTCGCCGGCGGTCCGGTCGGCGTAGATAACCTCGCCGCTGCGATCGGTGAGGAACGGGGCACGATCGAAGACGTGCTGGAGCCGTACCTGATCCAGCAGGGCTTCCTGATGCGCACGTCGCGTGGGCGGATTGCGACCTCGCAGGCTTATAGCCATTTTGGCCTGACGCCGCCGCCGCCGCCGCCGGGAACCGTGGGCCTGTTCCGGGAAGACGCGTAGGGCCGTTAGGCGCTGGGAATCCTCGCCCGGCTCGTACATGCCCTGCGCCGTGGCGCTTAGAGCGGCTGCAATCGCCGCGGCCACTGCCTGTCGTCGGCGCCAGGGATTGCCAAGCGGCCTAGAGCACAAGGGGGGAGAGCTGCGACTGCCCCTTGCAGATAATGACAAAGTATCATTTATCTCGCCAAATTGATGGCAAGATAGGGTTATCTTGCCGTAAATGACAATATAGCGGATGATAATGGCAGGATAAGTCTGCGGGCGAAGCACCATGGCCTATCGCAATCTATCGGCTGAAATCCTCCAAGTCGTCCGACAGGCTGAGGCCGAGCTCAGTGGCCCACCCCACGCAGGTGTGATCGCTCATCAGTTGAAGGCGAGCCGGCGCACCGTTAATCGGGGCCTCGCGCAGCTCGTCGCGGCAGGCCAGCTCGCGAGGGTGGGAGCGGCTCGCGCTACGCGCT
Organism: uncultured Pseudomonadota bacterium; assembly: GCA_903927005.1. GTDB lineage: Bacteria > Pseudomonadota > Gammaproteobacteria > Steroidobacterales > Steroidobacteraceae > CAIKZZ01. Next base: position 30,772 of record CAIYLH010000001.1, read on the forward strand.
ATCGCCTGGGCGGTGCCGCGCCGAGCACCTCGACGGCGGAGTCTGGCTCGGGTGTGCCGCATAACCTTGAAGCTCATGCGCTGCTGCTGCAGCTGTCCAAGCCACTTGGAGCGCGTACGCCTGTGTCCTACGAGCGCGGCTTCGTCGAGGACTACGTGCCAAACGACAGCTCCCTGTTACCGCCTGCGCTCGCCGCTGCACTCAACGCGGCCGGTCGCGCGCAGGGCCAGCAGCCAGCGGGTACCGTGGCGCGCAAGGTGCTTGAGCAGCTGCTGATCGACCTTTCCTGGCACTCATCTCGCCTTGAGGGCAATCGCATTAGCCTGCCAGACACGAAGGCGCTCTTCGAGCATGGCCGCGGCGACCTGAGCGACCCCGACGTCACGATGCTTCTCAATCATAAACAGGCGATCGAGTTCATGGTCGACGCTGTGCCGGAGCAGGGACTTACGGTACCGGTGGTACGAAACCTACATGGGCTGCTGATGCAAGGACTGCTCTGCGATCCGCTAGCGGCAGGCTCGATTCGGCGCCGCATCGTTACGATCGCAGGCTCCGTGTATCACCCGCTGCATGCCCCATCGCTCCTCGAACAGATGCTCAATGAGATCGTTGCTCGCGCGCGGCTCATTCGAAATCCTGTTGAGGGTGCCTTCTTCCTCTGGGTCAACCTCGCCTACCTGCAACCTTTTGAGGACGGCAACAAGCGCACGAGCCGGCTGGCCGCCAACTTGCCGTTCCTGCTTCACAACTGCGCGCCACTTTCGTTCCTTGAGGTCGAGCAGTCCGACTATGCCTACGCCATTCTCGGCGTCTACGAGCAGCGCAGCGTTGCGCTCGCGGTCGAGCTATTTGAGGCTACGTACCGTCGCTCCATTGAGAAGTACCGAGCCGCGCTTAGTTCTTTTGGCACGCCCGATCCCCTGCGGGCACGCTACCGCGAGGCACTCGGGGATGCGATACGACGCGTGGTCATCGGCGGCGAGTCGAGCCGTGCAGCCTCCGACTCGATAGGTGTCGAGCCTGTTGACGCGGATGCATTTACACGCCTCGTCGAGGCCGAGCTTGCAAACCTCGCGATCTACAACTGCGCCCGTTATCGGCTTGCGATACAAGTCGTCGATCGGTGGGTTGCAGCGGGACGGCCGGGATCGCCGTCGATTGATTGATGGTCTGGCGGTTTACCGGGCTGCTTGTCGGGCTGGATTTTCGCACGCGCCGCCGTAGCCGGAATGATTGCATGAGCGACGGCTACGTCGCAGGGGGGAGGGGGTGAGCGCAGGTTGCAGCCGCCGCCATCGGCCGTGGGTTCTATGCCCGGGGGGCCGTAACTTTGCCTCGGGAGTGGGTTTCCGCTGCCCGAGCGCCGAGAGTGTAGAATCCTTGTCATGCTCGGAGTTTTCCGCTTTCTTTAAGACTTGCGGAATGCAAGAACGGATATAAAGTCAGGCGTGGAAAAAATACTCGAGAACACAAACAAAAAGCACGTTGAAATTCCAGTGCGCGTTTACTGGGAAGACACCGACGCCGGCGGCATCGTCTACCACGCCTCGTACCTGCGCTTTATGGAGCGTGCCCGCAGCGAGTGGCTGCGCGCCCTCGGGGTCGATCAGGTCGCGCTGCGCGAGCGGGAACGATTGCAGTTCGCCGTGGTCGACATGCAGGTGGAGTGGAAGCGTGCGGCACGCCACGACGACTTGCTGCAGGTGACCGCGGAACTGACGCAGGTTCGTGGTGCATCGTTTCAGTTCCTGCAACGGGTTTTGCGCGGCACCGAGCTGTTGCTGACTGCGACGGTGCGAGCGGCCGCGATCGATGCCGATACCCTCAAACCGCGGCGACTGCCGCCTGACCTGGCGCGACTTTTTGCATGAATACCACCGACCAGTCCTTTTTTCAGATGATTCTGGAGGCGAGCCCGCTGGTGCAGCTGGTGATAGCCGTGCTGCTGTCCGCCTCCGTCGCGTCCTGGGCGATCATCTTTCGCAAGCGCAGCGCGCTGGTCGCCACGCGCGCCGCGGCCGAGGGCTTCGAAACCGCCTTCTGGTCCGGCGGCGACCTCGGCGCCCTGTACCGCTCCATCGAAGGCCGCAAGACGCTGGTGTCCGGCGTAGAAAGCATCTTTGAGTTTGGCTTCCGCGAGTTCTCCCGACTGCGCAAGCAGCCATCGATCGACGGCCCGCAGTTGATGGAAGGGGCGCGGCGGGCCATGCGGGTCGCCCAGCTGCGCGAGATTGACCGACTCGAGAGCAATCTCGAAATGCTCGCGACCATTGGTTCGATCAGCCCGTACGTCGGCCTGTTCGGCACGGTCTGGGGCATCCTGCACGCGTTTCGCGGCCTGGCCAACGTGCAGCAGGCGACGCTGCAGATGGTGGCCCCCGGCATCGCCGAGGCGCTGATTGCAACGGCTATCGGCCTGTTCGCCGCCATTCCCGCCGTGGTCGCCTACAACCGCTTTTCCGACCAGGTGAACCGTCTGGAGCTGCGCTTCGACACCTTCGTCGAGGAGTTCACCACGATTCTGCAGCGCAACGCGTCGCTGCCGCGCGCGAGCTGAGTCGTGCAGGTTTCCGGCAAGCGCGGACGCAAGCTGATGGGCGAGATCAACGTCGTGCCTTACATCGACGTGATGCTGGTGCTGTTGATCATTTTCATGGTGACCGCGCCGCTGCTGACGCAGGGCGTGCACGTCGATCTGCCGAAGACCGGCGGCGCCAGTTTGCCGGACCCCAAGCGCGAACCGCTCGTTGTCAGTGTCGACCGGGCCGAACGCCTGTACGTGAACATCGGCGACGACAAAGCCAAGCCCATCGACGAGGCGACCCTCGCCGACAAGGTGCGGCTGGTGCTCTCGCGGGATGCACAGACGCCGGTGCTGCTGAAGGCGGACGCTGCGATTCCCTACGGACGGGTCATGCACACGATGGTGCTGCTGCAGCAGTCGGGGGCGGTCAAGGTGGGCTTCATCACCGATCCGTTGCCGCCCGCCGCGGGGCACTGAGCTGGCGGTATGAGCGCCTTCCTGCAGGAGCACGCGCGACCGCTGATCGGTTCAGCGCTGCTGCACGTCGGCATCGCGGCGGCCGTCATCGTGGCGACGTGGTTCAGTGTCGCGCCGCAGCTGGTGCAGCCCGCCGCGATCGAGGCGTATCTCGCGCCGGCCCCTCGCGACCATGTGGGCGTGCGGCCAGAGCCCACGCCGACGGCGGAGGTCGCCGCTGAGGCGCCGCCGAGTCCGCCTCCTGCTGAGATCGCCAAGAGCGAGCCGCTGCAACCGCCGGCGCCCGATCCGGCGGTTGTCGCGCGGCAGAAGGCGGCAGAACTGCTGCGCGTGGAGCACGCGGCGCAGTTGAAAGCGGATGCGGCGAATAAGAAGGCGCTGGAGCACAACGCAAAGCTGAAGGCCGCGGCCGACGCGAAGCGGGTCGCCGCCGAGCAGGCGGTGGCGAAGAAAAAAGCCGCTGCAGAGGAGGCGCGGTCGCGTGCCCTGGCGGCGGAGGCCAAGCGCCACGAACAGCTCGAGGCGCACGCCCGCAGCCAACGCGAGGCTGACCTGTCGCGTCAGCTGAGCGAGGAGCAATCCCGACTCGGCGCGCAGGACGCCGGCCTGCAGAATCGCTACGTTGCCGACCTGCGCGCGAAGATCGAGCGGGCCTGGCACCGCCCAGCGAGCGCTCGGGCTGGTATACGCTGCATCGTCGATGTGACCCAGGTGCCGGGGGGTACGGTCACTGACGTGCGGGTGGGGGAATGCAACGGCGACGCTGCCGTCGTAGAGTCGATCAAGCTTGCGGTCTTGCGCGCCTCGCCCTTGCCAGCGCCACCTGATCCGTCCCTGTTCCAACGCAAACTGCACCTGGAATTTAATCCCGATGGCTGAACCTCGTCGCCTGCTGTCCGTCCTGCTTCTAGGCCTGCTCGTCACGCTGCCGGCGCACGCGCAGCTGACCGTACAGATCACGCAGGGAGTCAATGCGCCGATCCCGGTCGCGGTCGTGCCGTTCGCAGGCGACGGCCTTGCCGTCGACGTGGCTGCGGTGGTGGAGGCCGATCTTGCCCGCAGCGGTCGCTTTGCGGGGCTGGCTCGCACCGCCATGCCGCAGCGCCCAACCGCCGCGGCGCAGTTCGACGCAACCCAGTGGCGCCTGGTCAAGACGGACTATCTGGTGCTCGGCCGCGTGCTGCACGACGGCGATCGCTACCTCGTTGAGTTCGAGCTGTACAACGTCCTCACCGGTGCGCGCTTGCTGGCCTATAGCGTCACTGCTGCGGCGACCGGCCTGCGACTTGCCGCGCACCGCACCGCCGACCTCATCTACGAGAAGATCCTCGGGGTGCCTGGCGCCTTTGCCAGCCGTATCGCCTACGTGCTGGTCGAAGGACCACCGGCCAGCCGTCGCTGGAAGCTGGTCGTTGCCGATGCCGATGGCGAGAACCCGGTCGTGGTCGTCAACTCGCCGCAGCCGCTGATGTCGCCAACCTGGTCCCCGGACGGCACGCGCCTCGCCTACGTCTCGTTCGAGGGCCATGCCTCCGGCGTGTGGATCCAGAACATGCTGACCGGTTCGCGGGAAAAGGTCTCGGGACGCCCGGGTATCAACGGCGCGCCGGCCTGGTCGCCCGACGGGCAGCGGTTGGCGCTGGCGCTGTCGCAGCCCGATGGCAACGTCGATGTGTTCGTGATGGAGCTTGCCAGTCGCGCGCTGCTGCGGGTCACCGATGATCCGGCCATCGACACGGAGCCGTGCTTCGCACCGGATGGCCAGAGCCTGTACTTCACCTCCGATCGCGCCGGGCGGCCGCAGATCTACCACATCGTGCTGGCAGCGGGAGAGCGGCCCAAGCGGGTCACGTTCGAGGGGAACTACAACGCCCGACCGCGGGTCTCACCCGATGGCACGCAGCTGGCGGTCGTTACCCAGGACCAGGGGGCCTACCGGATCGCGACGGTGGATGTCGCCACTGGCCGCTCGAAGGTCGTCACCAGCGGCAGGCTCGACGAGGGCCCGTCCTTTGCCCCGAACGGTCAGACCGTCGTCTACGCAGCCCGTGAGCGCGGCCGTGGAGTGCTCGCGACGGCCGCGGTCGACAGCGGCGTGACCAGCCGCATCAGCGCCGCCAGCGGCGACGTGCGCGAGCCGGCGTGGTCGCCGCGGCTGTAGCGTTAAGACCGTTGCGGGCCGGTTGGTATGGCAAAATAGCGGTCCAAGTCAGATTTTCAGGCGCCCTCGATCTAGACGGGGCGCTGCAGTACGGAGTGATCGAATGAAGCGCATCCTCAGCCTCGCCCTGATCGTGGCCCTTAGCAGCCTGTTGGCCGCGTGCCCGAAGAAGCCGACCACGGTTCCCAACGCCAACGCCGGTCAGGTGGTGGCGCCCGTGTCCGGGGCCTCGACCGGTTCGGCCTCGGCGGACGCCAATCAGGTGCGGCCGCTGGCAAACGACAGCGCCTCGAGCGCGGGTTCCGAAGGCGTGTTGGCGTCAACCATCCGCTTCGAATACGACAGTTCGGAGATCAAGGCCGAATACGCGCCGGTGATCTCCGCCCAGGGCAAGCGCCTCGCCGCCGACCGGCGCGCGACGGTTCGCCTCGAGGGCCACACCGACGAGCGTGGCTCGGCCGAATACAACGTCGCGCTGGGCGAGCGTCGTGCACAGGCGGTCAAGAAGGCGCTCTTGCTGCAGGGCGCGAGCGAATCGCAGCTGTCGACGGTCAGCTACGGCGAGGAGCGGCCGGTCACCGACGGTCACGATGAGGCGGCGTGGGCACAGAACCGTCGCGTCGAGATCATCGTCCTCGCCGCGCATTGATGAACGTGTCGCTGCCGCGTTTGGGTGGCGTACTGCTGGCGAGCGTCACGCTCGCCAGCTGTTCTTTGACGCGACCCGAGGAGGACCCGGCATTCGTCAAGGCGACCGCCGTCGAAGGACGGGTCGACCGGATCGAGCGCCAGAACGAGGCGCTGCTCGATCTGCAGCGACAGCTGGAGGCCTCGCAGGTCGAACAGCGCCACCTGCGCGGTGAGTTTGAAGAGTTGCAGCACGCGCTCAAGGCGATGCAGCAGCACGAGCGGGACCTCTACGGCGACCTCGATAAGCGCCTCAGTGCGGTCGACGCACGCCTGCAGAGCCAGGCGGCGGCGGTGGCCGCGCCGCCCGCCGCCAGTGACCGCGATGTCTACCAAGCCGCGCTCGAGCGGCTCAAGGGCCGCGACTACGCCGGCGCTGAAACCGCACTGCAGGACTTCCTCGCTAACTATCCGCAGAGCCTGTTGGTGGACAACGCTAAGTACTGGCTGGGCGAGGCGTACTACGTCGAGCATCGTTATGGGGAGGCGCTCGAGGCCTTCCAGCGTGTGCTCAAGGAGCATCCCGATTCCCGCAAGGTGCCGGACGCGATGCTGAAGGTCGGCTACTCGTACTGCGAGCTCAAGCGCTACCGCGAGGCGCGTGAAGTGCTGGCGCGGGTGATCAAGGGCTACGCCGATGCGCCGGCGGCGACGGAGGCCCGCGCTCGCCTCAAGCGCATGGACGCAGAGCGCCGCTGACCATGGCTGCGGTGGCACGCGATGCGATCCCGGCGCAGGAACGGCTGCGGATTACGGAAATATTCCTCTCGCTGCAGGGGGAGGCCGACACGGTGGGCTGGCCCACCGTGTTCGTGCGCCTTACCGGCTGCCCGCTGCGCTGCCACTACTGCGATACCGAGTACGCGTTCTACGGCGGCCTGTGGCACTCGGTCACCGACGTCCTCGCGCAGGTCCAGGCACTGGGCGCGCGGCATGTCTGCGTCACCGGCGGCGAGCCGCTCGCGCAGCCGAACGTCCATCGACTGCTCAGCGCCCTGTGCGATGCGGGGCATCGCGTGTCGCTAGAGACCAGCGGAGCGCTCGACGCCAGCGGCGTCGATGCGCGCGTCGTGCGGGTGCTCGACGTCAAGACCCCGGCATCGGGTGAGAGCGCACGCAATTTTCTGGCCAACTTTGATGCGCCACGCGACTCAGATCTGGTCAAGTTCGTCATCTGCGACCGCGCCGACTACGACTGGGCACGCGACTTCGTCGCTGCGCGCAATCTCACCGAACGGGTGCAGGTGCTGTTCTCTCCCGGCCATGGCCGCGTCACTCCGCGGGAACTCGCGGAGTGGATTCTGGCGGACCGTCTGCCGGTGCGCTTCCAGTTGCAGCTGCACAAGATCCTCTGGGATGGCGAGGCGGGGCGATGAATCAAAACCGCGCGGTGGTGCTCGTCTCGGGTGGGCTGGACTCTGCGACCACACTCGCGCTGGCGTGTGAGGCAGGTCGCCGCTGCTACGCCCTGAGTTTCGACTACGGCCAGCGTCACCGCGTCGAACTTGATGCCGCCCGGCGCCTCGCGCTCGCACTGGGCGCCGTTGAGCATCGCGTGCTGTCGATCGGTCTTGGCAGCCTCGGCGGCTCGGCGCTGACCGACGCCTCGATCCCGGTGCCGGAGCAGGCGGGCGACGGCATCCCGGTCACTTACGTGCCGGCGCGTAACACGGTTTTTCTTGCGCTCGCGCTCGGCTGGGCCGAAGTGCTCGGTGCGAATGAGATTTGGCTGGGGGTGAACGCCGTGGATTATTCGGGCTATCCCGACTG
>CAIYLH010000002.1 GCA_903927005.1 uncultured Pseudomonadota bacterium
CCGCGTAACACTCCAACAAATCCTGCCGTCGCCTCCGACGTGCGCCCCATCGCGATCAGGTTAGGTGGAGGAGTTTGCCCCGGCCACGGGTGGAGGAAGTCGAAGTAGCCGCCGGGGGTGATGAATTTCTTCCACGATTACTTCCTGTCTGAGTGGGAGGCCCCTAGGCACTATTGCGCGAATGAAACAATCGAGCCACGCGGCACTGGATTTCACTCATTTTGCTACTTTCACGAAACCCTGTCTCGAAACAACGAATCCGTGGTCGGATGGGGGACGTTTGAAGACCAGTTTGCTCTTGAGGATGGGCGCTGGAAAATTTCTCAACGCTCCGTGACTATTCTTGCGCTAACACCTGCCACGCGAGGCTGGGCGATGGACGACAAGATAATGGCATTCTGAGATATGACCCAGATTCTTCGAAGTTGGGGTCGACTCACTATCGTGGATCTACTCCGGGACTCGGCTCGCGACATCCCGAACACAGTGTTCATGCGCTTTGGGCAACAGAGCTTCAGCTACAAGGAGGCCGAAGAAGCGTCGAGAGAATTCTCCGAGTCCCTTTTCGCGTCCGGAGTACAACCGGGAAGCTTCGTGGCGATCGCGATTGGCAATAAGCCCTCCTTTATAGTTGCATTTTTGGGGATCTTGCGTAGCGCTTGCACTGCTGTTCCGCTGAATACTTCCTATAAAGCAGATGAGTATCTGTACGCTCTCGAACATTCAAGCTGCACAGCAATCGTAATAGATCGGGACTTCGCGCCCATCGTGGAAGATGCTCGCAAACATACGCGCTCCTTCATACAACTGATCGTCGCAGATGACGATGACCCTCTTCGTTTCCATCATTCGTTCGCGAATGCTGACGCTGCTTGCTACCAGAAGTGCAGTACGCGCATCAGCTCCGAGGATCTCGCAGGCATTTTTTATACATCCGGTACGACTGCGAGGCCGAAAGGCGTAATGATCACCCATGGGAATCTGATGTATTCGGCTGAGGTCACCATCCGTTGTCTCGGACTTTCCGACCAGGACGTGCCCGCGCTGGCTTTCCCCCTTTTCCACGTTAACTCACTGTTTTATGGAGTTATCACGTCCTTGGTACTAGGCGGCACTATCGGCCTGCTACCGGGCTTCTCTATATCGCGCTATTGGTCCCAAATTAGCGAAGTCGGAGCAACCTGGACACCCGGCATTACCGGGCCGCTGATGCGACTCCTCCTGCGCCAGGACAAATCGGCCGCTGACCGGCAGCACCAACTCCGATTCGCGGTTGGAGGGTCATTCCTAAGCCTGGAAGAGGTAGAGGCCTTTTACGAGCGTTTCGGTGTTGCGTTGCAGCCCGGATGGAGCATGACCGAGACGGTGAGCCTCGGAACGCTGCACCCTCGCTTGCGCAACAGCCCAGTGCCATCAACGTCGGCAATAGGATTTCCGACACTTGGCCAGGAAATACGCCTCGTGCGCAACGACGGATCTGACGTCGAACCTGGCGAGCCAGGAGAGATACTTTATAGATCACCAAGCGTGTTCGCCGGCTATCTTAACGATCAGGAAGCGACCCGCAACGCATTTACGCCCGACGGCTGGCTTCGCACTGGCGATCTAGGACGTATGGACGAATTTGGATATCTGAGCTTCGTTGATAGAAAAAAGGACATGATCAAGACACGCGGTGAGAACGTTGCGGCTGCAGAGGTCGAGCGCGTTCTAAACGAGCACCGAGGCGTAATTGAGTCGGCCGTCATTGGCGTGCGCTCCGAAGACGGGCTCGTCGGCGAAGTAGTCGAAGCTTACGTGGTCAAGTCAAAGGACGTGCCAGTTGACGCCGAGGACCTTCAGCGATGGACAGCCACAAAGCTTGCCGATTTTAAGGTCCCGCACGCCATTCACTTCGTCGACGCACTACCGAAGACACCACTTGGAAAAATTCAGCGTCAGCAGTTGCGGGCAAATCGTGTGGCTTCGGTGTCCAGCGATTAAGAGCCCGCCGAGACACTAGTTGCGCACGATCTCTCGTCCCGTTGATCTGGTTGTTGCACAAGCAACGGTTTTACCCTCTGCACTATGCGCGCTCGGCGCGGCAACAGAGCAGTTTTCCCTGACGTGATACGTCTACCAGTTCCTCCAATGAGCGGCAAATTTTGTAGTCAAACGACGTCGAATTGCGTCGGAATGAACAACACTGCCACAATGCTTTTGGTCCGGCTTCGCCGGCAAGGCTTGCCTTTCTGGAATCGCCGAATAGCATGATCAAGTGGTGAAGCATGAATAAGCGCGTGGCACTGGTTACTGGCGGCGGCCGGGGAATTGGCAGAGAGGCTGCGCTACTTCTTACTGCAGCTGGCGTTCAGGTGATGGTGGTCGCGCGTAGCGAGTCGGAACTCGCCTCCGTCGGTCTCGAATACGTCGTCGCTGATCTGGGCACGACGGAGGGCTGCGCCTTCGCTGTTTCTGAAACGGAACGGCGACTGGGACCGGTGGATATCCTGGTCGTGAACCACGGCATCGGCTCAGCTCACGAGAAACTTATTTGGGAGCAGGACCCCGCCGTTTGGCGCGAAACGATGCGCGTCAATCTGGACGGACCCTTCGAGCTCGCAAGACTGACCGTAGGCGGAATGTGTAAGCGCGGCTTCGGGCGGCTGGTGTTCACCAGCTCAACCGCTGGCGAAAAGGCCGAGCGCTGCGGCAGTGCTTACACCGCCTCAAAGCACGGAGTAATAGGCCTCGCGCGGGCAGTTGCCCAGGACGCGGGCCCGTTTGGAGTCACATCAAACGCCGTCCTGCCCGGCTGGGTGAAAACGGCGATGGCTGAACGCTCTGCAAAGACGGAAGCCGAACGCCGCGGGGTCAGCGTGGAAAAGGTCTGGGAAGAGCGAGCGTCGATCTACCCGCAGAAACGCGTGCTGCAGCCACAGGAGGTGGCGCAAGTGATCGCGTTCCTTTGCAGCGACGCTGCCGGCGGCGTGAACGGCGAGGCGGTCACCGTCGCCCTGGGCGGGGTCTGGTAGATTGCTTAGGCTGTCGCAGCCACTGCCTAACCGCCGCAGAGTCGCTATGCGGCCGCCTCAGCGCGCCACCCTAGGAAGCTTGGCCGGATCGATACGCAGCACACCGACATGCTCATCGATCAGCCAAAGCGACCCAAATCCAGCGCGTAGCGTGTCGAGCTCGTGGCCGCCGACGACCTGAACCCGGGCGGTATTGGTCTTCGGATCTACCAACGAAATCGGCGTGCCTTCGGCCGACACCCAAAGCGTGGTGTCGTCGATGGCCAGATCGCCACCCCGCCCTGGCACTTTGAGCGCGAGAGTGGCTATCACACGGCTCGTCTGCGGATCGATGCGGGCAAGGCTGCCGTCTGATTGGCTTAACGTCCAGACGCTACCAAAGCCGCTGACCATGAACCGCGGCTGGGCGTGCACCGGAATACGCGCGACGATGCTGTTCGTCACCGGATCGACGCGAACAACCAGCCCGGACCCGCTGCTGGTGACCCAGATGGCACCGAACGCAGCCACGACGGCGTGGGATTGCGAGGGGATCTTGATCTGCGCAGTGGTGCGGCCGGTCTGCACGTTCATCCGAACGAGCGTTCCTGCGTCGGTCCCGCCACGATCGCTGACGAACCAGACACTGTCCTGCGTCACCGCTATCGAGCCCTCGGAGTCATCGCTGACATCCATCGGCATCTTGCGTGCGACCACATTGCGGATCGGATCAATCTGCGTCAGGGAATGTTCTTTGACGTCCGGGATCCAAATCGATCCTGCCGCGGCCGTCACGCCCAACTCCGCATCCGGGCCCACCGGGATCTTCGCAATGACCTTATTTGTGGACGGATCGATGCGATAGACGGCCTGGCTGGTCGACTTCGAGATCCACACCGACCCGAACCCTATCCCGAGCCAACCGGGACCTGCCGGTACGTCGACGCGCGCGTCGACCGGCACCGCCGCCAGCGGCACCCGCGGTACGAGCGGCGCGTGAGTGGCGTCACTGGCAAGCACCTCGGCGCCTGCCGCGATCATCGCCAGACCGAGCAGTGCGGCGCTTAACCACCGAATCGCTACCGCGCGCCACATCGGTGCGTCTCGAAAACTAGTCATGTCCGCTCCAGCGTTTAATTCCAATACAGGCCACTACTTTGAACCCGATTCTTTCAGCTGCCATGCCTTGTCGATCACATAGGCATGCACCGCATTGGCGTCACTCGGCGACAATACATCATCAAAACTGCCCATGCCTTTGGCCCTATAGGCGCCACCGAGCACGATAGAGTCGAACATCGCGTGCGTCTTTGGATCGAGCCGCCGCAGGTCCGGCAGCACGCTGCGGCCAAAGACGTGGCAACGCGCGCAATAGCGAGAATACAAGACCTCGCCCTGCGACAGCTCCGCGGCCGACGCTGCGCGAGCAGGCGGCGCCGGCGGCCGGGGCTCGGCGGCCGGTGGCGGCAACGGCGGCGGTACGCCGTCCAGTTTAAGGACGATGATCCGCCCATCATTGCCGTAACGATAGGCCGCCGAGGCATGATCGAGCTCGTCACCGACGATGATCGCCCCGCCGCCGTAGCCCGCCATGATCGCCACGTACTGCACGCCCCCGACCTTGTAGGTGATCGGCGCGGCCATCATCGAGCTGCCGAGGTTGATGTGCGCAAGCTGCTTGCCGGTGTCGCTGGCATAACCGTTCAGGTAGCCGTTTGCGTCGCCCTGGAACACGAGCCCGCCAGCGGTTGCAAGGACGCCTCCGTCCCAGGAGGAAGCCGTCGGCGCCTCCCACTTGATCTTATGCTCTGCCACGCTCCACGCGCGCAGCACGCCGCGCGAGTGTGTGTCCGTGTTCTTGCCCTTCACAAGCTTCGACAGCGGCGGCAGCTGGCCATACAGGCCCTTGAGGGCGGCCGGGTCGTAGTCCTCCACCGAGATTGCAGGCGTCGAATACTGCCCCTCCACCAGACCGGCGCGCCGTTTGCTGGTCTCGACGATGACGTTGCCCGCTTCGATCACTGGAATAAACGTCAGCCCGCGGCTGGCATCAAAGGCCATCGGCTGCCAGTTGTGCGCGCCTGACTCGGAGGGAAAGACCAGCGCCGGCTCATGATCATAGTCAGCGCTGGGGTCCGCGATCGAACGCCCCTTCGCGTCCAGCCCTCGCGTCCAGCTGACGTAGGCGTAGTTCTGCGCCGACAGCAACTCGCCAGTCTGCCGGTCCAGCACGTAGTAGTAGCCGTTCTTGGCCGCCTGCATGATGACCTGCCGACGTTGACCAGCAAGGTCGAGGTCTGCGAGCACGAACTTCTGCGTACTGTCGTAATCCCACCGGTCACCGGGCACCGTCTGGTAGTACCAAGCCATCACGCCACTGTCGGCGCGGATCGCGATGATCGATGCGGCGTACAGCTCATCGCCGCCATGGCGCCCATCCAGATGACTGTTGTAGGGACCGGCGTTGGCCGTCCCGATGTAGACCAGACCGAGCTTCGGGTCATAGGACATGCCGTCCCAGACGTTACCGCCGATGCCGGCAGTCCACGGATGCCGCGGATCCCAGCTCGACACCGCCGACTCCAGATGGGGAGCTTCCTGCGGCCCTTCCTGCGGATCGTGGGGAACAGTAAAAAAACGCCAGCGCTGGGCACCGGTCTTCAGGTCGTAGGCAGTGACGTAGCCACGGGCACCGGCGAAGTCGCCGCCGCCGTTGCCGACGATGATCTTGTCGCCCGCCAGGACCGGCGCACCAGTCAGCGTGAAGGGCTTGCGGGCAGCCCTGCCGATCAGCGTATCGATCTTCCAGATCAGCTTGCCGGTCGAGGCATCGAGCGCATGCAGCCAGCCATCGAGCGCACCAACGTAGATGCGCCCCTCGAACGCGACGATGCCGCGATTGACCGCATCACAGCACGCGTAGCGGCCCCATTGACCGTCGATCTGCGGGTCGTACTTCCAAAGCTCCGCCCCAGTGACAGCATCAAGGGCGTACACCCGGCCAAAGTTACTCGACGCGTACATGACCCCATCGATCACCAGCGGGGTCGCCTCCAGGCCGCGGTTGGTGCCGAGCCGATACTGCCAGGCGAAGCCAAGTCGCCCGACGTTGTCGACGTTCACATCCTGCAATGGCGAGAAGTAGCTGCCATTCGCGTCCCGGCCCGCCGCCAGCCAGTTGTTAGGCTCGGTCGGCGCCGCTGCGAGCCGGGCGACATCCACCGCCGCGGCAGGACGCAACGCGGCCGTCGCAGCCTGCCGCTTCGCGCAGGCCGCCAAGCCGGTTCCTAGCGCCGCCACGGCCAGCAGGAACAGCGTCAGCCGCCAGCGGCTCGTTGACGTCCGACTGGAGAAGTTCTTTGTCAGGATGTGCACGGCTTCCAAACTCCCCGGTATACGAAAGGCCCTTCGATTTGAGTCGGTCCTTCCCCTTGGCGGACGGCCCGACCCCCGACTCGTCCGCAGGCCAGGGCCCGCCCGGGATCGCCGGCGCGCAGTTCGGACCAGACGGGCCCTATGTTTCACCATTTCGGGGAAAGTTATCTGGTCTAAAGTACGCCCATGAAAAGCCCACTACGTTCGTTGCCCCCTGCGCTTTTGACGCTGCTGCTGGTCAGCGCGGCCCTGCTCGTAGCCGCCTGCCGCACTACGACCGAGCGCTCCGCCGGGAACAATCCGGGGCCAGCGGCGGCGTTCTTTCACCTGACTCCGCTGCGGCCGGTGACCGAACTGCTGCCGATCGCGCTCGCGGCCAGCCCACCGCGGGAGCAGGGCGACTTCCGCCCGCCTGAGCTTGCGGAACTGGCCTTACTGGATCCGACCATCAAGCTCGACATCCGTTATGCGACAGAGCGAAATTTTCTCAGCACCCCGCTCTACAGTCAGGGACGGGCGTTCCTGCAGCGGCCCGCCGCCGAGGCGCTGGTCCGAGTACAGCACGCGCTGGCCCGGGAAGGCTACGGCCTGCTGATCCACGACGCCTATCGGCCGTGGTACGTGACCAAGATCTTCTGGGATGCCACGACGCCGGAAAACCATAAGTTCGTTGCGGACCCCTCAACCGGCTCGCGCCACAACCGCGGCTGCGCGGTGGACCTGACGCTGTACGACCTCAGGACCGGCGCACCCATACCAATGCCGAGCCTGTACGACGAAATGAGCGATCGCGCGTATCCCACCTATAGCGGCGGCTCCGATGTACTGCGCCGGAACCGCGAGCTGCTGCGCCAGCACATGGAAGCTGAAGGCTTTGCCGTCTACGAGTTTGAGTGGTGGCATTTCGATTACCGCGACTGGAAGTCCTACGCAATCCAGAACGTGCGCTTCGAGGACATCGCCGCGGCGGCAAAGTAGCCGCTGGGGTCGTGCGGCAGGAACGGGTGCCCGCCGGCGGCAGCCGTTGACTCCATTCGCAAACCCCGCATTGTGGCCCCGCCCCTGCAGCCGTAGCGTTGGAGCCTTCATCACGAGGGCATCGCCATGGAAGCGCTTAGAGTTCTCTTTACCTCCGGTGCAGGCCTGCTCACCATCGCCATCATCGCGTTCCTGATCGCGATGGGCGTCTATTTGCAGCGGCGCATCACCAAGCTGATGAATGACAAGCCCGGCAAGGAAGGCTGGAACTAAGCCTCGCCGGCCCCGGCGGCGGCCGCCTCCCCTCCCACTACCGAGCAGAG
Source organism: uncultured Pseudomonadota bacterium (assembly GCA_903927005.1). Classification (GTDB taxonomy): domain Bacteria; phylum Pseudomonadota; class Gammaproteobacteria; order Steroidobacterales; family Steroidobacteraceae; genus CAIKZZ01. Next base: position 7,670 of record CAIYLH010000002.1, read on the forward strand.
GGGAGTCCTGCGGCATTCGGCCCGGAGGGACCATCAACCCGCTACTCTGGACGATCGGCAACCCTGTTGAGCCCCATGGAGCGACCTTGACTGCAGCCGATCCCCACAACGCCAGTCAGACCGAGTACTGGAATGCCTCTGCTGGCCTCACCTGGGCCCGTCACCATGACGCCCTGGACCAGCAGATAGCGCCGCTGGGACAGGCAGCAATTCGAAGGCTCGCGCCAGCATCGGGCGAGCGCGTGCTGGACGTCGGCTGCGGCTGCGGCCACACGACGCTGGAACTCGCCGCACAGATAGGCCCCGGTGGGGGGGTCGTCGGAATCGATATTTCCGTCCCGATGCTGGAAGTTGCCCGCAGCCGCCAATCGGGCGCCAACAGCGCCCGCGTTGAATTCCTTGAGCTTGATGCGCAGATTGGCGAGCTCGGCCACGCCTCCTTCGATGCAATCTACTCCCGCTTCGGCGTCATGTTCTTCAGCGATCCGGTCGCCGCCTTCACCCGTCTGCGCGCCGCACTGAAGCCCGGTGGCCGCCTCGCTTTCGTCTGCTGGCGCCCGATCGAGGAAAATCCTTGGATAGCGGAGCCGATGAAGGCGGCGCGCCCCTTCCTGCCGCCACGGCCGCCGACGGACCCGACCGCTCCGGGCCCCTTTGCGTTCGCGGACGCCGGTCGCGTCCGCAGCATCCTCGAGCAGGCTGGCTTCGAGGCAATCGATATTGCCCGCTTCGACGTGCCGATCGGCGGCGGAACGCTGGAGGAGACGCTGGAGCTTTCGCTGCGGCTTGGGCCGCTTGGCCTCGCCCTCCGCGAACAGCCCGAGCTCGCCTCGCAGGTCGCCGCTGCGGTGCGCGCGGCCTTGTCCGCCTACGTCACCGCCGACGGCGTACTGATGGCTGCAGCGGTCTGGATCGTCCACGGCATCAGGCCGACGAGGTAGACCCGGCCGGCCATTGTGGTGCGCGGCTGGACGACACGCGCGTACCGCTGCGCCGGTGAAACGTCTACCCTGCCCTCTACGCCGCAATGCAGAGAGCTGGCCGTGACAGTCCCCGACCCACCGCACCCAACCGACGCGACCGCAGTGGCCCAAGCGCGCCCGGCCTCTACCGTCGTGGTCGTCGATGAGCAAAATGGCGAGGTCGCCGTACTGATGGTCCGCCGCAATACCGCCCTGCAGTTCTACGGCGGCTTTTGGGTGTTCCCTGGCGGCGTGATCGATGCGGCTGATGGCAGCGACGCCATGCAGGCAGCAGCACAAGCCGGCTGTCGCGAGCTGCAGGAAGAGGCCGGGCTGCGGGTCACGCCGTCGGATCTGGTTTACTGGGCGCACTGGATCACGCCCTCAGTACTACCCCGCCGCTACGACACCAGATTCTTTATCGCCCGACAGCCGCTCGACCAGGCACCCAGCGTGACCGACGGCGAGGTCACGGCCCTGTCCTGGCTGCCACTGGCCGTCTGGACCCGTGTATGGGAAGGCGGTGACTTCCCGGTTCCGTTCGCCACCCAGTTCGTCCTGCGGGAGCTCGCCGAAGCGCTGCAGCAGCACGGCTCGCTGGCGGCCGTGCTCGCTACCGCAGTCGCACGCCCGGTCCTGACGATCCTGCCCAAGGCACTGAATGACGAGGTCAGCGTACTGCCGTGGGACCCTCACTACGAGGCCCTGCCAGGCCATGGGTGGTCGTGGAGCCCGGCACAGACCGCTACCCGCCGACACTGGCCGTCGCGCGGCTGATGACGGCGCAATCGCCCCAGGTACGTCGACTCCACCGACCCACGACCTCAGGCGAACAATTGCCAACGACCACCGCGCCGGTCAGTATTATTCTGATCAATCGGTAGTCGTGTCACAGTTAGTCCATTCTTAAATTCACTCTTTTCGCCTCTGACCCGAAGCGTCAGCAAAGCCCGACCGGCGCCCTCGCCAGAAAGAAGCGGGGCGGCACCGGCAGCGCGGTGGAAAAAAGAGCAGGGAGTTGATCTTGGCGAGTCATTTAAGCACCTACCTGCGGCGCTTCGGCTTTCGGCGCGGCTTCGGCATGTACGCCCACACCAAGTGGAGTCGCGGACCGATCGATGTGCAGGTGCCGGGTCTAACCCACCCGCTGCGCATGCGCGCCGGCACTTCCGATCGCGGCTGCTTCAACCAGATCTTCGTCAATGGCGAATACGACACTCCGTACCCCGGCAAGCCCCGCCTGATCATCGATGCGGGCGCCAACGTCGGCTACGCCACGGTGCGCTTCGCGTCGTTGTATCCGGAGGCCAAGATCATCGCCATTGAGCCTGAGCAAGCCAATTACGAGATGTTGAAAACCAACATCGCTCCCTACCCGGGAGTGCGCACGCTGATGTCTGGCGTCTGGCCGTGCACCGCGCCTCTGACCATAGACAATCCGCACGATCGCCCTTGGGCGTTCCGGGTGCGCGCAGCCCGACCCGGCGAAGCGTCATTTCCGGCGGTCTCGATCCAGGACCTGCTGGCACAGAGCGGCGAAACTACTCTGGATATCCTCAAGCTCGACGTCGAAGGCACCGAACACGACCTGTTCTCCGACCCTGGCTGCCACGAGTGGATCTCGCGCACCAACATGATCTTCGTCGAGACCCACGACCACCAACGCCCTGGCTGCAGCCGGGTGCTTGAGGCGGCGCTGGCGCAGCATCACTTCGAGCGCTCGCAGGTCGGCGAGAACGCTATCTACCTGCGGACTGCACTTTTGGCTTGAATCGTCTCTCCGTACAGGAGAAATTCGGGGTCAGCATTCCGGACGCGGCCTATAGGTGGATGCAACCTGTACTTCCTGCCTGGCACTGCCCCAGCAGGAGAGAAGGAACCACCGTAAACTGGCATTGAGTGGAGGAACGCCTGCCGGACGTCCCCGCATCGCAATGTCACAGCGGGAGAGATCCATGGGCACGATGATTACCTACCAGCGACCAGACGGTCAGTCCGTCAACGGCTATCTGGCCGGGCCTACAACTGCGCAGGGCATCGTCGTGATCCAGGAATGGTGGGGACTCAACGACCAGATCAAGGGCGTCGCCGACCGACTCGCCGCCGCCGGCTACCGCGCGTTGGTGCCCGATCTGTATCGCGGCAAGCTTGCGCTGGAGGCAAACGAGGCCGAGCACCTGATGAACGACCTGAATTTCGGCGATGCCGCCGGCCAGGACATCCGCGGCGCGGTCCAGTACCTGAAGAGCTCGGGCAGCGCCAAGGTTGCGGTCACCGGCTTCTGCCTGGGCGGGGCGCTCACGGTACTGGCGGCAGTCCATGTTCCGGAACTCGATGCCGGCGTGATCTGGTACGGCTATCCGCCACTCGAATACGTCGATGCAGCCAGCATCAAGATGCCGCTGCTCGGGCACTGGGCGCAGCATGACGACGTGTTCCCGCCTGCCGGGGTCGCGCAGCTCGAAGAGCGTCTGATCGCTGCCGGCGTGCCGGCCACATTCCATCAGTACGACACCAAGCACGCCTTTGCCAATGAAACGGCTGACGGCTCGAAGCTCGCGTTCCTCAAGTACGACGCGCCCGCCGCGACGCTCGCCTGGCAGCGGACGATGGAGTTCCTTGCCGCCCATCTCAAATAAACGGGATGAGCGCGGAGCAAGCGGCGCACGCCTGCAAACCGACGAGTCCTTCCTTGAGTAGGGCGAACCGCCCTTGTGGATGAGACGCCATCGCCCGCCCGGCAACTCCGGAAAAATCGGCAGCGACGACTTCGAAACACTCGCCGAGCCTCTCCTGCAAATCGGGAGCGAGTGGGGCCTATTGGGAAAGCTTCGCTGCCACCAACCTCGCCACTGCCCCGAGCGTCGTCTGCGCCGCATTAAGACCCAGCCGGAAGTCCGCGTCCGAAAACGTCGCGTAGACATCCGACGGCTGATGCCAGTGCGGATCCGACCCAGCCCCGATCTCGCGTCCACGCTCGTTCTCGCGCAGGCTGATCGAAGGCACAAGGTCCATGAACGGCGTGCTGTCGGTATTAGTCATGTGCGGACCGACCGACGCTGGATAGTCCATAGCGTAGGCCTCATTCGCCGCATGGAACTCCCATGCGAGCTTCTGCGCCTCGGCGGCAAACTTTGCCTTCGACTGGAACTCGATGTTGACGTCGGCCTCTGCACGCTGCTCCTTCGCAACGCTGCCATCGGGCCGCGGCATCCCATGATCGAACAACATCATGTCGTGCTGTATCATGCCGAGCCATTTCGGCTCGGGATAGCGACCTGACCCAGGCGGATCCTCACGGCCCTGCAGCTGTACACGCTGGTTGACGTAAGCACGCGCGCCGTTCAGGCCAGTCTCCTCGTTATTCCAAAGGGCAAAGCGGATCGACCGCTCCGTCTTGACGTCGGGCGAGGAGAACACTCGCGCCAGTTCCATCACCAGCGCCGTACCCGAGCCGTCATCATTGGCCGCCTCCCCCCAACCGTGCCCATCAAAATGCCCCCCGATGATGTACATCTCGTCCGGGTGGGTCGTGCCTACCTTGGTGCAATACACTTCCTGACGTGTTCCGGCGGATGACGGTTGCGCATCGAGCTCACGCAGGCGCGCATCAGCCTGCCGATTCGGGTCAACGTTCACGCCTGTTGGGCCCTTCGCAGCCCGATAGCGACCACCCCCTGTCGCTGCGTCCGGGTGATGCGCCACTGGCGGCCCACTGGGCAGAACCGGGTCCGAGGGAGAGTAGGAGTACGTCACGCGCTCAATATTGGCGCAGCCGTAACTTGTCAGCTGCGCCTCAATCCAGTCCAGCGCCGCACGGTTGCGGTCGGTGCCCTCACGCCGATCCCCAAACCGCGTCAAGCCACGGATTGTCTGCTTGTACCGCTCAAGGTCGAGCCTGCCGACGAGCACCTTGCCGGCGTCCGTTATCACGGCAGCTGGCGGCGACGCCTCGGGCGGCATCGCGAGAGATGCCGCACAACAAAGCGGCGCAAGCAGAAAGGCAGCGAGTGTTTTCTTCATGAACTTCATGCTCGTTGATGGCACCAGGAGGGTAGCGCAACTGCCTAACGGCAGCGCGCACTGTCGGGCGGACCCTGAATGCGCCATGGTAGGTACTTATCGGCTCGAAGTGGCCGGCACTTTGAGGAACTCTTGGCCCGGGACAGAGCCCTTCCCCTATACCGCCTCAAGCCGCTGAATGACGCCAAAGCTGCCGCTACATCCACCCCATCCCGAGCGGATCTGCTGGGGCTGCGACAAGTATTGTGCGACGGACGAGCTGCGCTGCGGCAACGGCACGGACCGTGCCCAGCACCCGTCCGAAATCTTCGGCAATGACTGGCTCCTATACGGCCTCGATGCAGCAACGGATGCGCATGAATCCGTGCCTGCTGCGCCTTCAGCGACGAGCGCAAAGCAACTCCGCGTCACGCGCAAGCCATAACGATACTGCGCCGAAAACGCCCGCAGGACAGGCCGCGCCTCAAACGGGCGCGACGACCAGCCAGCCACCTGCGAGTGCGACGACCAGACCCACTGCCCGCCGCAGGTTCATCGCGTCTCCAAACCACAGCACGCCGACCACCGCCAGAACGGTAACGGTCGCGGTGCTCGCCACCGAATAGGTGACCCCAAGCGTCCAGCCGTTCCGGTACGCGATCAGGTAACCAAACTCGATGCCGACAATCGAGGCCGCCAGCAGCAGCATCGGCCAACCAAACCCGCTCTTGAAATCAGCAAACGTCAGCGGCGCGCCCGCCAGCGGCGACAGCACAACGCAGGTCACAGCGGCGAGCGCATACACACTGGCCAGCATGCCCATCGGCGGAAGCGCAGCAGGAAGCGCCTTGACCGCCAGTTGATAGAGCACCTGCGAGACGATGATGACCAGCATGCTTAAGGTATAGGCCGTCAAGAAGTACCCCTTGTCGCGAAAAGAATCCAGCCTTGAAAATAACGCCCGCCCGAACGCGCACAATTCGACCTCAAACGGCTTACAGCCGCCGCGTCGTTGCCTCCAAAATCAGTCAGGACGCAGCAGCGAGACGCCCAGCAACGCTCGCCGTTTGAGCCAGGGACTGGGCCGATAACGCGGATCACCGTAAAAGGCCTGCATCTGCGACAGCACCGACAGGATGCGATCCGCGCCGAGGTCATCGCCAAGCTGCAACGGGCCACGCGGATATCCCAGGCCCAACGCCACCGCGACGTCAATGTCGGTCGGGACCGCGATACGCTGCTGTGCGATATCGCTGCCGACGTTAACGATGCAGGCCAGAATTCTTTGCGCGATAAATCCAGCGCTGTCACGAATGACCGTGACGGAAGTGCCATCGGCGCAGAACAGGGCGAGCGCAGAAGCCAGAACATCAGGGTCCGTGACCGGCGTCGGCATCAGCGTGCGGCGCCGACCGAGATCCAGCAGGCAATCGATAGCGACGGCTCGGGTCGGATCCAGTCCCAGCCGGACCGCTGCAGTGGTTGCGTCCTCGCCCAGCGGAGTCAGCACGATGAGCGCCGACGTCGACGGACACTTTCCGCTCTCCAGCGGAACGCCGGCACTGCTGACGATCTGTGCAACTCGCAGGGCGAAGTCCGGATTGCCGTCGGCGATCCAGACCGTGGCCGGCACGACACCCACCTGCAGCGACTGCGGCTCAGGAGCCGCAACCCTGCGCCCATCCTGGTACGTGTAGAAGCCCTGCCCGGTCTTGCGTCCGAACAGCCCGGCAGCCACCCGTCGAGCCGTCAGTTCCACGGGCCTATACCGCGGCTCTTCATAGTACTGATGGTAGATAGACTGCATCGCGACATGCGACACATCGAGCCCGGTCAGGTCGAGCAACTCGAACGGACCAAGAGGAAAGCCCGCCGTCTCTGTCATGACGCTATCGATCTCGGCGAAGGTCGCAATGCCCTCGGACACGATGCGCAGCGCCTCGGTGGTATAGGCGCGACCGGCGTGGTTGACGATGAAACCCGGCGTATCCGCCGCCACCACCGGCCGATGCCCGAATCGCTCCGCCAGCGATACGAGTCGCTGCATGCTGTCGGCACCCGTCAGCGCCCCGGCAATGACCTCCACCACCTTCATCAGCGGTACGGGATTGAAGAAGTGGAAGCCCGCCACGCGTTCTGGACGCTGCGCCGCCGACGCAAAGTCCGTCACCGACAGCGAGGAGGTATTGGTCGCAATCACGCAGTCCGGCCGGACCGACGCCTCCAGCGCGACCAGCACGGCGTGCTTGATGTCCATCCGCTCAGCAACCGCCTCAACGACGACGTCACAGTCGGCGAACTCGCCATAGCCGGCTAGCGGACCGGCCGCGGTTTCGCGTAGCCGGGAAATCGCCGCCTCCGCCGCACTCAAGGTCAGCTGCGACTTCTGTACCTTGCGGCGGATCATGGCCGCAGCGCTGTCGATGGCCACTCTGACGGCACCGGCCTGCGCATCGGCGAGCAGCACCGTAATGCCGCATTCCGCGGCGACCTGCGCGATGCCACGACCCATGACGCCTGCGCCGACGATACCCAGCACAAGCTCGTGCGCGGGAGACTGAACCATGCCTCTACTCTCCAGATCGGCTGATTGCCGATGACGAACGGTCAGGGAGCGATCGATGTTACGTCGCTGATGGGCGACGCACGGCCCATCAGCGAATAAAGCGCGTGAAGCTCCCCGCTGCGGGAAACCTCACGCGCCCCGTTTTTACGCAGGGGGCCCAGGTTAGGAACGCCAGGGCCCGGCGACGGCTACTTCGTCATTGCCGGCGCCTGCCCGATCTTGGAGTCACGCTCCGTGATCACGTAGGCGAGCATCGCAGGACGGTCGAAAAGAACTTCCTCATCAGCCTGGATCTCCGCGTGGATCTTCGGGTCGGAGAGCAGTTTCAACGCCTTTTCCATCTCGGCGTGATTTGCGAACCACAGCTCGGTCAACACGTCGTACTGCATCTCGGGCGGCGCACCCGGCAGCGGATCCAGGAAGCGGCGCACGTAACGGACAGCGTTAGGCACGTACTTCTCGCCGAGACGAGCGTGGTGGCTTTCGTAGTACTTCAGAAAGTCCTCGCGCGACATGCCGGGATGGCGCTTGAGCAGGAACACCATCTTTGTCATGCCATCCGCATTTCCACCCCCAAGGATGGCCGCCGTCTGCGTGCCGCCTTCCGCCGCTTGCGTGACCGCCGGCGCAAGAATGCCGGCTAACGACAGCAACACCGCCCCGATCGACACCGACACGACACTCTTTCTAACCATGAACCTTCCCCCTCTATTTATATGACTACCGCAAGACGGCCTATGTGTGCACGGGCAGACCCGAAGCGGGTCGCCTCATCTAAGGGCATACCGCAAAAACTTGCAGCTTGATTTCGGCATTTTACGAGAATACTTATCAAAAACAGCATCTTGCAAGCTCAACTTAACCCAAAAATCGCGCTGCGCTGTCTCGATCTACAGACACCAAAACGCCTTCTTTTCGGCCTTCGCCGACGGTACTGTCCCCCTGCGATCAGAGCACGACCAACAGGGCCAAGACTAATGCTTTTCAGACGCAAGAAAAACGAGTCGCCGATGGATAGCTTCAGCAACCTGATGCAGACCCTCGAGATGGTCGACTTGCTCGTCGCCGCCGAACAGGCCAATGCGGCGACTGAGCGGCACACGATGTCACCCCCCGACCTCCGGCACCCGTTCATTCCGCAGCACGCTACCGAGTAAGCCTCTGCGATAGCGCCCCTCCGCGGCAGGTATGCTGCACGCGGAGGTTCCTCATGCGCGTTCTTGATAACTTCGCCGACGCAATCGGCAACACCCCACTGATCCGACTGCGAGCGCTCTCCGCAGCGACTGGCTGCGAGATCCTCGGCAAGGCCGAGTTCATGAACCCAGGCGGATCGGTCAAGGACCGCGCCGCACTGTCGATCCTCGACACTGCCGCGCGCAACGGCACTCTAAAGCCCGGCGGTACCGTAGTCGAAGGAACCGCTGGCAACACCGGCATCGCGCTGGCACACCTTTGCCACGCTCGCGGCTACCGCGTGGTGATCGTAATGCCGGACAACCAGTCTGCGGAGAAGTATCAGGCCCTCGCCGCCCTTGGCGTGGAACTGCGCACCGTCAAGGCCGTGCCGTACGCCGATCACAACCACTATCAGCGCGTTGCCGGACGGCTGGCCGCAGAGATCCCCGGCGCGATCTGGGCCAACCAGTTCGACAACACCGCCAACCGCGACGGCCACTACGCAACCACTGGCCCTGAGATCGTACGCGACACGAACGGCCGCCTGGATGCGTTCGTCGCCGCGACCGGCACCGGCGGCACGCTCGGTGGCACGGGCCGATTCCTGAAGGAACACGTCCCCGGCATCCGCATCGTGCTCGCCGATCCGCAGGGAAGCGCCCTGTTCAACTGGGTCAATGCCGGCGAACTCAAGGCGAACGGTCCAGGCTCGATCACCGAAGGCATCGGCATCGGCCGGATCACCGCAAACCTCGAAGGAACGCCGATCGACTCTGCGGTATCGGTAACAGATCAGGAGGCCGTCGCCACCGTCTACTCCCTGCTGCGCAGCGAGGGACTCTTCCTCGGCAGCGCCAGCGGTGTCAACGTTGCAGGCGCCGTGCGGGTCGCGCGCGAACTCGGCCCCGGCCATACGATCGTGACAATTCTCTGTGACGGCGGCCAGCGCTATCAGTCCAGGCTGTATTCACGCGCGTGGCTCGCCGAAAAAGGCCTGGCTCAAGCCGCCGGCTTCAGCGACGACGAGGACACCTGACGCTCCCTACGAGCCCTCTCGCAGTCTCTGTAGCGCGATGGAATGACACCAGATCTTTTCGTCATTAGCGCGCGCAGCCCGCTTCGGTCAGCCTTGGCTCTGCCCGGCACCTGCCGGATCCGCGCCACTGCGACAGGAGATGACATGAGCACGGCCCTGGTCCCCGCCTGGCAGTCCCCGGCCGGCGGCGCCCTGATCGGCGCCGGCGCCGCGGTACTGGTACTGAGCAACGGCCGCACTGCCGGTATCAGCGGCATCCTCGACAAGCTGCTGCACGGCACCGTTGGAGTGCAGGCCTGGCGCCTCGCGTTTATAGCCGGTCTGCTATTGCCCGCCGTCATTGCCGGCCCTACTCTCGCGGGCGTCGTCAGCTCCCCCGAAGTCCTGGCAATTTCCGGCATTCTGGTCGGCTACGGCAGCCGCGTCGGCGGCGGCTGCACCAGCGGGCACGGCATCTGTGGAGTTGCCAACCTCTCGCCCCGCTCTCTGGCCGCCACCGCCACTTTTCTCGTGTTCGCGACGCTGACGGTTGCGCTGCGCCATGCGCTGGTGTCGGCGTGACCGCCCTCGCCGCCCTGCTCGCTGGCCTGCTGTTCGGCACCGGACTGCTGCTGTCCGGCATGACCGATCCTGCCAACGTCCTGGGGTTCCTGGACTTCGCCGGCGACTGGCGCCCCGGCCTTGCGTGGACGATGGCCGGCGCGATCGCGGTCGCGGGTCCGGCGTTTGCAGTCGTGCGTCACCACGGCAGATCGCTGCGTGGACTCGGGCTGCGCACGACCGACCGGCTCACGATCGATCGTTCGCTGCTGCTCGGCAGCGCCGTGTTCGGCATCGGCTGGGGTCTGAGCGGAATCTGTCCGGGGCCGGCCGTGATCCTGCTCGCCAACGGCGTGCCAGGAGCCTCGATCTTCGCGATCAGCCTGATCGTTGGCATTTACGCGGCCGACTCCTTCGCCGCGGGGCTCCCCCACGACGGTGACTCGGTGGACGATCTAGACGGGCCCACGGACGACAGCGAGCAGCGCGCGGCGAGCTGCGGCTGAACGCGCGGGTTCGTTTCACTCGGCGTGCAGCTGCGCGCGTTCCTCCGCACTGGCGCAGTTCCGATCCCACGCCGCGAGCCTGGGTCGCATCACTCTGAACCACAGCGGCGGCACGAGCGTGACGAGGATCGTCGTCAGGTAGCCACTGATCATCACTGGAGCCTCCGGAAACGGTCGCAGCTCCTGGAACTGCGCGCCGCCCTGCGCATGATGGTGCGAGTGGCGGGTCAGGTTGAACAGCGACCACGAACTGATGCGTCGGTTCGTGTTCCACGAATGCCGTATTTGCACCGGCGTCGCCGGCATCCGCACCAGGCCGTAGTGCTCCATGTAGTTCACGATCTCCAGCAACGCCTTGGCCAACAACGCGGCCAGCAGGAAGAACGCAAGGCCGCGCTGCCCACCGATGGCGTGCACAAGCGAGAGCAACACCAAGCTCATCAGCTGGCCACGCAAAAAGCGGTTGCGCCAGCCCCAGACCCCATGACCCATACGCTGCAGACGCTCACGCTCGATGCGCCAGCCACTGATGAGGCTGCCTATCGTCGAGGCGACGATATGACGGTAGACCGTGCGGCCGCGCGGCGCGGTCGCGGGGTCCTCCCGCATCGCGACGTAGCGATGATGGCCATACACATGCTCGATCGAGAACACCGTGTCCAGACTGAACGCGAGCAGCCAGCGGCCTACGAGCATCGACACCCGATCACGCGTTCGATGGGTGAGCTCATGCGCCGGGATAGTGCCGATCATCCCAATCATGAGCCCCAGTAGCACGACGGCCGCCAACGGGAACCTGTCGCCCGCCGCCGTGCGCGCCGCGAGTACGTCGTAACCCTGGGCGCCGAGCCAGGCGCCGAAGCCCAGCGCATCGCCGCGGCTCACGCTCCACACCCCGCAGAACACGATCAGACACATCATCGGCAGCGCGAGCCATAACAGGATGGTCAGTACGCCAGGATGGGCGAAGCGCGGCGTCGACGTGTCGTCGCCAGCGATCGCATCGCCCACGACATAGAACAAAACGATCAGCAGTAAACCCGCCGTGGTGCGGCCGCCGCCCGACAGCAGCGCCACCGCAGCGAGCAGACCCACGAGGTGAAAGAGGGAGAACTTGAGGTAGTGCAGCAGTGCCATTTCACCCCCCGGCTTTGCCTTCAGAACCGACCCCGTCGAGCCTACACCTCGCATCACGAGGCGGCGACCTGCCGCCTGCCTGCACGCCGCCTAACGAAACTCCCGACTCAGCACAAGCATGACGCTCCGCGCAGGCAGTCGGTAGTAACCCGCGGTCCCGCTCACCGTGAACGCTTCGTGAAAGTCGCTCTCCGCCACTGCATCGCGGCGATCGGAAAGGTTGTAGCCGTTAACCTGCAGGCGATACTTGCCAAGGCGAGTCCCGACCGAGGCATCCACTGTCGTGTAACCGCCAACCCGCACCGAGTTGCGTTTGTTTAGATACCGCTCACCGGCATAGCTGGCGACCAGCGAGGCGGTCCAGCCCTCGGCGTCGGCGTACAGCAGCCCAAGGCCCGCCTGCTGGCGAGGCGACATCTCGAAGCGATGACCCGCCACGTCCGTACCATCATCGAGCGTGTAGGAAACGAAGCGCGCGTCGTGACTGGCGTAGTGACCACTCAGACGCAGGTCAGCCAGCAGCTCATAGGTCGCCTCGACCTCGAAGCCCTTGAATCGAGTCTCGCCGCCGTTCGCCCGGGCATAGTTGCCGGCGCCGTCGTTCGCGTAGGTCAGACCATTTTTGAAGTCCATCTGGAACAGGCTCGCATCCAGATCGAAGCGGCCGTCCAGCAGGTTCGTCTTCAGACCGATCTCATAACTGTTGGCCGTCTCGGGCTTGAGAATCTGCACCTCAGCCTCAGGCCCAAAATCGATGGCCAGCGGCTTGAAGCTGTTGCGGTAGTCCGCGTACAGCGTCAGACCGTTCGCCCCGTCCGTCCAGGCGTGCCAGCTCAGACCCGCGAGCCCGCTAAGCCGGGTCGTGACCCGACTGTCGGTGCCATCAAACACGACCACCGGTGCCTCGCCGGTATTGTCGATCGCGACGCCCTGCGCGCTCTCGCGCGTGTGATTCAAGCGCAGGCCAAGCAGCCAATCGAGCGTCGGGACAATCTTGTAGTCCATCTGCGCATAAATTCCTGAGAAATCACGCTTGTCGCTGGAACTGACGATCTCGTCCGCATGGCGCGCCCCGTCACACACCTGCTCGACGCCACTAGGATCGATGCAGTAGCCAAAATTGACCCCATCCTCGCGACCATCGCCATGCAGGTGGTCGATGCCGTAGGTGAGGTTCAACGCTGGCGTGAGGTCGTTCGTCACATGCGCATCGAAATAGACGTCGGTGAAATGGCGCGTCTGCGAGAACCCATCGGCCTGCAGTGCGTCGCCGACCCCGGCATCCGGCGGATCCACGAACGAATTGCCTCTTAGGAATCCGCGCAGGATATCGTCGTTCGTGCGCGTCACCGCGAGGGTCGTCGCCCATTTGCCGAGCGCGCTGTCGCCGTCCAGTCCAACCACCAGGTGATAGCGCTGCTGGTTAAGCTTCGCGCCAGCCGGGTTGAAATTGACGTCGACCGGAAATTCCGTGTGCACCGTACCGCCATCGCGCAGCAGGTAGTTGCCTGCAGGATTCTGCGGCAGGATCGACACGTCGCCGTCGACATGAAAATTTGTGCCGCCGAGGTCGGTCGCGCCACGATACAGCGCATGCACACGGCGCACCTCGGTGCGATCCTCGGCATAACCTTTCTTGTCGAGGTTCAGCGTCAGCGACTGACGCCAGTCACCCAGCGCAGGCAGGCTCGCCGTGGCCGAGACGCCGTAGCTGCCGTACGAGCCCCCGGTCAGCGAGACCGTAGTGGGCGCCTTGCCCGCCGCGTAATGGATCACGTGGATCACGCCAACGAATGAGGTCGCACCGAACATCACCGGCGCGGAGCCACGCAGCACCTCGATGCGCTCGACACCCGTCATGTCGACCGACGGCGTAGCGGGATTGAACGCTCCGCCCCAGGGCACATTGTCGACGACCAGCAAGAATGCGTCGGCCTCTCGCAGGCCCCATAACGATGGCACGGCGCCAGCGGGCCCCCCATCGCCGCCAGGGGAGCCCTCAACGCCCGCGAACAGGCTCAACGCCGTGCGCAGGTCATTGGCACCGCGCGCCCGTAACTCCTCACCAGTCACCAGACTGATGGATGCCGGCACGCGGTCCAGTGGCTCAGGCACTCGGGTCGCGGTGACTTCGACTTTCTCGAGGACCCACGGAGCGTCGGTGGCATGGACGGCAAGCGCGGGAAGCAAAACGCCCGCGGCGAAGGCGGAGACAATCGGACCAGGTCGCAGCAAAACGAAAACTCCTTTTACAACAGTCGCTTGCACGCCGTGGCCGCCACGTCGGACGCTTACAGGCATCCAAGAGTGCCGGGCCGGGTGGAGGCGCGCAAGGGGCGCAATCGGGCAGCCCGGCGCTTTCGCATCCACCCATGAACGCGGCAGCGCAAACCGGCAACAACCGCGCCGGCAAGCGACTGATCAAACCTTGCGCCGGGTCACGCCACAGCCCGTTGCCAGACGCCACCATCCGCCCATGACGCTGCGCCAAATCGCCTTTGTCGGCCTGCTGCTTGTCGCCTGCTGGCACGGATGGCAAGACTGGCATTTGCGCGCTATCCATCCAACCGATGGAGTGCTGGCGCCGAATGCACCGCTACAGACGGTCGCGTTGGAGACGGGCCCTGTCCGGCTCGGCCGCTGGAGCCTGACGCCCCGCGCCCACTACGTGATCACGGCGAGGATCCTGCGCCGGGAGGACTATCACTTCGATGCCATAGCCGACCTCGTTCCCGAGGACCTCGCCCTCGGCTGGGGCCGCATGTCTGACAACCGGGTGCTTGCAGGCTTTGAGATCGACCAGGGCGCGCGCTTCTACTCGTGGCGAACGCGCAACGCTTACTGGCCAATTCCTCGCGAGGAAATCGTCGCGCACAGCGCCAATACCCACGTGATCCCCGCCAACGGATCCCTTGCCAGGCAACTCGGCAGACTCAGGATCGGCCAGCTCGTGCGGCTCGAGGGTGAGTTGGTGGACGGCGACCGCGACGACGGCGCGACGCTGCGTACCTCGCTGACCCGCAGCGACAGCGGCGGCGGCGCCTGCGAGGTATTGCTGGTCCGGCAGGTAGAGACCCCCTGAAGATGACGATGACGGACAGGACACGGTTGGTCGAACGGCCGTAGATCGGTACCATGCGGAATCGGTCAGGGAGCGGCCGCCACTTTCCCCTCACGCTCACGCCGCTCGCGGCCCGGGAATCGACGCATGTTGAAGAAGCACCCGGCCACCCCCAGCACCCCCGAGGCCGCCTGTGGCAAGGCGTTCTGGATCGACCTGCTGGATCCGACGCCGGACGAAGCGGCAAGTATCGCAGGCGAGTTCGGTGTGCGCGTACCGTCACGCGCTGCCCTGCAGGAAATCGAGACCTCCAGCCGTATCCGCGCCGAAGGTCAGACGCTCTACGTCAGCATGCCGCTCGCCTCCCGCGACGAAACCTCCACCTTTGTGCCGGAACCGTTGGGGTTCGTGCTCTCACCAGAGGTCCTGGTCACCATCCGTTATTCCGAACTGAATGCCTTCACTGCCGTCGAAGCTCGCATGCACGATGGTACGCACACCTGTAGTGCCGCAGTGTTCGTCGCGCTACTGGAGGGACTCGTCGACCTGGGCGCCGACGCACTCGAGAAGCTCGCCGCAGACCTCGCCAGCGTCTCGACGCGGGCCTTCAACAAACTCCCGACCCAGCGAGCACGCCACAAGCTGATCGCGGCATCCCTGCGCCAGAGCCTAGACCAGGTAGGTAGCGCCGGCGACCAACTGTCACGCTTCCGGGAGAGCCATCTGGGTCTGCAGCGAATCTCCGGATTCGTAACGGATGCCGCCAACGACTGGATGCCGGCGGAATTCAAGGCCCGCCTGCAGACGGTCCGTCAGGATCTGCGTTCGCTGATCGACTACGAGGAGCACCTGTTCGCGAAGACGCAATTCCTGCTCGACGCGACCCTGGGGCTGATCAGCACCGAGCAGAACGAGATTTTCAAGGTACTGACCATCGTATCGGTGGTCGGCGTGCCACCAACGCTGATCGCAAGCCTGTACGGCATGAATTTCCACGCAATGCCCGAGCTCAACTGGGAGTACGGCTACCCGTACGCGCTGGGATTGATCGCGTTGAGCACGATACTGCCGATCATCTGGTTCAAGCGACGCGGCTGGTGGTGATCGCTCACCGCTAGCGTTGGCCGTTTCCACCCTTGGTCAGGACGTGGCGACGAGCTCTGCCGGCCTGGCAGCGGCAGCGACGCATTAGCTCGATGTCGCACTGCCGCATAACCGCATACCACAGCCGTGGCGCCAGCCACTGCCACAAGGACCGCAGGGTTGTTACAGTCTGGACGCTGTGCCTGCGGAGCCATTAAGGACTCCGGGCACAGAGGCCTTGCGATTGATGCCGAGGCCCGACGAAGGCGAATACTGGATAAACAAAAAGAGGGGACTTCATGATTAACAAGTGGACAGCAGAATTCATCGGCACCTTCTGGCTCGTACTCGGAGGATGCGGCAGCGCAGTCCTCGCAGCGACATTCCCCGGCGTAGGCATCGGCCTGCTCGGCGTCTCGCTCGCATTCGGCCTGACTGTACTGACCATGGCTTACGCCGTGGGTCACGTCTCCGGCGGGCACTTCAACCCTGCGGTGACCCTGGGACTGGTCTCGGCTGGCCGCTTCAAGGCCACCGACGCGATCGGTTACATTGCGGTGCAGGTGGCAGGCGCCATTGCCGCCGCCGCAGTGCTTGCCTACATTGCGAGTGGCAAACCGGGCTTCGACGTTGTGACGAGCGGACTGGCGAGCAACGGCTACGCGGAGCACTCCCCGGGCGGCTACTCGCTTGGCGCGTCGCTCGTGACCGAGTTCGTGATGACGTTCTTCTTCCTGATGATCATTCTCGGATCGACCGGCAAGCGTGCACCTGCCGGCTTCGCGCCGATCGCGATCGGCTTGGCGCTGACGCTGATTCACCTGATCAGCATCCCGGTGACCAACACCTCCGTGAACCCCGCACGCAGCACCGGGCCTGCACTGCTCGTGGGTGGTTGGGCGCTGTCGCAGCTGTGGCTGTTCTGGCTGGCCCCGATCGCAGGGGCGATGGTGGCGGGTATCGCCCATCGCCGTCTCATCGAAAAGGACTGATCCCAGCCGGCGACACGGGCGAGATCGCCCGTGTCGCCGCTGCTTGCATCTAAGCCGGTGGCCTGAATCCGGTCACTATGCCGTCCCTGGCCTGCGGCTTCCCCGAACGCGCCGTCGCCATTTCGGGTCTATGCTTTGATCACATGCAACAAGGCAGGTGCGGCACTATCCCCCACCTCAAGCCACAGGAGTGCACGTGATGTCACGACCCAAAGGCGTCTACGTCGTCCCCACCAACCGCTGGTACATCGAGCGTACCGTCTGGCTAATCGCCGGGGTTACGTTGATGTCCGGCACGCTGCTTGCGACCCTGCTGCATCCACTGTGGATCTTGCTAGTCACGGCAACGGGCCTGGTGTCGCTCAACGTCGCACTGACCGGCTTCTGTCCAGTTGGCAACATCCTGCAGCGGCTCGGCTTTCCGGCAGCGCTCAGGTCGATGACGCCACATCAGTGGAACCTGTACTTCATGCAGACCGACTCGTGGTACCTCGAAAGACGGATCTACGTGACGGTCGGCGTCAACATCACGCTCGGTTCGATGTTGTTCTTGCTGCACTCGCCGTGGTGGGCTGCGTTCACCGGCTTCGTCGGGCTTGCGATGGTGTGGTTCGCCTCTACTGGCTACTGTATTCTCGCAAATATCCTCTACTGGACCGGCGCCGAGCCGCGCCTGACCCCGCGAAACGGCGCTCCTGCACCGCCCCCAGATCGCGTCCGTGGAAGTCCTACACTCGGCGTAACGCACTGAACAAAGAAGCTCGCGCCAAGGCCACTCGATAACTGACGGCGCCCCCAAGGGCGCGAGCTGCCCGGGAGTGCCCAGGATGCGAGCGGAGCGCGCTACCCGCCGGCTAACCTGATCGTCCCTCGCGCAAGCACGTTGGGAACTGGTGCCGACAGCAGCGTGAGGGTGTTGCGGTCCGTGTGATGGAATGGCTCGGACCTGCCGCGCAACTGCAGCACGGTATCCTCTTCGTACGACCAGCTCCCGTCGTCGTGCATCGTGACTGAGATGCAATACTCGGTCGTCGTGAACGCCTCGTCGAGGAACGGGCTCGATACGATGCCGTTAGTCAACTCACCACGAGCGGCCCGTAACTCAAACCTCGTCGCATCCCTGTCAGCCACTCCGGTTGCTAGCAGCGTCTGGCCGCGGGGAATAGACACGGTCTGCATCAACAGGCCCGTTGCAGGCTCCCATAGCCAGTAGCCGATCTGGTCGTGGTAGGTCTGTAGCTCGCCCGGCTTCACTACATGCTGGTGATAGCGCAGGCCATATAGAAGCTGCGGGCCGTTGGTCTGCGGATCAAGCGGCACAAGGTCGAAGGTCTCAATATAGCCCTGCGTGCGCGGCCCGTCGGCCTTGGGATTGACGTCCACGCCTTTCACGCCCCGCCAGCGACCCGCAAGGCGCGTCAGCGGGCCTAGGTTGCGGAGCGTGTCAGCGTCGATGTTCGCCGGCTCGGTAAAGAGGTCATCGCCGTAAGGCGGGTATTTTTTGGTTTCCATGGTTGCGCGTCCAACCTCCGGGGATATATCCCGCTAGATTTCACAGGAAAAAAAGCATACGGGCCTAGCCTTTTGCCGCAATCCGCACTATCCGCCGCCGACGACGACGACCCGCACAGGACGCGCTGCGGGAATATACCAATGCCGCCTTTGGAGTCGCTGCCTACCATACAGAGGCGTACCGCGTGTCGGAGCGCTCCGGCTCAGGAAGCGCACGCGCTGCATCATGGCAATGCAGGCTCCCTGCGGCCGACCGCTCGGAACCGTGGCAGGGCGTGTCGTCGCGCGACGCCCTCAACGAGGGAGCGTGGGCGTGAAGAAACTCTTCCTACCGATCGCTACCGGCACCACGGGAATTCCCTCCCTGGGAAACGGGGTCGTTGCGAACGGCGCCGGCACGCCCGCAAATCCCGCTACCGCCACAACCTCCGCCGCCGCGACGATCAGCACGGTCGGCGACGCCATGCGGCAGGTCCTGCAAGCCGAGCGCGAAGCAGCGCAGCAACTTTCCCAATGCCAGCTCGACTGCCAGTCCGCTCTGGAAGCAACCCGCGTGGATGCCCGCCGGATCACCGAGCGTGCGGAAGCGATCGCACAGTCCATCCACGGCCGCATAGATAGAGTGGCGAGCGAACGAGCGGAGTGCCGCCGGCAGGCGTCGGAGCGCGCGCCGGCCCAGCCAGACGAATTCCGGATCGAAGCGGCCGTCACACAGCTGGCCGCACGACTCACGGGCGCTGCGCAATGAGCGCGGCACGACAGGGCTATGCACAGGCCCGCGTACAAGCACGTTTCGCAACGCGGGCGGCACCGCACGACTTCAGCGTCATCGACGCGAGCCGCAGTGTGGCCCACCTGCATGAAGCCCTTCGCCACGGCCCGTTTGCGCCATTCGTGGCCAACGCCGGAGTGGCGCCCGACGCGGACGCGTTTGAGGCAGGCTTGCGCTGGACGTGGCGTGACGCGTGCGCCGAAGTCGCACGCTGGCACGCGCCGGCGTGGACGCCAGCATTCGTGGTCTTCCGCGCACACGCGGATCTGGGGAGCCTCGCGTTACTGCGGGCTAACACTTCGATTCCCGCCTGGCTGAGGAACGATAACTTCCTCGGGCCGATCGCACACAGCGAGGCCGACGCACGCCTAGCATTGCTGCAGGAGCGCTACGGCCGTGAGATAGCCCGCGCATTTGCGGCGAACGAGCCGCTGGCAGCCGTCTGGAAGGCCGCCTGGCGCAGAAGCTGGCCGGGGCCGGCGTTATCCGTCGCTCGGCAACTCGACAAGGTCGCCGCGCTGCACGCCGATAACAGCGTGACCGATGCCTCGCAGCTGTCGTCAAATACCGCACGACTGGAACGGCTATTTCGGCGCACCGCCGGCACACCTGTCGCCGGATTCGCCCACCTCGGCCTGGTGGCGCTCACCCTGCAACGGATACGCGGCGGCCACGCAGCGCTGTTAGTTGTGGCGGCGGAAGCGTCATGGCGCTGAAGCCCACCACCGCACGATGGTTCGAACTACTGACTGACCGCGACAGCCTGGGCGCGGTATTGAGCATCCTTGCCGCGACGGGCGAGGTCGAGCTCGAGGCACACAGCTCGCCTGAACGCGCAGTCGCCCTACCTGACTATGCCGCCACGCTCGCCGAGTTCGCGGAGCTCGCCAGACGCTATCGCCCCTACTGGCCCGAGCCAAAAAAAAACCCCGCGCTGCCGCCGCCGGAGTCGCTCGCCGGCGCCCAAGATGCGCTCGCCGAAGTACGTGCCTGGGCGCTGCAGGCTGAGCCTGCACTGACGGCACTGCAACGAACAAACACCGAGCGTGCGAACCTCGCTGAACTGACCGAACTGCTGGCGGCGGCAACCACTGCAGCGCCGCTGCTTGAGCTTTCCCGGTGCACGCGACTACTGGCAGCGCGCCTGTATGCACTCACCGAGCCACTACCGCCGCTGCCGTCAGGACTGCTCGCAGTGACGTTCGCAGGCCCACACGGCACATACCTTGCCGCCCTCGCGGGCGCCGAGGACTGCCTGACGCTGGACCGTGAACTTGCCCCGCGCCACGCGCGTCGACTGCTGTTGCCGACAGGGCTATCACTCGACCCAGCCGTTGCCAAGGCAACGCTCCTCGAGCGCATTACCGCGCTCGACGCCGACCTTGATCGGCTATGCAAGATACTCGACGAGCTGGAACTTCGTCATCACCTCGCGGCGAGACTCGCCGGATTTACGTTCCTAGAATGGCTCGTCGCCAACGTGCCGCGGTTACCTGCAACA
Source organism: uncultured Pseudomonadota bacterium (assembly GCA_903927005.1). Classification (GTDB taxonomy): domain Bacteria; phylum Pseudomonadota; class Gammaproteobacteria; order Steroidobacterales; family Steroidobacteraceae; genus CAIKZZ01. The sequence goes on from CAIYLH010000002.1 coordinate 28,519, forward strand.
GAGCACTTCGCGTGGGTGACCGGCTGGACTGCAGACCCCCACGGCCGCGTACTCGAGGCTGCCCTACAGCGCTCGACCCTGCCCCACCTGTTGCACTACCCCGACCCCCCTCGCGGCACCGCAACCCCGGTGATATTCGCCAATCCCTCATGGCTGAAGCCCTTTGAACTGTTCGTCCGACTGATCGGCACGCCACGTGCCGGTGAGGCCGATCCCACCGTCGTCGTGGCCGGCCTCGCACCGCTGCTGTTTGGCGTCATGTTCGGCGACGTAGCGCAGGGACTGCTGCTGCTTCTCGCCGGCGTCCTGGCCTGGCACCGAGCGCCGGCACTGCGGCTGCTCGTCCCGGGTGGACTGTGCGCAGCACTGTTCGGCTGGGTCTTCGGCAGCCTAGCCGCACGGGAAGACCTGATCGCCCCGCTCTGGCTGCATCCACTGCAGGCGCCGCTGACCGTGTTGGCATCAAGCATCGTGGTCGGTGGGCTGGTGATTGGCGGCGGCCTGCTGCTCGATGCACTAACCCACGTGTGGCGCGGCGCAGGCGGTCACTGGCTGCTGCATCGCGGCGGGCTGCTCGTCGCCTACGTAGGCATGCTCGGCAGCCTGCTGTCGACGAGATACCTAACCGCAGTGGCACTGGGTCTGGCCTGGGCGGTCGCAGGACCGATGATCGCCAACCTGCGAACGGCTGGCAGTGCAATCGGCGAATCGATCGAGACACTCCTGCAACTGATCGTGAACACGATTTCCTTCGCTAGGGTCGGCGCCTTCGCGCTCGCCCACGCGGGCCTGTCTGCGGCCATTGTCGGCATCGCCGAAGCCACCGGTGGCCATGGGGCGGGCTTCTGGCTAGTGCTGCTGCTAGGCAACCTGCTGATGGTCGTGGTCGAGGGCGTCGTAGTCGGGATACAGACGACCAGGCTGGTGCTGTTCGAGTTTTTCATCCGCTTTCTTCACGCCGATGGCCGCCCCCTGCGACCACTGGCACCGCCGCCCGGTGCGGCATCCAATTAAGGAGTCGCCATGACACTCGGTAGAAAGATCGTTGCTGCTGCAACGCTGTTGACACTCTTAGTCGTTACCGGCGCCTTGGTCAGCTGGCTGTTCGCGAGCCCCGCCACCGCGCAGGGAGTGCGGGTCGCGATGGACCCGGACCTCGTGCGCTGGGCATTCGCGTCCGCCGCCGCGGCCGCGGGACTGGCAACACTCGCTGCTGGCTACGCGGTCGCAACTGTCGGCACGGCGGCTGTCGGCGCGCTCGCCGAGAAGCCGGAGCTTTTCGGTCGGCTGCTCGTGCTGGTGGGCCTGGCCGAAGGAATCGCGATCTATGGCCTGATTGTCGCGGTACTGATCTTCAACCGGGTCTCGTGACGTGGCCGGCGGCGTGATCGTGATCGGCAGCCGGGTCTTGAATATGCCCTTCGCGCTGGCCGGTGCTGGCGTGCGGACCGCCGCCCCAGGAACGGCGATGGATGCGTTCCGCGCCGCACAGGCTGACGGCGCGGACCTCGTACTACTCTCACCGGCATGCGCCGCAGAACTGCCCAACTCGGTTCTGGAGGTCGCCCGCCGTACCGGCCGGCCGCTAGTGCTGGTGCTACCCGGACCAGGAGCAGAACAGTTCGACGTACAAGCGCGCGTTCGCCGCGCACTGGGGCTGGAGGCATGAGCGCCATCGCAACCGCGCAGGCGCAGGCCTTGATCGCGCGAGTGCGCGACGAGGCGGCAGCGGCGACCGATGAATTACGCGCGCATGCGCAGGCCGAGTGCCACTCGTTGCGCCAGCAGGCCAGGCGCGATGCACGGCAGCGGCTGCACACGGCCGTTGCGGAAAAGCGCCGCCGTATCGCAGAGCGTTGCCGCGCTGCCGATATCCAATGCGAGGAGCAGCGCCGCGTCGATTCATTTCGCCTGTCCCGCGAACTTGCCGAGCGCGCGCTCGCTCAACTCCCAGACATGCTCGCCGCGCGCTGGCAGGCGCCTGATCTGCGCAAAGACTGGTGTGCGACTGCGCTCGCAACCGCGGTGCGCATCCTCCGCAGCCGCGAGTGGACGATAGAGGCTGCCAATGGAATGAGTGACATCGAGCGGCAGGCCGTCGAGACGTTGGCTGCCACACATGGCGCCACGATTCGCCAGTGGCGCGAGAGTCCTGCCACCGCCGGACTGAGGATCGGTGCGGGCGACACCTGGATAGACGCAACCACCAATCGACTGCTGGCCGACAGGACTGCGCTCGTGTCGAATTTCCTCGCGGCGCTACAAGACGCACGGAGTACGCCATGAGCGAGGCCACGCTCACCTGGGCTGCAGGACCAGTGATTCACGCACGGATGCACGGGCCCTTCCAGATCTACGAGGCGCTCGCCGTCGGCGAGCGCGGTCTGCTGGGCGAGGTAGTGCAATTGAAGGGCGACGAGCTGATCGCGCAGGTCTACGAGGACACTGCGGGCCTCGAGCCAGGGGCGCCGCTACGCGGCACCGAGGCGCCGCTATCGGTTCTGCTCGGACCGGGACTGCTCGGGCAGATCTACGACGGCCTGTTGCGCCCACTGACCGGCCTAGACGCACCATTTCTCGCTGCAGGCGAGCGACTACGTGTCGCACAGCGCTTCGCCTTCGAGCCACGCATCAAAGTCGGCGAGCGACTCGTCGCCGGACAGGTGTGGGCGCGAGCCCCGCAAGCCGGGCGGCTGAGCCTAGTGCGCGCACCGCCCGGCGTTGACGGCGTGGTCGCGTCGATTTCGACTGCCGGCGATTACGAAGACCATCAGTCGTTATGTGCGGTCGTCGATGCACAGGGAAGGGAGCGAAGCCTGTCACTGCTGGAACGCTGGCCAGTACGGATGGCGCGGCCAGTGGCTGCGCGACTGCCGGCCTCCACGCCAATGATCACTGGCCAGCGAATTCTCGACACACTCTTCCCGATCGCGCGCGGCGGCCGGGCGGCATTACCTGGCGGCTTCGGCACCGGCAAGACCGTACTGCAGCAGGCGCTCGCCAAGTGGTGCGATGCCGACGTCATCGTCTACGTCGGCTGTGGCGAGCGCGGCAACGAGATGGCCGAAGTGCTCAACGAACTTCCGGTCATCGAGGACCCTCGCACGGGTCGGCCGTTGCTTGAACGAACCGTGATCATCGCCAACACATCGAACATGCCGGTCGCCGCGCGCGAGGCGAGCATCTACACAGCGATCACCGTCGCCGAATACCTGCGCGACCAGGGACTGCACGTCGCGCTGATGGCGGACTCGACCAGTCGCTGGGCCGAGGCTCTGCGGGAAATTTCTGGGCGCTTGGGCGAGCTGCCGGGCGAAGCGGGCTACCCTGCCTACCTCAGCTCGCGACTGGCTAGCTTCTACGAGCGCGCGGCGCGCGTTCGTACGCTCGGCGGCGACGAAGGCTCGGTCACGGTGATTGGCGCAATCAGCCCTCCGGGCGGCGACTTCTCCGAACCGGTAACGATGCACACGCGTCGCTTTGTGCGCTCGTTCTGGGCGCTCGACCCGGAACGCGCGCGAGCTCGTTTCTACCCCGCGGTCAATCCGCTGACCTCCTACAGCGAGGACGCAGGCCGTGTCACCGCCTGGTGGCAGGCAAATGGCAACAGCAACTGGCTCGAGCACCGCCGCCGCCTGCTGGACCTTCTCGGCCAACAGGCGCGTCTGGAGCGCATGGCAAGAATCGTCGGCAAGGATGCGCTGCCAGCGCCGCAGCAACTGACACTGCTGCTGGCAGATCTGGTCAACGAGGCGCTGCTGCAGCAATCGTCGTTCTCAGTCGCCGATCGCTACTGCTCTCCGGCACGTCAGTCGGCGATGCTTCGCCTAGTCATGCGATTCGTAGAACTGGCGGAGGCTGCCCTCGCGCGCGGCGTCCCGATCCGCACGCTCGTCGCGCTCCCCGTCTTGCCGCGGCTGAAACGCCTGGGCGAGGAACACGGCGAGACCGACCTTGCGGGGATCGAAGAACTCGGGCGCGAAGTGGAGGCGATCGTGCTCGCGCTGGCGGCGAACCATGCGCCCTGATATCAGCGCCAGCGGCGTCGTCACGCGCATCGACGGTCCGTTGCTGTTCCTGCAGCGTACCGTTAACGTTGGGCTTAACACTGCGGTAGAGGTCGAAGGGCCCGACGGCGCGATCCGGCTCGGACGGATCGCCGCGGTGGAAACCGACCGCCTGATCGTGGAAGTGCTGCAATCCACCACTGGACTGTCGCTCAGCGGCACGCGCGTGCGCTTCAGCGCCGAGCCGCTAACCCTCGCCGTGGGACCGGGCCTGCTTGGGCGGATCTTCGATGGACTGGGACGACCGATCGACGGCGGCCCGCCAGTACCGGCGGTCCAGCGCCTGCCGATCGATGGTGCGGCGATCAATCCCGCGCACCGCGAACTGCCGCGCGACTTCATCGAGACCGGCGTCACCACTATCGACCTGATGAACAGCCTGGTCCGCGGCCAAAAGCTGCCAATCTTCTCGGGCGGCGGCCTGCCGCACGACCGCCTCGCCGCCGAGATCGCATTACGGGCACGGCTGCGAACCGGCATGGCGGGAAAGTTCTCCGTGGTGTTCGCCGGCATCGGCGTCTCGGCTGACTCCGCGGAATACTTCCGATCGACGATGGAGTCCAGTGGCGCGCTCGGCCACACGGTCATGTTCCTTAACCGCGCAAACGATGCCAGCGCGGAACGGCTACTGACTCCGCGCTACGCGCTGACGGCAGCGGAATACCTCGCGTTCCAGGAAGGCCATCACGTGCTGGTCGTGCTGACAGACCTGACGAACTACTGTGAGGCACTGCGTGAGGTTTCGGCCAGCCACGGCGAGGTTCCCAGCCGCAAAGGCTACCCCGGCTACATGTACTCGGACCTCGCGTCACTGTACGAGCGCGCCGGCTGCCTGCGTGGGATCGAGGGTACCGTCACGCAGTTGCCTGTACTGACGATGCCCGCCGATGACATCGGCCATCCGATTCCGGACCTGACCGGCTATATCACTGAAGGCCAGATCGTGCTCGACCGGGAACTGGACCGGCAGGGCATCTATCCACCGGTTCGGGTGCTTCCCAGCCTGTCGCGCTTGATGTCCGCCGGCATCGGCAAGGGTTACACGCATCCCGATCATCCGGCTCTTGCCAACCAGCTGTTCGCGTCCTATGCCCGCGCTGTCCACATCCGTGTACTGGCGAGCGTGATGGGCGCGGAGGCACTCACCGACGTTGACCGCCGCCATCTCGACTTTGCCAGCGCCTTCGAACAAAACATCGTCGCACAGTCGCACGGCAGGACGCTCGAGCAGAGCATGGAGATCGGCTGGCAGGTCCTGCAGCGGCTGCCGCCTGCGGAACTGACGCGCCTGTCACGTGCGCAGCTCGCGGCGCACTTCGCGGATGACGGCCGTGCCTGAGCGGGAGATCGCGCCCACCCGCATCGCGCTGCTGGAGCTACTCGACGAGCGGCGGCTGGTCCGCGAGGGCTACGAGTTGCTCGACGAGCGGCGCATGCTGCTCGCGGCCAGGATCCTGCGCGGCCTGCAGGACCTTGAGCGGCAGCGCAGCGAGCTTGCCGCGCACTGGGATAGGCTACTGCAGCGGCTACGGGAGGCGCTGGGCGCTCACGGCCTGAACGACCTTGAGGCGTGGCCACCTGCAACGCTAAATGTCGTCCTGACGCGTCGCGTCGAGTCGGTGCTGGGCGTCGAGATCACTTCCGCGGCGATACAGACCGAAGTGGGCTCAGCGGCATGGCCCGCAGTATCCAGCAGCAGCGCGATCCAGGCTTGCATCGATACAGTGCCCCCACTACTAACAGTAGCTGCCTCGCTGGCGGCACTGGAAAGCTCCTTGCTGCGTCTCGCGGAGGAGTACTTACGCACCGAGCGGCGCACCCGCGCGATCGAAAACGTGCTGCTGCCGGAACTTGAGACTGACCTTCGCAACGTCGAGGCCGCGCTCGAGGGCCTGGATCAGGAAGAGGTGGTGCGAGTGCACTCCCTGCGCACCTCCGGTTGGGGACAGTAGCGGCTGACTTTTAGCTCCGGAAGCGACTGAAACGCTGTCCCTCTAGTCGCTGCGCCCACGGCGATGTTGGGCTCCTCCATGACTGCCCGCCATTGCCTTTGATTAGGCGTGCCGGCGCCGCCGACCGGCCATGCCGGGCGAGAGCAGCTCTCTGCGCCTGCCTAGGACGAGGCTTGCGTTAATGCCAATTTTGTATACGATATCCGATATTCAACAGGAGTCACCCCATGTCGATCCACTGGAAAGGCGTATTCCCGGCCGTCACCACGCAGCTGACCGCCAGCCTTGCGATCGATCTGGAAATGACCCAGCGCACGGTCGACAACCTCGTCCGCGACGGCATCAACGGCGTGATCGCGCTCGGTACGGTGGGCGAGAACAACTCGTTCGACTTCGATGAAAAGGTCTCGGTGCTGACCGCGATCGTCGAGGTGGTCGCCGGCCGCGTGCCAGTACTGACGGGTGTCTCGGAATACGACACGCGTCGTGCGATCCGCTACACGCAGGCGGCCGAAAAGGCCGGCGCAGACGGGCTCATGCTGCTGCCGCCGATGGTGTACGTGCCGAAGTCACATGAACTGACCGCGCACTTCCTTGGCGTAGCGCAGAATACCTCGCTGCCAATCATGCTGTACAACAACCCGCCGGCGTACCGCACCGTGATCGGCAACGACGTGCTCACGGCACTTGCACCGATCAAGAACATCGTCGCACTGAAGGAGTCTGCACCCGACACACGCCGGTTCACGGACCTGCTCAATGCGTTCGGTGAACGCTTCACGCTGTTTGCCGGGCTCGACGACGTCGCCCTCGAAGGGCTCTATCTGGGCGCGAAGGGTTGGGTCTCGGGCCTGACCAACGCATTCCCGAAGGAATCCGTCGAACTGGTCGCGGCCTTCAATCGCGGCGATCACGCGAAGGCGCTGGAAATCTACCGCTGGTTCATGCCGCTGCTGCACCTCGACGCCGACCACGATCTGGTGCAGTCGATCAAGCTCGCCGAACAGGTCATGGGCCGCGGCTCCGAGCGCGTACTGCCGCCGCGCTTCCCGCTGCTCGGCGAGCGTCGCGCGGAGGTGATCGCGATGGTCGAGAAGGCCGCGGCAACCCGGCCGTCGCTGACTCCCAGCAAGACCCCCTAAAAGCAGCTGCGCTGGCCGACCGCCCATGAGCATCGTCGTGCGCACGCTCGCCGAGCGCGTCTTCGAGATCGTCCGTGAAAGGATCGCCAAGGGCGACCTCGCCGGCGACGAGCCAATCCGTCAGGACGCGCTCGCCGGCGAACTGGGGATCAGCAAGATTCCCGTGCGCGAAGCGCTCGGCCGGCTTGAGCAGGAAGGCCTGCTGGTCAGCCATGCGAACCGGGGCTACGTTGTCCAGTCCATGTCTAGCGAACAAGCGGACGAAATCTTCGCGCTACGGCTGAGCATCGAGCCGCGTGCCGCGGCTTGCGCGGCCCGCGCTGCGACCGAACCTGAACGCAAGCGCGCGCGCGACGCCTTCGATGCGCTTGAGAACGCCGCCGAGCGCAACCTTGCCGATGTCGCCGTCAAGAATCGCGATTTCCACACGCAGCTGGTGCGCCCTGGTGGGCGGTTGCTGACGACGCAACTAGTGGAGCGACTGGCGATCCTCGCAGAGCGCTACGTCGTCGCGCACCTTAAGCCTGCCGGCCGTGACGCGCGGGCCCACCTGGAGCACCGCGCACTGCTGGAGGCGTGGCTCGACCGCGACGAGAAGCGCGTCGAGTCCCTGCTCGCTTTCCATATCGAAGGCACCCTCCACGACCTGCGCACCCAGTTCGCCGTTCACCCCTGCCCTCTCTCGGCAGGCATTGCATGATGCATCCCGCCGTCGTCTAATCGTCCACCCTCCCTCGGAGATCGACATGAAGCGCCTACTCGCTCTCGCCGCCTCGCTAGTCACCCTCACGGTGACCGCGGCACCACCCCAGGACACACCAGCCGGCGAACAGCGCTTCCGCTCGCTCTACAAGGAACTGGTAGAAACGAATACCACCCTGTCAGCCGGCAGCTGCACGCTGGCCGCCGAACGGATGGCTGCGCGGCTGAAAGGCGCCGGTTTCCCGGACAGCGACCTGCACCTGTACGTCGCGCCGGATCACCCTAAGGAAGGCGGCCTCGTCGCCGTGTACCCGGGCCGCGACCCCGCCCAGAAGGCGGTGCTGCTAATGGCCCACATCGACGTCGTCGAGGCCAAGCGCGAGGACTGGACGCGTGACCCGTTCACGCTGGTGGAGGAAAACGGCTCGTTCTACGCCCGCGGCGCCTCCGACGACAAGGCGGAGGCGGCGATCTGGGTGGACTTGCTGATCCGCTATCGCAGCGAGCACTACGTACCGCGCCGCACGCTGAAGGTCGCGCTGACCTGCGGCGAGGAAACCTCCGGCGCGCTCAACGGTGCCGAGTGGCTCACCAAGAACCGCCGCGAGCTGATCGACGCGGCTTTCGCCATCAACGAGGGCGCCGCCGGCGAGCTGGACGCGGCCGGAAATCGCGTCTCGCTCGATGTAGAGGCAGGCGAGAAGTTCCCGCAGAACTACCAGCTCGAAGTGACGAACCCCGGCGGTCACAGCTCACGCCCCGTCAAGGACAACGCGATCTACCGGCTGGCCGCGGCACTGACGAAGATCGGCGCGTACGACTTCCCACCGCAGTTCAACGACGCCAATCGCGCCTACTTCACCGGCATGGCGAAGATCCAGGCCGGCAAGGGCGAGACGGCCGTTGCGAACGCGATGAACGGCTTTCTGAAAGATCCGGCCGACACCAGCTCGATCGCCGTGGTCGCCGCCAAGGACCCCAGCTGGAATGCGACGCTGCGCACTACTTGCGTGGCGACGCTGCTGGATGCGGGGCACGCGACCAACGCGCTGCCGCAGCGCGCGCGAGCGACGGTCAACTGCCGTATTTTCCCGGGCGTCACGCCGGAGACTGTCCGCACCAAGCTCGCCGAGCTTGCCGGCGACCCGGCCGTCAAGGTGACGACGCAGGAAACGCGCGGCCCCACCTCGGCGGCGCCGCCGCTGACGGCCGCGATCCTTGGGCCGATTCAGAAGCTGACCAACGAGTTCTGGCCCGGCGTGCCGGTGCTGCCCATCCTGCAGGCCGGCGCAACGGACGGCGAGTTCACCAACGCCGTAGGCATCCCGACCTACGGCATCGAACCGATCTTCGTCGGCCCGGACCTGGGCCATATCCATGGCCTGAACGAGTATATCGGCGTGAAGTCGTTACTCGAAGGTCGCGAGTTTTTGTATCGGCTGATCAAGATCTACGCTGACCAGAAATAGATCGAGCGCCCAAGCGGGGCGTATCAGGCCCGGCGTCCCCCTCGACGGGGGCGTCGGCGCCCATCGTACGTATCCCACGCCTCATCGTCGTCAAGACTGTCGGCACGGACACGCTCGAGGCTGCCCTTCAGCACGCGGACGTCCTGCAGCGCCTTGAGGTCCTCTTCGACCTCGCGCAAGACGCCCTTCAAATCACGAATATCGTTTTCCAGCGCTCTATAGACAACGTCAGGCGTCAGCTTGCGTGGCGCCGAGCCGCCAAACGCGACCGTGAACGGCTGGATCAGCTCGCCGATCTCCTCCGCCATGCCGCGCGACTGCTCCTCCAGAACGTGGATGTAGTGGCGTAACTGTTCCTCGGCGAGCCCCGCAAACGAGGACGTATCCAATTGCTCCAGACGTAACTGCAACTCCAGCAGAGCGAGGAGGTTCGCGTCCTTGTAGGCCTGGTTAACCTCCTTCATCAGCTCAGTCTTGCGCGCCCGTTCTTCAGGGTCCGGCTCGCGGTCCGGATGCAGCTCGCTGGCGAGCTTGCGGAAGGCATTTCGGACCGCACGGGTGCCCCCTTCAGCCACTTCCGCCTTGGCCGCTTCCCGCTTCTTCGCCCGCGCGCCCTTTGGCGCCTCCGGGTCCACATCGGGCTGCCCTTCCGCGGCGACCCCACGCAGCTGATCCTTAAGCCACTGCGCGAGCTCGTCGGGATCGTCGCTGCCGTCATAGGCCGCTACGTCGATGCCAAACTCCTCACTCGCCAGCGCACGCATCTCGTCCAGGCGCCCGAGCTTGCGGTCCTGGTAACTCACCTCGGCATACTTGTCGTGGATCCGAATCAGTTCGGTATCTTCGGACTCGCCAAGCAGCTCGGCCAGCATGAAACGCAGAATTTCCCGGACCTTGTCGCGCTCTCGCTTGCCGAGCTCGCGGCCATCCATCGCCCGGTCCAGCAGCGTCACCATCGAGACTCGCCGCTCGCGCAAGCGCTTCGCCAGTGGCTGATAATCCGCCGCGAGCTTGCGCTGGTAGTGCTCCCGAAAGAGCTGCCAGCGCTGCAGCTCGCCGCGCTGCTGGGTCAGCTGCTCGACGATCTTGTTGAATTTACGCTGCAGGCGGCTCGGCGGCCGCGCGTCGGCGGGAACGACCTTCAGTGCCAGCGTGACAGCAGCCGCCTCGGCGGCGGGATCGACAGGGGAATGGCTTTTCATCGGGCTCCGTCACCACGAGCGTGGCGCCCGGCAACGGACGTATTGTGCACGGGCGCGGGGTGCAGCAGGTCACGATCTGCGCCGGCCCGCCTAACCCCCGCCTCCGTCAGCAGCTCTAGCGCAGGCTTGCCCGGGGCTCAGCCGCGTCTCTAGTTCGGGACCAACGCGGCCAATCCGCGACTTGTGCGGACCCGGATACCGACAGAAATGTCGCTTTTAACTACTGCTAATGATCGCCATGCCAATGTCGCCCTCGGCATGAATTCCCGCGAGATCCCGATGCACGATGCGCCAGCCGGCGGCGGTACGCTCAAGATCGTCGCGGTATTCGCCCCAGACTGTCATCTTTTGGCCTTCAAACTTACCCTTGCCGGCGTGGATCGCCTGCAGGTAGCACTTTGCCTTGGCCTTCGATCCATTGACGTCGATCATGAAGTTTGCCAACAGGTGCTGCGTGGCGCCGGCCTGCCCGAGTACCGAGCTAATCAATGCGACGATCGCGGCACGGCCATCGAAATTTCCGATGCCCTGGAAGTGGGCAGTCGCACCCTCGGTGAACACTCCGTCAAGCGCCGCCCAATCGCCTGCATCCAGCGAGAACGCATACAGGTTCAGAACCCGTTCAATGCGGGCCACTTCGAGCAGCGTCTCCATGTTCAGATCCGACACTTTTTCTACCTCCGCTAATTTAGTTACGTCTGGCGGCTATACCGCCGACCTGATTCGCCTCAGAGTCCCTTGCGGCCAGACTCCCGGATCATTGGCTGGTATTCACTGAAATGTGGCTTGTTGGCGGTCGCACCGATCGTGGTGCCAGCATCCGTCGTCAGCGTGTGCCCGGTCGTATAGCCGGATTCGTCGCTGGCAAGCCATAGAGCCGCGTTGGCGACGTCTTCCGCCAAGCCGGGGCGCCCCTTCAAGGGTGAAACGCTCGCGAGGATCGCCTTCGCCTCCTCGATCTTATCCGGGCTGCCGGTCAGCACGCTCGCCACCATTGGCGTAGCCATGCTCGCTGCCGCAATCGCGTTGACCCTAATTCCGTAGTGACAAAGCTCCGCGCCAACATTCTTGGTCATGCCGACGACCGCGTGCTTGGCCGCGGCATACGCGTGCGGGCCGAGCCCGCCCATCAACCCAGCGGTACTCGCCATGCTAATGATGCTTCCGCTGCCTTGTGGCTTCATGACGCGCGCCGCATGCTTCATGCCGTAGAAGACGCCGTCCAGCAGAATGGCCATGGTCGCCTTCCACTCGGCCGCAGGCGTCGTTTCGATAGGCCCTACGGCCCCAACGATGCCGGCGTTGTTGAACATGATATCGAGCTTGCCGAAGCGGCTCACGGCAAGGTCCACCAGCGCCGCGACCTGATCTTCGCTCGTCACATCACACACCGCGACAGCGACTGCATCGCCAAACTGCCTGGCGAACGCCTCAGCCGGACCCCGCTGGATGTCGCCGATCACTACGCGACAACCCTCGTCGACGAAACGTCGCACGCTCGCTGCACCGATACCCATCGCACCGCCAGTAATGACGGCCACTTTGTCTTTAAGACGCATCTGTAGGAACTCCGTGGGATCGAACCAACTTGCGGGCGATCCTACCTATATCGCGATCGAAGCACGACCGGGCGTGACCGAACAAGTCGCGCCCGCGCAGCCCGCATGCGAGGCGAGGGTGGGGCCGGGCGTCTTGCCTGGCCCCACCGGATACCTTACAGCTTGTATTCGACCTGGAAGCCGTAGGTCCGCGGATCACGCGGCGCCGCGTAACTCCACAGCGACTGACCAGGAACGACACCACCCGCGGTAAAGCCGATCTGGTAGGAATCCACGTTGGTCAGATTCCGGCCGTAGACGCTGAAGGTCGTCTTGCCGACATCGTACTTGATCGAGGCGTCCAACAAGTGCTGCGCACCGTTATGCGTCTCCGGCACGTTTAGGAAAGAAACCTCCTCCTGCGCGATGTAGTGATACCCAACCCGAACGCCGCCCTTGCCAACTCCCATCTGCGTCTCGTACTTGACCTCGAGCGCACCAGTCACCTTGGGTGAACGGCGCATCTTCAGGTCGTCGTTGTTGGTCACACCGCCACGACCTACGTCGGCCACGAAGTTCTTGTACTTCGCGTCGAGCAGGCCAAGGTTACCGGACAACGTCAGACCCTGAATCGCAAGCGGCAGGTAGACGAACTCGGCCTCAAGACCGGTGATCTTCGCCGTCGCGGCGTTAGCTACGATCGTCTCGACGCCCGTACCGACGTCAACGTGAACGTTCTGCTCTTCCTGCTTGTTCTTGTAGTCCATTGAGAACACATCGACGTTGAAGCGCAGCCGGTTGTCCAGCCACTGGCTCTTGAAGCCAACTTCGACGTTATTGACCGTCTCAGGCTCATACGGCTTGTCTGCCGCACCCTGGGTACTTGAAAGGCCAGCAAATCCACCCGACCGGTAGCCCGTCGAGAACAGCGCGTACATCATGACGTCAGGCGTCATCTTGTAGTTCAACGCAACCTTCGGCGTGAACTTCTGCCACGAATCATGCACGCCATTCGGCTGGCTGATCGAGGACAGCTTCGTGATCTGCGAGCCCTTTTCATCCTTGCCGTAACGACCACCGACAGTCAGGCTCCAGTCCTTGGCGAAAGCGTAGTCGGCCTCGAAGAAGCCAGCGTAAGCCTTAATGTTCTGGTGCGACATCTGGTACACGGTGATCACCGTGTCCGGCACCGCGAAGCCAATGTAGCTCTCCATGTCCAGCGTGTACTGCATGTTGAAGTCATACAGGCCCGCCACGAACTTCAGCTTGTCGCCGGTGTGCGTCCACCGCACCTCGTGGCTAAGCTGGCTGTAGGTCTCCGGACGGGAGGTGTGGTACAGCGTGAGCGGCGTACCGTCCCAGTCTTCGAGAGTCTTCTCGTCACTGTTGCGATAGCCGAACAGGTAGTTGATCGAGTCAGAATCGCTGAGCGTCCACTTTGCAGAGACGATGTGGGTGTTGGCATTGAACGATCCATGGGTCGGGCCGTTCTGGAAAGTAATGTAACGTCCACCCGAAATCGGCGTCTGCAGGTTCGGCGAGCAGAAATTATAAGCATCGCAGAACAGCTGTCCTTCCTTGCCCACGTTCAACAGCACTTGCGACTTCTGCGTGGTCTCCTCGCGCGTTACCGAGTATGACAACTCGAGATCCGAACGCGGGGTCCACAGCAGCTCGGCGCCGTACATCTGGTACGCCGTCGCGCCGTCGTGAGTGTTGTTGATCGGGTTCCAGAAGAAGCCCTTGGCCTGGTTATGGTTCGAGTAGGTCAACTTCACCGCGAGGTTGTCCGACATTCCGCCACTGATATAGCCGTCGAACGCCGTCGTGTCGTAGTTGCCGTAGCTCGCCCGCATCCGGCCCGTCAGCTCGTGGGTGGGCTTGGTCTTGGTGACGCTGATGATGCCGCCGATGGAGTTTCGGCCGAACAGGGTCCCCTGCGGACCGCGCAATACTTCGACGCGCTCGGCATCCAGAACCTGCGTGATCGAACCGGACGAGCGACCAAGGAAGATGCCATCGACGACAACGCCTACCGCCGGCTCGAAGCTGCTCTCGACGTCGGCAATGCCGACGCCGCGAATGTAGATCGCGGCAACGCCGCCTGGGCCCTGCTTCGTGTCATCAATGATGATGTTCGGAGATACGTCAACGATATCGGCGATGCTAGTGGCGAACCGGCTATCGATGCTGGCCTGACCGAAAGCACTAACAGCCATCGCGACGTTCTGCAGGCTTTCCTCGCGCTTTCTGGCAGTAACGACAATCTCTTCGAGCACACCAGGCTTTGCCTCGGACTGAGCCAGCGCAACACCGACCGGCGCGAGGCCGCCGAGCGTCGAGGCCAATAGCGCAGTAGTTACCGCGCGACGGATCGCAGAATTCGCCCTAGTTTTTTCCCTCTGATCATCGTCAATCGTATGTAGTTTTAATCGCCGCGCCCCAAACCCCATAGTTCAATGGCCGGCCACTTGAATCTAATTCAATTGTCTTGTTGTCGTCAAGCAAATGAGAAGGCGAAAATTAGGTTGCTGCGATATTGCCCAGTTTAGATTCCCGCGAACTCGCGACACGCAAAGGGCGAAATAATGTTGCGGCGCAAAACGGCTACTGCTTTC
>CAIYLH010000003.1 GCA_903927005.1 uncultured Pseudomonadota bacterium
GCCAGCACGCCCGTTGCAGTCGCCGCAGCTCCCGAGGCCGTCGATGCGCTCGCAGCCGCAGCCGCCGCGCTCAGGGCCGCAGCAGACTGTGAGGCCGCAGCCGATGAGTCATAGTCCTGCCAGGCGCTGCCGTTGTAGATTCGGAATTTGTCCGAGACCGTGTTCTGATACATCACCCCATCGACAATGGAGATCGAGTGAGACCCCGCGAATGCAACAGCAGCCGAGTCAGACGCAAAATCACCCAAAAACACCGACTGGAATGCAGCCAGTAGAGCTGCGGTCGTGTCGGCGCTCGACGCCGCCTCGCCTGCCTTGGTCGTGGCAATTCCGGCTTGCGTCGTGGCGACCCCCGCCTGAGTGGTTGCCGTGCCGGCGCTGGCGGTCGTGGACACACGATCTAGGCCTGTTTGAACCCTATCCGCAGCCGTGGCCACGCGGTCGAGTCCGGTCTGGACACGATCGGCGCCAGTCGCAACACGATCAAGTCCGGTTTGCACCCGGTCAGCGGCCGTCGCCGTCGCGTCAGAATCAGCCTGGACGCGATCGGCGTGCGCGGCTGATGCGTTGGTCTCGGCATCAGCCGCAGCGGCCTGTGCGGCGTTTTTGGCCAGTGTGGCAGCGTCAACCGTCGCCGGCGGACCGAGGTCGATGATCTGCCAGAGATTGCAGGCGGAATTCGGAACAGTCGCCGTGCCCAGGCTCGTGATTCCGCCGAGCGGGTCATTGACCAGGACGCGGTACGTGGTGCCCGCCCCGCCCTTCGAGTTTGGCCAGAGCTGCGCGACAACCGTCCCGGTACTGTCCGCCGTCGCCTGGATCTCGCGCGGGACGACGACGCCGTTCTCGGTATCCGGCTCACTGAGCAGAAACCGAATTATGGCGCCAGCAATCGCCGAGCCATCCGGGCGGATCGCCTTGCAGGTAACTGGCACTGTGGTGATGGTCGTCATCGTGTCACTCTTGATGATTCGGGCATAAAAAAACCGCCCGAAGGCGGCTTGTTTGCATTACGGGTGGCATCAGGCTGAAATGGTCGGCCACGTGATCGTCGCGGGGAATCCAGCCTGTTTTGTCAGGTCGCGCAACGCCTGAACGTAGACGAGGACGGCCTTGTATTGGTCGGCCGTGTCGTTCGGGGAGATTCCCTGCGCCATCTGGTTCTCATAGCGCGACAGCCGCCATTGAATCGCGGTGATCAGGCCGTCACGCTTCTGGCGCGCGGCTGCGGCCAATTGGTCGGTGGTCGGAGCCGGAGGATCGGTCAGCTCTGGGTTGCCGTTCGCGTCAGAGGTAATCACCTTGCCGGCCGATTGCCCGTTCAAGAGATCGGCGTGCTGCTGGTCCGTGATCTCGACGGCGTCCGGGGGAATGTTCGCCCCATGGATCGTCGGATCGTAGAAGCCTTTGGTTGTCTTCGAGTAAAACATTTGTGTTTCTCCTAGTATCCGAGCGCGATCCAGAACACGTTACGGTTTGCCCCGGTATTCACCGTAAGGTTGAATCCGGTCGTTGTAAAAGCCGAAACGGACACAAAGGTCGTGAGCGGGTTCAGGTCAATGTCGGCAAGCGCAAGGGACAACTTCGCCGTTGGGAATGCAATCGGCAGTGTGTTTGCAAAATCCGACGTTGATGCTGTTCCCGTACCCCACTGAATGATCAGGCCGCCGGGCAGCTTCTGGTAGCCGTTCGTCGCGAGAG
This sequence comes from uncultured Pseudomonadota bacterium, assembly GCA_903927005.1. Classification (GTDB taxonomy): domain Bacteria; phylum Pseudomonadota; class Gammaproteobacteria; order Steroidobacterales; family Steroidobacteraceae; genus CAIKZZ01. The sequence continues at coordinate 1,702 of CAIYLH010000003.1, forward strand.
ACTTTGCCATTTCAGGACGGCTCGCCAGAGCGGCGGGGAGAGCCTGCAGCACCTGGTTGAACGTGGTCTTAGAGGGCGTCAGGCTGGCGGCCAGGATGATGTTCTGCAACTCCATCATGATCATGTTCATGAAGTCGGCCTGCAGAATCGTGGCAGGCACTCCAGATCCCGGATTGCCGTCCGTGAAATATCCCGGGGTCCCTGGCGTGCCAGGCGTCGGCAGCGTCGATACCGCGGTCGGATCGTCAGTTAGAAACATGCTGATTCCTTATGAATAGATGAAGTTGAGCAGCGTGTGAGCTGGCTTGACTTCGTTGAGTTCGCATTCGAGCACCGCATTGCCCCAAGATTCGAGCGGTTCACCCATGCCAGACAGCCCCATCCTGAACGGAGTGACCGTATGCAACGGGGCGTTAACTGCCCAGGTATGCGCAAGAGCAGCAGATCCGAGGCGATGCCCCATCGCCATGCAGCCCATGCGGAACGGCGTGTACTCAGTAACGGTGATCGTGTAACCCAGCTTCAGGGCGTAGGCGATGAAATACGGGATCGACTGGCCACCCACCCCGGTCAACCGAGCGACCACTTGCGCCTGGCGGCCTTGGAGCGTGGGCGATGCTCCGGCGCACGGATCCGGCAGGCCGAGAGCGGCCTCCCATTCCGGCAGCAGTTCGACCGCCGTTGCTGGGAAGGCATCCTGCAGCAAGTAGTTGTCGCGAAGGGTATGCCGGGCCCACGTTGGCGCCAGCGACGCAATAACCTGCGCCAGCACCGACTCCGGGGCGGTCGGCCAGACCAGCCCACGTGGCATGAGGTTCTGGATCGCCCTCGTGAAGTCGACGGCGGAATAGTTCGGTGCGCTCATCGGATCACGACCAGGTAATCGTGCCGACGGTCGGGATCTGCCCCGTTGTGCCGGTAATATTTGCAGCCGGTGACGTGATTACAAATCCAGTCGATCCGGTAACCGCCGCAATCGCGGATTCGATATAGGACAGGTCGATCGTGCCATTCTGGCCAGGGGTATTGCTGATCGGTGATCCGTACAGCGTGAAAACTCCCGCGATCGCCGCAGTCACTGCCGTACGCAATGCCGTGGGCACGCCGGAAATCGAGAAGCTGATAGGACTGGCGACGGGCGCCTCGAGGAGCACCAGCGCAGTGGCCGGCCGCAGCGGATAAAGATGGTTCGCCACAGCCAAAAGGTCGAGCGTCGCTTTCGTCGATAGCCGCGGCTCAAGCGTGGCCACGCCGCCCGTTCCTTGCGGAAATCCGGCGTGTGCCGCTTCGGTGACATCGAGCATCGGGTAAACCACGACCGTGCCCGGGCCGAACCCATTCGGATTGCACCAGGCGCGCGTGACGCCTGCGACCTGCAGCGCCCATGACACATAGTCATTCTGCGCGCCGCCCTGGGGGATGGACTGGTAAGCCTGCAGCATGCGGGACCGGAGGCTGTCATCCGTCTCTACGTCCGCGCCGCCGGTGAATGCAGTCGTGACGGATCCGGTAGATGTGATCCCAGCGATTGCCGAGGTGATCGTCATCGCCGTGCCGGTCTGGCAGTTCCCAAACGCGCCGGTCAATCCGGTTGCGTCGGCATTCGCAATGGCGCTGACCACAGCCACGCCGCCCGATACGGTCGCGCTGGCGGTCGTGGTGTAGCCGACACCATCCCCGCGCACGATCGGCGTGCCGGAGGAGATCGTCGTGCCATTGGTCCCCGAGAACGTGATCTGACCGGTCGCCCGGGTGGCGGCCAGCCGGAAGACGTCTTTCAGCGCGGCCCAGGCCTCGAGGAATTCATCTGTTGCTGTGAACGGGTTGGCCTGCTTGGATACCCAGTCGGTGTAACCGTAATGGAGATAGGCCAGACCTGCCTCGGCATCGCCCAGGATTTTCAGGGCCGAGAACCGCAACAGCGGATCCGATCCGGGCAAACCGGACGAAATGTCGGCTGCGACCTGGGCGCGCAGGTCGGTCAGTGTCGGGCGGGCGAAAGGCATTTAAATTGTCCCATTCCAGGCATATACGTATTTGCCAGTCAGCAGGCGGGTGCCGTCTTGCTTGTAGGCGATGATCTGGGCGCCGAGCATCGAGGGCCGCACCCATTCGCAGTTCAAGTCAAAGCGCGCCACCACGCCATCGTCGATCAACCACTGCAGCGACTCGGCGATGTAGTCGTAGGCGCGCTGCAGCGTGTCCTGCGTCTGCTTTGACCGGCTCAGCAACCACAGGCGCGAGCCGATCGTGTTGTCACCCCACCAGCCGCGGGGGTCGTTCGATCCGTCCGGGATCACGTCCCCGGGCGCGGCCTGGCGATCGCTGAACAGGCTGATCAGGATCGCAGTCTGCAGATCCAGCCCCATCAGTAATGCGGCGCCAGCCAGCACCAGGTCGCCCCGGTTGCTTGCCTCGCTCCATTCGATCGTCAGGTCTGCCATGGTCACATCGGGCTGTCAGGGGTTGAGGACGATCCGGCGCCAGGAGTAACGCCACCGTGATGGTGGCCGTCGTAAACCGTGCGCATCTGGGCAATCGTTTTGGTATTGGTCCCGGAGTTGTCCAGGATGTCGCCAGTCACTTTCAAAATTGGGGTATTCATCAAAATCTGAGTCGAGGCGTTGATCGTGACGTTCGTCGCGTTGTTGACCGTGACGTCCTGACCCTTGGCCTCGACCACGATTCCGCCGGCGGCCGTCAGGTAAATATACTTGCCGTCCTCGCTGTACAGCATCGACTCACCAGGCGCCAGATTGCGCGGGCGTGACGGCTGGTGATTGGTCGAAATGACCACTCCCGCCGTCCGGTCCCCGGACATATGAGCGGCGAGAACCTCAGAGCCGACCGGCGGCACAGAGGAAAACCCGAATTCCGTCAGTCGATAGCGATCGTCGAGCGTCATCCCGTCGTTTGTCGTCATTTGCGCCATCTGCACCGGACCCGAATCATCGATCAGGGTGATCCGCCCGCGACCAAAGAGCATCTGCACGCGGCGAAACACGCGCTCAATCATTTCGGCGCTCATCAGTTCACCCGGTTAATGTCGGGGGGAGCGGCGTAAATCAGGTCGGGCATGACATCAAACGCCTCGGGCGGCATGATCGTCAGGTCGCACGTTGTGCCGCGTGAATCCCTTCGGTACACCACATCGGAGATCAGCCATACCTTCGGCTGGAGCTTCAAGCCCGGCAGATCGATCGCGGCGAGAGTGTTCGGCGCGTACAGGGCCCCGGATGAGTCGCGCCAGCTATCCGTGCGCAGCCGTACCTGAAACGAACGCCCCAGGCGACGGGTGGCTTCCCACTCCATGCGCTTGACCGCGAGCTGCGTGCCGCCCACCTGGACCTCGGAGACAATCGCGCGCCAGCGAAAGCGAGGCACACC
>CAIYLH010000004.1 GCA_903927005.1 uncultured Pseudomonadota bacterium
ATTTCAGCGTCCCCCGGACGGCCCCGCAGGATCTTCTCGTTCGCGCCCCAGCCGTCCTGCGTCGGCCGCATTTCGATCGGCTTCCAGGGCATCTCGTAGGCGTCGGCAAACACGGTCGTGCCGTTGCCCGCGGCGTTCCCCTCGGCGAAGCCATGACCCAGCGTCCAGGAGGGCTCGGCGTCGTAGAACAGAAGTGCTACCGCCCCGTCCGGCGCTCCCCGGCTCGAGTGCACCGTGCCCGGTGGGAACCAACCGTAGCAATCCTGTCCCCATCGGCGGCCGCCCAGGTCGAGGGCGCCTTCCAGCACAAAGACTTCCTCGCTCGTCGACAGGTAGCCCGGCGAGGTGTTCTGCCAGCCCGCCGGGAAACGCACGAGCAGGCTTGCCGCCCCGTTGACTGGGTCGCGGGAGAGGGTCTTCACGTGGCAGCCCGCCAGGTGTGCCCACGGGCTGGGCTGCCACGCAAGGCTCTGGGTCTGCAGATATTCAACGTGAGGGCGAGCCATGCGGTCTCCGGGATGGGGATCGAGGGTCGCAACCGCTGCGCGGAGCGGCTATCCGCGAAAGCCACAAAGGAAGGCCGTATCTGCATGGGCCTTGTAGGGCATCTGGAGCCGAATTAAGTGTGCTTCATACTCGCGGCATTCGGTCGCAATCGTCGCACCATTGAACTGCGACGCCCCATTGGGCCGCGATGTCTGAAGAACCCTGGAGGTTACGTTTCATGTTCAAGAAGATCGCCCTGCTCGCCGCCGCCCTGACGCTCGCGGCCCCCGCCTTCGCCCAGACCTCGGTTACGCCCTCGGCCTCGACCCCGGCCGCCACCAGCGAAGCCAAGCCGGCCAAGAAGCACCACAAGCACAGCCACAAGAAGGCCGAGAAGAAGGAAGAGGCTGCCAAGTAAGCCTCGGTCCTGACGGACTGAAACCGAAGGGCCCCGGGAGCGCAAGCTCCCGGGGCCCTTTTTCGTTGGCGGCGCGACTGCGCGGGCGGCCCGGTTACCAGATGCGAACGCGCTCGCCCGGAGGCAGGTAGAGCTTGTCGTCTGGCTTGACGCCGAAGGCCTCGTACCAGGCGTCAACGTTGCGCACCACGCCGTTGACGCGGTACATCGACGGGCTGTGCGGATCTGACATCGTCTGGTTGCGCAGGCTCTGGTCGCGATACAGCGTTCGCCAGGCCTGTGCCCAGCTGAGGAAGAAGCGTTGTTCGCCGCTGAGCTGCGCGAGCACTGGCGCCTGCTGGTCATGCAGCGACAGATGGTAGGCCTCCAGGGACACTGAGATGCCGCCGAGATCGCCGATGTTTTCGCCCAGTGTCAGCCGACCGTTGACCTTGATGCCGGGCAACGGTTCGTAGGCGTCGTATTGCGAGGCGAGCCGATCGCCCAGTACCTTGAAGGCGGCGACATCGGCGTCCTTCCACCACGGACGCAGTACGCCATGGGCGTCGGACTTGGAGCCCTGGTCATCGAAGCCGTGCCCCATCTCGTGCCCGATCACGGCACCGATCGCGCCGTAGTTGACCGCCGGGTCCGCCGCCGGATCGAACATCGGTGGCTGCAGGATGGCGGCCGGGAACACGACTTCGTTGAACGCCGGGTTGTAATAAGCGTTGACGGTTTGTGGCGACATGAACCATTCGTCGCGATCAGTCGGCTTGCCTAGTCGCGCGACCTCGCGCTGCCATTCGTACAGGCTTGCGCGCACGCGGTTGCCGAAGGCGTCGGCGCGCGATATGTCCAGCGCCGAGTAGTCCCGCCAGTGGTCGGGGTAGCCGATCTTTGGTCGGAACAGCGCGAGCTTCTCAGCGGCGATCGCCCGTGTCTCCGCCGACATCCAGGAGGAGTGCGCGAGGCGCTCGGCGTAGGCATGGCGCAGGTTCTCGACCAGCAGCAGCACCGCGGCTTTGGACGCCGGCGGGAAGTGGCGGTCGACGTAGACCTGCCCGACCGCTTCGCCGAGCGCGCCGTTGGTGGCATCGACGGCGCGCTTCCAGCGCGTCTTCTGCTCGGGCTGGCCGTTCAGCGTGTGGCCGTAGAACGAGAAAACCTCGGCATCCACTGTGGTGGGCAGGAGGGAGGCGTGCTCGCTCAGGTAGTGATAGCTGAGGTACTGCCGCCAGGTTGCGACTGGCGTGGCGCGGAACAGCTTTGCCAGTGGCGCGATCGCCGACAGTTCAGCGACGACGACGTCCTTGATGTCCGCGATGCCGGCAGCCTCAAAGGTCGCCGCCCAAGGAAATTCGGGCGCCAGCGCGTCGAGTTCTGCGCGGGTCCTTGCGTTGTAGGTGCGATCGCGGTCGCGTCGCTCCGCGACCGGCCAGTGCAGGCGGGCGATCTCGGTCTCGAGCGCCAGAATCGCCGCGGCGCTCACGGTAGGTTCCGCCTGGCCGGTGAGCGCGAGTAAGCGCTGCATGTGTTCGCGATACTGCGTACGGATCGTCTTGAATTGCTCGTCATCACGCAGGTAGAAGTCGCGTTCGGGCAGTGCGAGCCCGCCGTGGCTGATCATTACCACGTAGCGGTCGGGATTCTTTCGGTCGAGGGTGATGCCGAACTCCATCGGCGTCGGCAGGCCGAGGTCCGGGCGTGCCAGCAGTCGTGCTATGTCCTCGTGAGTCGTTGCGCCGGCGATAGCGGCGAGGGCAGGCGCTGCTGGCGCGAGACCTAGAGTTTCGATCTGCCCCGTGTCCAGGAAGCTGGCGTAGTAATCGCCGATCTTGCGCTCGACACTGCCGGCCGGCGCCATGCCGTCGGCGGCTGTCTCGAGAATCGCTCTCACCCGTTGCTGCGACAGGTCTGACAGCTTGCCGAGCGTGCTCCAGGTTGTACGGTCCGCTGGCAACTGTTCGGTCTGTAGCCAGTGGCCGGCACCATGCCGAAAGAAGTCGTCGCCCGCTCGGATAGCGGGATCACCGCCGGCAAGGTCCAGTCCGAAATCGCCGATTGCCGCTTGCGGCGCAGCGACGGCGGGGCCGGCGATCAGGCAGGCAGCAGCGAGGCTGAGGACGCACTTGTGCAGCGTCGATCCGTAACGCATTTCGTAGCTCCAGGGGGTCTTGCGGCGCCGTCGGCCGGCCTGTACGAGCTGCGAAGCCGCCAGACGGAGTCGTCAGGGATCAGATCGGAAACGGGCTTCGGCCCGTGGGCGAAGCGCGAGCTTCGCCAATCAAGCGGCGAGGCGGACGCGCGATACGCGCCCGCCCGCCGTTCCAGATCAGGGCTTCTTGGCCCAGACCTTGCACCAGCCGTTGCCTTCGACGAGCTTGCCCGCGAAGATCGTGCACGGCGCAGCAGCATCGCTCGCCTTGCCCTGGTACTGCACGCAGCCTGAGCACTTCTGCTCCGCCTTGTGCATCGGGTTGGCCTTGGCGTCGACCTTGTTCGTGTCGACTATGTAACCCAGCGACTTCGCCTGTGCGTCGTTCGGGTCAACCATGGCAGCCGCCGCTTCAGCGCGCGTTGCAATGGCCACGATCGGGATAGCAGCGAGACCGGCGAGCGCACCCTTCAGCAGGTCGCGGCGCGCAAACTTCTTGTCCATCATCGTCTGACTCCTTGAAAGCCGACAGCCTATGGCGTGTCCATAAGCCCGCCACGACAGGCGGGCATCCGTCCATTCTAAGGCGCGATCGGAACGATGTCCTGTGCTAATCGTGCCTGTAGTCGCGGCCGATTGTGTCCCGGACGAGCTGAACGCCCGCTGAAGGGCCAAACGGGAATCATTCTTAAATCGGAGGCTCGGCGGTCGAGCCAGCGGCGCCGGCCGGCGCCGCTGGTGGCTCAGTCGCGGCTCTCCGCTGCCGCCGGGGGCGTTGGCGGTTCAGCGACGATGGTCGCGTATTCCTCATCGTTGGTTAGCTGTGCGTAGCCAAGACCCACCGTGCTTGCTGGAATCTTCAGCGAGCTGATGATCGAGGCCACCACCGCCGAGCTGTATGGGATCGCCTGTACGACCATCACCAGCGTCCATGCGCGCAGGTCGGGACTATCCATCCGCATCCGGTCAAGGCTGCCGTCGGAGAGATTCATCGTCACGGCCCAGGCGCACATGACCAGGGCCAGCGCCATCAGCGCCTCTTCGCGGCAAGCCTGCAGCGCGCCCCACAGGCTCTGCGTATCGGCCTGCTTCGGCGTGCGGAAGAAGGGCTCGTTGTTGGTGAACAGACCTTTCAGCACGGCCAAGCCGATCGTATGGGCGAGGCCAAGCCCGGCGATTGACGCTGCCAGTGTTTGGCGCACTCCGGCACCGACACGCACGCGGTACAAGTGCATGAGCTTTGCCAGCTTGAATACGAACAGCGAGAGCGGCAGGACCGAAAACATCGCCATCGGCGCATCGATCTTGGTCGGGAAGTAGATCATCAGCAGCGACCACAGCAGCGCAAACAGATTGAAAATGACGTTCAGTCCGTCCGCGAGCCACGGCAGCCAACCCGCCAGGAAGTGGTAGCGCTGGCCGCTCGTCAGCTGCATGGGCCGCCGACCGAACAGCTCCGCGGCGTGCGCGCGCATGATCTGCATCGCACCGTACGCCCAGCGGAAGCGCTGCTTCTTGAAGTCGATGAAGGTGTCCGGCATCAGCCCCTTGCCGTAGCTATGGGGGATGTAGGTTGCCTCGTAGCCGTGCTCGAATACACGCAGGCCGAGTTCCGCATCCTCGGTGATGCACCACTCCGCCCAGCCGCCGAGGTCTTTCAACACTGTATGCCGCACCAGCGTCATCGTGCCGTGCTGGATGATTGCGTTGCGTTCGTTGCGCGTGATCATGCCGATGTGGAAGAAGCCGCGGTACTCCGCGTGGCACATGGCCTTGAACGCACTCTGGTGGTCGTCGCGGTAGTCCTGCGGGGCCTGCACGATCGCAATCTGCGGTGCACTGAATACGGGCGCCAAGTCGTGCAGCCAGTTGGGGATCACGCAGTAATCGCTGTCGATGACCGCGATGATCTCGGCTTCTGGCGAGGTATGTCGCAGCGCGAAGTTGAGTGCGCCGGCCTTGAAGCCGGCCAGCGGGCTGACGTGGAAGAACCGGAACTTCGCTCCGAGCTTGGCGCAGTGCGCTTCCACCGGGCGCCAGACTGCCTCGTCCTTGGTGTTGTTGTCGATCACCAGCACTTCGAAGCCCGGGTAGTTGAGCTTGGCGAGTGCGTCGAGGGTGTCGATCAGCATCTCGGGGGGTTCGTTGTACGCCGGCACGTGGACTGATACGAATGGCCGATAGGCGCCATCCGAGCCCTCGTGAGCCGGCCCCACGAGCAGGCGCCGGCGCAATCGCACCCAGTGCGCTTCGGCCCATTCGTGCGCCTCAGCCAACAGCACGGCGATGACGCCCAGCATGCCGAGGAACAGCAGTATTCCGACCGTGACGCTGGCCACGGTCATGTACTGCTGGGTGTACTCGTAGATGATCCACGTGGTCAGTGCGCTGGTGGTGTAGATGATCACCGCGAGGAAGCTGCGGCCGCGATTCTTGAGTGTGCCGCTGTGGGTGTAGAACCAGAACAGCATCGCCGCGGCGAGGATGACCGAGACCGCCGCGAGCATCTGCCATTGCGGCAGACGCACGATTGGCTTGGTGAACTCGAATTTGGGTTCCCGGTTGGCGTCGTAGACGCCCCAATACGCACCGACCGAGCCTTCGTCCTGGCTCTTCCAGGGCTGGTCGAAGGCTTCCATGATGTAGTACGGAACCTTCTCCTTCTCGGCCCACGACAGAAAGCGGCGCAGGAATAGCGCCTCGTCGGCTTCGGAAGCGACCGCCTTCTCGCGGGTGCGACCGTTCGACGGCCAGCCGACCTCGCCGATCACGACTGTCTTCTCGGGGAAGCGAGCCTGTATCTCGTGGTACTTGTCGATCGTGAAGTCCACGGCTTTTTCGGCCGCGATGCCTTCCCAGTACGGCAGCAGGTGCACGGCGATGTAGTCGACGTGGTCGGCCAGCTCTGGATTCTTTATCCAAACGTGCCAGGGCTCGGCGGTGCTGATCGGCTGCTCGATCGCGGCGCGGGCGCGGTCGAGCACCTTGAGAAAATCGGCGAACGGCAGATCGCCGCGCAGTACCGACTCGTTGCCGACGATGATGCGGACGACGTTGCGGTGCGTGCGGGCAATCTCGATGGCCTTGTCCAGCTCCGCTTCGTTGCGTTCGACCCGCGAATCCAGCCAGACGCCCAGCGTGACATTCAGGCCGCGCTCAGCGGCGAGCTCCGGCACCAGGCCGATGGTGCCCGCCACCGTATAGGTGCGGATCGCCATGGTCTTGCCCTTGAGCAGGTCCAGGTCGTGCGCGATTTCCTCGCGGGTTGGGTAGTCCTCCTTGATCGCGTTCTGGCCCGGCTGGTACGGCGACAGCGCGAAGCCCCACACGATCCGGGGCCATTCGGGCTCCGTTTCGGGACGATTGAGCCACGCCCACGTGCCAACGGTTATGCAGGCGAACGCGAGGGCGATCAGGATGGCGGACAGACGCAGGGTTGGCTTGGACATCGGTCGAGAAGGATACAGCGCCGGCTAGCGGCGGTCGCGCCGGGTGGAGCGGGTGGGCCGTCCGGGCGCGGCGGGAGGGGTGACTTCGAGCCGGCCGCGCAGCTCCAGCAGGACCTGCCGGGCAGCGGCCAGGGCGGCCGGGTCGAGTCCTGCCAGCAGTTCGCCACGCAGGTCGGTGGCGATCCGGTCGATTCGGGCCGCTTCGGCGCGCGCCCGGGCGGTCAGGTGAACCACCTTCAGGCGGCGATCTAGCGGGGAGGGGCGGCGCTCTACGTAACCGGCAGCTTCGAGCTTGGCCAGCAGCCTGGCCACAGTGGGGCCCTCGACCCCCAGCTCGGACGCCAATGCCACCTGAGTAGGGGCCTCCGCCAATCGGGCCAGCCTGTACAGGGCAGCCCACTTGGCTTGGCTGAGCCCGAGCGGCCGCAGGCGCTCGTCCAGACGCTGGCGCCATAAGCGGGACACGCCGATGATGAGCAGCCCCAAGCTGTCGGCCGGCGCCCGTAAGGCCTTGTTGCTGACCGTTCTTTGCATTGTTCCGCTGACGCCCCATTCGATAGCAAGCTATGATTCTGCGCCCCAGAGTCGCTCGCGCCAACCCGCCCGCCAAGGATCGCCCAGGATGCCCCGCCCGTTGCACCAGATCGTTCGTTCGTGTCTTTCCCTGGCGGTTCTGGTCGTAGGCATAGGCCTTGTTGCCGGCTGTGGCAGGGGCGGCAGCGTTGCCGCTATCGCGCCGGTGCCGGTGCATCTGGCAACCGTTGAGACGGGGGTGGTTGCCGCTGAGGTCATCGGCATAGGCAGCGTCACTCCCGTCAGCTCGATCGCGGTTAAGTCGCGCGTCGATGGCCAGATCGTCGCGGTGCCGGTGCGCGAAGGCGCCGATGTGCGGGTTGGCGAGCCGTTGTTCCGGATCGATCCCCGGCCGTTCGCCGCGCAGCGGGACATCGCGGCGGCCAACCTCGCTCGCGACGAGGCCATGCTGGCTAAGTCCGAGGATCTGCTCAAGCGCTCGGCCGACCTGATCGCGCGCGGCTACATTTCCGAGAACCAGTACCTCGATGCCAAAGCGGATGCGCGGGCATCGGCAGCTGCCGTCGAGGCGGACAAGGCGGCGCTCGCCAACGCGCGCCTGAACCTCGAGTTCACCGAGCTGCGCTCGCCGATCGCCGGGCGCGTAGGCAAGGTTGCGCTGCAGGCTGGCAATCTGGTCAAGGCCAATGACGTCTCGGCGCTGCTGACGGTGCTGCAGCTAGACCCGATCTATGTCGATTTCTCGGTGCCTGAGCGTTATCTCGCCGATCTGCGGGCGAGCACCCAGGGCGGCGACGTGTCAGTGGCGTTGCAGGTGCAGGGGTCCGGGGGGGCGCCGGTGGCGCGTACCGGCAGCCGGCTCTTCCTCGACAATCAGGTGGACCAGCCCACAGGCACCGTGCGTCTGCGCGCGCTGGTGCAGAACGCCGATGGCGCGCTGTGGCCTGGTCAGTTCGCGCGCGTGAGCGTACAGCTACCCTCTGCCGGGCCCGTGATCTGGGTGCCAACCGCGGCAGTTGGCCAGGGTCCGGAGGGTGCTTACGTTTACGTGGTTGACGGCAAGCAGATGGCGCTGCAGCGCACGATCGGGGTTGCCCGCGTTGCTGGCGACCGTACGGTCGTCGCCAGCGGGCTCGTTGCTGGTGAGCGGATCATCATCGACGGCCAGTCCCGGGTCCTGCCGGGCCAGCCGGTCGTCGACGCTGCTGCGTCGCCGACCGCCGCGCACTGACGGAGACGCGCGGATGCACCTGAGCCGGCCCTTCATCGAGCGCCCGGTCATGACTGGGCTGCTGATGGCCTGTCTGGTCGTCTTCGGCGTCGCCGCCTATGGGCTGCTGCCGGTTGCCGATCTGCCTACCGTCGATTTTCCGACCATCAGCGTGCAGGCGGTATTGCCTGGCGCCAGCGCCGAGACCATGGCGGCCTCGGTCGCGACGCCGCTGGAGAAATCGCTGTCGACGATCGCGGCGATCGACTCGATGACCTCGACCAGCTCGCAGGGCATCACCAGTATCAACATTCAGTTTTCGCTGGACCGCAATATCGACGCCGCCGCGCAGGACGTGCAGTCCGCGCTGACCGCCGCGTCACGCCAGCTGCCCGTTGAGATGGCCACGCCGCCGTCATTCCGCAAGGTCAATCCCGGCGATACACCGGTGTACCTGCTGACCCTGTCTTCCGACACCCTGCCCATGTCGCAGGTCGACGAATTTGCGCAGACGCGGATGGCGCAGCGTCTGTCGATGGTGGCGGGCGTCGCGCAGGTATTTATCTACGGCACGCAGAAATACGCAGTGCGAGTGCAGCTCGATCCCGCCCAGCTCGTGGCGCGCGGTCTGGGTATCGATGAAGTGCAGCTGGCGATCCAGTCGCAGAGCGTGATGCTGCCGTCGGGCCAGCTTGAAAGCAGCAGCCGCATGTATACGATCGATTCCAAGGGGCAGTTCTACAACGCCGCGCAGTTCGCCAACCTTATCGTTGCCTACCGCAACAATGCGCCTGTCCGCCTTGGCGATCTGGGCCGGGTCATGGACAGTGTGCAGGACGATCACGTTGTTGCCCGCTACAACGGCAAGCAGGCCGTCATTCTGGCGGTGCTGCGCCAGCCTGGCGCTAACACCGTGCAGCTGGTCGACTCGATCAAGGCGCTGTTGCCCGGCTTCCGCTCGTCGCTACCGCACGGCATGAAGCTCGAGCTGATGTTCGATCGCTCCCAGTCGATCCGTGATTCTCTGCGCGACGTAAAGTTCTCGCTTTCACTGGCGATCGGGCTCGTGGTGCTGGTGATCTTCCTGTTCCTGCGTAGTTTCTCCGCGACGCTGATCCCGGGTATCGCACTGCCGCTGTCGCTGCTCGGTACGTTGCCGGTGATGTACGCCTTTGGATATTCGCTCGATAATCTTTCGCTGATGGCGATGACGCTGTCAGTGGGTTTCGTCGTCGACGACGCGATCGTGATGATGGAGAACATTGCCCGTCACGTGGAGGCCGGCGAGCCTCCGCTAGAGGCGGCGATGCGCGGCTCACGCGAGATCGGGTTCACCATTCTGTCGATGACCCTGTCACTGATTGCGGTGTTCCTGCCCGTGATTTTCATGGGCGGCGTCGTCGGTCGTCTGCTGCACGAGTTCGCGGTCACGATCGTTGCGGCCGTCATCGTCTCCGGTATCGTTTCGCTCACGCTGACGCCGCTGCTTTGTGCTCGACTTCTGAAGCCCGAATCGGAGACGTCGCACGCGCCCGGCACGGCATGGTTCGACGCCTTGTTCAATCGTGCGCGTGCCCGCTATGCGCGCGGGCTGGACTGGGCGTTCGCTCACCGCGGGCAGGTGCTGGGTGCATTTGCCGCGACGATCGTCGCGACGATGCTGCTGGGAAAGTTCATTCCCACCGGGTTCATCCCGACCGATGACACCGGCCAGCTGTTCGGCCTGACCGAAGCCGCTCAAGACACCTCGTTCGCGGGCATCGTCGAGAAGCAGAACACGCTCGCGGCCATCATCGCCAAGAACCCGTACGTCGAGGGCGTTACCTCCGTGCTCGGCCTCGGCGGTTCAAGCCAGACCCTGAACCAGGGCCGCATCATCGTGCGCCTGAAGCCCGCCGCTCAACGCCCGTCCTCCGAGGAGATTCTGAAGCAGCTGCGGCCCTCGACGATGAGTGTGCCGGGCATCCGCATTTACCTGCAGTCGCCGGCAACGATTCGCCTCGGTTCGTTGATTTCGAAGAGTCTGTACCAGTACACGCTGCAGGACGCCGATACCGCGAGTTTGTACCGCTGGGCGCCGAAGGTTGAGGCGGCGCTGCGGGCATTGCCGGGCTTGCAGGACGTTACCAGTGACCTGCAGCTGAACCAGACGCGCGTCGCGCTGGAGATCGACCGCGCACGCGCTGCGGCGCTGGGTGTCACGGCACGGCAGATCGAGAATGCCCTGTATAGCGCCTATGGCCAGCGCCAGGTTGGCACTATCTATACGTCGACCAACCAATATTGGGTGATCCTGGAGGTTGCGCCGGAGTTCCGCTCTTCCCCCGCCGCGCTTTCGAGCCTGTACGTGCGCGCCGATAGTGGTCGGCTGGTGCCGCTCGCAGAGGTGACACGCGATGCGCGCGGTGCTGCACCCCTGTTTGTCACTCATCTGGGGCAGGTGCCGTCGGTGACGATCTCGTTCAACCTGGCGCCGGGCGTGTCCCTGTCGCAGGCGATGGCCCGGATCCAGGTCGAGGAGAAGAAGCTGGGACTGCCGCTCACGACGACCGGCTCGTTCCAGGGCACGGCGCAGGCGTTTCAGAGCTCGACCAGTGGCATGAAGATGCTGCTGCTATTCGCGGTGTTCGTGATCTACGTCGTGCTCGGCGTGTTGTACGAGAGCTACGTGCATCCGCTGACGATTCTGTCCGGGCTGCCGGCGGCGGGTCTGGGCGCATTGCTGACGTTGGCGATCTTTGGGCGCGAACTGGATTTGTACGCGATGGTCGGTGTGATCATGCTGATCGGAATCGTCAAGAAGAACGCGATCATGATGATCGACTTTGCGATAGAGGCCGAGCGCGTGCATGGCAAGACCGCTGCCGAGGCGATCCGTGAGGCGTGCCTGGTGCGGTTCCGGCCGATCATGATGACGACCTGTGCGGCGCTGCTGGGGACGTTGCCGATCGCGCTGAAGATCGGCGCGAGCGCGGGCCCGCGCCAGTCGCTGGGCATGGCCGTCGTCGGCGGCTTGCTGGTCAGTCAGTTCCTGACGCTGTTCCTGACTCCGGTCATCTACCTTTCCCTGCCGCGGGGCCTTGCCTGGCTGCGCGGCGTGCTGGCCTGGCTGGCCTGGCTGGCGTGGCGGGCCGGCGGGGCACGCGGTGCGGCGCCACGCCTGCCGTGGCAGCCTCTGCTGGTGGCGGAGTCCGCCCCGGCTGATTGAGCGCGGGCCTTTCCGCGGCGGCTCGCATCGGCTACCGTGCGGGTCGAACCTCGCGACGCCGTGCCCATCATGCTGAACCCTCACTCGCCGACCGCCCTTGCCGGGCTGCCTGACGTGGCGGGCCCTCAGGCGGCACCTGCGCCGCGCCTGCGGGAAATCCCCTACAACTACACCTCCTATTCAGACCGCGAGATCATCGAGCGACTGCTAGGGCCCGAGGGCTGGCAGCTGGTAGGAGAGCTGCGGTCCGAGCGGCGCACTGGCCGCTCGGCGCGGATGCTGTACGAGGTGCTCGGTGACATCTGGGTGGTCGTCCGCAATCCGTATCTCGAGGACGACCTGCTCGACAACCCGCGGCGGCGCTCGCTGCTGATCGACGCCTTGCACCATCGTCTGGGGGAGATCGACCGGCGCCGTTCGGACGCGGATCGGGGCCCGGAGTCCAAGGTAGGGGCGCTGCTGGCGCTCGCGCGGGCCGCCGTCGAGAAGTTTTCGGACTCGTTTGAAGCCACGACGCGGCTGCGCCGCAAGGCGCGCCGTGTTCTTGGCCGGCATACCCGCGCCGATAACATCTGCTTCGACGCCGTCGCGCGCGTCTCGCACGTCACCGACGCTACCGACTGGCGTGTCGAATTTCCGTTCCTCGTGCTCACGCCGGACAGCGAGCTGGAAGTCCCCGGGCTTGTCCGCGCCTGCATCGAGCTCGGCCTGACGATAATTCCGCGCGGTGGTGGTACTGGCTACACCGGCGGCGCGGTGCCACTGACGCCGTTGTCGGCGGTCATCAACACCGAGAAGCTCGAGGACCTGGGTGCCGTCGAGCGGGTCGCTCTGCCGGGCGTCGAGGCTCCGGTGGCGACGATCCTCACCGGCGCGGGCGTCGTGACCAAGCGTGTAGGCGAGGCGGCGGAGCAAGCCGGACTCGTCTTCGCGGTCGACCCGACGTCGGCGGACGCGTCTTGCATCGGCGGCAATATCGCGGTCAACGCGGGCGGTAAGAAGGCGGTGTTGTGGGGCACCGCCGTCGACAATCTCGCCTGGTGGCGGATGGTCGACCCCGACGGTAATTGGCTCGAGGTAACTCGCGTAGGCCATAACCTCGGCAAGATCCACGAGGCGGCGGTCGCCGAGTACGAACTGGTCTGGAAGGACGGTCGGTCAGCGCCGGATCGGGCGCGGGTGCTGCGCACCGAGCGCCTCGCCATTCCCGGCACGGCCTTCCGCAAGGCAGGGCTCGGCAAGGATGTCACCGACAAGTTCCTCGGCGGCCTACCCGCCGTGCAGAAGGAAGGCACCGACGGGATCATCACCTCTGCCCGCTGGGTGCTGCACCGCATGCCGCCGCACGCGCGCACCGTGTGCCTGGAGTTCTTCGGCCAGGCCCGTGAGGCGATCCCGGCGATCGTCGAGATAAAGACGTGGCTGGACGGCGAGGGCCGTTCCACCGGCGTTGCGCTCGCCGGTCTCGAGCACCTTGATGCTAGATACCTGAAGGCAGTCGGCTACGTCACCAAGTCCAAGCGCGGCGGCCTGCCTAAGATGGTCCTCTTCGGCGACATCGTCGGCGAGGATGCGGACGCGGTAGCGGTCGCGACCTCGCAAGTAGTGCGCCTGGCCAACGCCCGCAGCGGCGAGGGCTTCGTCGCGGTCAGTGCCGAGGCGCGCCGCAAGTTCTGGCTCGATCGCGCGCGCACTGCTGCAATCGCCCGTCACACCAACGCGTTCAAGATCAACGAAGACGTCGTCATTCCGCTGCCGCGCATGGCCGAGTACACCGATGCGATCGAGCGGCTGAACATCGAGATGTCGGCGCGCAACAAGCTGCGTCTGGTCGACGAGTTGGCAGACTTCCTGGCGGGCGATGTGCCGGTCGGCAAGACCGATGACGCGGCGCTGGAGCCGCTTGCCCGTGACGAAATTGTCGGCGACAAGGTCGATCAGGCGAAACAGATCGTCGCAGAGGTCCGCGCTCGTTGGCAGTTCGTCCTCGCGTCCCTCGACCGACCGGTCGCCGAGGTTCGCACGGGTCTGCAGCAGCATGGCTATGGCGCGATTGACTCGCGCATCGACCAGTTGCTGGCCGCGCAGCCGTCCCTGACGCTGTTCGAACTGGTGCAGCAGCACACGATCCGTCTGTCCTGGAAGATGGAGATCCGCGCACCCTTTGCGGAACTATTCGGCGGCCCCCTGGTGCAGGCGCTGACTGCTTGCGAGGAGATCCACCGGCGGGTGCTCAAGAGCCGCGTGTTCATCGCCCTGCATATGCACGCGGGCGACGGCAACGTGCATACCAACCTGCCAGTGAACTCAGACGATTACGCGATGCTGCAGGAGGCCAACGCTGCCGTGGCGCGCATCATGGGCATTGCGCGTGAGCTTGGCGGCGTGATTTCCGGCGAGCACGGCATCGGCATCACCAAGCTCGAGTTCCTCACTGACGCGGAGACGCGCGAGTTCCGGAAATACAAGTCGAGGGTGGATGCCGACGGCCACTTCAACGCTGGCAAGCTGCTGCCGGGAGGCGATCTCAGTCGCGCCTACACGCCGAGCTTCAACCTGCTCGGCCATGAATCCCTGATCATGCAGCAGTCGGACATCAGTTCGATTTCCGGTGCGATCAAGGACTGCCTGCGCTGCGGAAAGTGCAAGCCCGTGTGCGCGACTCACGTGCCGCGTGCCAACCTGCTGTACTCGCCGCGCAACAAGATCCTCGCGACCTCGCTGCTCATCGAGGCATTCCTGTACGAGGAACAGACCCGGCGGGGTGTTTCGGTTCGCCACTGGGACGAGTTCTCCGATGTCGCCGACCATTGCACGGTCTGCCACAAGTGCGCGAAGCCTTGCCCTGTCGATATCGATTTCGGCGATGTCTCGATGGCGATGCGCGACCTGCTCCGGCGCATGGGCAAGAAACGTTTTCGGCCGGCGGCAGCGATGGCCTCGCTGTTCCTCGAGGCGACCAATCCCACGACGATCAAGCTGGTCCGGGCCCTTGTCGTTGGCTTTGGCTATCGCATGCAGCGGCTCGCCCACGGCGTGTTCGCCCGCGCCGCGCGGGCTCAGACCGCCGCGCCCCCTGCGACCACTGGCCGCGCGCCGATGCACGAGCAGGTCGTGCACTTCGTTAACAAGCGCATGCCCGGCGGACTGCCCAGGCGTACTGCGCGGGCGCTGCTGGACATCGAAGATCGCGACTACGTGCCAATCATCCGTGACCCGCTGCGCACCAGCGCCGAGAGCGAGGCGGTGTTCTACTTCCCCGGCTGTGGCTCCGAGCGGTTGTTCTCCCAGGTTGGTCTCGCGACGCAGGCGATGCTCTGGGACGTCGGCGTGCAGACCGTGCTGCCGCCCGGTTACTTGTGCTGCGGTTATCCGCAGCGCGGCAGTGGCGAGTTCGCCAAGGCCGACAAGATCGTCACCGACAATCGCGTGCTGTTCCATCGTGTTGCCAACACGTTGAACTACCTCGACATCCGCACGGTCGTCGTCAGCTGCGGCACTTGCTACGACCAGCTGGCGGGCTACGAATTCGACAAGATCTTCCCCGGTTGTCGGCTGATCGACATCCACGAATACCTGCTGGAGAAGGGTGTCCGGCTCGAGGGCGTCACTGGCACGCGCTACATGTATCACGACCCGTGTCATTCGCCGATGAAGCAGCACGAGCCGCTGAAGGTCGTGAACCAGCTGATGAATTCCGACCTCAACGGACAGATCGTCAACAATGCGCGCTGCTGCGGCGAGTCGGGCACGTTCGCGGTCACGCGTCCGGATGTGGCGACACAGGTGCGCTTCCGCAAGCAGCAGGAACTCGAGCGCGCGGCGGCGGCGCTGCGCGCGGACGCCGGCTCGAAGGACGTCAAGGTGAAGGTGCTGACTTCGTGCCCCTCGTGCCTGCAGGGTCTGCAGCGCTACAACGATGATGTCGCGATAGACGCCGATTACATCGTTGTGGAGATCGCCCGCCATCGCCTCGGGGCGAACTGGATGGAAAGCTACATCGCCGCCGCCAACGCCGGTGGAATCGAGCGGGTCCTGGTATGAGCGCCACGCCGGTGTTGGACGTTCAAGGCCTGTGCAAGGCGTACGACGGCCGCCCGGTCGTCGATAACTTGTCGTTCTCGGTCAATCGTGGCGAATGCTTCGGCATCCTCGGCCCAAATGGCGCGGGCAAGACGACCACGCTGCGCTGTTGCCTCGGTCTCACCAACCCTGATGGCGGTACGCTTCGGCTTGGTGGGCTGCCGGTGCCTGAGGCGGCGCGGCTAGCTCGCTACCGCGTCGGTGTCGTGCCGCAGTTCGATAACCTCGATCCCGACTTTACCGTCACCGAGAATCTGGTGATGTACGCGCGCTACTTCGACATCCCGGTGCGCGAGGCGCGTGCAAGGGTGCCGGCGCTGCTCGAGTTCGCAGGTCTCGCCGATCGAGGCGCTGCACGCATTGATTCGCTTTCCGGTGGCATGAAGCGGCGTCTGACGCTCGCGCGCGCACTGGTCAACGATCCCGATATCCTGTTTCTGGACGAGCCGACGACTGGCCTGGATCCGCAGGCGCGCCACTTGATCTGGGATGGGCTTAAACGTCTGGTGGCGGGCGGCAAGACCGTCATCCTGACCACGCACTTCATGGACGAAGCCGAACGCCTTTGCGACCGCCTGTGCGTGATGAACAGTGGCGCGATCATTGCCGAAGATACGCCCCGCGGCCTCATCGATCGGTTGATCGAGCCAGTCGTCGTCGAGATCTACGGCGAGGGTGTCCGCGATTGGGCGGAACGGCATGCACGCCCTATTGTCGAGCGACTCGAGGTGACAGGCGAGACGGCGTTCTGCTACATGCACGATCCGGCGCTGTTGCTTGAGCAGCTCGGTGGTGCGCCCGAATTGCGGGTCCTGCGCCGTGCCGCGAATCTCGAAGACGTATTCATCAAGCTCACGGGCAGGGACATCAGGGACTGAAGCGATGAACTGGCGGTTCCTCTACTTCGTTGAGCGTAACTTCCTGGTTTGGCGGAAGTTGCTGATTCCGTCGCTTGTCGCAAACCTCGCCGATCCGTTGATCTATCTGGTCGGCTTCGGCTTCGGGCTTGGTGCACTGGTTGGTGAGGTTGATGGACGGCCGTACATAACTTTCCTGGCCGGCGGCATGCTCTGTTACTCGACGCTGAACAGCGCCACGGCGGAGGCTCTGTATTCCGGCTTCTCGCGCCTGAAGGTGCAGCGTACCTGGGAGGGCGTGCTGCATGCCCCAATGACCGTCAACGACGTCGTGCTCGGCGAGTGGGTGTGGGCCGCGATCAAGGCGGTGCTGTCGGGTAGTGCGATCTTGCTGATCATGTACGGCTTGCGGCTGGTGCATGGCTTCACGCCGCTGGCCGTATTGCCGGTGCTGCTGTTGCTGGGTCTGTGCTTTGCCGGCGTCGCGCTGATTATGACCACGCTCGCGCGTAGTTATGAGTTCTTCACTTACTACTTCACGCTGGCACTGACGCCGATGTCGTTCCTGTCTGGCGTCTTCTTCCCGTTGCATAACTTGCCGCCAGCGCTACAGACGCTAGCCTGGTGCCTGCCTCTTGCGCACGGCGCTTCGCTCGCACGTGGGATCGCGCTCGGTGACCCGATGCCGTACCCGTGGCTGAGCGCATTGGTGCTCGCCGCTTACGCGATCGTCGGCGTCGCGATTGCCTCGCGACTCGCGTACCGTCGATTAACGAAGTAGCGCTCAGCGCGCGGGTTTCGCGCCGCCAAAGTCAAACAACGTGGTTAGATCGCCGATCGCCGGCTGGTTCGCCGGTCGGTATGGATCCTTGCTCGGCAACGGGTTGGGCAGTCGGTCGCGGCTGCGCTGCGACAACGGCGGCAGATTCCAGTTGTACTCGATGAACTTCAGCACCGAGGCGTGATCCTGATAGATATGGTCGACGTGTCCGCGGCGCGCGTACGGTGAGACCACGATCAGCGGGATCCGCGGCCCGTCGCCGAAGAAGTCCACCGTTTGGATCCAGCCGCTGTCGAAGTAGCCACCACCCTCGTCGGTAGTGATGACGATGGCGGTTGAGGCGAACAGGGTGGGGTTAGCCTCAAACCTGGCGACGAGGTCCTTCACGAAAGCCTCGTAGCGGGCGGTCACCGAGTAACCGGGGTGGCCGCTGTCGACGTTCTTTGGTACGACGAAAGACACCGACGGCAGCGATCCATCGGCGATTGCCGCGTGGAACGCGTCCATATTTAGCAGCTTGGCGCGGTCTGGTCCGTGTATCACGCGCGGGAATGACACCAGCGGATCGCCGCTATTGTTGTAGATCATCTCGCGCGCGAGGGTTGCGGTCGCCTCGGCGAGCGCTGCTGCATCAGCGTTGGGCAGGCGCTCGCGAGCGAGGCGCGCGGCCCCAGCGTACAGCGGGTCGTCGGTCAGATCCTTGCCGTCGCGGCCGCCGCTGTACCAGGCCCAGCCGATGCCAGCGGTAGTCAGCGCTGTACCGATCTCGGGGTTCGTCTGTGGCGGGTAGAGGAGGTGACTGGGACGAGCGACGTCAGGCGTGCCGTCGGGCAGGAACGGCGGCTCCTGGTTGTTGAGCAGGTAATAGGTTCGCGGCGCACAGTTTGGGTCGCGCTTCAGGCTCGCGAGGTGGCGCCTGATCGCCGCAACTCCGGGCGCAGTAGAGTCGTCACAGCGCGCGTACGCGCCGCCATGCCCGCCGTCGCGGGTATAGAAGTTCTCCGTGCCGGGCTGTGGCGTCGGGTCGTCGATCTGTCGCAGCGGCGGCGTTACCGGTTGGCCGTTGAGCTCGTAGCGCGCGGCGTCACCGGTCGCCAGTGCCAAAAAGTTCGCGGTTGTTCCGCCCTGGAACGACTGGTGGTAGTTGTCGCTGAGCGCGTAGCGCTCGGCGAGTGCTCGGAAGGTGGGCGCGTCGCCACCCGCCATGCTCAGAAACCCCATCACCTCGGCGCCCTGGCCGATGTGCTCTGGTGTGATGCCCGGCGAGTCAGGTCCGCGGCCCGCGGTCGTCGCGACCCACGTGTAGCGTGTGAGGTCGGCGTTGGAGCCGCCGGTCTGCTGCCACATCTGAAAGAAGCGATGTACCGGGTCGCCGGTCTCGAGCCCAAAGTCCGTGCCGTAGGCTGCGTGGTGGGTGATCTGGAACGGCCCCCGCGCGAACATCGAGGCAAAGCGCGGATCGGGGTCCGGCTCGTAGCCTTCGAGTGTCTTTGCATTGAAGACGCCGGCGAGGCTGGGTTGCGGCAGGCGTGCGTATGGCGCGCCCCGCACCAGATCGACGCTCCACTGCCCGTTACGGTTCTTCTGGCGGTGCTGGATCGCACGCCCGTAGGCTGGACCCGGCGAGCCGTCGGCGCGTACCAGCCCTTCGCTGAGGAGGTTGCGGATCGTCTCGCCCTTGGGCGGCACGTAAGTGCCGAACAATGCATCGAAGCTGACATTTTCGCCGACAACGACGACAACGTGTCGGATTGGCGTGCGCGCGGGAGGCTCGGCGTGCGCAGCGAGGACCGCGAGCGGCAGGGCGAGTAGTAGCAGCAGGTGGCGGGTCGGCATCAGCTCACTCCGGGTGACCGGTGGGGACGGCAGCATCGCAGCATAGTGTGACGACGCGGGGACGGTTGGTCAGTGCTTGTCGCCGACCTGTGGCTCGGCCGGCAGCATCGGCAGTTGCAGGTCTTCGGCCTGGATGGGGCGCGGCAGCGTCTCGATCGGCGCGATCTCGCGAATCTCGTCGCCCTCTGCGCCGACCTTCAGGTCCCGGAATTTCCGGGCCGCCGGCATCAGCCGCGTCTCGAGCGAGCCGACCGCCTCGTTGTAGGCGGTCAGTGCGCCCGATAGGCCCTTGCCCATCTTGACCCAGTGTTCGGCCATCTTCTGCAGGCGTTCGTAGAGGTCCTTGCCGAGCGCAGCGATGTGGCGGGCATCATCGGCGAGTGCTTCCTGGCGCCAGCTGTAGGCAACGGTACGCAGCAGCGCGATCAGCGTCGTCGGTGTGGCGAGGATCACTTTCTGGTTGATGCCGATCTCGATCAGCGACGGATCCTGCTCGAGTGCGGCGCTGTAGAAGGCTTCGCCCGGAATGAACAGGACGACGAATTCCGGAGTGTCGAGCTGCGCCCAGTAGGCCTTGCCGGACAGTTTGGTGATGTGGTCGCGGATCTGTCGCGCGTGATCTGCGATCTTCGCGGCGCGTATGGTTTCGTCTGTTGCTTCAAGTGCGTCGAGGTACGCCTGTAGCGGTGCCTTTGCGTCTATGACCAGGCTGCGGCCGCCCGGCAGGCGGACGAGCATGTCGGGGCGCAATGCGCCGTCCTCGGCGTCCATGTGCGTCTGCTCGTCGAAGTCGACGTGCTCGATCATGCCGGCGAGTTCGACGACCCGGCGCAGTTGCAGTTCGCCCCAGCGACCGCGGACGTTAGGTCGGCGGAGCGCACCGACCAGATTGCCAGTCTCGCGCTTGAGGTCCTGTTGGCCGAGGGCTAGCGAATCAACCTGGGCCAAGAGCGCGCCATAGGCGCCGGCACGGTCCCGCTCTATCGCACCGATCTGGCCGAGCACCTTGTCGAGCGACTCTCGCACCGGCGCCACCAGTTCGGCGATCGACTGTTGGCGCCTCTCGAGGTCGCCCTTCGCTCCCTGTTGCAGCGACTCGAATTGGACGCGCGCAAGGTCGATGAACTGCTGGTTGTTGGCTTTCAGCGTGTCGGTGGCAAGGGCCTTGAAGGTGTCGGTGAGTCGCGCCTGGGCGGTGTCAAGGAGCGCTCGCTGGTCGACCAGTGCCTTTTCCTGGGTCTCAAGGCGGGTGGCCAGCTCGCGTCTGGACTCGGCGAGCGCGCGTTGCTCCTGGCGCGCCTCGGTCAACTCTCGCTCGCGGGCGGCGAGGGCGGTTTCGGCGGACTCCTGGCGGGCGCGGCTCGCGGCGGCGGCGGCTTCGACCGCGCTGCGCTCAAGCGCCTCGCTGATGGCGAGTTTGCGGTCGCGGGCGCCCTGATACTGGCGGCCGAACACGAATCCGAGGAATCCGGCCAACAGGCCGGCAATTAGAGCGATTGCGATCATCCTGCGAGTGTACCCGCCCATCGACAGACGGGGCAGGGGCGCCCGGCTCGCTCCCTTGCTAGACTGTGGGCTCGGGCCTGTAGCTCAACGGTTAGAGCAGGGGACTCATCGATCCGACCGGGTCGGAATGGTGCCTTCGTGCGGTAACGCACGAAGTGGACGGGATGAATTCAGGGAACCCTTACCGACCGCCGCAAGGCGTTCGCTGGCAACCCTGAGCCAAGCCGGCGGTACACCGCCGGAAGGTGCAGAGACTACCTGGGGGCTGGGCGTTTGCCCGAGAGCCCTTAATGACAGGCAAGAGCGTCCCGCACCCGACCGTCGCGCCCCGTGGGCGGCGAGGGTGAAGAGATAGTCCACTCCCACGGGAAATCGTGGGGCAGAGTGAATCCCTTGGTTCTGGGTTCGAATCCCAGCGGGCCCACCAAACAACCATTTCGCGACGCGTTGTAACGCCCCTCCCTTCGGGGGCAACGCGACTAATCTACTGTAAAACAAGCGAATCATGTCGTCGCTACGCACCGGCACGCTCCATTGCATCCCATAACGCGTGGGGGTACCTTTGGGGGTAACACACGGAACGGGGCCGCGCTGACGCGCAGTTACCCCCAACCGAGTAACCGAGGGGTTCGCTGTGAGCAAGAACGCGCTAAACAAACTCACGACCGTCGCGGTGGATGCCGCCAAAGGCCGCGCCAAGCCCTACAAGCTTGCCGACGGCGGGGGCCTGTACCTGTTGGTCAACGAGGACGGGCGCCGCTACTGGCGCATCAAGTACCGCGTAGATGGCAAGGAGAAGCTTCTCTCTCTCGGAGTCTTTCCCGAGGTGACGTTGAAGCGCGCCCGGACTCTTGCCGGCGAAGTCCGCAAGCTCAAGGCGACGGGAGCCGATCCCGCGCAGGAGCGCCAGTACGCTAAAGCGAAGCGCCGCGCTGACGCCGCCAATACGGTGGAGGCAATTGCCCGTGAGTGGGTGGCGAAGGAAGCGAAGCGCTGCGACTGGGCCGACTCTCACGGCCGCGTTGTGCTGCGCCGACTGGAGAAGGACGTATTCGGGCGGCTCGGGTCGAAGCCGATAGGCAGCGTGACGCACGCCGACTTGCTGGCCGCGCTCAAGCGGGTAGAGGAACGCGGGGCGATGGAGAGCGCCCACCGCGTGCGCCAGTATCTCGACGCGACGTTTCGTTACGCGATGGCGAAGCACTTGGTGCCCGCCAACCCGACGCCGAACCCCCAAGAGCTTGAGGTGCCTGACCGTGGCCGGTTCGCCGCGATAACCGATCCCAAAGGCGTGGGCGCTCTACTGCGGGCGATTGGCGGGTACTCGGGCTCGCACGTTGTCCGTACTGCGCTGAGGCTCGCGCCGTTGGTGTTCGTGCGGCCGGGCGAGCTGCGGGCTGCCGAATGGGCTGAGTTCGATCTCGACGCCGCTGAGTGGATGATTCCCGCCGAGCGCATGAAGATGCGCCGCCCGCACCTTGTGCCGCTCAGCGCTCAAGCTGTCGCGCTACTGCGGGAGCTTCACGACCTAACCGGCACGGGCAAGCTTGTGTTCCCGAGTGAGCGCGGACGCGGGCGGCCGATGAGTGAGAACACGCTGAAGGCAGCGCTAGACACGCTCGGCTTCGCCGGCAAGCACACGGCGCACGGCTTCCGGCATATGGCTTCGACGATGCTCCATGAATCGCGGAAGTTCCGCAGCGAGGTTGTCGAGCGCCAGCTCGCCCACGCCGACAAGAACACGATTCGCGCCGTCTATAACGCCGCCGAGTATCTGGAGGAGCGGCGCCAGATGCTGCAATGGTGGAGCGACCGACTGGAGACGCTCGCCGCGACCGATAACGTCGTGAGTCTGGGCAAGCGCCGGCCGGGTACGCGCAATGCCTAAACCATACAAGCGCACCGCACCATCGAAAGTCTGCGTCCGCACGTTCGTTTTCAAACCCGATTCCT
Organism: uncultured Pseudomonadota bacterium; assembly: GCA_903927005.1. Taxonomy (GTDB): domain Bacteria; phylum Pseudomonadota; class Gammaproteobacteria; order Steroidobacterales; family Steroidobacteraceae; genus CAIKZZ01. The sequence continues at coordinate 22,459 of CAIYLH010000004.1, forward strand.
GGGCCGCGCTCGCTAAATTGCTTGGCGGGCAAAGCCCGCAATGCTTGCATGCACGAAAGGGTACCGAGCGAATCCTGACACTCGCAGTAGCCCGAGAGGTCACCGAGACAAAACGCGCTCGGCCGGAGAAAAAGGGGGCTCCCGAACGCGAGGCGATACAGCTCGCTGTAAAGGAACTAATTAAGATCTTTCGTGGCTACTACCGGCCCCCCGACGCCCCGAAGCCGCGCCCCACTCCATACGCGTTGCGCCGTCTGGAAACAGCGTTTGTAAGGCGCTGTCTACTGCAAGCCAAGCTGATAGCGTCAACTGACGGCAAGGATCGCGCCCCAAGCTTGCGATGGTACTTGGAGGATTCCCGGCTATCGGGCAGCCGCGCTGAGGCGCTGGACAAGATCGCGGGGCGAGCCGATAAAGCCCTAGAAAGGATTGGTTTACCGGAGTGGCCCTCCGACGAGAACGGGGGGCCGTCCGAAAAGGAACCCGAATAGGCCCGCATATCGGCGGTGTACCTTTTCCTACGCGTCTCCCGACGCACGTTCCGTAAAGCTTCGCCCACAGCCGCGCTTTGCGGTTCTGGGAGAAGCCATGACAACCCGATTGATTCGACTCGCTGAGATGCTCGCCCGCACGGGCCTGAGTCGCAGCACCCTCTATCGACTAGAAGCGGATGGAAAGTTTCCACGCCGCGTGAAGCTCGGCGCCCGCTCGGTCGCATGGCATGAAGCGGGGTTACTCCAATGGATGGAGAGCCGCGCCGCTGCCGCGAACACCCCCAACTAGAAAAAGCCGCCGGTCCTGAAAGGGATACGGCGGCATAGAGGTATTGCGTATGTATTCTACAAATTCTGCACCACGATTCCCCATGATTGACACTCCTTCGTGCGGGAGTTGCGGGCTGCCGTTGCCGGATGAGAAGCAACGGCTGTGTCGGAGGTGTCATGGCTACGGAATGCTGAGAGCCGTGCTTAAGGAAGCGCTGCGCGACATTCGCGACGAGCGTCCGGAGTGAACGCCGCCAACCCGCTGCTTAACCCCGGTCTCGGACTGTCGCTGTTGCGCGGCGATGAGGTGACACCCGAGCCGGTGCGCTGGCTCTGGAAGGGATGGCTCGCCAAGGGGAAGCTCCATGTTCTGGCAGGAGCCCCAGGAACTGGGAAAACTACGCTCGCCGTCAATCTTGCTGCCGTAATAACCAAAGGCGGCACATGGCCCGACGGAACGCGAAGCCCCGTCGGAGACGTTCTTATTTGGAGTGCTGAGGATGACGTTCGAGATACGCTAATTCCGCGATTCCACGCTGCGGGCGCCGACGTATCCCGGGTATGGTTTATTCGGCACGTTGATGTCGATAATGGCGTGCGCGACTTCGATCCCGCTTCCGATCTCTTGCTGTTAGAGGAGCGGTTGCGGGTAATGGATAGCCCCGCGCTCTTGATAGTCGATCCCATCGTGAACGCAATTGCTGGCGACTCTCACAAGAACGGCGAGGTACGCCGTGCGCTGGCCCCGATGGTGGCGCTCGCGGAACGGCACAGCGTCGCGGTATTGGGCATTACCCACTTCAGCAAGGGAACCGCCGGCAGGGAGCCAACCGAGCGCGTAACCGGATCGGTTGCTTTCGGCGCCCTCGCCCGAATCGTAATGGTCACTGCAAAGGGTGAGCTGACAGAGGATGGCGAGGAGTCCGACAGGTTGTTCATGCGCTCGAAGTCGAATATCGGGCATGACGACGGCGGGTATAAGTACGCGTTGGAGCAAGTCCCACTTGTCAACTATGTAGACATTGCTGCGAGCGTCGTGCGCTGGCGCGGCGTCATGGAAGGCTCGGCAAGGGACGCGCTTGCGGCCGCTGAAGTCAGAGGCGACGAGGAGGGAGGAGGCGCGTTGCGTGAGGCGGTCGAGTTTCTTCGCGACTCTCTCGCGCATGGCTCGGTGCCGGTCAACGACCTACAGACTGCTGCACGCGCCGCCGGTCATTCGCCCAGTACCCTCCGGCGGGCGAAAGAGCGGCTCGGCGTGCGACCGTCGAAATGCGGCCGGGCGGGTGGGTGGGTATGGGCTCTCCCTGAAGATGCTCAATTGAATGGCAAGATGCCCACTCAAAATGGCATGGACACCTTCAGAAAGCATGGGCACCTTCGGGGCGCCGATGAGTCCGAGGCGCTGGAATGAGCGCCGACGACGCCCTAGCCGCGCTTGCTGCCGACGGCGCGGAGCTGCTGTTGCGGGGCGGGCGGTTGCACGCCAAGCCGCCCGGGCGCGTCAGTGAGGCGACGGCCGTGCTCATTCGCTCCCATGCCGAGGAGCTGCGGAGCCGGCTGGCCCATCCCCTCGACCTCACCGACGGCTGTGCTGCCATGTTGGCGTTGGGGCGGTGGGTAATCTGCGAGTCCTGCAACCGATTCAATGCGAGGCCCGCCCATAGGCCAGACGGCTTGTGCACGGCGCATGGTGAAACGTGGGCCCGCGCCCCTCTCCATTGCGAAACCTTCCTATCGGCTGCGCCTGATCTGAACAGCCGAGGATCACAACGCCCGGAGGGATATGCAGCATGAAGTACCAGAAAGGCAGGAGCGGCAATCCACGCGGACGCCCGGCGGGGATTCAAGACAAACGCACCGAATTGCGACGATTGTTAGAGCCACACGCGGAGGAGCTTGTGCGCAAGGCGGTAGAGCTTGCGAAGGCTGGCGACGGCGCGGCGATGCGGCTTTGCCTCGACCGGCTCATTCCGACGCTCAAGGCTCGCGACGAGCCCGCGACGGGCTTTAGCGGGGGCCCTGACGATGGGGCCAACCTAGGCCGCGCTGTCCTGCGGGCGATGGCGGCGGGTGACGTTACCCCGGACCAAGCGTCCGTGATGATGGCCGCGATATCGGCTCACTCGCGGATAGTGGAGGTGGACGAGCTGGAGCGCCGCGTTGCGGCATTAGAGAAGCCCGAGTGAATAAGCAACTGGAGCGGCGAGTTGTCTCGCTGGAAGCTGCTCGCGGCGCTCGGGCGCCTAGCGGCCTGACCGAGGTCGAGCTGATCGAGCTGCTACAGGACCGATTCGCCGCCTATGAACGCCGCGAGCTGGATCTGGCGAGGATGAGCCCTACAAGCCGCGCTGAGGCACTACGGACGGAGTTGGCAGCGCGTCGCGCCAAGTGGGCAGAGGATCTCGCCCGACCCAACACGGGCCGCCTGAGCGCCCATACGCCCGCGCTCGAAAGGCGGATGCAGCAAGAGCTGGAGCTTCGGATTCTGAAGGCAGAGGGTGAGCCGCTAGCGAGTTTGGAATTGCAGAGACGGAAGATGGATGAACTATTTAGCGGCGGCGGTTCTCGGGCACGTACTTGTGCACGCTGAATAACCGTCATGGCAGGCCGCAAGTTGGTTGTTCTGCACTATGCCGCCCGTCACGCATGACGAGTAAGCCGTTGTACATTGGCGAACGCACGCCGGCTCTTTGTCGCGTACATCAATCTCCGTGATGCTGCGCGGAGCTGCGGTGCATCCAGCAAGCGATGCTGCGACGGCGAAAATGGCGAGATGTCTCGCTGAGCAAAAGTAGGTCATGTAGCCCCCTATCCCGTGGCACGCCCGATGACTGCACCGTAGCCCTGTGCCACGCTACCCGCCATTGGGCAATCGCATACGGCCGCATCTTGTCGCGAACCAGTTGTCCATCTCTGGGGGTACCTTTGGGGGTAACTCCAGGAATGTCATAGCATTAACGGGTTCAAAACCAATAGGTTAAGCGCTCGTTGCGGTGGACAGCGGGCCCACCATAATTGCGTGCGCCGCCGAACTCGGCGGCGCGCGCAAGTCAGCGTGACGGCGTTGCCGCCGGTCAGTTACCGCACCATTGCCTTTCGCACGGAATGCCGTCGTGGTCGCCGTCCATCTTCACGTCCGGGCAATGCTGCAGGAAGAACGTGGCCTCGTCGCAGGAGGTCATCTGCGAGCAGGAAGTACGCCCATCGCAGGCGAAGGCTTTTTCCTCCTCCGGCGGCTGGAACCGGTCCAGGCCAACAGGCGCGGGCGTCGGCTGCGACATTGGCGGCGTGTCGTGGTGGCGCCAGAACCAGGCCGCAGTCCCTAGCGCGACGACGATTAGCAGCTTGCGCATCGATCCTCCGGTCAGGTGAGGCCTGTACTGGCTATGTGGGGCTGACAGACGAAGGCGGGCGTCACTGCGGCTAGCGGCCGATTGGGGCTTTTTTTACTCGAGCTGCCCAGGACTGCATGTGCCGTTCCAGTACTTCCAGCGGCATCGGTCCGCCGTCGATCAGGGCGTCATGGAAGGCGCGGATGTCGAAGCGATCGCCCAGCGTGCGCTCGGCTGCGCGGCGCATCGCCAGGATGCGTAGCTCACCGACCTTGTAAGCCAGCGCCTGCGCAGGCCAGGCCACGTAACGCTGAGTCTCGTATTGGACGAAGCGCTCCGGCAGCGTCGTGTTCTCGCGCAGGCACTGCTCCGCCTGCGGTACGGTCCAGTCCTTCCAGTGCAGGCCGACATCCATCATCAGTCGGCACGCTCGCCAGATGTTGAACGACAGCCGACCGAAGCGTTCGTAGGCATCGCGGTAGACGCCCATCTCCTCGCCGAGATACTCCGAGTACAGAGCCCAGCCTTCCACGAACGCGGTAATGTCGTCGCGCCGGCGGAACTTTGGCAGGTCGGTCCGCTCCTGTGCGAGCGCGATCTGCAGGTGGTGGCCTGGCACGCCTTCGTGCAGCACCCACGAGGGCAGACTGAACAGCGGATCGGCGTTCGAGCGCGCGCCGATCACCACGCTGCCGGCAACGCCTGCGACCGGATCACCAGCATCGTAGCCAGAGGAGGAGGCCTCCAGCTCCGGCGGCTTGCGCCGAAATCCCCAGCTAAGCCGCGGCAGCTTGCCAAACCAGCGCGGCAGCATCGCGTCGACCCGCTTGCCGATCTCACTGGCCTTTTCTACATAGGCAGGCACGTCTGGGGAATAGAACTTCGGCTCGCTACGCAGCATCGCGACGAACTCAGGCAGCGTGCCGGTGAAGCCGGTGTCGCGCATTGCGCGCTCCATTTCCCCATGCAGTCGCGCGACTTCCGTCTCGCCCATCGCGTACACCTCGTCGGGCGTCAGCGGCAGCGTCGTCGAGCGACGCACGAGATAGGCGTAGTAGGCCTCGCCGTCCGGCAGGCTGCGTGCCCCCGGAGCGCTGCGCGCGTGCGGCACGTACTCCTTCTCGAAGAACTCCACCATTTCGCGCTGTGCCGGCTTTACGTTAGTCGCTACGGTTCGCGTTGCGTCCGCCAGTAGCGCCGCCTGCAGGCCGGCTGGCAGTGTCGATGGCAGTCGCTTCAACGGGCCAAGCAGCGGGCTTGCTTCGGCGGGCTGTTCCGCTGCGACGCGCAGCACGGCGAGAATTCCCTCTGCGATAGAGCGCGGTTGCACGAACCCGCTGGCAATGCCCCGACGCATGTTGGCCATCTCGATCGCGTAGTAGCCCGGCAAGGTCGCGAGCCGCGCGATCCAGGCGCGCGCCTCATGTTCGTCATGCAGCACCGTATTGGCGGCGACGTAGTTGGCGGTATTGAAAAATCCATCGCCGTTGTCGAATGGGATCCGCTCCTCGTCGAAGCGCGCGCCTTCGATCGCGATCGCCAGGCGCCAGCCGAGCAGCTCGCGGGTCAGAGCGTCCTCGCTGTCACGGCGCGAGGCTGGCAGCGCTGTAAGCCGGGATTGCAGCGAGCGATAGGCGGTCGTGCGCTGAGCGACCGCGGCCAGGCTAACGTCCGGCCAGCCGGCGGGGTTGTCGCCATCGGTTTGGCTGGCGACACGATCGTAGTCGGCGACGATTGCCTCGAGGCGTTCCGCCGCTATCGTAGGGCTCGCCCAGGTTGCCGTCACAGCAACAGCTATGGCCATCAAAATCGCTTGAATCCGCATCCGCGTTCCTCCACGGGACCAGCCCGCCGTGGCTCCAAGTATAGGCATGGCGCCGCCCGCCGCAGCCGTCGGTCAGGGTCGGAAGTGGCGGTTCACTGGCCCTGAAGGGCTCGACCGCTCCGTGTTCGGCCCTGTCGAATCACCGCCGCTTGGGTCGACCACGCCTGATGCCCGGCGCGGGTTGCCGCGGTGGGTTGTTCAGGGCTTGTCGGGGCTCTGGCGGGATTGCCAACGCCAACGGGGAGGTTCGCCTGTCCGCCAACAGACCAGGATCAGCAGCAGGCTCATTGAGCCTATGAAGGCACCGTTGAGAGCCGTGCTTTCCCGGCGCAGCAGCACGAGGCCCACCGCCGACACGGCAGTCCACACGATCAGCACGAGCCAACCTTGCCAGGCGCACGGCAGGCCCCAGCCCCAGCCATAGCGTTTAGCAGCAAACCAGTAGGACGACCGCATTGGCGCTGGCTCGGTGTTCACGGCGTTCCTCAGCTGTCGATCCGCGGCGGCCCTACTGTTCCCAGCAATCGGGGTACCCGTATGCGGAGGATTTCGACCAGTTGCGGATCCATGAATTTGTAGATGTCGGGGATATCCAGACAGATCACCCGTTGGCGCCGCAGGTGCCTGCCAAACTTTGCGGCCAACTTGCGGGAATGCACCCGCTCCATCGTAAATACGATCTCCGCCCACTCGAGCAATTCTCCGCTCAACGGCGTCTCCGCAGTCGCGTCGAGTCCGGCGGAGGCGACCTCAAGTCCAGGCCAGTCCGCGAACACCTGCTCCGCAGTCGGGCTGCGGAGTCGGTTCTGGCTACAGACGAACAGTACGCGGCGCATGGTTGGGTTCGCTGGCGGCTGGTTGTCCACGGCAGGTCAAGGCTGAAACTCCACTTTGCATTGCAAGAGCTTGTCGCCGGGCAGCGCTGAGGGATGCTACGCGCCTGTTCATCTCATCGTCTGGCTCTGGCCCTGCGCAGTGCCATATAGACCAGCGACGCATTGACGCTCGGTGCGGCAAGGATCCCGGCCAAGAACCAGCCCCATTCTGCGCGGGCCGCCGAGGCAAGGGCATGGGGTACGCCGAAAATCACCCCGGCAAGCAGTAGCCAGGGCACCGGGTGTATGAGCGTAAGGAAAATTCCGCTCTTCTGCGGGCGCTGGGCGGACGTGCCGAGGTTAGGAGGAAGCTTTCCGAGCGACGCGAGCAGCAGCAGGAGCCAACGAAATAAAAGCGGTGTGGCGACCAGCCCCGCAAAGAAGCCAAGAGGCAGAGGCCAGACCTGGGATAGAAAATTCATACTCGCATCCGCTTAATGGTTGGACGTATGCGCCGTCCAAAGTCCCCGCCTGGCTGCACCTCTTTGTCTCAGCCGATAGGGCGGTGAGCCTCGATGGCCGCCGCCATCGCTTCTGCCTCTGCACCGCCACGGGCGTGCAGCGCGGCGAGTAGCGAGGTCCGGTTCGCTTCTGGCTGGTTCTGGCTGAGCTTGAACTTGCCAGTCATGGTGCTGACTTGCAGTCGGATCCCGACAATGCCGCGCATCATTGCTTCAAGAAAGTCGGCGGGTGGTTCCGCCAGTGTCCACGGGGTGGGCTGGTCCGCCTCGTAGGCGGATGCGGCGTCCGTCAGGACCGAGCGTACCCAGCCGGCGTCCTCGATCGCCTGCAGTGTGCCGGTGACGTGTACAACTTCATAGTTCCATGTGGGCACGACTTGACCGGTCTCGGAGCGTGTTGCGTAGCCGTTGGGCGAGATGTAGTGGTGACGCCCATGAAATACCGCCAGGCACTCGATCGCCGATGTCGCCTGCTTCCAGAGCGGGTTGGCGCGCGCGACGTGGCCGACCAGACTGCCATGCGGCCCATCGTCCGGACGCAGAGCCAGTGGAATGTGATTGGCCGTCAGCCCGTTGCTGCCTGCGATGAAGAGCGTCGCCAGCGAGTTGAGCTGCAGGAATCGCTGCAGTTGCGCAGGCCGGGTCTCTTCAAAATGCTTGGGCAGGTACATGGCGGACCTCGTGTTCGGGGATCTAAAGCGGCCGCAGTGCTGCGCGGATGGCGCGGCCGGTAAGGGCGACGATTTCATCTAGCACGTCAGGCGGGGCATTGAACGCAGGTGCCAGGATGAGGGCGTCGCCGCGCACACCATCGACGTTGCCGCCAATGGGATAGAGCATGAGGCCCAGCGCAGTCGCCGCCTTGCCGATCCTGGCGCTGACTTGCTGATCCGCGTCGAACGGCTCGCGCGTTTTCGCATCGCGGACCAGTTCGATGCCAACGAAGAAGCCGCGGCCGCGGACATCGCCGACAGCATAGATGTCCGCCAGCTCCGCGCTCAGGGCGGCACGGAACTTCTCACCGTCGCGAGCGACGCGCTCCAGCAGTCGATCGCGTGTGACGATGGTCTGTACGGCGACGCCCGCCGCACAGGCGAGTGTGTGGCCGGTAAAGGTGTGGCCAGTGAGTGCGCCGCCGTCGACCTCGTCAATCACGGCGGCGATGCGGCGGTGATACAAGGTCGCGCCGAGTGGGACATAGCCGCCGCCGAGTCCCTTGGCCACTGCGCAGATGTCGGGGACGACCCCGTCGTGCTCGAGTGCACGCCAGGTGCCGCAACGCCCGGATCCGCACATAACCTCGTCGGCGATCATCAGTACGCCATGTCGGTCACAGACTTCTCGCACCAGCCGCGCATAGCCGCTCGGCGCCGGGATCACGCCCCCGGCGGCGCCGACCACGGGTTCGAAGATGAATGCGGCGACCCGCTCCGGCCCAACGCGCAGGATTTCCGCTTCGAGTTCGGCGGCGGCGTGGACGGCGAGATCGGCCACCGCGATGCCGGCGGGGGGGCGGTACGCGTTGACGCTGGGAAGGAAAGACGCCTCGACCAACGCCCCTTCGAATGGCTCGCGGCGAGCGCTGAAGTCGGAGACGGCGAGCGCCCCGAGTGTATTGCCGTGCCACGAGCGGCGTCGCGCGATGAACCGGCGGCGACCGGGCTCGCCGCGAGCGCTGTGAAACTGCAGCGCAATTTTCAGGGCAGACTCCACCGCCTCCGAGCCGCCGGAGACGAACACCATCGAGCTGAACTCCGGGCCCGCACTGGCGGTGATCAGTGCCTCGAGTTGCTCAAGCGGGTCACTGGTGAACGTGTAGCGGTAGCCATGCGCGATGCGCTCGAGCTGCTGGCAGATCGCCGCGTTGACCTCCTCGTGCCCGTGGCCGAGGCAGAAGACGGCAGGGCCCCCGGATGCGTCCAGATAACGGCGCCCGGCAGTGTCGTGTACGTAACAGCCGCGGCCCCAGGCGACTCGCGGCAGGCCAGCGCCTGCCCCTGGCGGTGCTGGATCCCAGGAAGGGTCGCGACGGCTCATGTGCTACACGAGACCCTGCTGGGACGCGAATGGCAGCGCGCGCACGCGCTTTCCGCTCGCTGTAAACAGAGCGTTGGCAACGGCCGGCGCGACAACCGCGGTCGATGGCTCGCCGATGCCGCCTGGCGCCTCGCTGCTCTCGATGAGGTGAACCTCGAGCTCGGGAGTGTCGTTGAGGCGCAGTACTCGGTAGTTGTCGAAGTTGGTCTGGCGAACTTTGCCGTTCGCCAGCGTAACCTCTCCCCATAACGCGGCCGACAGGCCATAGATGATGCCGCTGGTGACCTGCGACTCGACAATCTTCGGATTCACCATCTGGCCGCAGTCAACGGCGCAGGTGATCTTATGGACCTGCATTTTACCGTCCACCACGGAAATATCGGCGACCTGCGCAACATAGGTGCCGTAGCCTTCCATCACTGCGATCCCATGATGGTGGCCAGGGGCCGCTCTTCCCCAGCCGGAGCGACTGGCGACTTCCTCCAGCACGCGCTTGGCGCGCGGCTGCTTTTCGAGCAGCGAGCGCCGGAACTCGAAGGGGTCTTTGCCTGCGACGTGCGCCAGTTCGTCCATGAAGCTCTCGACGACGAAGCAGTTCAGTGAATGCCCGACCGAGCGCCAGTAACCGACGTCGATGCCGACCTCGTGCTGCAGATACTCGATCGAGACGTTCGGAACGTCGTACAGGTAGTTTGCCGCGGCCTCTACCGCAAACCGATCGACGTGTTTTTCTACTGCGGCCGGGAATGTGCGCGCGCTGATCGAGGGGCTGGTGAGCTTCAGCTGGAAGGCGCTGAGTGCGCTGTTTGTGTCAAACGCGGCGGTAGCAACGTCATAGGCAGGCGGCCGGTATAGGTCGTGCGTCATGTCGTCCTCGCGCGACCAGATCACTTGTACCGGCGCGCCGATGGCCCTCGAGGCCTCTGCGGCCGCCGGGATGAAGTCGACCTCAAGCCTGCGGCCGAAGCTGCCGCCGACCATCTGCGTGTGGATACGCACCTGCTCGGGCTTTAGACCGAGCGCAGTAGCGACGGATTTTTGCGCGAACTGCTGGCTTTGCGTGCCGACGTAGACGTCGCAGCCATCCGCTTTTGCATCGGCCGTACAGTTAATGGGTTCCATGGCGGCATGGGCGAGTAGTGGCAGCTCGTAGGCGGCGGTCACCTGGCGCTTGGCAGTCAGCATTGCGGCCGATAAATCGCCCTCTTTGCGCGCCGATTGCGGTGTGCCGCCGGCGGCTTTGAGGCCGGCAAGAATCTTGGCGTTGTTCAGGCCCGCGTTCGGGCCGGCGTCCCAAGTGATTTTTAGCGCATCGCGGGCTACGCACGCCTGCCAGTAGTGGTCGGCGATCACCGCGATGCCGCTGCCGACGGTTACGATCCTGACGCCGCCGGGCATCTTTGCCGCTGCGCTGGAGTCGACGGCCAGGGCCTTGCCGCCGAGCGTTGGGCTTTGCGCGAGCGCTGCGTACTTCATGCCTGGCAGCCTGATGTCGATGCCGTACACCGAGCTACCGTCCACTTTTGCCGGCGTATCGAGTCGCGGCTGTGGTTTGCCAATCAGCGCGTAGGCGGATCGATCCTTGGGTCTGGCGCTCTTCGGCGGTGTACGGCTGGAGGCGGCCTGCGCCAGCTGGCCGAACGTTGCTCGCTGGCCGTCCGTGCCTACCACTGCGCCGTCCTCCAACTGCAGTGTTGCGGCATCCACCTGCCACTGCTCGGCGGCGGCGCCGACGAGCATCGCGCGCGCCTGCGCGCCTGCAGTGCGCAGCTTCGTCCACGCTTCCCGCACGCTAGTGCTGGCACCGGTGAGCTGTGCGCCAAGTAGCGTGTTGGTGTATTCCTTCCCGGCAGGGGCGAATTCAACGCGTATTGCCGCGAGCGTCACGTCCAGCTCTTCGGCGATCAGCATCGGCAAGGCCGTGAAAACGCCCTGACCCATCTCGCACTTGTCGATAATGATCGTGATCGACTCGTCGCCCCCGATGCGCAGCCAGGCGTTTGGCTGACCGCCTACGCCGCGCGTCTGCACCTTGTCGGATGACTTGCTGCAGCCGGTCAGGCTGATGCCGATGATCAGGCCGCCGCCGCCGAGCACGGAGGTCTGCAGGAACCTGCGCCGGTCCATCGTAGGCGGCTGGCCGTCTGGCAGGTTGACGGGACGCGAGTTCAAGCCGCGCCGCTGGTCTTGATCAGCTCGGCCGCGCGGTGAATCGCGGCGCGGATGCGCGGGTAGGTGCCGCAGCGGCAGATATTTCCCGACATCGCCGAATCGATCTCGGCATCGGTGGGCGTTGGGTTCTGCTGCAGCAGCGCTGTCGCCGCCATGATCTGGCCGGACTGGCAGTAGCCGCACTGCGGCACGTCCAGCTCTATCCACGCCCGTTGCACCGGGTGCGAGCGGTCTTTAGAGAGGCCCTCGATCGTGCGGATGTCCTTGCCTGCCACTGCGCCAAGAAGCGTCACGCAGGAGCGGGTTGCCGACCCGTCGACGTGGACGGTACACGCGCCGCACAGCGCCTTGCCGCAGCCAAACTTCGTGCCGGTCATGCCGAGGTGATCACGCAGGACCCATAGCAGCGGCGTCTCGAGGGAGGCGTCGGTCGCCAGAGTCTGGCCGTTCACATTGAGCGTGGTCATGCAGCGCTTCCTCGTGGATAAGCGGCCCCACCGGAGCGGCCCGCTTTTCGCGGATCCTAGCACCCCTCGGCGCTGCTGGCGTTCGTTGCGAGGGGACCGCGGGGAGGAACTTCGGGGTCAGGTTGTGGTCATGCCATAAGGGCGGGCCACGCTGTGGTCCCCACCCCCTTCTGTTAAGGTCGCTGAATGACTCTCCGGGCCCCGCCTTCCCTGCCGCGCTGGATGTTCAGCTCACTGGCTGCTTGCCTGCTGATGCTGACGCTGGTGTTTGCCTGGGCGCAGCTGCACGCATTGACGCATGGCGTCAGCCATTTCGGCCGTGGGCATGCTGCGCCGCATGCCACGCTCTGCGCCGACTGCATCGGCTCGGCGAATGCGGGCGCCGCGCCGCCCTCGGTGATCGCTGCTGCGGTGCTCGGCGTGGTCGCCGTGGCTTTCGTCGCGGCGGCGGTAGTGGGCGTCAGCCCCAGGCTGCCGCTGGCGGCCTACCGTTCTCGCGCTCCGCCTCGACCCTGAGCTTGAGCCCCGTGGACCGGCTCGCGCAGCAGGCGCTCCGGTTCCCCTCGAGTCTGTCGTCGGAGTTCTCAATGCCTTATTCCCCGCGCGTGGCTCTTCTAGCCGCCGCCACAGCTATCGCCCTGTACGCGCCGTTTGTAATGGCTGTGCCCGGCGATGCGAGTGCCGATCCCACGCTACTGACCGAGGTGCAGGTCACGGCACACCGTCTCGACGAGGCGCGCAACGCGCTGATGCCTGAAACCGGCACCAGCGCCTACCGCCTGGGCATTGAGGACCTTAAGAACCTGCCGTTGGGGGAATCAACGCCCCTTAATGACGTCCTGCTGCGCGCACCTGGCGTGACACAGGATTCGTTCGGCCAGCTGCACGTGCGCGGTGATCATGCGAACCTGCAGTATCGTATCAACGATGTTGTGATCCCCGAGTCGATCGCGCTGTTCGGTCAGGCGCTCAACCCGCGTTTCGCCAGTCAGATCAGCCTGCTGACTGGCGCGCTGCCGGCGCAGTATGGTTATCGCACCGCGGGCGTCGTCGACATCCATACCAAGGGTAGCGACTATGAGCACGGCGGGTCGCTGAACGTCATGGCGGGATCCCAGCAGCATCGCGAAGCAAATGGCGAGGTCAGCGGCACGGTGGGTGCGTTGTCCTACTACGCCACCGGCGGCTACTTGCGTGACGAGCAGGGCATAGAAAACCCGCTGCCGACGAGTCATGCGCTGCACGACCACACCGAGCAGTGGAATGGCTTCGGGTATCTCTCCTACGTGCTCGTCAGTGAGGCGCGCATCTCGCTGATGGGCGGCGCCTCGGATGACGGGTTTCAGATTCCGGTCGTGCCTGGCCAGATCGCGGACTTCGCGCCGCCCGCCGGCGGCGTGCCGCCCTCCGCAGCGCTCGACCAGCGGCAGCGCGAGGGTAACCGTTTCGCGATCCTGTCCTACGAGAATGCCCCGTCTGCCCCGCTACATTTTCAGGTCGCACTCTACGATCGTTTCACCAACGTGCATTACCGTCCCGATCCGCTGGGGGATCTGGCTTATACCGGCGCTGCCGGTGACGTGGCGCGCAGCAACAGTCGCTGGGGCGTGCAGGCCGATGCGAGCCTGAAGGCGGGCGATGCGCACACAGTGCGAGCCGGCGCGACCTACAACGCTGAAACTGCGACTGCGCGGACACGCACCACCGTCTATCCGCTGGATGCTAACGGCGACGTTCTCTGGGCGCCGGTTGTGGTCACTGATGACGGTTCTGATGGGGCGCGACTTTGGGGTGTCTACCTGCAGGACGAGTGGCATCCGCTCGATGCCCTGACGGTAAACTATGGTGCGCGCTACGATCGTTACGATGGGTTCGCGAAGGAAGACCAGTTCAGCCCGCGAGTTGGCCTGGTGTACGAGTTCTCGCCTGCCATCTCGCTGCACGCGGGCTATGCCCGCTACTTTACGCCGCCGCCGTCCGAGAAGATCCAGGTGGCGTCCATTGCGTTGTTTCAGGGCACGACCGCCGCGCCGCCGTCCACCGGCAATGATGCGGTGCGCTCCGAGCGCAGCCATTACTACGACGTCGGCGTGCTCGCCCACGTGACGCCGGTCGCTACGCTGGGACTCGACGCCTACTACCGCAAGGTCGCCTACCTTGGTGACGAAGGCCAGTTTGGGCCGGCGGTGATCTTCGCGCCGTTCAACTACGCTGAAGGCCGTATCTGGGGTGTTGAGCTGTCGACGGGCTGGCATGCGAGCGGCAGCAGCGCGTACCTGAACGTGGCCTATGGCTCCGCGCGCGGCCGGCAGATCGTTTCGGGCCAGTACAACTTCGACTCCGACGAACTCGCGGCGCTTGCCCTGCGCTACATTCCATTGGATCACGACCAGCGTTGGACCGTGTCAGCCGGGCTTACCCACTTGGTGCGCGGCACGACTTTTAGCGTTGATGGCTTGTTCGGCAGTGGGCTGCGGCGCGGCTCCTTGAATGCCGATCATCTGCCGTCCTACCTGACGCTGAACCTGAGCGCCCGACGCACGCTCGATTTGCCATTCTTCGGGGCGCTGGAAGCGAGCGTGAGCTTGCTGAACGTTCTCGATCACGTCTACGAATTGCGTGACGGCAGCGGCGTGGGTGTAGGCGCGCCGCAGTGGGGTGCGCGGCGCACGTTATTTGTCGGGCTCGGTCACCCGTTCGGCCGTTAAGCGGCGCGAACGGGGTCACTCGGCGCTGGCGTTGAACTGCAGCGCGGCGAGCCGCGCGTAGAGAGGGTTCGTCAAGACCAGCTCTGCGTGCGTGCCCTGCCCGACGATTCGGCCGCGGTCCATGACGATGATACGGTCGGCCTTGAGCACGGTCGCGAGCCTATGCGCGATGATCAGCGTCGTGCGTCCGCGCATCAGTCGTTCGATCGCTTCCTGTACCAGGCGTTCACTTTCAGCGTCCAGTGCCGATGTGGCCTCGTCCAGCAGCAGGATCGGCGGGTTCTTCAGCATCGCTCGTGCGATTGCCAGACGCTGCCGCTGCCCTCCCGATAGCCGCAGGCCGCGCTCACCCAGGAACGTGTCGTAGCCCTGCGGCAATTCGCGTAGGAAGCCATCTGCCGCCGCTGCCTCGGCGGCCGCGACTATCTCCTCGTCGCTCGCGCCTGGTCGGCCGTAACCGATGTTCTCGCGCGCGCTGGCTCCAAACAGGACAGTGTCCTGCGGCACCAGCGCGATCTGCCTGCGCAAGTCCTCGGGCGCGAGGCTTGCGATATCGATGCCGTCGACGAGCACGCGGCCGGCGGCCGGATCATAGAATCGCAGCAACAGCTGGAACGCCGTGCTCTTGCCAGCGCCCGAGGGGCCTACCAGCGCGACGGTCTCGCCCGGCGCTATCTCCAGTGTGTAGTCCGACAGGGCGGCCGCGTCCGGACGCGACGGGTAGTGGAACCGGACGCCCTCGAAGCGAATTTGACCCGCCGTGCGCGCCGGCAGTCGCGCCGGATGCGCAGGCGCCGTGACTGCAGGTGTCGCTTCCAGCAGTTCCGACAGGCGCTCCATCGCGCCGGCACCGCGCTGCACCTCGCCCCAGGTCTCGCTAAGTGCCGCTGCGGAGGCGCCGACATAGACGGCGTACAACAGGAATTGGCCAAGTTGGCCGCCGGTCATTTGGCCGGCGAGCACCTCGCGGGCGCCGAGCCACAGTACGGCGGTGATGGCGCCGAACACGAGCATGATGCCCAGCGCCGTCAGTGCCGCGCGTACGCGCGTTCGCTGCACGCCGGTATCGAAGCCGGCCTCAACCGCCGTGTCGTAGCGCTGCGCCTGCAGCGTCTCGAGTGTGTAGGCCTGCACGGTCTGCACGGCGTTGAGCGTTTCGCCGGCCAGCCCGCTGGAGTCGGCGATCCGGTCCTGCGAGGTGCGAGACAGCGAGCGTACGCTGCGACCGACCATGATCAGCGGCACGATCACCAGCGGCAGAAGTACGACTAGTGCGCCGGTGAGCTTCGGGCTGGTCAGTGCGAGCATCACCAGTGCGCCGGTCAGGCTGAGCATTGAGCGCAGCGCGATCGACAGCGAGGAGCCGGCAATCGACTGCACGAGTGTCGTGTCGGTGGTCAGCCGCGACAGTACTTCGCCGGTGCGGGTGACTTCGAAAAAAGTCGGGTCCATGCGGATAACGCGGTTGTAGACCGCGCTACGCACATCGGCGACGATCCGCTCGCCGAGCCACGTGACGTGATAGAAGCGCAGCGCAGCGAAGCCGCCGTACGCTACTGCGGCGCCGAGGAAGCCGAAGAAGTAGCGGTTGATCGTCGCTGCGCTGTTGGCGGCGAGGCCGTGGTCGATCAGCTGCCGCAGGGCCACTGGCAGTGCCAGCATCGACGCTGCAGCCACCAGCAGAGCGAACAGCGCGAGCAGCGCGCGGTGCCGGTACGGGCGCAGAAACGGCCGCAGGGCGGCCAGCGGCTTGAGCGAACGGGCCTTGGGGCGGTCGGGAATCGGCTCAGCCATGCAGGCTCGGCCTCGCTAGAGCGGTACGCGGGGGCATTGGCTCACTCCTGGGGGTGGGCGGGGGTCAGTGTAGCGGGGGCGGCCGTCCTGAACGTCAAGAACCGTAAAGGCAGCGGCAGATAGGCGGGGCCGGATGAACTCCATCGCCCGACTAACGTCTAAACTGGCGTTCAGATGCCAATAGGGTGGAATTGCAGGCCCTGTTTCGTTTTGCGCGTCAGCCCCGGGCTACCGAAGACGTTATAGGGGTAGCGGTTGCCGCCACGGAGAAGTTTCATGCGCATTGCCACCCTTTTCTCGGTCCTCGCGCTGTCCGCTACGGTCAGCGCTTGCGTCGACGCGCCGCCGCGCCGCTACCAGCGAAACTACGAGTCGCCGCCGTCGGTCGCGCTGCCGCCGCGGATGAGTGAACTGATCGTCTATCCCGGCCGCGGCCAGTCGCCGCAACAGACCGACCGCGATCGGTATGAATGCCACACATGGGCGGTGCGCCAGACCGGATTCGATCCTAGCCAGGCCGCCCCAATGTCGCCACCGCCGCCGCGTATGCGGGACAGCGACGCGCCTCCGCCGGGTGCCGGGATCGCTGCGGGAGCCGTGGCTGGCGCCGTGCTTGGAGCGATTGTCGCGCCACACGGCGATGAGGGTGGCGGTGCAGCCGTTGGTGCAATCGCTGGCGCTATTTTCGGCGGTGCGGCCGAGCAGGCGCAGAATGAGGCGTTGCGGGCCGATGACGATCGGATGCGCCAGCAGGCCGGCATTTACGGCGTGCAGCACGGCGAACGCGCCGGGGCATATCGTCGTGCAATAAGCGCCTGCCTCGAGGCGCGTGGCTATACGGTCAAGTGACCAGGAGTCCTGCAATGAACGCTAACCATCCGATTCGCTGGATGCTCGCCGCACTCCTGGCGCTAGCGCTCACAGCTCCTGCGCTTGCAGACCCCGGGGGACGCCCGAATGGCCGCGAACACGGCGGTGCGCGGCTGTCTGCGCCAGTCGGCCATCCGCAGGCGTTCCCGTCGCGCGGCTCAATGGTCGGCGCGTTGCCCCGCGGCGGGGTCGAAGTCAACCATATGAACCATCGTTACTGGTATCGCGGTGGCGCTTGGTATGCGCCGCACGGGCCGCGCTGGATCGTGGTTGCACCACCGATTGGTGTCTACGTGCCGTTTCTGCCTGGCTTCTACTCGACGTTCTGGTTCGGCGGCATGCCCTACTACTATGCGAACGATGTGTACTACGCGTGGCGTGAGCCGCAGCGCGCCTATGAGGTTGTCGAGCCGCCGCCGGGCGCGGTCGCCGCCGCGGCACCGGCTCCCGAGGACATCTTCATGTATCCGCGTAACGGTCAATCCGATGAGCAGCAGGGTCAGGATCGCTACGACTGCCATCGTTGGGCGGCTGATCAGACTCACTTCGATCCGACCCGCGTTGCCGGTGGTGTCGAGGCGGGCGACGTAGGCAGTCGCCGCGCTGAATATTTCCGGGCGATGAGTGCGTGCCTCGAGGGGCGCGGTTACAGCGTCAAGTGAGGGTCTCCAGAACGCGCTATGGCCGTGGCGGAGTTGTACTAGGCGTATTCGCGACGCTATTAATGGCGGGTTGCGGTACGCCGCGTCTGGCGAGTGCTCCGCTGCCGGCTGCTGACCTGTCCGGTCAGTGGGTGCTCGATCCCGCTGCCAGTGACGACGCGATGCGGCTGATCACCGCAGCGCTGCCGCTGCCCAAGATCCGCCGGCCCCGCGAAGACGACGACGATGGCGCGCATCTGCCGCCGGTGCGCAACGACGGCAATGGCCGAACTGGTCGTGGTGGCGGTGGCCGTCGCGGTGGTAGTTCCGATAGCGGGCGCGGTGAGCCGCAGCCGCCGACGCGCTCGGCTGACATCGCGAGCTCGTGGGGAAAGCTGACGCCGCGCGACTTTGTCGGGGCATTCGTGCTACCGCCTGAGAGGCTCAGCGTCGTGCAGCAACCGTCGCTGATGCGTGTAGGCGCTGGTGATCGACCGCGCGCTTTTGAACCGGGCGACGAGGAGGCGGTGACGGTCAATGATCGCTACGGGTCGCGCGCGGTGCACGCTGGATGGAAGGCTGACGCGTTCGTGATCACGAGCCAGGACGGTGGCCGCCTCGACGTCGTCGAGCAGTTGCGCCACAACCGCGACGATCGGCTCGAGAGGGTGGTCGAGTTTCACGCGCGGTCGGTGAAGTCTATACACGTGCGTTCGGTGTACCGGCGCGCGACGCCGCTCGAGCTGCAGACCGGCAGCGTCGACGGCCCGCCGGCGCCGAATCGCTAGCCGCGGCTTGGGGGCGCGCTTAGGGCGTGCCGCGTACGCCTTGGCGTACGACCCGGCCATTCTTCATCACGAAGTCCACCCGCCGCAGTACCTCGATGTCGGCCAGCGGGTCGGCCGGCACGGCGATCAGATCGGCCGCAAGGCCGCGCGCTATGCGGCCGCGCGTGCCATCGACGCGCAGCAACTGTGCCGCTTCGCTGGTCATTCCCTTGAGCGTTTCCATCGACGAAAGGCCCGCCTGTTTCCAGACTGCGAGGTAATCGAACATCAAGTCTGCGCGTGTCTGTCCGGGCCGCTCCATGACGATGTCGCTGCCGTATACGATGCGTACGCCGAGCCGGTGCGCGCGCGTCAGTCGGTCGAGGATCTTCGGCGCCAGCACTTCGGGGGGCGGGAAAATGCCGCCGGAAGTGCCGATAACATCGAGTAGCGCGCGCGGAAAATCCGTGCTGACAAGGAAGATGCCCTTGTCGTGGATTTTCTTCAGCTGCGTGTCGGTGAGGAAGAATCCATGCTCTATCGAGTCAACCCCGGCCTCGATGGCGGTGTCGGCGGCTTCGCCGCCATAAACATGTACGGCAACCGGGAACCCAGCGCGATGGGCCTCGTCGACGGCTGCACGCACTTCCTCAAGAGAGTAGTGATACGGCGAGTTGTCCAGCACCAGTTTGATGACGCCCGCGCCGTAATAGATGTTGGTGCGAACGGCTTTGCGGATTTCGGCGGCGTTGTCAGCGTCAAGGTATTCGTACTTCCAGAACGAGCCCTGCTCCGGCGGAATTTCATGTGATTGGCCGCCGAACGGCGTGATGATCTTGCCCGCATCGATGATTGTGGGGCCCACAAACCAGCCTTTCTCGATCGCGCGGCGTACGTCCTGCATCGCGTACTCACCGGAATTTCCGATATCGCGCAGCGTCGTGAAGCCTGCGTCGAGCAGCGTCTGCGCGTTGTGCAGGCCGCGCATGGCGCGGTAGGTCGTGCTCTCTTTGATGTAGAACGACTCGAAAGGCGCGTCACCGGTGACTTCGGTGAGCGTCAGGTGGGTATGAGCGTCCATCAGTCCCGGCAGCACCCACTCGTGCGAAAGATCGATCACGCGGGATCCGGCAGGGATTGAAACTGCCGCGCCGATCGCCGTGATCATTCCGTCGTTGACGAGAATGATCTGGTTGCGCTCTATGGTGCCGCTGGCCGGGTCGATCACGGCGCCGGCGCGCAGCGCGACGGTTTCTGCAGCCACCGGTATCGCTACCAGCAGCAGGACGAACGCAAACAGGGCTTTCATGCAACTCTCCGGGGAGTGAATCAGCGGGGGCGGGCAAGCATGCCGCTGGCGAGGTTTACCTCGCTAAGCGCGGGTAGGCTGGTCAGTGCGTCGGCTACTAGCCGTTCGCCGTACGTCAGATCGATCCGCCACAGTTCGGCGGCGCGGGCACCGTCATGGGACTCAATCGCATCCACGATCTGCAAGTGTTTGTCGCGAAACCAGTCCGACACGTTCAGCCGTCCCAGGCCAACGTACAGGATGCGCAGCGTCAGATCCTGGAGTTGCGTGATCGTCGCCTGCAGGCGGGCGTTGCCGCTTTTTGAGGCGATCAGCAGGCTGAATTCCCGGTTGGCATTCAGGAAGGCCTTGCGCTCGTCGTGACTGCCGGCCTCGTAACGGCACTGCGAAATCTGCCGCAGGCGGTCGGCTTCGGAGGACGACAGGCCGGCGGCGGCGGCTAGCTCTGCAGCGCGGGGCTCAAGCAGTAGGCGCAGGCCATAGATGTCGCGTACATCCTTGAGTGTCAGCGGCGCAACGCGAGGGCTGCGCTCGTCCGATTTGTCGATAAGGCCTTCCTGCACCAGTCGCAGCAGCGCTGAGCGGACCGCGGCGTGGCGCAGCCCATAGCGTTGTGTCAGCGATGCTTCCGAAACCCTGACGCCTGGGGGTAGCTGGTAGAAGAGGATGTCAGCACGAATGCGCTGAAACGCCTGTTCACCGAGATTTCCTGCCTTGTCAGCGGCGGGCTCGGAACGTTCTGGGTCGAGGGTCGGCAGGTCCGTCATGGAGCTCATGTCCCTAAGGTCGTCCCATAACCAGATTTCATACTAGCCGTTTCAAAATGTCGACAGTCTTGATTTGATATTCGGATACTACATTTACAACATTTTTTGCCGGTGTTACATTCAAATGATGGGGGGTGCAAGCGCTGATCGCCAACGATCCCGCGCGGCTGTGCGCCGTTGCCTCGAGTTGGTCGGATCTGCGTTTTGCATCGCATCAAAACAGGCGACGCGCCGCGGTGCCCCTCTCCGCTGGCCCGACGCACGTGTGACGTAGGAGCCTTCCATGCCCGCAAAGCGGCAGCCGATTGAGTACGCCGAGGCCTCCGCCGAGGTCCGGGCGGTCTATGACGACATCATGGCGACGCGCAAGACCGATTGGGTCAACAATTTCTGGAAAGTCCTCGCCCACGACCCGCCGGCGCTGCGGCGCATCTGGTCGAACATTAAGGAAGTGATGGGCCCAGGTGCATTGGACCCGCTGACCAAGGAGTTGCTGTACGTCGCCGTCAGTGCGTCCAACGGTTGCCGCTACTGCATTGCCTCCCATGGCGCTGCTGCCCGCAACAAGGGCATGAGCGAGCAGCAGTATTCCGAGCTGCTCGCCATCGTCGGTCTTGCCAACGAAACCAATCGGATGGTCACTGCGCTCGACGTCGACGTCGACGCACGTTTTCTGTAATTATTTTCGTGCCCTATTGCCTTGCCACGAGGAAATGAAATGAATTCGGCCGACTACAACAGCGTTACTCACCACGTCTGGGACGAAATTCCGGCTGAGCCGCTCAAGGGGACCCTGACCCGCAAGCTTATTACTGGCGAGCGGATGATGATCGCGCACGTGAACTTCAAGAAGGGCGACGATGTGCCCACCCACCACCATGAAAATGAGCAGTTGACGTACATCGTTTCTGGCGCGCTGCACTTCTGGTTCGGTGAGCACGGTGAGCGAGAGATCATCGTGCGCGCCGGTGAGGTCGTTGTGATTCCGTCGAACGTGCCGCATCGGGCGCTTGCGCTCGAGGACACGCTCGACGTGGACGTTTTCAACCCGCCGCGCCAGGACTGGCTCACCGGCACCGACGCCTACCTGCGGCGTTGAACGTGCCCCCGCTCGTCCAACGCAAGGACTTACGCTGATGGATCTTTCACTGGGTAACCGCCGTGCATTGGTGATGGGCGGATCGCGCGGCCTCGGCAAGGCGATAGCAAAGGCGTTGCGTGCCGAGGGTGCGCAGGTTGCGATCTGCGCGCGCGGCGCTGAGCGCGTCGCCGCGGCCGCAGCCGAGCTCGGCGTCGAGGGGTTGGTCTGTGATTTGTCAGTCCCCGGTGCGGCGGCCGCCGTGGTGGAAGAGGCGACCCGTCGTCTCGGCGGTGTGGATATCCTGGTCGTAAACACCGGCGGCCCACCGCCGTCGCTGTTCATCGACCTCGATGACAGTGCCTGGAGGCGGGCATTTGAGGGATTGTGGATGAGCAGCGTCGGCGCGATTCGCGCCGCGTTGCCGGGAATGCGCGAGCGTCGCTGGGGCCGGATTCTAATGGTCACTTCGGTCGCGGCGAAGGAGCCGGTCCCCAACCTGATGCTGTCCAACTCTTTGCGTGCAGGCCTGCACGGCATGATCAATTCACTTGCGCGAGAGGTTGCTGCCGACCAGGTTACGGTCAACGCACTGCTCCCCGGCTATACGCTCACCGAGCGTCTGCAGGAGCTGCGCCTGAACGAGGCTGTCCTTGCTGCGACGATTCCAGCCGGTCGCATCGGTAGCCCTGAGGAGTTTGCGGCGGTCGCCGCGTTTCTCGCCTCAGGTCCTGCCAGTTACGTTACCGGCCAGGCACTGGCTATTGATGGTGGGCTTTTGCAGTCAATTTGACCCACGCCATGATGACTACGAAGCGTCTCCCAACTGACCGTTGCAGGCCTATCTGAAGTCTTCCGGCTCATTTAATTTTCATTCCGTACTTTCTGCAGAGGCACCATGAACAAACCTACATGTCCGGCATCAATTACCCGTAGCGGACGCATCGCCAGCGTTGCCCTTGCCGTCTGCGTCGCGCAGGCGCTCGCTTCGGCCGCGAACGCGCAGACCGCGCCGGCGCCGACCGTCAGCGGCGGTCTCGAGGAGATTGTGGTTACGGCGCAGAAGCGCGCCCAGAACTCGCAGGAAGTCGGCATCGCGATTTCTGCGGTCAGTGGCGATGAGCTCAATGCGCTTGGTGCCGGCAGCGCCAGCGACATCACCAAGATGATGCCCGCTGTAGTTCTGACCCAGCCGAACGGTCCGTCTTCGTTTAGTCTCTCGATTCGCGGCGTCACCCAAAACGACTTCGCTGACCATCAGGAAAGCCCAGCGGCGATCTACGTTGATGACGTTTACGTCAGTCAGATGGCGGGCCTTGCCTTCTCGATGTTCGACATGGAGCGCGTCGAGGTGCTGCGTGGTCCGCAGGGCACGCTGTTCGGTCGCAACGCAACCGGCGGCCTGGCCAATTTCGTGACTCGCCGTCCAACTGCCGAAATTAATGGATACACCGATGTCACCTTCGGTCAGCGCAACCTGACTCGCATCGAGGGCGGCGTCGGTGGCGCTATCGCCGACGGCATCGATGGTCGGTTCTCCTATCTCAGCAACCACTACGACCCGCTGTTCCACAACCTCTCCGGGGGCGCGCCGGATTCAGAGAACGGCAACGACTGGGGCCTCCGTGGCCAGTTGTTGTTCAAGGACGTCGCCGGCGGCGAACTGCTGCTCAACGCGCGCTTCTCGCACGAGGATGTCCACGCGGGCGCCTGGGAGCAGTACGCGATCCTGCCGGGTGCAAATGGCCTCAACACGCTGGCCGGGCCGCAGGACAACGCGTGGGGCACCTGCGCCGGCTGCAACGCCAGCGGCCTGCCGAGCAGCGCGCCGTTTACGACCCGGGACAACCAGGCCGGCTACGCGCGCATCAAGACCAGCGGCGGTACGGTCAAGTACACGCATGACCTGAGTGGTGCGACGTTCACGGCGATCGCCGACTACTCGACCTTGAAGAAGGAATACCAGGAAGACTCGGATACCACTCCGTACACGATCTTCCAGTTCTTCAACGGCAGCGACGTCAAGCAGAAGTCGCTTGAGCTGCGCTTGAACGGTGGCGATAAGACTCTGAACTGGACTGCAGGACTCTATGGCCTGAACATTGACGGCCAGTATTACGAAGGTTGGCAGGGTCCGGCTTTCTTCGGTGCCAATGAGTTCAACGTTGATGGCATCCCGGCGTACGGTATCGGCTCGAATCCGGACGCGATCATCAGCTCGAACCCGAACTCCGCCTACGGCATGTACTCGGTCGCCGCGGGCGCCTGGCCGTACAGCCCGACGCCGTACCCGTACGCCATGGACGGCAGTCAGGGTTTCGGCCCTGGCTTTGTTGTCGGTGGCGCCTCGGCGGCGCCGAATGGCGGCATGCCGGCGACGATCGCTCCTTATACGCTGGTGACAAAGTCGTACGCGGCGTTCGGCCAGCTTGAGTACCGGATGTCTGATCTCATCGGCCTGACGGTCGGCGCGCGGATCACGAAGGACCAGAAGGACTACAACTACAGCTGGCATCCGTACGAGTACTTCCCCCAGAGCACAACGGGCGAGACGCTGACCCTGACCCGCCCGCCAAGTGCGCTTGGCGATTACACGTCCAGCCGCAGTGACACGCTGTGGGCCGGCAAGGCGCAGGTCGACTTCCACGTCTCACCGGATGCGTTGCTGTACCTGAGCTACAACCGTGGCGTTAAGGGCGGCGGCTTCACTGCGCCGCTATTCCCGGCGACGATCGCGGCCGTCAGCGCGCTGACGTTCAAGCCGGAAGTTCTGACCTCGTATGAGGCGGGCTTCAAGACGGAGTTCCTGCAGCGCACGGTCCGCCTCAACGGCGCGGTCTATTACTACGATTACAAGGACTACCAGGCCCTCATCTACACGGTTAGCCTGAACCAGTTGATCGTCAATGCGGATGCCAAGCACAAGGGTGCCGAGCTCGATATGGAGTGGGCGCCTAACGAGTACTGGCGCGTCGGTGTTGGCGCATCGTATGTCGATGCGATCGTCAAGGACGTCGCGGCGCTGTGCTGCTCCTCCGAAGGCACGGCTATTCGGCACGATTACATCCCGCCGAATGCGCCGAAGGTATCGGGCAATGCGATGGTTCGGTACACGCAGCCGATCGGCGCAGGCGCGCACCTGGCAATGCAGGTGGATGGCGTTTACCTGTCGCGCTTCTGGTTCAACCTTGGCGACGCGCCGTCGGTCGAGCAGCCTGCATATGGTGTTGCGAACGCTCGCGTCACCTACGTGCCGGCTGGCGGAAAGTTCGAGGTCGGTGTCGCCGTCGAGAACCTTGCGAACAAGCACTACGGCTCGATGGGCTTCGACAACACAGGTGTTAATGGACTGGCGCAGCGTTACCCGGGCATGCCGCGCTGGGTAAAGGCACACGTGAACTTTAAGTTCTGATGTCCGAAACGACGGGCCGGACGCGGGAACAATCCCGCGCCCGGCGCTGTTAAAATCGACGACGGAGACGGAAGTGAACAAGATCTGCATCGCAGCAATCGGAGCGCTGGCGGCGCTCGTCGCCGGCCCAGTCACTGCGGCCGAATCGAGTAAGGCGACCAGCCTCAACGGCGTCTACGCGACCCTTGCCTCCAAGACATTTGTCGACCTCACGCATACCTTCGGTCCCTCGACGCCTCATTGGAAAGGCTTTGGCGAGGAGACCGTGACGACCCTGTACTCGATCCCGAAGGACGGGTTCAAGGTGCAGCAGTTTACTCATGTCGGTCAGTGGGGCACTCACATCGACCCGCCGGCCCACTTTCATGATGGTCTGCGCACGGTTGACCAGATTCCGCCGAGCCAGATGCTGATGCCGCTGGTCGTGCTCGACGTGCACGAAAAAGTAGCCAAGAACCCTGACTACACAATTGCCCTCGATGACGTTCGTGCGTGGGAGAAGAAGCACGGCCGCATTCCCAAGAACGCCTTCGTCGCGATGCGCACGGACTGGTCCAAGCGCTGGCCGAACGATGTGGCGATGCAGAATCGCGACGCCGCCGGTCACGCCCACTATCCGGGCTGGAGCAAGGACGTATTGAAGCTCCTTTACGAGGAGCGTCAGATTACCGCCTCGGGTCACGAGACCACGGATACCGACCCGGGCGCGGCGACGGACAAGGATGACTATTCGCTGGAGAGCTACATCCTCAGCCTGAATCACTATCAGATCGAGATGCTGGCAGATCTTGATCGGGTGCCGGAGGCGGGTGCGCTGGTGATGGTCACCTGGCCGAAGCCGGACGGCGGCACAGGCTTTCCCGCGCGCGTAATCGCGATCCTGCCCTGATCCTTGCCACTGCCGGCGGCGTTATCTACGCCGCCGGATCCCCAGGCCGATCGCGGGCGTGCTGCCGCTCGCCCGGCCCAGCCTGCTTTTACCTTCGTCGACGGAAGCCGGACATGACGCATACCCTGGGATCCGCATGAGTGGGCAGCGCTGGTCCACGGATCTGGGCTTCATGCTCGGCGCCGTTGGCGCTGCCGTGGGACTTGGCAGCATCTGGCGGTTTCCGTACCTGGCCGGTGCTGGTGGCGGGTTTGCGTTCATCGCTGTCTTCGTCGTGGCCTGTCTTGTGTTCGGCGCGCCGTTACTGATTGGCGAGGCGATTCTCGGACGCTGGTCGCGCACCAGCCCGCAGCGGGCCGCTGGCAGCATCGGCGCGCCGTTTGGTTATTCTCGTAGCTGGAACATCGTCGGCTGGACCGGGCCGATCGCCGGCTTCCTCGTCACCTCCTACTACACCATGATCGCCGGCTGGGTACTGGCCTATGCCTGGTCGTTTCTGACCGGCCAGTACGCTCATGGCGGGGTCGCCGCGGCGGCCGAAAAATTCCATTCGCTGACTACCAACACGACCGCAGCCTCTCTCTGGCAGTTGGCGTTCTTTGCGATGGTGACCTACATCTCAGCACGGGGCGTTAATCGCGGGGTTGAGTTTGCCAATCGGTGGCGGGCGCCTGCGTTACTCGCGGTGCTGCTGGTGCTGGTGATCTATTCGCTTGCGACCGGCGACGTACAGCGCGGCCTGAGCTTCGCGTTCGCACCTGACTTCACGCGCCTGACGCCAACGGTACTGCTCGATGCTGTTGGCCAGGCTTTCTATGCGCTGGGGATTTGTGTCGGCGTAATGATGGTCTATGGCGCCTACATGCCGGCAGGCGAACCCCTAGGGCGCAGCGTCGTCGCAGTGATTGGTTCTATCCTCGCCGTGTCGGCGCTCGCGACGATCGTGATTTTTCCACTTGTATTCCACTACGGCCTGAATCCTGCCAGCGGTCCTGAACTCGTCTTCCAGGTGTTGCCTGTGGCGTTTTCCGAGATGCCTGGCGGCCGCGCTATAGGCACGCTGTTCTTCGCATTGCTGGTGCTCGCGGCGTTCACGCCGACGATGGCGCTGATGGAGCCATGGGTATCCTGGCTGATGGAGCGCTTCGGCCTGCGCCGCGCTGTCGCGGCCTGCGTCGCCACCGGCTCATGCTGGCTGGTCGGGCAGGGATCGGTGGCATCTTTTGGCGCGGCCGCCGACTGGCGACCGCTGGCGGCGATACCGCGTTTCGCGACCATGAATCTGTTTGGGCTGGTCGATTTCGTCAGCTCCAACGTGTTGATGCCGGTGTCGGCGCTGTTGGTCAGTGTGTTTCTAGGCTGGCGGCTCGCCGGTCGTGTGCCCGACGAGGAGTACGTCGGCCTGTCGCCGGGCGCTCGCCGCCTGCTCCTTTTTTCTCTGCGTTACCTGTGCCCGGTCGGCATCACGATCGTGCTGGTCGTTGGACTGGTTGGCTAGCGTGACTGCGTTCGAATCCAATTCTGTCAATCGCTGTGCCGCCACCTTGTGGCTGGCGCTTACCTGAGGCGCTGCTATGTCCAACTACACCATCGATCCCGCCGTCAACGCGGCACTTGCGGCTTTCAAGCTGCCTGAGAAGCTCGGCTTCGGAATCGTACTGGCCCCAGTCATGTACTCGGTCGAGTGGGCCGATGGTCACTGGGGCAAGGGCGCACTCGTGCCTTACGGACCTATTGAGATTGCGCCGGGTGCGCGCGCGCTGCATTACGGCGAACTCGTATTCGAGGGCATGAAGGCTTATCGCGCCGGTACGCCATGGCCGAACCTGTTTCGTCCGTTGGACAACTGTCACCGCCTCGCCCGTTCGGCAGAACGGATGGCCATGCCGGTCGTTCCCGACGAGCTGTTCATGGAGGCGATCGATGCGGTCGCAGGCGCCATGGCGCCGTTTGTGCCCACTGGTGGCGGCAAGTCGCTCTACCTGAGGCCGTTCCTGTTTGGCACCGAACCTGGTTACATGCTGCGCAACTCGCAGACCTTCCGTTTTATCGTGATTGCGAATCCGGTCGAGTCTTACGCCAGCGGCCCGATGCGAGTGGCGATCGAGCGTCGTGACGTACGCGCCGCGGTTGGCGGCATCGGCGTTGCCAAGGCGGCAGCGAACTACGCGGCAAGCCTGCGTGCATCGAGTTCCGCAATTGCTCGCGGCTATGCCGTCGCGCTATGGCTGGATGCCACCGAGCACCGTTACATTCAGGAGCTGTCCGGCATGAACGTGTTCGCCGTGATCGGCGGCGAACTACACACCCCGGAGCTCGACGGTGCGATCCTGCCTGGAATCACGCGTGACTCGATCATCACGCTCGCCCGTCATCGCGGCTACAAGGTGGTCGAACGGCCGATAGTGCTCGATGAGCTGCTGGCCCAGATGGCCAGTGGTGAATGCACCGAGGTGTTTGCCTGCGGCACGGCCGCGATCGTGGCACCGATCGGGGCGCTCGGCGATGCCGATGGTCGCGATCACGTTCCGCGCCAGGTCGACGTTGTCGCCGCCGAGTTGCGTGAGGCGCTGCTTGCTATGCAGGAACGCCGCGCGCCGGATCCCTTCGGCTGGACCCGCGATGTCGCAGCGCCGCCTGTTGATGCGCCGTGGGCGCCGCGAGCCGGGTGACCCAGGCGTACGCCAAGCACGTCGGCGGCTTGCCGCCTACGGCGCGAGCCGCCTTTGCGCTCGGCATGCGCGAGATGCTGCCTGGCGTTCCGGCAATGGCCGCATGGTCGCTGGTGACGGGCGTCGCAATGGCGAAGTCGGCGCTGTCGCTGGGCGAGGCGATGGGGCTGTCGCTGATCGCGTATGCCGGCGCTGCGCAGCTGGCCGCACTGCCATTGCTGGTTGTTGGCGCGCCTGTCGCAGTGACGATCATGAGCGCGCTGATGGTCAACTTGCGCTTCGTGATTTACAGCGCGGCCGTTGCGCCGTCGCTGCGTACACTGCCGATGCGCCAGCGGCTGCTGCTGGGCTATCTGATTTCGGATATGGGCTTCGTCTTCTACATGCGACGCGAGCCCCAACTGCGCGATTCGCCGATGCGCGCCTGGTACTTCGCCGGTCTAGGCGTGATTGTGTTCTTCGTCTGGCACGCGGCGTCGCTGGTAGGTCTGTTTGCTTCCGCCGTGATCCCAGAACGATGGGGTCTGGATTTCGTCGGCACGCTCGTGCTGCTGGCGCTGCTCGTGCCGATGCTGGCCACGCGCCCGTCTCAGGTTGGAGCGGTCGTCGCTGCGTTACTCAGCCTGTCGCTCGCCGGCCTGCCGTTCAAGCTTGGTTTGGTGGTGTCGATCGTCGCAGGCATTAGTGCCGCGGTGCTCGTGGACCGGCGGGCGAGGCGCATAGCGTGACGCCTACGATGAAGTTCTGGGTCGCGGTCGTCGGCATTGGCCTGACGGGCATCGTCACCCGCTGCAGCTTTCTGCTGTTCGGTGAGCGGCTGGTGCTGCCCCGCGGGGTTGAGCGGGCGCTGCGTCATGCGCCGGCGGCCGCGCTTGCAGCGATCATTGCGCCGAGCGTGCTGCTCGCAGACGGCCACACGGACTTCTCGCCCGGTAACCCACGCCTCGGTGCGGTAATTGTTGCGGCGCTGGTGATGTGGCGGACGCGGGAAATGCTGTGGTCGATGGCGGCCGGAGTCGCCGTCTATACGGCGCTCCGGCTGCTGTGGCCGGCCTGAGGGGCCGGCCGGTGCGCTACTAGTCTTCCATCAGGAAGCTGCGCAGCTGCTCCGAACGGCTCGGATGGCGCAGCTTGCGAAGTGCCTTGGCTTCGATCTGACGGATGCGCTCGCGCGTGACGTCGAACTGCTTGCCGACTTCCTCGAGGGTGTGGTCGGTATTCAGGTCGATGCCGAACCGCATCCGCAGAACCTTGGCTTCCCGCGGCGTCAGTTGCGCAAGTACGGCGTGCGTGGTCTCGCGCAGGCTCTCCATCGTGGCCGAGTCGACCGGCGACTGGACCGACGAGTCTTCGATGAAGTCGCCGAGATGCGAATCCTCGTCGTCGCCGATCGGGGTCTCCATCGAGATCGGCTCTTTCGCGATCTTGAGTACCTTGCGGACCTTGTCCTCGGGCATCTCCATCCGTACCGCGAGCTCTTCCGGTGTCGGCTCGCGCCCCATTTCCTGCAACATCTGTCGCGAAATGCGGTTCAGCTTGTTGATGGTTTCGATCATGTGCACCGGGATGCGGATGGTCCGCGCCTGGTCGGCGATCGAACGGGTGATTGCCTGCCGGATCCACCAGGTCGCGTAGGTCGAGAACTTGTAGCCGCGGCGGTACTCGAACTTGTCGACCGCCTTCATTAGGCCAATGTTGCCTTCCTGGATTAGGTCCAGGAACTGCAGGCCGCGGTTCGTGTACTTCTTCGCAATCGAGATGACCAGGCGTAGGTTCGCCTCGACCATCTCTTTTTTCGCGCGGCGGGCCTGTGCCTCGCCGACAGCGACTTCGCGGTT
This sequence comes from uncultured Pseudomonadota bacterium, assembly GCA_903927005.1. GTDB lineage: Bacteria > Pseudomonadota > Gammaproteobacteria > Steroidobacterales > Steroidobacteraceae > CAIKZZ01. The sequence continues at coordinate 53,137 of CAIYLH010000004.1, forward strand.
GATCTCCTTGATCTCGTGGATCGTGAGATGCATGCCCTTTTCCAGGTCGCTGATCGACTGCATCCGCGCCAGCACCTCAGGCTTGAGGCGCGCGAGCGCCGCCGAGTGCTTGCGCTTGAGCTTGATCTGCTTGTCGATCCAGGCGGGCTTGGTCTCGTTCTTCGGGAAGACCGCGATGAAATCCTTGCGCGGCATGCCGGCCTGCTTGATGCAGACCGCCATGATTTCCCTCTCGAGAGCCCGAATCGTCCCGACGTGCTCGCGCAGGTTCCCGATCAGCGCTTCGAACATCTTCGGAGCGAGCTTGAGCTCCATCATCTGGTCGGCGAGCTTCTTGCGCGCCTTGATCGTCTTTGGATCCTTCGGCGTGGCGCCGTCGAGTGCCTTGACGATGCTGGCGTGCAGCTTCTGCATCGCGAGGAATCGGCGCGCCGCCTCTTCCGGATCCGGGCCGGTCTCCAGCGCCTCTTCTTCCTCGTCGTCGGCCTCCTCCTCAACCTCGCCCTCGGCCTTTTCAGCCGCCAGCAGCTTGGGGTTCTGGGGCTGGGCAATCTCGTCCGGCGCGTTCGGGTCGACAAAGCCGACGATGATGTCGGCAAGGCGGCCCTGGCCAGACTTCAGCGGCTCGTAGGCGCGCAGCAGGTAGTCGTAGGTTGCCGGAAAGCTGGCCAGCGCCTTGCGAACGGCTATGAGGCCCTCTTCGATGCGCTTGGCGATGCGGATCTCGCCCTCGCGAGTAAGCAGTTCAACGGTACCCATCTCGCGCATGTACATGCGCACCGGGTCGGTCGTACGGCCGAACTCCGCGTCGACGGTCGCGAGCGCCGCGGCGGCTTCCTCGACAGCCTCGTCGTCCGTAGCAACCGGGCCGTCCGCCATGATCAGCGTTTCGGCGTCCGGCGCCTTTTCGTACACCGGAATGCCCATGTCGTTAATCATGTTAACGATATCTTCGATCTGTTCGGGATCGACGATTTCGCTGGGCAGGTGATCGTTCACTTCGCCGTAGGTGAGGAACCCTTGTTCCTTGCCCTTCGCGATCAGGCGCTTGAGCTGCGACTGCCGCTCGTCGGGGGCACTGTTCGCAGCAGCCGGGGCTTTCTTTTCGCTCAAGATAGGTACCCCTAATGCGGGCTTAAAAGAGCCGTGCATTGTACACGGACAGGCCCCGAGCCCCAAGGCGGAGCCCTAAATCAAGGGCATTGTCAAGAATCATGCCGACGGGCGCCGACCGGATTTCAGCCCGCGGGGTCGGGCAGGGGGCGCGTCCGCGCCTGCAATTCACGCAGTTCGCGCTTTTCGTCGTCGCCGAGGCCTTCACCGGCGGCCTTGTCGATCAGTTCGTCGATCCGTCGCTCCGGCCCCGCCTCGGCCACCAGCTTGGCCACGGCCGCAGCGAGCTCCCGGGCGACCGCCCCGTCCTCAAGCTCCGGCAGCGGAACCGCGGCGAGTTCCGCCAAGCGCGCATGCTCCGGGCGGTCCCGCCAACGTTCGACCAGCTGGGCCGAGTTCAGGGTGGGCTCGGCGTGCATGGTTTCAATCAGTTCAGCCAGTACCGCCAGCCCACGGTCGCCGGACAGGCGCAGCGCCTCCGGTTCGCCAACCGTGGCGGCAGCGGCCGGGTGTTGCAGCAGCCGGGCGATCGCCTGGCTGGCGAGTGAGCCGCGGCCGGTGGGTCGGCGCAGCGGCTGCGCCTGTCGCTGGCTGCCTGGCATGGCGCTCGCTGAGGAGCCTGGGCCCGGTGTGCCGAGGCCCAGCAGCGCCGATAGCCGCCCGGCGGGCATGCGCACCTCGCGCGCCAGCCGGTCGATCAGCAGCTCCCGGTAGATGCCCTCCGGTACGCGGGAAATCAGTGGCCGAGCCAGTTCCGCCAAGCGCGCACGGCCGTCTACAGAGGTCAGGTCCGTTTCTGCGGCGAAGTGGCTGACGAGGTATTCCGATAACGGCATCGCGCCTGCGACGCGCGCCTCAAACGCTTCCTTGCCCTCGGCGGCGACCAGAGTGTCTGGGTCGTGGCCTTCTGGCAGGAACAGGAACTTGATCTGGCGTCCCTCCTTGGCGAACGGCAGGCAGGTTTCTAGGGCGCGCCAGGCGGCCTGCCGGCCGGCCTTGTCACCGTCAAACGAGAACACGACGTCGCCGGTGACGCGGAACAGCCGGTTCAGGTGCTCGGGGGTCGTCGCCGTGCCGAGGGTCGCCACCGCGTAGTGGATGCCGGCCTGCGCGAGGCGCACCACGTCCATGTAGCCCTCGACGACCAGTAGTCGCTCGATCTTGCGCATTTCCTGGCGCGTTTCGTACAGCCCGTACAGCTCGCGGCCCTTGTGGAACAGCGGCGTTTCGGGGGAGTTCAGGTACTTCGGTTCGCCCTGGTCGAGGATCCGGCCGCCGAAACCGACCACGCGCCCGCGGGAATCGCGGATCGGGAACATGATCCGGTCGCGGAAGCGGTCATAGAAGCCTGGGCCCGCGCCGCGCTGCTGCTCCGGCGCGCGCTCGATGATCAGCCCGGCGGCCAGCAGGGCCTGCTGGCCGGCCTCGGTTGCGCCGAATTTCTTCAGTACGGCATCCCAGCCGGCCGGTGCGTAGCCAAGGTGGTAGCGGGCCGCGGTCTCGCCGACCAGTCCGCGCCCTTTCAGATAGTCCTTGCCGCGGTCTGAGTCCTTCAGCGCGTCGCGGAAGTGCTGGTCGGCTGCCGCCATGAGCGCGAACAGGTCGTCCAGCAGCCGGTCGCGTGGATCGGGTCCGGCGCCGCCTTCGCGCGGTACCTCAAGGCCCGCCCGGCCGGCCAGGTCCTCGACCGCGTCCGGGAACGGCAGGCGGTCGTGCTCCATCAGGAAGGTCAGGGCCGTGCCGTGCACGCCGCAGCCGAAGCAGTGATAGAACTGCTTGGTTTGCGAGACCGTAAAAGAGGGGCTTTTCTCGTTGTGGAACGGGCAGTTAGCCTTCCACTCGCGACCCGCCTTCTTGAGCGGGACGCGGCTGCCGATCACCTCGATGATATCGGTGCGGGCGAGCAGGTCGTCAATGAAAGCGCGAGGGATCCGGCCGGCCATGGCGGCCTCGCTAGAGTTCTACGGTTAGCCGCCGAGCAGTGCCTTGACGCGGGCGCCCACGGCACCCATGTCGGCACGACCTGCGGCCTTGCCTTTGACGATGCCCATGACCTTGCCCATGTCCTTGACGGACGTGGCGCCAGTCGCGGCCATTGCCTCCTGGATCAGGGCGTCGAGCTCGGCATCCGCCAGCTGCGCCGGCAGGTACGAGGTCAGAACCTCGATCTCCGACGCTTCCTTGGCGGCCAGGTCGGCGCGACCGCCAGCCTCGAACTGCACCACCGACTCCTTGCGCTGCTTGATCATCTTTTCGATGACCGACAGCGTTTGGATGTCGTCGAGCGTGATCCGCTCGTCGACTTCGCGCTGCTTGATCGCCGCTTGCAGCATGCGAATCAGGCTCAGGCGATCTTTTTCGCCTGAGCGCATCGCCGTCTTCATTTCATCGGTGATGCGTTCGCGCAGCGTCATCGCGGTGTCGCCGCTCAGCGCGGCGCGCGCATCCCTTCGCGGGACAGGCGCTTGAGGTGGCGCTTTACGGCAGCCGCCTTCTTACGCTTACGCTCCTGGGTCGGCTTCTCGTAGAATTCGCGGCGCCGCAGCTCCGTGAGCACGCCCGCTTTCTCGCAGGCGCGCTTGAATCGACGCAGGGCGGCGTCGAAGTACTCGTTCTCGCGGATTCGTACGCTCGGCATTGAGATCGACCTTTCTCGGGGTAATTACCCGACGCATGCCGGGCACAGAGCCGGTTAGTTTACGGATGTCCTTCCTGAAAATCAAAAACGTCATTGCATCGCCCCAAATCTGCCTTTCGCCGGGGGGGCTGTGAGGGTCCTCGGCGTCGAGACTTCCTGCGACGAAACGGCTGTCGCGGTCTATGACGGCGCCGCTGGATTGCAGGTTCACTGCGTCTATACGCAGGCCGATTTGCACGAGATCTGGGGTGGGGTGGTGCCGGAGCTGGCCTCCCGCGACCACGTCCGCCGGCTGCTGCCGATGGTTCGGGCCGTGCTGGCTGACGGCGGCCTCAAGCCCGCCGACCTCGACGGGGTGGCCTATACCGCCGGTCCCGGCCTGATTGGGGCGCTTTTGGTCGGTGCGCTGGCCGGTCGCAGTCTGGCGTACGCCTGGGGCCTGCCGGCGCTGGGGGTGCACCACCTCGAGGGTCATTTGCTGGCGCCGCGGCTGGAGGCCGATCCGCCGGCATTCCCTTATCTGGCGCTCTTGGTGTCCGGCGGCCACACGATGCTGATCGACGTCGAGGGCGTGGGGCGCTACACGGTGCTCGGTGAGTCGCTGGACGACGCGGCGGGCGAGGCCTTCGACAAGACCGCCAAGTTGCTGGGGCTGGCTTATCCGGGGGGCGCCAAGCTTGCTGCCCTGGCGGAACAGGGGCGCCCAGGCGTCTACCGCTTTCCGCGGCCCATGCTCGACCGGCCGGGCTTCGATTTCAGCTTCAGCGGGCTCAAGACCGCTGCGCTGCTGGCGCTGAAGGCCGCGCCTGCTGGTGAACAGGCGCGCGCAGACCTTGCGCGCGGGTTCGAAGACGCGATCGTCGATACGCTGGTCGTCAAAACCGGCCGGGCGCTTGCCGCCACCGGCCGGACGATGCTGGTCGTCGCCGGTGGGGTCGGGGCAAATCGCCGGCTGCGCGCGGCGCTGACCGAGGTCGCTGCCCGGCACGGGGCCCGAACCGCCTATCCGCGCGCCGAGTTCTGCACCGACAACGCGGCGATGATCGCGCTGGCCGGGCACGAGCGGCTGATTGCCGGCGAGAGATCTGGCCTGCCGGTGCTGGCGCGCGCACGCTGGCCGCTGGCCGAGCTGAGGGCGCCTGGCGAGGGATGACCGTGCAGTCCGGGCCGGGCGCTGGTAGGGTTCGGCACCCCGCTCGCCGGTGGCATGACTTTTAAGGAATCTCAGGTGAAGGGCGACCGAATCTTCCTGCGCGAACTGAAGACCGAGACCATCATCGGGATCTACGACTGGGAGCGGAAGATCCGCCAGACGTTGTCGTTCGATTTCGAGTTTCCGGGCGACATCCGTCGGGCCGCGAAGAGCGACAAGATCGAAGATACGCTCGATTACAAGTCGGTCGCCAAACGCGTACTCGCGTTCGTCGAGGCCAGCCAGTACCAACTGGTCGAGACCTTGGCGGAGAACATCGCACAGATGATCCTGCGCGAGTTCGGCCTTGAGTGGGTCAAGATCACGGTCAGCAAGCCCGGGGCGGTGCGTGGCAGTCGGGATGTAGGCGTGATCATCGAGCGCACGCGCGCCGACCTCGACGCCTGAACGCGATGACCCTCCCGCGCGCGTCGGCAGCAGGCGGTACCCCGGTCCGGGTGTACGTGTCGGCCGGCTCGAACGTGGCGCCGATCGAGAGCCTGAATCGTGCGCTAGACAGCGTGCGCGCGGCATTTTCCGATGTCGTCATCTCGCAGGCCTATGCCAACGCAGCGATCGGCTTCGTAGGGCCGGACTTCATCAACCTCGCGTTCAGCTTCACCACCGATCGTTCGCTTGCCGACGTGCTCGCGGTGCTGCATGGGATTGAAGAGGATTGCGGTCGCGGCCGAACCGACCCGAAGTGGGCGCCGCGGCGCATGGACCTAGACGTGCTGCTATTCGGCGACCTGGTGGGCGAGTTCCCCGGTGCAAAACTGCCGCGACCAGACTTTGTGAAGCGCGCGTTCATGCTTGGGCCGCTGGCCGAGATCGCCCCTGACGCCGTGCACCCGACGCTCGGTGAATCGATTGGCTGGCTGTGGTCGCAGTTCGATCAGGCTTCGCACCGCCTGCGGCACGTACAGCTCGATTCGAGCGCGGGCTAGAACCCGCCGACCGTCCGCCCGCCGTCTACCGGCAGGATCTGGCCGGTCACATACGGGGCGTCGCGGACGAAGAACAGAGCGGCGCGCGCGATGTCGTCCGCGCTGCCGATGCGCTTGAGCGCGGTGCGCTCGATGATCCGCGCCTGCAGGTCTGCATCCATCTCGCCCTCCGGCCACATCACAGGTCCCGGTGCGATGCCGTTCACGCGTATCTCCGGCGCAAGCTCGCGTGCCAGCGATTGCGTCAGCATCGCCAGTCCCGCCTTCGCGGCCGAGTACACAGGATGGCGCTTGAGCGGCCGGAAGGCGTGGATGTCGACCATGTTCAGGATCAGCCCGCCGTGTTGCCGCAGCGCAGGCGCTGCGGCCTGGCTCAGGAACAGCGGTGCGCGCAGGTTGCTGCCGAGCAGGTCATCGAACTGCGCGGCGGTGATCTCGCCGATCGGTGTCGGATAGAACGTCGAGGCGTTGTTGACCAGCACGTCGAGTCTGCCGAAGGCACTGATCGTCGCCGCGACGATGCCTGGCAGGACAGCGAGGTCGTTGAGGTCGGCCGCGACGCTTGCGGCGGAGCCGGCGCGCAGCGAGTTGAGTTCGTCGACCAGCGCCTGAGCTGCCGCGGCGGAGTCGCGGTGATGGATCATCACCCGGCAACCTGCGCCGTGCAGCGTGCGTGCCATCGCGGCCCCGAGGCGGCGGGCGCCGCCGGTGATCAGGACGGCGTGTTCGTACAGGGACAGTGGCGCGGAGGACGTCATCGGGCGAGGATACCGGTACCGTTTCTGCCCTGCACGGCCCTATGTTCATCCCTCTCGAGCTCGTCCCACTGTCAGCCGACGAAGCCGCCCACGAAGCGCGTGTCGTTGCGGCTGTGCGCGCCGCCCTCGTGGGTGCGGGCGGCTGGCTCTCCTTCGAGCACTACATGGACCTTGTCCTGTACGGCCCGGGACTAGGCTATTACGCCGCTGGCGCCCACAAGCTCGGCGCAGGCGGGGATTTCGTGACCGCACCGGAGCTGTCCGCGGTGTTTGGTCGTTGCGTTGCGAGCCAGTGCGCAGAGGTGCTGGAGGCGCTCGGCGGTGGCGAGATCATCGAGATCGGCGCGGGCAGCGGGGCGCTCGCCGAGCAAGTGCTGACGGAGCTGGCGGCGCGCGAGCGGCTGCCGACTCGCTACCGCATCCTCGAGATCAGCCCCGACCTGCAGGCGCGCCAGCGCGACCGACTGGCACGGTTGCCGGCTGCTGCCGCGGCCTGTGTCGAGTGGCTCGAATCGGTGCCATCTGCGCCGCTGCGCGGAGTGGTGCTGGCTAACGAAGTTCTTGATGCACTTCCCGTTGAGCGCTTCCGTATCGAGTCCAATGGCGTCAGTTCGCTCGGCGTCGAGTGGCGCGACGGCCGCCTCGCCTGGGCGGCGCGGCCCGCCTCTGCAGGGCTTGCTGCGGCGATCGAGAGGCTCGAGGTGCCGCTGCCTGCCGGTTACGTCAGCGAGACCTGTCTGCGGCTCGGGCCATGGCTGGCCGCCGTCACCGCGCCGCTTGCGGCGGGCATCGCGCTGTTCATCGATTACGGGTTCGGGCGCCGCGCGTACTACGACCCATCGCGCGACGGCGGAACGCTCGCTTGCTTCCATCGCCATCGCCGTCACGAGGATCCGTTTGCGAATGTCGGCCTGCAGGATCTGACGGCATGGGTCGACTTCACCCGCGTTGCTGAGGCGGCGCTGGCGGCGGGCCTGGAGATCGGCGGCTATACGACGCAGGCGAACTTCCTGCTGGGTACGGATTTCGAGGGGCACCTGGCGGCACTGCGGACGACATTACCGCCCGAGCGCGAGCCGCTGGCGGCCAACGCGGCACTGCGGCTGGTATTGCCCGGCGAGATGGGTGAGCGGTTCAAGGCCATCGCGCTGACGCGCGATTACGAAGGGCCGCTGTCGGGGTTCGCGCTGCGGGATATTACGGCGACGCTGTAGGCGGACGTGCTGCGCACAGCAGTGCCAGGGCCTCAAGTCTGCGTTCTCGCATCCTCACGCCGATCGCAGGTCCCGCAAGGCCTGCGCGCTCCTCGGCCGTCAATGCCACTGCGGCGACCGCCGCGAGCGCCGCGGCGAGAAACGTAGCCTGTGGATACGGTCGCAGTTCGAAACCGTAGCGACCGCGGAAGTCGGCCTCGCAGGCGGTCAGGAACTCGCCGAACCGTTCCGGGCGACGCTGCGCGTCGCAGCGCTCAAGCAGATCGAGCACGGTGGCTGGGCGCAGCTGTAGTGCGCGGTGACAGTTGCCGTGGTCGCGGGCCACCGCGACCGCCAGTTCGCGAAAATCGTTTGGTACGCGCAGCCGTTCGCCAAGCGCGTGAATCAGCGCAACGCCGCGGCGCTCGTGGTCTATGTGGCGCGGCCACTCGGCGGGCGGGGTCGTGCCTTTGCCCAGATCGTGCATCAGCGCGGCGAATCGCACTCGTGGCAGTGGCGACAGTTGTGCCGCGGCGCGCAGCACGAGCCGCACATGCACGCCGGTGTCGATTTCCGGATGCCACAGCGGTGGCTGTGGCACGCCGTGCAGGCGCTCAAGCTCGGGGAAGATCACCGCCAGCGCCGCGGCTTCGCGCAGCACGTCGAAGTACACCTCCGGCGACGGCTCCGCGAGCGCCTTGGCGGTTTCCTGCCAGACGCGCTCGGCGACCAGGGCGTCGATTTCGCCGGTTGCCGCCATCTGCCGCATCAGGGCCATCGTTTCGGGGGCGACGCTGAAGCCTAGACGGGCGTAGCGGGCGGCAAAGCGGGCGACCCTGAGCACCCGCACCGGGTCTTCCGCGAATGCCGGGGAGACGTGCCGTAGCAGGCGTGCCTCAAGGTCGCGCTGGCCGCCGTAGGGGTCAACCAACGTGCCGTCACCGCCGCGAGCCATGGCGTTGATGGTCAGATCGCGTCGTTCCAGGTCTTGTTCGAGCGTCACATCCGGGGTGAAGCGCGTTTCGAAGCCATGATACCCAGGCCCGGTCTTGCGCTCGGTTCGCGCCAGCGCGTACTCCTCGCGACTGTGCGGGTGCAGAAATACCGGGAAGTCGCGCCCGACGCGCCGGTAGCCTTCGCGCTCCAGTGCCTCGGCGGTGGCGCCGACGATGACCCAGTCGCGCTCGTGAACCGTTAGGCCCAGCATCGCGTCCCGTACCGCACCGCCGACGAGAAAAGTCTGCATGGGGGGGATTCTAGCGGCGCGGCGCGTCGGCGGGGGCGGCGCGTTAGACTCCGGCGAGTGTCGCCCGCCTGCACCGGTCCCGCCCAATGACGCCGCGCCTCGGCTTGCTGCTGCTCGCCACGTTGCCGCTCGCGGGCTGCTACGTTCTGCAGGCGGCCGGCGGACAGCTGCGGCTCAACGCCAGCCGGGTGCCGGTAACCACGCTGCTGCAGGCCCCCTCGACGACCCCTGAGCTGCGCAAGCGCCTCGCCGGGGCGACGCGGATGCGCGATTACGCTAGCCGCGAGCTCGCCCTGCCCGACAATCGCAGCTATCGCGCCTATGCGGATCTGGGCCGACCATACGTGGTCTGGACGGTGTATGCGGCGCCGGAGTTTTCGGTGGAGCCGCGCACCTGGTGCTTCCCGATCGCCGGCTGTGTCGCCTACCGGGGCTACTTTGACGAGGCGCGCGCTCAGGCCTTCGCGCGCCGCTTACGGGCACGCGGCGATGATGTCGATGTGCAGGGGGTCGTCGCCTATTCGACGCTCGGTCATTTCGCCGATCCGCTGCTCAGCTCGATGCTGCGCTGGGACGATGACGAGCTGGCAGCGCTGATGTTCCACGAGCTGGCCCACCAGCAGCTCTATGTGGTGGGTGACACCGCCTTCAACGAGGCGTTTGCCAGTCTGATTGAGGAGGAGGGTTTGCGTCGCTGGCTCGTCCACGAGGGGCGGCCCGAGGCGCTCGCCACGCATGATTTGCGCATGCGCGGGGCGCGCGAATTCGCCGCCTTGCTGCGCGACAGCCGGGCCCGACTGCGCGCGTTGTACAGCCAGCCGCTCGCCCCGGCGGCGCGGCGGGCGGCCAAGGCGGCCGAGTTCGAGCGGCTAAGGGTGGCGTACGCTGCCGCACGCCCCGGCGGTGGCAGTTATGACTGGCTGCTGCACGCGCCATTGAATAACGCGGTGCTGCTGGAGGTCGCGACCTACCGGGACTGCGTGCCAACGCTGACGCAAGCCCTGGCGCGCGTGGCGGGCGACCTGCCTAGGTTCTATGCGCAGATGGCAGCGCTCGCTGCCGGCCGGCCGGTGCCGCGGCAGGCGTTGTGCGAGGCGGTCGCGCCTTAGTTGGCGCAGGTCATCCAGACAGAGCGGCACCCGCAGTGTCCGCAGCGGTTGCGCTGTAGGTGGCCGCCCGTCACACGCTCGTGTGGGCGGCGGCTGACTCGCGTTGCAGTACCGCGCCGCGATGATCGCCCAGATAGGTCGGCGCGATCGCGGTGAGCGTGGCGGGCGTGATGCCCAGTCGGCCACAGCCATCGTCGCTGCATATCGAATCCAGCAGCAGTGAACGGAAGTTGTCGAGTGACAGTGGCTTGCCGGGGAAATAGTCGAGCAGCGCTGCCTGCAGTCGACCGAGTGAGTCGGGTAGGCCGATCACCGGCCGACGGCGACCGGTCAACGCACCGACGTAGCGGACGATCGCGGCCAGCGTGACGATGTCTGGGCCGCCGAGTTCATAGGTGGCGCCGACGCTGTCGCGGCGCACGAGCGAGCGCGCCATTGCCTCCACCACGTCGCCCACCCAGATCGGCTGGAAGCGGGCCCCCGCCCGGGCCAGCGGCAGCATCGGCGCGAAGCGCAGCAGCGCCGCAAACCGGTTGAGGAACGAGTCGCCGCGCCCGAAGATCACCGACGGTCGGAATATCGTCCAGGCGAGCTCGTCGCCAGCGCCAGCGCGGATCGCCTGTTCCGCCAGGGCCTTGCTGCGCAGGTAATGGCTGGGGGCGTCGCGGGAGGCGCGCAGTGAGCTCATCTGCAGCAGCCGAGGAACTCCGGCCGAGCGGCATGCGTCGACCAGTGTCGTGGCCAGTTCGGTGTGCGCGCGCAGGAAGCCGCGGCCATCGTGGCCGCGCTCGTTGAGGATACCGATCAGGTTGATCGCGACGTCCTGGCCGCGCAGCGCCACTGACAGTTGGGTTGCGTCGTGGACGTCGGTGTCGAGCAGTTCGAGCCCCGGCAGCACACTGAGTGCGCGGTGTCGAAATCGGTTGCGGGTCAGGATCCGCACGCGGTGCCCGTCGCGGATCAGGCGGGAGGCAAGGTGGCTGCCGACGAAACCGGTGCCGCCCAGGATGCAGAGGGACAGTGAGCGCATCAAAATTCCCGACTCGGCGACGGGCCGAGCCGGGAGTATAGCGTCGTCGCGTGTGCGCTCAGCGCAGCGGCACGATCAGTGTCGTGTCGCCGCGCTTGACGGTCAGCAGCAGGGTTGCCTGGTCCTTGCTGGCCGCGCGCAGCTCTTTCAGGCTGGCGACGGCCTTGCGGTTCACCGTCGTGATCACGTCATTTGGGTGCAGCTGCGTCTGGCTCGCTGCGCTGCCAGGCTCTATCGAGCGCACCACGACGCCGCCGCCTGCGGCATCGCCCAGGTCCGCGCCCTCGAGGGCGTGGTGCAGTTCGCCGGCCGCGGCCTCCTCGGTCGTGCCAGCGGCACCGCTCTTGGCAGTAACCAGTGCGGATAGGTGGCGGCTCTTGCCGTCGCGGAACACGCTGACGTCGACGTTTTCGCCGACGCGCATCAGGCCGATGCGGTTGCGCAGGTCGGCCGCCGACTTGACCGCCGTGCCGTTGACGCTGGTGATGACATCGCCTGCCTTGATGCCGGCCTTGTCCGCGGCCGAGCCCTCGACCACTTGCTGTACGAGCGCGCCTTGCAGGTCCTTAGCGCCTAGATTGTCGGCCAGGTCCGGCGTCAGCGTCAGGATCGTGACACCGAGCAGGCCGCGCTTGACCTCACCGTACTTGACCAGCTGGTCCATGATCGAACGGACCATGTTCGACGGGATGGCGAAACCGATGCCGATGTTGCCGCCGGAACGGGACAGGATCGCCGAATTGATGCCGATCAGCTCGCCGCGCAGGTTAATCAGCGCGCCGCCGGAGTTGCCGGGGTTGATCGAGGCGTCGGTCTGGATGAAATCCTCGTAGCCGTCTGGGTTGATGCCCGAACGGCCGAGGGCGCTGATGATGCCGTAGGTGACGGTGTGCTGCAGGCCGAACGGGTTGCCGATCGCCAGCACGAAGTCGCCGACCTCGGCCTTGCTCGAGTCGCCCAGCGGGATTTCAGCGAGCTTGGCGTCCTTGACCTTGACCACGGCGATGTCGGCGGCGGCGTCGGAGCCGACGACGGTCGCCTTGTAGTCGCGACCTTCGTTGGTCGTAACGGTGATCTCGGTGGCGTTCTCGACCACATGGGCGTTGGTGACAATGAGCCCCTGCTTGGCGTCGATGACGACGCCGGAGCCGGCACTCTGGAACTGGCGCTGCCGGGGGCCTTGCTCGGGGACGTCGAAGAAGCGACGGAAGAATGGGTCCTCGAGCAATGGGTTGCGCTGGCCGCGCTCGGCCACCGTGCCGCGTGTTGCGATATTGACGACGGCAGGGGAGGCGCGCTTGACGACCGGCGCCAGCGAGGGCAGCGGTGCGCCGGTCGCGTCGACCGGCGGCTGGCCGGCGTGGGCAGGGGCGATGGGCGCCAGGGCGCCGGCCATGAGCAGCGCGGCGAGAGCTGCGCCTGCGGTGTGGCGCCGTATGGACAGAGCAGTAAGCATGATGATCCCTTGGGTCCAGTGGGGACGAACGGTGACGTGCCGTTTCGCGCGGCAGCCGGCGGGGCCATGCTACCGCGCAAGACGCGACGTTGCGGATGACCGTTAGCGCGCCGCAAAAGTTCCGCGGTCCGGGGCGATGGGATTGGGTCCCAGCGCCCCGGACCTGGCGATCAAGCCGCCTCGACGGTGACCCGGCGCGGCAGGACCTGTGCCTGTTTCGGGATCGTCACTTCGAGCACGCCGTTGGCATGGCGGGCCTTGACCGCGTGCGAGTCCGCAGTGTCGGGCAGGCTAAAGCGGCGATAGAACTCGCCACTGACCCGTTCTACGCGCCGAAAGCCGTCTTTTTCGTCCCGGCCGGTCAGCTCGCGACGTCCGCGGATCGTCAGATCGCCCTTCTCAAGCGACACGTCGATGTTTTTCGGATCGACGCCTGGCAGGTCTGCGTGCAGTACGAACTGCTTTTCTTCCTCGCGAATGTCGACGGTCGGAGCCCAGTCGACGACGGAACTTGGGGTGCCTTCGCCTAGCGCGGACGGAGTCATCAGGCGATCCAGATCGCGGTGCAGGCGGTTCATCAGGGACCAAGGTTCATAGCGGATGAGGGTCATGACGGCTCTCCTGGGGAGTTCGGGACACAAACCTGAGATAGGGAACCGCCGGCGGTTTTCAAGAGCGGGTTGGCCCGGATAGCACCTGCGCGAGGGCCTGCCGCAGGCAAGAGCCGACACGGCAGACCGGCCGGTGTCCCCGGCCCCGATGCCTGCGGCCGGCGATATTGCCGCGCCAAGGGACAACCCCGAGCATTGGCGGCGAATAAACAAAACACCGGCGATCAGTGACTTGGCGCGGGCTGCAGGGCCCGGCGGGCTGCCGTCACCCCGGCGCCCTTGAGCGGTGCATAACCTGTGGGTCAGCGGTGGAGCACGTGTGCGATCGCAGTGCACACAATATCTTGTGTCTAGGCGTAGAGAACGTCTTGACAGTCCGGAGCCGTTGAGCGGCCCTAATATGTCGTAGGTAAAATATGTAACTAATTGAACTAAAAGGTTAAAAATGGATGAGAAAAATTCTCCGCTGGCTCTTGACGTAGGCCTCGCCGAAAAATAACTTAGCTCACCTGCCACAAGATGTTGTGGCAAGCGAAAACAGGGAAGGATGCGGTCGAAGGTAGGGAGAGCGGGGCAAGCCATCAGGCTTGTCAGGGATTAGCTGCCGTTTCCGAAACAACGATTAAAACAACGAATTCAGGCTCAACGGAGCACTACGTCAAGATGAGCATGGCCTACAAGTTAGAGCCCCGGGATGGATCCATTCCATTCCAGGAAGCGTCGATCGATATCTGGGACAAGAAGTACCGCCTGACTGCGAAGGATGGCTCTGCCATCGACCAGTCGATGGACGATACCTACCGACGAGTCGCAGTGGCGCTGGCCGATGTCGAGCCGGCGGAATTGCGCGAGCATTGGTTTGAGCGGTTCTTCTGGGCTTTGCGCAAGGGCGCGATCCCGGCGGGCCGCATCACCTCGAACGCCGGTGCGCTCGAGCACAAGCCGGCTACCTCGACGATCAACTGCACCGTGTCGGGGACGATCCTCGACTCGATGGACGACATTCTCAACAAGGTCCACGAAGCGGGGCTGACGCTGAAGGCCGGCTGTGGCATCGGTTACGAGTTCTCGACGTTGCGTCCGCGCGGCGCGTACGTCTCTGGTGCCGGTGCCTATACGTCGGGCCCGATGTCGTTCATGGATATCTACGACAAGATGTGTTTCACCGTGTCCTCTGCCGGCGGCCGTCGCGGCGCGCAGATGGGTACCTTCGACATCGGTCATCCGGACGCGCTGGAGTTCATTCGCGCCAAGCGTGAGAACGGCCGACTGCGCCAGTTCAACCTGTCGCTGCTGATCACCGACGAGTTCATGGACGCGGTGAAGTCCGACGGCAACTGGAAGCTCGCTTTCCCGCTGTCGAAGAAGGAGTACGAGGCGGAGCAGCCGGACCTCGCCGACGAGGCCAAGTACGTCTGGCGCGAATGGCCGGTCACGACCAACTACGTCACCCGGGACGACGGCCTGGTCTGCTGCAAGATCTACAAGATCCTGCCGGCTCGCCGCGTCTGGGACCTGATCATGTCGTCGACCTACGATTTCGCGGAGCCCGGCTTCGTGCTGATCGACCGCGTCAATGAGATGAACAACAACTGGTGGTGCGAAAATATCCGCGCTACCAATCCCTGTGTGCCTACAGACACCTGGGTGCAAACCGCGGTCGGTCCGCGCCAGGTTGCCGATCTTGTTGGTACGCCGTTCCTTGCCCGCATCGATGGGCATGACCACGCGACCGGCGGCGAGGGCTTCTTCAAGACTGCAGACAAGGCGCTCGTGCGGATCGAGACGGACGAGGGCTATTCACTGCGCTTGACGAGCGATCACCGCGTTCGTCGGGTGACACACCAGACGCGCTGGTCGATGGCAACCGAATGGTGCGCAGCGGATGCGCTTGCAGTGGGCGACCGCGTCCTGCTCAACGACCATCGGAGTGGGGCATCGTGGGCGGGCGCCCACACGTTCGACGAGGGCTACCTGCTGGGTCTGCTGATCGGCGACGGCACATTCGCCGACGGGCGCGCGGTATTGTCGGCGTGGCCAATGGCCGAGGTTGTCAACGGCGAACCGGCGAGCGGTGGGGTTGGCGCGGTTATGACGGCCGCGCTTGCAGCGGCTCGCCCACTCGCGAGCCGTGCCGACTTTAGCGGCTGGCACGCGACTGCCGGGAGAGGCGAGTACCGCTTGCGTCTTGCCGGCCTGACGCGTCTCGCCGCTGGGTTCGGTATCGCGGCCGGAACTAAGACAATCACGCCGGCCGTTGAGCGCACTTCAAGCGAGTTCCATCGCGGCTTGCTGCGAGGCCTTTTCGATGCGGACGGCTCGGTGCAGGGCTCGCAGGCCAAGGGCGTCTCGGTACGCCTTGCACAGTCCGATCATGCGCTTCTCGAGGCGGCTCAGCGCATGCTGCTGCGTCTGGGTATCGCCTCCCGGATCTACGCAAACCGTCGCGACGCCGGCATGTCGTCGCTTCCGGATGGTCATGGCGGCACACGCGAGTATCCGACACGCGCACAGCACGAACTAGTGATCGGCGGCGACAACCTCGCGCTATTCCATGACCGGGTCGGCTTCACCGATATCGCAAAGTCCGGCAGCCTTGCGGCCGCGCTCGCCGGCTACCGTCGCACACTCAACCGGGAGCGCTTCACTGCGACCGTGGCGGCGGTCGCCGCGGACGGCTTCGAGGCGGTATACGACGTACAGGTGCCGGGCATCAACACGTTCGACGCCAATGGCCTGCACGCGCATAACTGCGGTGAGCAGCCGCTGCCGCCGTACGGCTCGTGTTTGCTCGGCTCTGTGAACCTGACGCGCTTCGTCGTAAGTCCCTTCACGCCGGACGCGAAGTTCGACTGGGACGAGTATCGCGAGGTGACCAAGATCTTCACCCGCATGCTCGACAACGTCGTCGAGATCAACGGTCTGCCGCTGCCCGGACAGCGCGATGAGATCATGCGTAAGCGCCGCCACGGCATGGGGTTCCTGGGCCTGGGCTCGGCGATCACCATGCTGGGCATGCGGTACGGCTCGATCGAGTCGGTGCAGTTTACCGAGGCGGTATCGCGCGAGATGGCGATCGCTGGTTGGGAAGCGGGTCTGGACCTCGCCCGCGAGAAGGGGCCTGCCCCAATCATGAACGAGGAGTTCGTGATCACCGCGAAGATGCTCCGGCAGCGGCCGGAGATGGTGAAGGACGGCTGGAAGCTCGGTCAGAAGGTTCCCGGCCGCATCCTGCACGCGCGCTACAGCCGCTACATGCAGCGCATCGCGGCGGTGCAGCCGGCGCTGGTTGAGCAGCTGGCGACGACGGGCGCGAGATTCACGCATCACAGCTCGATTGCGCCGACCGGCACGATCTCGTTGTCGCTCGCCAACAACGCTTCGAACGGCATCGAGCCGTCGTTCGCGCACCACTACATGCGCAACGTGATCCGCCCGGGCCGCAAGACGAAGGAGCAGATCGACGTTTACTCGTTTGAGTTGCTGGCCTATCGCGAGCTGATCAACCAGAAGGCGATGCCTGGCGCAACCAAGCCGGACGAAGCGCTGCCCGAGTACTTCGTGACTGCGGATGCGATCACGCCAGAGCAGCACGTTGACGTGCAGGCGGCGGCGCAGAAGTGGATCGACTCAAGCATCTCCAAGACAGCCAATGTCCCGACCGACTTTAAGTATGAGTCGTTCAAGAACATCTACCTGTATGCGTATGAGCAGGGCCTGAAGGGCTGTACGACGTTCCGTTTCAACCCCGAAGCGTTCAGTGGCGTGCTGGTCAAGGAGGAAGATCTTAAGAACACGACCTATGTGTTTACCCTTGACGACGGCACTGAGGTCAAGGTCCGAGGCGACGAGACCATCGAATACGATGGCGAGACGCACGGCGCCGCGAACCTGTTCGACGCGCTCAAGGAAGGGTACTACGGGAAGTTCTGACATGATAAAAATCGAAAAGCACATCGCGAAGTACCGCGTAGAAAAGCCTGCTGACGTCGCCGAGGCCGCTGCCAGGGCGGCTGAGCGCAAGGCCGACGCCGCCGAGATCCGTCGGGATGGGGGCAAGGTCATTCGCCTCACCGAGAAGCTTGAGCGGCCCGAGGTCCTGATTGGTTCTACATACAAGATCAAGACCCCGGTCTCTGATCATGCGATGTACGTAACCATCAACGACATCATCCTCAACGAAGGCACCGAGCATGAGCAGCGCCGCCCCTTCGAGGTGTTCATCAATTCCAAGAATCTCGATCACTTCCAGTGGATCGTGGCACTCACGAGGATCATCTCGGCGGTATTCCGCAAGGGCGGCGACATCTCGTTCCTGGTGGACGAGCTGAAGTCGGTGTTTGACCCGCGGGGTGGCTACTGGCAGCCAGGCGGCAGGTTCATGCCGTCGATAATTGCCGAGCTTGGCTACGTGATCGAAAAGCATCTGCAGACGATCGGTGTGATGCCTCGCCCTGAGATGGACGAGCATCGCGCTGCGATGATCAAGCAGAAGAAGGAAGAATACGACGCCCGCAACAAGCAGCAGGACGCTTTCTCCCGCAGTCACTTTCCCGAAGGTGCGCAGCTCTGCCCGAAATGCAGCACCGCCGCCGTAATCATGATGGATGGTTGCATGACATGCCTGAGCTGCGGCGACTCGAAGTGCGGCTGAGCGACTGACGACGAACCCGTCGACACGTGCGCCTGCCTGACGGCAGGGGGATGCGTGTCTTCCGGGCCGCCCCGCGAGGGGCGGCCCTTTTTTTGTCTAAAATTTAGGGCTGGCGCGGCCCTATCCTGATGGTCAGGGTCGCGATTCGAACTTCCACCAGAAACGCGACCAGCGCCCCGATGAGCGAGGTCATCGCGCCGATGAACAGCAGCGCCACGGGTGTTGCCAGGTTGAAGCGGATGAAGGTCGCGCCGAACAGAAGCCCGACCACGATAGCCACGAGCAGAGCCGAGACGGTGCTGAGCGTGATCGCGGTGTTCATGAGTCGCGTGCGGCGGGAGTAATGCTGCAGCTGCTTGCGCAGCTCCTCTGCCGCTGCGCCCTGCGCGGAGACGTGCAGCGCTTCGGTTGTGCGCGCCCGATCGACGACCCGCGCCAGTCGATTGGTCAGTACGCCGAGCAGCACGCCGATGCCGGAAAGCAGGAATACCGGCGCTACTGACAGCTGGATCGAATGGGCGATGCGGGCAATGTCGGTCGGTGTGGCGTCCATCAGGTTCTCCAGGGAATCAGGCCGGCACGTTGAGTCGCAGCCGAACGTAAAGGCGCTTTTGCACGCGTGCGATGACCTGTCCCTGCTGGTCGTGTATTTCTACCGAGTACTCGGGTAGCACCTTGGCCCCGCCGCTAGCCGCGTGGCGGACGCGCTCGCCTTCCGCGCGTGCCATCTCGAAGCGAGCGCTGACGACGCCTATGCCGGGCTTGAGAAACTCTATCGCCGACCACTGGTCCCAGATCCTGTAGGTGGGACCGAGCTGGTGCTGGAGCATCAACGCGAAGAACGGATCTGTCATCGCGAACAGGCTGCCGCCAAAATGGGCGCCGTGCGGGTTGCGGTTCATTGTCCGCGGGCGCAGTTCCACCTCTACGGTGCTCCAGTCAGGCGAGATGCTGCGTACGCGGATGCCGGCGCCCCGGAACGGCGGCCACCAGTTCATCAGCAGGCGAAAGAGGCGTGGGGGCAGGCGCAGTGGCATGCCTGATACTAGCGCGCTGGAGCGTTTGGTGTGCCGCGACCTGAGCCGTCAGCAGGCGCCCGGTCAACGGCGCTTCGGTGGCGTCCGATCGTAAGGGTTGAAGGTCACTGCCTCGGGGCTCTTCGCGGCGCCGCGGCTGTATGGATCGCTGCCACGGGTATCGTGCGAACGGGCCGGATGCTTTGCTGCGTGCGTGTCGTAGGGCGTGAATGCGGCGCCCTTCTGTGGCAGCGGGACAGCATTGGGCTTGGTCGCTGGATTGTCGGCGATCTCAAGCGGTACGGTCGACTCGGACAGTGCGCGGACGCGCTGCGTGCTGGCATTGCGGTCGAACGTGCCGGTCTCGACCGCCCACGCCCAGATTGCCTGGCCGCGCTCGTCGAACTGGACGCGGCCGGACTTACGCGTCGCGCTATCGCTGGAAGCGTTATTCGATTTCTGCGTCGGAGGGACGGTTGGCTTCGACATGCGAGTGACCTTGGGCCTTCAATGCCCGACTATTGCGGCACCTAGATACAACATAAGGCTTGCGCGCTGTCACGCAACGACTTTTGGTCCAGACTGTGACGCAGGTAACCGAAATTCGGCGCGCGTCGCGCGGGCTGTATAATTGATCCGGTCAGATGTGGGCCGCGTGGCGTGAGCCGAGGCTTCTCGATGGAGGCAAGATGCGACAGCATGGGCGGCGCTGGATTCGTTGGTTAATGGTGTTGTCCGCCGAGGGCGTGCTCGCCTGTGCGTTCTGTCGCCCGGTAGCCGCTGACCCCGCGCAGTTTCCGCGTCCGCCGCAGCTCGAGCCGGACGTGCAGTTTTGGCAGCGCATCTACAGCAAGGTCACGACGCAGGGCGGCCTGCTGCATGACGATCGCTTTTTGGGGATCGTCTACGAGGAGCTGGGATTCCCGTCTGGCATGGCGTCGCGCGATCGAGTTGCAATGGTCAACGCTGCGCGCGACAAATACGACAAGGCATTGCGACGGCTCGGCAGCGGCGTACGTGACGACCTTTCTGCCGAGGACAGGCGTGTGCTCGCGCTGTTCCCGCCTACCGTGACCGACGCTGAGCTCGTCGACGCCGCCGACCATCTCCGCTTCCAGCTCGGTCAGGCAGATCGGTTCCGCGAGGGTCTGCTGCGCTCGGGCACATGGGAGCGCCATGTGCAGGAGACGCTACGTCGTGAAGGGCTGCCGCCAGAGTTGTCGGCGCTACCACATGTCGAGTCATCGTTTAATCCGCGCGCCTACTCCAAGGTCGGCGCCGCGGGGCTGTGGCAGTTCATGCGCTCGACCGGCAAGCGCTGGCTGCGAGTCGATACCGTCGTTGACGAGCGGATGGATCCATACAAGTCGACGCTCGCTGCAGCACAGTTTCTGAATATCAACTACGCCATTCTCGGTAGCTGGCCGCTGGCGCTGACCGCCTACAATCATGGTGCTGGCGGGATGCGTCGCGCTAAGGAGCAGATGGGTACCGACGATATCGTTACCATCTTGCGCAACTATCAGAGCCGAACGTTTGGCTTTGCGTCGCGCAATTTCTATGTCTCGTTCCTCGCCGCGCTGGAGATTGATCGTAACCCGGAACGGTTCTTCGGCCGGATCGAGCGCTCGCCGGCCGACACCAGTCACATCGTGCGCTTGCCGGTCAGCCTCTCGGCACAGGCGTTGGCGAAGACTCTCGGCACTGACCGCGAGACGCTGCGCAACCTTAATCTGTCGCTGCTCGAGCCAGTGTGGAGCGGCCGGCGGACGGTACCGCGCGGCTTCGAACTACATGTTCCAGCGGCGACCGACCCGCAGCGGCTGGCCAACCGCCTGGGGGCGGATGAGCGTGAGGTCGGCTCCGGCCGGCCGCTGAGCTATACCGTTCGCAAGGACGATACGCTCGACCGAATTGCTACGACCTACGGGTTGCGGACGGCGGAACTGGCTGAGTTCAACGGGCTGGTGGATCGCAGGATTCGGTCCGGCACGACCCTCAAGCTGCCGCCGGTGGCCGTCGCCGCGGTCCCTGTGCAGACGGGCGACGCTGTGGTGGCTGATATCTACGTTGTGCGCTTCGGCGATTCGTTAACAGAGATCGCGCGTAGGGTCGGCCTTAGCGACAAGGCGCTGCTGGCCCAGAATGGGATCAAGGACCCTAACTTTCTCTATGAGGGCCAGAAGCTGAAGGTGGGGCACATGGACGCGGTAGTGGCGCTCGTTCCTGCGCCAGCGTCGGACGTGCCGGTGGATGCCCTACCGAGCATCGAGTCCGCGCATGCCAAGCCCCAACCTACCTCGCGCGAGGAAGCGGCTGCCATGGGTCCGGGTCTGGTGCCGGGTATTGAAAGTGCCGCTTCCGCCGATCCCAGTGACTATTCGGTTACCGACGGTGCGGCGGTCGTGCAGGGCGCGGAGACGCTGGGGCACTTTGCAGAGTGGCTCGGCGTCACTCCCGCCCGCCTGCGTGAGCTCAATAAGATCGCCCTCGGCGCCCCACTCCCAATTGGCCGGCGCATCAGGCTCGACTTCGGAGCGGTGGATCCAGCGGCGTTCTACGAACGCCGCGTCCGTTTCCATCAGCAGATGCAGGACGAGTTCTTTCGGCATTACCGCATCGCCGGCCAGGAAAAGCGCCGTCTACAGCCGGGTGAATCGCTGTGGTCGCTGACCAAGCGTTCGGCCGTGCCGGTTTGGTTGCTGCGGCAGTACAATCCAAGCGTCGACTTCGCCGCTATGCGCATCGGCACCGAGCTCGTTCTGCCCAGAGTCGAGGCCGTGCCCGCGGCCGTCCCGGAACCGGCCGCCACCGGAGGTGAAAAATGACCCGCGTATCTATGTTGCTTGTCTGTGCGCTGCTGGCGAGCTGTGCCATGCAGCGTGGCTACGAGGGTCCGCCGCGGCCGTTGGTGGAGCTTGCGGTGATTGAAGGCGCGCCGTCGATCAACGCCGGGCTGCCACTCGCGCCGGTGCTGCGCAAGGTCGACGAGCGGGTCGTCACGCTCGGCCACTCGAAAGTGATGGTTCTCCCCGGGGAGCACCGGGTGCTTGCCGATTGCGTGATGTCCGCGACGCATACGACGACGCGTCACGAACTGGTCTTCGAGACCTACCCGGGACGTCGCTACGTGCTGGTGGCCGACAGTGCCCCCGGGAACCGGACCTGCGGCACAGTCCGCGTCGAAGAACGTTGATCCGGCGCGTCGCTCCGTATAATACGGGCATGCGCTTCATGCACGCCCGCCGCAGCTTCGCTCTCGTCGGCATACTGCTGCTCGTCCTGTGCGCCGGCGTCCCGCGGCCGGTCTTCGCCAGCGCGGGGCTCGACCTCGCCGATCAGATCGTCGTGGTTAAGAGCGAGCGGCGCTTGTACCTGCTGCGGGGGGGCGAGCCGTTCCGCACCTACCGCGTCGCGCTGGGCCTCAATCCGCTCGGACACAAGGAGCGCGAGGGCGACTTTCGTACTCCCGAGGGCCGCTACCGCGTGGACACCCGCAATCCGGCCAGTGACTACTACTTGTCGCTGCACGTCTCCTATCCGAACAACCAGGACGTCGACAACGCACACCGCCATCATTGGCAGCCGGGCGGCTCGATCATGATTCATGGCATGCCGAACGTGCTCAAGCACCCGGTCGATTTTTACCGCCGCGCCGACTGGACCAATGGCTGCATCGCGCTATCCAACCCGGACATGCTGGAGGTGTGGCTGCTCACTCGCCCGGACACGCCGATCGAGATCCGGCCGTGAGCACCCGCGACGCGGAGATCAGCGGTAACGATTTCATCGACGCGCGCGTCGCGCCCCGGGGCAGCCTGGAGAGCTTGTCGCAGCGCGAGATGGAGCAACTGCAGGGCCGCGGCCAGGGGGGGCTGCACCGGTTGTTCCGGCAGTGCGCGCTCGCCGTGCTGAACTCCGGCAGCCAGAGCGACGATCCGACCGCCTTGTTCGAGAAGTACCGAGATTTCGAAGTTGAGATCGTCCGCGAGTCATTCGGAGTCAAGCTCGCGTTGAGGAACGCGCCAGCCCTGGCTTTCGTAGACGGGCAAATGATCCGTGGCGTCAAGGAGCACCTGTTCGCCGTACTACGTGATGTCGTCTACATAGCCACCGAGATTGTAGACAGTGAGCGCTTCGATTTGCAGGAGCCCGCCGACATCACCAATGCGGTGTTCTGCATCCTGCGCAACGCACGCACGCTGGAGCACGAAGGCCGCCCCGACCTTGTGGTCTGTTGGGGAGGGCACTCGATCAGTCGAGTCGAATACGACTACACCAAGCTGGTCGGCTACGAACTGGGCCTGCGCGGCCTGGACGTCTGCACGGGCTGCGGGCCGGGGGCGATGAAAGGCCCCATGAAGGGCGCGACGATCGGTCACGCTAAGCAGCGCATCGCAGCCGGGCGTTATATCGGGCTCACGGAACCCGGCATCGTTGCGGCGGAGCCGCCCAATGCCATTGTGAATCACCTGGTGATCATGCCGGACATCGAAAAGCGCCTTGAGGCGTTTGTCCGGCTGGGCCATGGGTTCGTGATCTTCCCCGGTGGCGTTGGCACCGCTGAAGAGATCCTCTATTTGCTTGGAATCCTGCTCGATCCAGGCAACGTCATGCAGCCCGCCCCGCTGGTGCTGACCGGGCCTGCGGAATCTGCCAGTTGGTTTGCGCAGATCAACGAGTTCATCGGCCTCACGCTCGGGCGTGAGGCGCAAGCTCGCTACCGGATCATCGTCGACGATCCGGCCGAGGTCGCGCGTACCATGGTTCAGGGCATGGAGCGGGTTCGTCGCCATCGGCGCGAGGTCGGCGACTCGTATAATTTCGACTGGACGTTGCGCATTCCGCCCGACTTTCAGATGCCATTCGACGTATCGCATCAGAGTGTTGCGGCGTTGGATCTGCACCTCGACCAACCGCTGCACCAGCGCGCCGCTAACCTGCGGCGGGTGTTTTCGGCGATTGTCGCCGGCAACGTCAAGGAAAAGGGTATTCGCCAGATTGCCGCTCATGGCCCGTTCGAGATTCGTGGCGACGCACGGCTACTGCAGCCGCTGGATTCGTTGCTGGCGGCATTCGTCGCGCAGCAACGAATGAAGATCTCCGGGGAGTACCGCCCGGTCTATCGGGTGGTTTCCTAGGTAAAAGTCGCAATAGCTCAAAGCGTGACCCGATTCCGGGTTACCTGTGACGTAGTTCCTGTGGTGTGCTTCTGAGCGGACTTAGGCTGGAGCACAGTTTCAACAGGTACGTGGCATGAGCGACATTAAGAGTCCGCGCATTTCCCCAGCCCTCGCGTCGGGCGATGTGGTCCGCACGGGTTCGACGGGGATGACAGGCCGTTTCGAGCGCCCGGTTCTGCCGCGCGTGCCGAGCCGTCACGGGGCGATTACCCGCACCCTGAACAATTACGCCAGCTACAAGCGTTGGGCCGAAAAGATGATGACTAACTGGGAGCCCGGCAAGGATCCCAAGGTCTGACTGTGTTGCTCGCGGGCGTTGGGGGCAGCGCCACTGCCTCGGAGGTTGCGATGGAACGCCTTCTGTTGCTAGCGGATGAACTCGATGATCTGTTTGCCATGATCTGGCAACAGGCGACGCGCTGCTTTATCCATTTCTGACCCGAGCGCGGTTGACCCGCCGGTTTGGCCGCCCTCCCTGGAAATCACTACAGTCGCCTCGAGCGACTGCAGGCGTCGTTTTTGTTGCTAGCGGATGAGCTCGACGATTTGTCGCTCATGGCCCGCTTGCTGGCCGCGTGTGTGTTCGCCACTAAAAATCCCGCTACGACGATCGATGACCGTCTGCCCCTTCGGCTCATCTGCCTTTGGCGTGCTCTGCGGTCACTGAATCGGAGCTGGAACGAGGGTTGCGGCGTGGGGCCGATCCCGAAGTTCCGTGCGGCTAAGAGCCCAGAAAGCGGTTGAAGCAACGGCGGCCTCGAGGGTATCGTGCGCGCCGAACCTACCCTACCCGCGGGCCGGAGAGGAGGCGAGTGCCACTGCGCGCCGCCTACCTGGATAGCCCCTTATCTGGAGATTCTCGATGAACCGAGCGCAACGGATCGCGCTGCTCGCTGCTGTGGCGCTGGCGCCGACGGCGTACGCCGATGCACCACCCCCGGAAGGTGTCTGGCTCGGCACTGGCCAGGGCGGCCTGCTGTTATCCAGTGGCAATTCCAGTTCGACGTCGCTGAACGCCAAACTAGACCTAGCCCGCATCGATGGGCAGTGGAAGAAAGTGATTTTCTTCGGCGGCTTGTATGGCAAGAACAATGGAATCACCAGCGGCGAGCGCGTCGAGGCCCGTTACCGGCTTGACCATACCCTTAGCGCCCATAGCTTCTGGTTCACGGGCGTCGACGGTGTTCGTGACCAGTTCAGCGGTTTCGCCTACCAGCTGACCGCTTCGAGCGGCGCTGGCTACAAGTTCATCGACGGCGAGGCGACCACGCTGGCGGGAACGTTCGGTCTTGGCTACCAGCGACTAGCGCCGCAGTCGTTGTTGAAGGATGCCGGCGGGGCGGTCGTGCAGCGCATCAAAGGCCCTGCGCAGGGCAATGTCGTAGGCGCCGCCGGGCTCGACTACGTGCATACGCTGACGGCTTCGACGAAGCTGACCGACAAGTTGTTCGTGACTTCGGGGTCGGCGGATACCGCCGTGTCCAACGACATGGCGGTCGTGGTCAGCATGAGTGACCGGCTCGCGCTCAGCGTCGGCTACGGCGTGCGTTACAACACGAAGCCTGCGATCGGCGTGAAGAAGCTTGATCAGGTGACAACGGTCAACGTCGTCTACAACATCAAGTAGGGGCGGGCTGCCCAATGCGTTATGCGCCGGCGACCCCCTCGACCCTTGGAGGACGGCGCGCATGTCTCCGTAGGCGCAGCGACCCGCCGCCGCCACCCCGGCAGGGGATGGAATCGACCTCGTAGGTCAGCCCAACGGGAACTGAATGCCCGCCAATGGTGCTGTGCCCCTTGAAACCTACCGCCGAGCCCCTAGAGTGAGCGCGCCGGCCATGCATGGCGGGCGCCGTTTCATGTCTACCACCAGTTCCGGGACCCAGCCGCCATGACTTCGACCCCCCAGCGAGAAACCCACGGTTTCCAGGCCGAGGTGAAGCAACTGCTTCGCCTGATGATCCATTCGCTCTATTCGAACCGTGAGATCTTCCTGCGGGAGCTGATCTCCAACGCCTCCGACGCCTGCGACAAGCTGCGCTTCCGGGCGTTGGCAGAGCCGGCACTGCTCGAGGGCGCGCCGGAGCTGCAGGTCGACGTTGATTTTGACGCCGCCGCTGGCACCCTGACGATCACCGATAGCGGTATCGGCATGACCCGCGAAGACGTCATCGATCACCTGGGTACGATCGCCAAGTCCGGGACCGCGGAATTCCTGGCGCACCTGTCCGGTGACCAGCAGAAGGATGCGCAGCTGATTGGCCAGTTTGGTGTCGGCTTTTACTCGGCTTTCATCGTCGCCGACAAGGTCGAGGTGTACACCCGTCGCGCCGGCGTGGCGGCCGATCAGGCCGTGCGATGGGAATCCGATGGTTCGGGCGAATTCACGGTCGAGGCGGTGACGCAGGAGGCCCGCGGAACGCGGGTCGTGCTGCATCTGAAGGAGGATGCACGCGAATACGCCGATGGCTGGCGTCTACGCGGCTTGGTCAAGCGCTACTCCGACCACATCGCGTTTCCGGTGCGGATGGCCAAACAGGGCGAGTCCGGCGCTGAGGCACCGGTGGCCGATCGCGAGGCGGTAAATACGGCGCAGGCGCTCTGGACCCGGCCGCGTACTGAGCTCAAGGACGAGGATTACACGGAGTTCTACAAGCACGTCGCTCACGACTTTACGGCGCCGCTGGCTTGGTCGCACAACCGAGTAGAGGGCAAGCGCGAGTACACGACGCTGCTGTACGTGCCGGCGCGGGCACCGTTCGACCTGTGGAGCCGCGACGCGGCTCGCGGGCTCAAGCTTTACGTCAAGCGCGTCTTCATTCTCGACGACGCCGATCAGTTTCTGCCGCTGTACCTGCGCTTCGTGAAGGGTGTGGTCGACTCTGCGGACCTTTCGTTGAACGTGTCGCGCGAGTTGCTGCAGCAAGATCCCGACATCGAGGCGATGCGCGGCGGCATCACTCGGCGTGTGCTCGACATGCTGACCAAGCTCGCCAAGGATGAACCTGAGAAGTACGTTCCGTTCTGGAAGGAGTTCGGTCAGGTGCTCAAGGAGGGTGTGGCCGAGGATCCGACGAACCGGGAGCGCATCGCCAAGCTGCTGCGCTTCGCCTCGACCCATACCGAGCTCGAAGTGCAGGATCAGGCGCTCGACGACTACGTGGGTCGCATGCGTCCCGGCCAGAAGCATATTTACTACGTGTTGGCGGAGACCTGGAACGCTGCCCGTCAGAGCCCGCATTTGGAGCGCCTGAAGCAGAAGAATGTCGAAGTGCTGCTGCTGCACGACCGCGTCGACGAATGGATGATGTCCTACCTAGGCGAAATCGACGGCAAGAGTTGTCATGACGTTGGTCGCGGCGATCTAGACCTCGGCGAGCTGGTTCCTCCCGAGGAGCGTGCGGCTGAAGAGAAGAGCAACGAGGCCTCCCTCGAGCTCTGCGGCCGTCTCAGGGAGGCGCTTGCGGGGCGTGTGGAGTCGGTGCGGGCGACCCAGCGGCTCGCGGAGTCACCGGCGTGCCTGGTACGGGGCGAGGGCGAGATCGGTGCGCAGATGCGTAAGCTGATGGAGGCTACCGGCCAGTCGCTGCCAGTGACGCGACCGACGCTGGAGGTCAATCCGGCCCATCCCCTGGTTGCCCGGCTTGCCTCATTGCCTGAGGGCGAGTCGTTTACCGATCTTGCGGGTCTGCTGGTCGATGAGGCGACGCTCGCCGAGGGAGGCCAGCTTGCCGAGCCTGCCGAGTTCGTGCGGCGGCTGAATCGACTGCTGCTCGCCGGCGTGGCGACGGTAGCCGCGGCATAATGGCTGCTACTTCAACAATGGCGGCCGCTGGCCGTGGAGAGACGATGAAAAGCCTATTCGGACTGCTCGCGGCATTGGCACTGGTCTCGTCCGCCGCCTTCGCGGACTCGGCTCCGGCCCCGGCCCCGGTGGTCGCCCCTGTGTCCATCGAGGGCCTGACCATCACCGAGCTGCAGCCGGGCCCGGCGGATGCCATCGCGGTCAAGGCGGGCGACTTCGTGCGCGTGCATTACACCGGTTGGCTGTATGACCCGAGCAAGAAGGACGGCAAGGGCACCAAGTTCGACAGCTCGCTGGATAACCACAGCCCGTTCCTGTTCCAGCTTGGGCAGGGTCGGGTGATCCGCGGCTGGGATCTCGGTGTCGAGGGCATGCGTGCAGGCGGCCACCGACGGCTACTGATCGCCCCGGCGCTGGGTTACGGTGCCCGCGGTGCGGGTGGCGTGATCCCGCCGAACGCGACGCTGCTGTTCGACGTCGAGCTGATCGACTTCCGGCCGGGTGGTGGCTGACGTTCTCGGTGTCCGAGCAGGCCACCCCGTTTCGGCCGCCCACGCCTGAGAGTGTGGTGGTCGCAGGCCCGGCCGGCGCGATCGAGGCGCTGGTCGAGGTCCCCGCAGAATTTGGCGGGCGTCAGGTTGCTATCGTCTGCCATCCGCACCCGCTGTATGGCGGCACGATGCGCAACAAGGTTGTGCACATGACCGCCCGCGCGCTGCAGGAGCGCGGCCTGGCGACCGTGCGCTTCAATTTCCGGGGCGTGGGGGCTAGCGAAGGTGCCTTCGACGATGGTCGTGGCGAGACCGACGATGCGCTGGCGGTAGTCGACTGGGCGATGGCTCGCTGGCCTGGCGCCGAACTTACGATGGCGGGGTTTTCGTTCGGCTCGTTCGTCGCGTTCCAGGTCGCCAGCCGGCGCCAGGTCGTGCGCTTGCTGACGATTGCTCCGCCGGTGCGCCGTTTCGACTTCGATCGCTATCCGGTGCCTGCCGTGCCGTGGACGGTGATACAGGGCGATTGCGATGAGTTGGTGGAGTACGCCTCGGTCGTCGCGTGGGCGGAGTCGGCACAGCCGGCGCCGCAGCTGGTGACCCTCCAAGGGGCGGAGCATTTCTTCCACGGCCGGCTCAACGAGCTCATGGCCGCGGTCAAGGGTGCGCTGCAAGCCTGAAGGACGTTTGCGGCCATTACGAAGCGCAGAAATGAAAAAGCCGGGGCTTTCGCCCCGGCTTTTTGGCTGCCTGGCCCGAAGGCCCGGCGCAGCCCGCTCAGTTCACGAAGGACTTGAGCGACTTCAGGGCGACTGCGCGCACCTTCTTCGAGGCCGGCTTCGCCTTGAAGGTCATCTTCTCACCCGTGAACGGGTTGACGCCTTCGCGAGCCTTGCTGGCCGGCTTCTTCACGACCTTGAGCTTCAGCAGGCCCGGCAGTGTGAAGAGACCCGAGCCGCGCAGGCTCTTCTTGATGATGCCATTCAGCGACTCGAAGACAGCTCCGACCTGCTTCTTCGAGAGCTCCGTGTCCTTCGCAATCTGCGCGAGAATTTCGGACTTGGTCGGGGCTGCGTTCTTTTTCGCCATTGTGTTCTCCTGAGAGTTTCTGTTCTTGGCCGTTGTTTTTTTACGGATTCTTCGCTTTAGTCCGCTCGCCGAATCAACTCACAGAGTGGTTCGAGTGACGCCGAAAGTCGAGAAAATCAGCCTAAAAACTACTGCCCCTTGACTAGATCGATCGAGACAATAACACACCGAAAGCGGAATTCCACTACGTTTTACGATGTTTCTGCTCTATCGATGAAGAGAAAGTTGCTCGGCGAGTTCGGCTGGAAGCTCACTTGGCGCCCTGATACGTACCGTTTTTTCACGTCCAGTCATGCCGCGGACGAGTTCGGTCCGTGAGGGAGCTACCCCGAAACGGCCCGCAAGATAGCGCAGCAGGTACGCATTCGCGGCGCCATCAACCGGCGGTGCGGTGATGCGGACCTTGAGTCGGGTCGTTTCCAGTACCAGCTCATCACGCGAGGCACGCGGCTGCACGCGCAGGGTTAGCACTAGGTCGGCGCCTTCCCAGCGGTGCCAGCTCGTCATCCGAGCAGCGATGTCAGCAGCGGCGCGATGCGGTCGTTTAGAACCATTCTCAATACCTGTAGCAGCAGCAGCGCGGCAACCGGCGACAGGTCGAGACCGCCGAGTTCCGGGAGCGCGCGGCGCAGGGGCCGAAGCAGCGGCGCGGTCAGGTCGCCGAAAATGCGCCCGGTAGCGTTATAGCCGTCTGAGCTGACCCAGCTGAGCAGCACGAAGATAAACACCGAGAACTGGTAAAGCAGCAGCGTGGTGTTGGTCAGGTCCAGCGCCACCAACAGCAAGAACGGCCCAATCCCGGCAAGGCCGCCGCCGAGCAGCATCAGCAGCAGTATCTTGACCATTTCGGCAGCCAGCACGGCGACGACGGCGGCAGTGTCGGTGCGGCCGATCGAGGGCAGTGCCCGACGCAGTGGGATCACGATGGGGTTGGTCAGGCGGCTGATGGCCTGTGCGAGTGGATTGCGAAAGTCCGTCCGCACCCACTGCAGCAGCAGCCGCAGGAGGAAGGCGCCGACCACCAGCGCCATCACGGAGTCGACTAGGTAGTTGAGTTCGCGCATGGTGGGGTCATCCTGCCGTTACAGGGTCGCGGCCGAATTCGGCCGCGAGCTCGCGAGAGCGCGCCGCCGCCGCGGCGACTGCGCGGCCGACGATATCACGCAGTCCGGCGGCCTCGAACACGGCCAGTGCCGCCGCGGTCGTGCCGCCCTTCGAGGTTACCTGGGCGCGCAGGGTCGCCGGGTCGTCCGGGCTGGTGCGTGCCATCTCAGCGGCGCCTGCCGCGGTGTCGATTGCCAGCCGCCTGGCGACGGCTGGCGAGAGGCCCTCGGCGACGCCTGCTGCCTCCAGCAGCTCAATCAGCAGGAAAAAGTAGGCAGGCCCGCTGCCGGATACCGCCGTGACCGAGTCCATGTCGCCCTCGCTGTCGACCCACACGGTGCTGCCTACGGCCTCGATCAGCCGGCCAGCGCGCGCGCGCGCTGCCTGGTCGACGTTGCTAGCCGCGTACAGGGCGCTGGCGCCGGCGCCGATCAGTGCCGGCCGATTTGGCATCGCCCGAACGATGCTGGCATTGCCACCCAGCCAGCGGTCGATGTCGGCGGCTTGAATGCCGGCCACAATCGAAATCACCAGCGGCTGGATCGTGGCGGCGAGTGGCGCGAGACTGCTGGCCACGCCAGCGAGCTGCTGCGGCTTGACGGCCAGCAGCCAAACTTCGGCATCTTGCGCGGCAGCGGCGTTATCGGCCTGCACCGCGAGCCCAGGGAAGCGCTCGGCGAGCCAGGCGCGCTGCTCCGGCAGCGGGTCTGCGACCGTGATATTCGTCGCGGGCGCGCCGCGCGCGACCCACCCGCCTACCAGCGAACGAGCCATCTGCCCGCCGCCGATAACGGCGATGCGGGGCCAGGGGTCATTGTTTTGCGTCATGTCTCACCCGAGGTCCGAACAATGTAGTGCCAACGCGGACGTGCGTGGCGCCTTCTTGGATCGCGCTCTCAAAGTCACCACTCATCCCCATGGACAGTACGTCCAGCGCCAGTCCGCCGGCGCGCAGCCCCTCAAGCAGTCTGCGCAGCTCGCCGAAATAGCTTCGCTGCACTGCAGCGTCATCGCTCGCCGGCGGCACGCACATCAGGCCGCGTAGCGTCAGGCGGGGCAGGTGCGCGACTTCGTAGGCCAACGCCGGCAGCTCCCCGGGCGCCACCCCGCCCTTGGCGTCCTCGTCGCCGAGCTTCACCTGCAGGCAAATCTTAAGCGGCTCGCAGTGGATGGGGCGCTGCTCGGACAGTCGCGCCGCAAGCTTCAGGCGGTCGACGGTGTGCACCCAGTCGAAGTGCTCGGCGACAGGCCGGGTCTTGTTGGACTGCAACTGGCCGATGTAATGCCACTGCAGCCCGGTGCGGGGAAGTGCGGCGATCTTTGGCAGCGCTTCTTGTAGGTAGTTTTCACCCAGATCGGTAACGCCCGCAGCTATGGCGGCAGCCACGAGGTCGGCCGACTGGGCTTTGCTGACCCCGATCAGGGTGACGCTGCCAGGGGGGCGCCCCGCGGCGTGGGTCGCGTCTTCGATGCGTTGTCGCAGGCGGGCAAGGTTGCCGACCAAGAACTGCGGACCGGTTAACATATTAGACCCGCGCGCTCATGGCTATACTGCGGCCTACGTACTAATCCGGCTGCTTCGGCACCGGGAGATAAAATGGCTGTCGATATCGCCCAACTGCTCGCCTTCGCGGTGAAGAATAACGCGTCGGATCTGCACCTCTCCGCGGGGATGCCACCGATGATTCGCGTGGACGGAGACGTCAAGCGAATCAATATGCCGCTGCTGTCGCACAAAGAAGTGCACAGCATGGTGTACGACATCATGAATGACAAGCAGCGCAAGGCGTACGAAGAGTTTTTCGAAACGGATTTTTCGTTTGAGATTCCGAAGCTTGCACGATTCCGCGTGAATGCATTCAACCAGAACCGCGGCGCTGGCGCCGTGTTCCGCAACATTCCGTCGCTGGTGCTGTCGCTCGAGGACCTGAATTCTCCCAAGGTGTTCAAGGACCTTTGCATGCTGCCGCGCGGGCTCGTGCTTGTAACGGGCCCGACCGGCTCGGGCAAGTCGACGACGCTCGCGGCGATGATCAACCATTGCAACGATAACCGGCCCGATCACGTCCTGACGATCGAGGACCCGATCGAGTTCGTGCATGAGTCTAAGCGCTGCCTGATAAATCAGCGCGAGGTGCACCGCGACACGCTGGGCTTCTCGGAGGCTCTGCGCTCGGCGCTGCGTGAGGACCCCGACATCATTCTGGTTGGCGAAATGCGCGACCTAGAGACGATCCGCCTCGCCTTAACGGCCGCTGAAACCGGTCATCTGGTGTTCGGCACCTTGCACACCAGTTCCGCCGCCAAGACTATCGATCGCGTCGTCGACGTATTTCCGGCCGCCGAGAAGGAGATGGTCCGTTCTATGCTCTCCGAGAGCCTGCGCGCGGTCGTCTCCCAGACGTTGCTAAAGCGTGTCGGCGGTGGTCGCATCGCCGCCCACGAAATCATGATCGGCACGCCGGCGATCCGGAACCTGATTCGTGAGGGCAAGATCGCCCAGATGTATTCGTCGATCCAGACTGGCCAGTCCGCTGGCATGCAAACGCTGGACCAGTGCCTCCAAGAGCTGGTTGCCAAGGGGCTGGTCAGCAAGGAAGAGGCGCGTTACAAAGCGCAGAACAAGGAATCGATCTGAGGCGGGCGAACTGAGCTCGCCCCGGAGATAAGAATATGGATCGCGATCAAGGTATTAAGTTGATGCAGGATCTGCTGCGCCGTGTGGTCGAGCGCAAGGGCTCGGACCTGTTCATTACCGCGGGCTTCCCGCCGGCGATCAAGATAGACGGCGAGATCCGCCCGCAGACCAACGCGCCGCTGACGCCCGAGCAGAGCTCGACGCTGACCCGCGCGATCATGAACGACAAGCAGTCGCGGGACTTTGACGCGACCAAGGAATGTCAGTTCGCGATCGCCCCGCAGGGAATCGGTCGCTTTCGTGCAAGCGCGTTCATACAGATGGGTCACACCGGCTGCGTCATCCGTACGATCAACGCCAAGATTCCGACGTTACAGGATCTCGACCTGCCGCCGATTCTCAAGGAGGTTTCGCTGTCCAAGCGAGGCCTGGCGATTATTGTCGGCGGTACCGGCTCTGGCAAGTCGACGACTCTCGCCGCGATGGTCGACCATCGCAATGAACAGACGCACGGTCATATCGTTACCATCGAGGACCCTGTTGAATACGTGCACCAGCACAAAGGCTGTGTCATCACGCACCGTGAGGTAGGTGTTGACACAGATTCGTGGCAGGCCGCACTGAAGAACACCCTCAGGCAGGCCCCCGATGTCATCTTGATCGGCGAAATTCGTGATCGCGAGACGATGGAGTACGGCATTCAGTTTGCCGAGACAGGCCACTTGGTGCTGGCCACCTTGCACGCCAACAACGCCAACCAGGCCCTCGACCGCATCGTAAATTTCTTCCCTGAGGAGAAGCGCGAACAGTTGTTGATGGACCTTTCGCTCAACATTCGCGCGCTGATCTCGCAGCGTCTGGTGCCCCGTGAGGGCACTGGCGGGGGGCGGATCGCCGCCATGGAAATCATGCTGCACTCGCCGTTGATCGCCGACCTTATCTTCAAGGGCGACGTCAGCGCGATCAAGGACGTCATGGCCCGCTCGACCCGAATGGGCATGAAGACATTCGATCAGTCATTGTATGATCTGTACGAGAGTCACCAGATCAGCTACGAAGAAGCATTGCGCAACGCGGACTCGAAGAACGAACTGCGCCTGCGGGTCAAGCTCGAGAGTAAGCGTGAAGACAAGCTGAGCCACGAACAGGCCAGCAGCCTGAGGATTGTCGATGAATCTGACGGCCAAACCTACTGATAGTGCAGAGCTCGTCGCAGCGGAAATCGCTGTTGATACAGGCTCTCCCAGGCTCAATACCAAGCCGCTGTTCAAGCTGATGGTGGAGCGCAAGGCGTCCGATCTCTTTTTCACGTCCTACGCGCCCGTCAAAATCAAGATCGAGGGTCAGATCCACCCGGTCAACAAGCAGATCCTGTCGCCGGACATGGTGAAGCAGGCCGCCTATGGCCTGATGAACGCCGAGCAGATCGAGTATTTTGAGGAGGAGCTGGAGATCGACTTCGCGATCTCCGAGCCCGGCCTTGGGCGCTTCCGGGTCAACGTCTTTCACCAGCGCGGCTATCCGGCGATCGTGCTGCGCTATATCACTGCCGACATGCCGCGACTCGAGCAGCTCGGCATGCCGGATATAATGCGCGAGTTGACGATGCTCAATCGCGGCCTGATTCTGATGGTAGGCGCCGCCGGCGCTGGCAAGTCGACGACGCTCGCGGCGATGATCAACTACCGAAACGAGAACGCGTCCGATCACGTGCTGACGATCGAAGACCCGATTGAGTTCTTGCACGCGAACAAAAAATCGATCATCAACCAGCGCGAGGTGGGTCTAGACACCAAGTCGTTCCACCGTGCGCTGCGTAGCGCCATGCGCGCCGCACCGGACGTGATCCTGATCGGTGAAATCCGTGACCGCGAGACGATGGAGGCAGCGATCGCGCTGGCTGGCGCTGGACACCTGTGCATCGCGACCCTTCATGCCAATAACGCGGCAGAGACCCTCGATCGGGTTATTAATATGTTCCCGCGCGATCATCACGCGCAGATCTTCCTCGACCTTTCGCAGTACTTGCGGGCAATCATGTCGCAGCGGCTTGTGCGCTCCAAGGACAACCGCCGCGTGGCGGCGGTCGAGGTGCTGCTGAACACCCCGCATATCCAGGAGCTGATCAAGAAGGGCGACGTGCTCGGCGTCAAGGAAGCGCTCAAGAACACGACCGAGCGGGGCATGCAGAACTTCGATGCGGCGCTCTATGCGCTGGTCAAGGAGGGCCGCATCGGCATGGAGGAGGCGCTCGCCAACTCCGATTCGCGCAGCAATCTCGAGGCGCGCATCAACTTCAGCTGACGGCCGTTTTACGGCGCTGGGGCCTCGCGCAACGCGGCGAGCTCGGCCCGCAGGTCTGCTACTGCTTCCTCCAGCGCCTGGACGCGGGCAGCGAGCCCGGGTTCGTGCGCCGAGGCAGGCTCCGCATGGCCGACGGCCAGCGCCATGGCCTCCAGATCCGGTTCGCCGGTGAACAGCTGGCAGTAGCGTGAATCACGCGCGCCGGGTTGGCGTGGCAGTTTTGCGACGTAAGGGCCATCTGCCCGTGCGGCTAGAAGCTCCAGTGTCGTCTCGATGTCTCCCAGATCGGTGAACGTCGCCAGTCGCTGTGCGCGACCGCGTAGCTCGCCGGGCGTTTGCGGCCCTCGCAACATCAGCTCGCACATTACCGCCACTTCTTGCGGCGACAGCTTCAGCGGATTGTGGTCGCCATTGCACAGCCGGTGGCGGTACTTCACCACGCGGCTGCCGAAGCCGCTGCGCTCCATGACCAGGTGACGTTTTGACAGGCCGTCGAGCACTTCCTGAACGGTACGGTCGTCCAGACTGAGCACCGGGTCGCGGTTGGTCTTCTGGTTGCAGGCGTTGGTTAGTGCGTTTACCGACAGCGGGTACTGGTCCGGTGTTGTGATCTCCTTCTCGATCAGCGCGCCGAGCACGCGTGCTTCGAGGGGGGTCAGCTGGATGTGCATGAATATCCTTGGTCGCTCAGGGGGCGCCGGGTGGGAAAACCGCGCTTGCGTCGAATACCGGGCCATCGACGCAGACCCGCTTCATCGCGGGCCCGTCCGGTGTCTGGACCTCAACCGCGCAACCGGCGCAGCCGCCGACCGCGCAGGCCATGAACTCCTCGAGTGACACCTGACAGGGCACCGCGAAGCGCTGTGCGACACGCGCGGTGGCAGCCAGCATAGGCGTTGGTCCACAGGCATACACCGACACTCGCGCAAGTGTTGCGGAGTCGAGGCTGGCCAGCCAGGCGGCGGCAAGGTCGGTGACGTAGCCCGCAAAACAGCCGGCAAAGCCTGCCTGCGTCGCGAGTCGACTCGCCACTCCCCAGTCTTCCAGCAGCGGGTGTGCGGCAATCGCCCCGTCCGGGATGCCGGGCACGAGCAGCGTGGAGGGCTTCGGTTGAAATGGGAATGGGATTTCCGAGCCGAACAGTGCCAGTGGCCGGAACCCTTCGGCAGCGCGTGCCAGCATCGTCTCGGCAAGGAACACCATCGGCGGCATGCCGACGCCACCGCCGATCAGTAGCGCGAGCGGCCGCGCTGGGTTCGGCGTGAATCCCTGGCCGATGGGGCCGAGGCAGGAGAGGCTATCGCCGGCTGCTGCGCGAGACAGCCGGTCGAGGCCGTCACCGATCACTTTGTAGAGAATCTCGAGCGTGCCATTGCGCGTGTCTACTCGCTGCACCGACAGCGGGCGGCGCATGGGCAGGTGTTCGTCGCACGTCAGGTGGACGAAGCTACCGGCCACTGCGCGCGCGGCTATACGGGGCGCGCGTAGCGTCAGGACGTACTGGCGTCCTGGCCAGGACGACTGGCCAATGACTTGCGCGTCTTCCAGCAGGATCGACCCGCGGTGTGCTGGATGGGCGACGCTCATCGCAGTCCCTGCCGTTGGCGCCGGTTCGCGATCACGGTCTCGAGTACTGCCATGCGGACGGCGACGCCGTTGGTGACTTGTTGGCGGATCACCGAGTGCGGACCGTCAGCTACGTCTGATGCAATCTCAATATCGCGATTCACGGGGCCAGGATGCATCACGATCGCCTCGGGGCGTGCAAGCTTGAGGCGGGCGCGGGTCAGTCCCCAGGCCGCGTGGTAGTCGTGTGGATCCGGGATGGCGGCCTCCGCCATGCGTTCCTTCTGGACGCGCAGCGTCATCACGACGTCGGCGTGGGCAATGCCTGCCTCTAGTGAGTTGAAGCGCACGGCGCCTGGCATCTCGCTCGGTTCCGGCATCAGCGCGTCGGGAGCGACGATCCGCAGCTCACCCACCTCCAGCGCCGAAAACACCTGATAGGCGGAACGCGCGACACGGGAGTGGCGAACGTCGCCGATCACTGCAATCACGAGGTCGCGGAAGCCACCCTTGTACTGCAGGATCGTCAGTGCATCGAGCAGGCCCTGAGTCGGGTGGGACAGGTGGGCTTCGCCCGCTGACAGCACGCTGACGTGGTCCTGCACATGCTCGGCAACGAACTGGCCGACGCCCGGTTCCGCATCGCGGATCACGAACACGTCGACCGCCATCGATTGCAGCGTGTAGATCGTGTCGAGTACGGTCTCACCCTTGACTCGCGAGGACAGCTGGATTTCGATGTTCAGAACGTCGGCGCCGAGTCGGCGTGCGGCGAGTTCAAATGACGAGCGCGTCCGCGTGCTTGGCTCGTTGAATAGGTTGGCAACCGTGATCCCTGCCAGTTCGTGGCTGCGCGCGGGCTCTACGCCCGGGGCGCGCAGGAAGTGCTGTGCGCGCTCGATCAGCCCCCGGATCTGGTCGCTTGTCAGTCCATCGAGGGTGATCAGGTGGCGCAGTTGGCCGGCTGGGTCGAATTGGCTGAATGGCAGCATGAAAGTCACTCGCTTCGCGGTTCGAGGCCGCGTTCGCGCAGCCATTGTTCCAAGAGCACGCAGGCTGCGGCGGCATCGACGTCACCGTGCCGAACACGTCGGGTGCGTTCACCACTGGCGCGTTGTCGGCGCAGGATGTCCTCCGCC
This sequence comes from uncultured Pseudomonadota bacterium, assembly GCA_903927005.1. Lineage (GTDB taxonomy): Bacteria > Pseudomonadota > Gammaproteobacteria > Steroidobacterales > Steroidobacteraceae > CAIKZZ01. The sequence goes on from CAIYLH010000004.1 coordinate 91,419, forward strand.
TCGCGCGAAGACAGCCGCTCGTCCACCCCGACGACCTCGCGCTCGAAGCGCTGTCCTAGTTCGGTGATGAATTCGAGGGCCGTCGGCGTCAGCGAGCCGGCCGTACCATCCATATTATAGGGGACGCCGACCACCAGAATCCTTGGTTCCCAGTCGCGTATGTAGCGACCGAGCGAGGTCCAGTCCGGCGTTCCGCCGTGGCAGGTGACCACGCCTACAGGCCTTGCCCCGCAGGTCAGTGTGTCGCCGGCGGCGACGCCGATCCGGCGCAGGCCAAAGTCGAAACCTAGTGCAACTACGGGGCTCGACTGGCCCGGGGTGGCCGCGCCGCGCGCGGGATCAGGCATGACCGGCCTGGCTCGATAGCCGCTCGAAGTCGATGCCCAGCAACCGGACGGCCGCGTGCCAGCGCTCTTCGTAGGGAGTGTGGAACAGAATCGCTTCGTCGGCGGGGACGTTAAGCCACGCGTTCGAGCGGATTTCCTGTTCCAGCTGGCCGGCCTCCCAGCCGGCGTAGCCCAGCGCGACGACCGCCTGATGCGGGCCGGTGCCGTGCGCCATCGAGTTGAGTATGTCGCGGGAGGTGGTTACGTGCAGCGTGGGCGAGACCTGCAGAGTCGCGTCCCACGGCGATGTGCCATCTGCGCCTGGCGGATGCAGCACGAAACCGCGTTCCTGATGCACCGGTCCACCGCGCAGGACCGCCTGGTCGCGCAGTTCGGTCGCGTCGGTGGGCAGGGACAGCTGCTGGAAGACCTCGGCCAGGCCCATCGCCATGGGCCGGTTGATCACGATGCCCAGCGCGCCCTGATCGGTGTGCTCACAGATCAGCGTCACGGTCTGTGCGAAGTTGGGGTCGGCGAGAGTAGGCATCGCGACCAAGAGCTGGTTGGTCAGGTAGGCGCCGCGCATGCGGCTAGTATCGGCTCCGCGGCACGCGGCCACAAGACGCTGTGTGCTCAGCGCGTGTCTGCCGGCATGCGCACGGTCGAGTCGGCTGCCTCGCCGCTCAGAAACTGCCACTCGTAGCTGATGCGCAGTGCGTCATGCCGGGCGGCAAGCTGCCGCGGAAACGGCTCGAACGGCGCGGAAAGCTTCAGGATATTAAGGGCCGCCTGGTCGAGCGTCAGGTAGCCGCTGGAGCGTTTGACGACGACGTCGCCGAGCCGGCCGTCGGCCAGAATTCGGACATCCAGTACCGGGCTGCCGGTGAACCCTGCCCGGCGCACGGTCTCGAGCGGGTAATTGACCGCGCCGATGCGCTCGATCCGGTGCCGCCAGCGATCAAGGTAGATCGCCACGCTCGATTCGCGGGTATTGGCGGTGACCAGCAGCTCGTGCTTTGGCGAGCCGCGCAGCGCTAGCGTCTGGCCGGTATCGGCGCCGTCGGCCTCCATGGCGACCGGCTCCAGCACCAGCGGCGAGCCCCCGCCTGCGGAGGCGCTGTGGGCGAAGTGGCGCCGATCGCGGCGCGCGGCGCGTGTTGCGATCAGGTCCTCATCCCCCGGCGTGCCGGCGGCTTGGCCGCGCCGGCCGTTGGCGCCCCGGCCGTCATCCCCGGCGGCGGCCGTGGAGGCCTGCGGCGACTCGGAGCCGCGCACGTCTCGGCCAGTGCCTGAGCCGCGCTGGTTCACCTGTGCGAGGTAGTCGGCGTTTTTGTTGAGCTCGGTCTCGGCCAGCGGGTCATGGACGACCAGCACTGCGAGCGACGGTGGCGCGCCGCCGTGGTCGCCACGGGGCGCGCTAAATGTAACGCCGAGGATCACCAGGGCGTGCAGCGACCCGACGAGGAACGTCGTGGTTAGCAGCCGGTCCCGGGTCGGCGGGAATGCCGACCGGTTCCCGGCGAGATCGTCGAGCGTCATCGTGTCGGACACGGGCTGGAGTATACGCGTGGGGCCGGGAGGGGGGGTGAGCGCGCTGCTTAGCCGGCCCGGGCCGCCAGCCGGCGCTCGATGGCGTCCATCAGTAGCCCGCCGATGTCCGTGTGGAACCGCTTGTCGAGCTCGCGAATGCCCGTCGGGCTGGTCACGTTGATTTCGGTGACGAAGCCGCCGATGACGTCGATGCCGACGAAAAGCATGCCCCGCTCGCGCAGCGCCGGGCCGATCCGGCCCGCGAGCCAGCGGTCGCGCTCGTTTAGCGGCCGGGCGATGCCGGTCGCGCCGGCCGCGAGGTTGCCGCGGTTGTCTGCCGCCGTCGGGATGCGAGCGAGTGCGAATGGCACGGGTTCGCCGTCGACCAGAATTACCCGCGCATCGCCGGTTTCGACGATCTCGGGCAGATAGCGCTGAACGATCGCGTAGTGCTGGCCGTAATCGGTAAGGGTCTCGAACACGACGCTCGCGTTCTTGTCGGCGAGGTCGATTACGAAGATCGAGCGACCGCCCATTCCGTGCAGGGGTTTGCAGACTACCTTGCCGTGCTCCCGCAGGAACGCGTGCATGTCCGCCATGTCGCGCGTGATCAGGGTTGGCGCGCAACACTCCGGGAACCAGGCCGTGTAGACCTTTTCGTTCATGTCCCGCAGGCCCTGCGGCCGGTTGACTACCAGCACGCCGTCGCTCTCGGCACGATCGAGGATGTAGGTGGAGTAGATGTACTCCATGTCGAAAGGTGGATCCTTGCGCATCAGGAGCACGTCCAGATCGCCCAGCGGACGGACTGCCGCCTCGCCGCGGGTAAACCAGTTGCTGGCGTCCGCACGAACCGTGAGCGGTGCCAGTCGGCCCATCGCCTTGCCGTCGCGCAGCCACAGGTGCGACAGTTCGGCGTAGTGCAGTTCCCAGCCGCGAGCCTGGGCGGCCAGCAGCATGGCCAGGGTCGAATCCTTGGCGGGCTTGATGTGCTCGATCGGGTCCATGACCACGCCGAGCCGGATCGGGGCAGGCATGCGAGTCTCCAGGGCGCGAAAGACCATCCGGCAGGGCCGGAGGCCTGAATTGTGATGTAGATCACCCCCGGGGGGGTGCCTCTACATAGTACACCGGCAGCTGGCGAGTGCCGTCGCGTGAGGCGCGAGCGATCGCCGGGAGGATATGACGAACTGTGAGCTGTGTCGGAGCGCGAACGTGGCCGACTCAGGCTTGATATGTTAAAACCGCTGGGTTCTTCGGGCCCGGCTTTATTTTGCCGGGGGGACGTGTCTCCGCTCCCCGCCCGGGCAGGTCCGATCTCAGGTGCAAGCGATGGATAACGCGGCGCAAGCAGGTACGAAATCCCGACTCACCGGCTTGAAAGTGCTGGTGATCGACGATAGCAAGACGATTCGGCGCACAGCCGAAACGCTGCTGTCAAAAGAGGGGTGCGAGGTGTTCACGGCCGTCGACGGTTTCGACGCGCTGTCGAAGATTGCCGACCACCAGCCGGACATCGTGTTCGTCGACATCATGATGCCGCGGCTCGACGGCTACCAGACATGTTCGCTGATCAAGCACAACAAGGTGTTCCGTAGCATTCCGGTCATCATGCTTTCGTCCAAGGACGGCTTGTTCGACCGTGCCCGAGGTCGAATCGTCGGCTCCGAGCACTATCTGACAAAGCCGTTCACCCGCGATGAGCTTCTGATGGCGATCGAACAGCACGTGGGCGCCACCGGCGTCACCGCATCCTGAGCCCGAGGGCCCTGGCATGGCACTGATACTGATCATCGACGACTCCCCTACTGAGGTCCACGTGATCCGCAAGGCGCTTGAGCGCCATGGGTTCTCGACTGCCGCGGCTGGCGATGGCGCCGAGGGAATCCGGCTCGCCAAGTCGATGAAGCCGGACCTGATTTTCATGGACATCGTGATGCCTGGCGTGAATGGCTATCAAGCCACGCGCGCGCTCGCGAGCGATCCGGAAACCCGCCGCATCCCGGTGATCATGGTTACCAGCAAGTCGCAGGAATCGGACCGGGTCTGGGGCATGCGCCAGGGCGCGGTTGATTACCTTGTTAAACCCGTCTCGACTCAGCAACTGGTCGAGAAGGCGCAGTTGGCGCTCGCCGGGTGAGTGCGTCGATGTCGCAGCCACCGAGCTTGCGCCAGTTGCGCGACCGGCCCTTCGAGCTGTTGCGCGAGCTGGAGCGCCGCGGCCGGGCGATTTCCGGAGGTCGCGATTCGGCCGAGGGCCGGGAGTGGGTCGGTGTTGCGTTCCGCCTCGGTGCCGAGAGCTTCCTGGTGGCGCGCGAGGAGACTCGCGAGATCATGGCTCTGCCGTCGATGCTGACGCGAGTTCCCGGTGCCCGCAGCTGGATTCGTGGCCTTGCCAACGTCCGTGGCCAATTGCTGCCGGTAATCGATCTGCGCCAGTACCTGGGCAGCGGCGCCACTGCGCTGAATCGCAATGTCCGCGTGCTGATCGTCAACCATCGGGACGTCCCTGCGGGCCTCCTGGTCGACGAAGTACAGGGCTTCCGGCGCTTCGCCGAGAACGAATTCGTGCCGACGCCGCCACCTACGTTGGTGCGCTGCGAGCGGTACCTTGCCGGGGCATTTCGACGCGGCGGTGAGGGTTGGCCGGTGCTGAGCCTGAAGTTGCTGGTCGAGAGCCCGAGTTTCCTGCAGGCCGCGTCTTGAGGATTGTGGTCGTCCGCGGTGCGCTGTGCGCCGGAGTGTAGATTGATGAATGCGACTGTCGTGAACGATAAGGCAATGGCGTTGACGCCCCGCTTGCTGGTGGGCGCGCTGGTTGCACTCGGGCTTGCGGCCCTGACCATCCTGCTGGGTGCCGAAGGCATCGGTGGGCCGCTGGGCAGTCCGTGGCTCGGACTGCTGCTGGTGCTGGTTGCGATCGGTTCGACGGCCGTCGCGCTCATCGGTCAGGCGCGGGCCGCGGCGTTGCGGCAGTCCGCTGCCCGCCAGTCGTTGCAGAACGAACGTAACCAGGAAGCCATTCTTCGTCTTCTGGACGAGCTTTCGAGCCTCGCCGACGGCGATCTGACGGTGCAGGCGACGGTCACCGAGGAAATCACCGGCGCGATCGCAGACTCGATCAATTATGCGATCGAGGCACTGCGCGAATTGGTGACGACGATCAACCAGTCGGCAATGTCGCTAGATGCCGCAGCCAAGTCCACGCAGGCCGCTGCTGCTCATCTGGCGAAGGCGAGCGGCGGTCAGTCCAAGCAGGTCGCCGCCTCGACCGAGTCGGTTGGCGAGATGGCGTCTTCCATCGAGGAAGTCTCGGGAAATGCCGAGCGCTGCGCGGATGTTGCCCGCCACTCCGTCGACGTTGCCCATAAGGGCGGCGACGCGGTGCGCCGCACGATCGACGGCATGAACGCAATCCGCGAGACGATCCAGGAGACTTCCAAGCGCATCAAGCGGCTTGGTGAGAGCTCGCAGGAAATAGGCAACATCGTCGAGCTTATTAACGATATTGCCGAGCAGACCAATATTCTCGCGCTGAATGCTTCAATTCAGGCTTCGATGGCGGGTGAGGCGGGCCGCGGTTTCGCTGTCGTTGCCGATGAAGTGCAGCGACTCGCCGAGCGTGCAGCGAACGCCACCAAGCAGATTGAAGTCCTGGTGCGCACGATCCAGACCGACACCAACGAAGCCGTTGTGTCGATGGAGCGCAGCACGACCGATGTCGTCGGCGGCGCGCTGCTTGCCGAGAATGCGGGTGCTGCACTTGAGGAGATCGAGCAGGTGTCGCACCAGATAGCGAGCCTGATGCAAAACATCTCGGCCAGCGCTCGCCAGCAAGTGGCTGTTTCGTCAAATATTTCCAGCAGCATGCAGGTATTGCGGGAGATCAGCATTCAGACCGCCGAGGGCACGACGGGTATGTCGCAGTCGGTCGGCAAGCTGGCGGACCTTTCCGCGCAGCTGCGCCGCTCCGTTGCTGGCTTTCGTCTGCCGGAGCGGATCATCCCGGTTGCGCCGCCCCCTCGGGCGGCCCGTCCGCCTGCGGCAGCAGCGCCTGGGGCAGCCGATGCTGCCCCCCGCAAAGCAGGCGGAGCCAAGGTCTGAGCGATGAGCGACGTCGCCGAACACACTCTGTACGTCGTCTCCACCGAGCTTGGAGTCACCCTCGGCGAGGCTCGTGCTGCGCTTGAGGCGTTCGCGGAGCGCCCCGAAGATAACGCTCCTCTGGAAGTGTGCTCGGCGCGCCTGCACGAGGTGCACGGCGTACTGCGTGTCGTTGAGGTCTACGGCGCAGCTCTGCTGGCCGAGGAAATGGAACTGGTGGCGCGCCACCTGATCGAGAGCGCCGACGAACATCGCAACCAGCCCGAGAGTCTCGATGCGTTGATGCGCGCAATGGTGCAGCTACCGGCCTATCTTGAACGTGTGCTCGGCGGTGGTCGTGATCTGGCGCTCGTGCTGCTGCCACTTTTGAACGACCTGCGGGCCGTGCGTGGCAACTCATTGTTGTCTGAAGGCACGTTGCTGCTGCTTAACCTGACCTCTGACCGGCAGCCGACGCCGCAGCCTCAGAAGCCAGGCGAGCCGCCGCTGAACATAGCGCAGTGGGCGCGTCGCTTGAGGCCCCGTTTTCAGGTCGGCCTACTGGGCTGGATCCGCGGTGAGCGCCCGGCTCAGCACCTCGAAATCCTGTCGATCGTCTCGGAGCGGCTTGAGCAGGTCGCCACCCGCCAGTCGGTGTTTCAGCTGTGGTGGGTTATTGGCGCGGTCGTAGAGGCGTTGCGTGAGGACGGCCTCGAGGGGGCGGCGACCGTAAAGCGTCTGCTAGGCCAGGCCGACCGGGAGCTCAAGCGCTTGTACGAGACTGGCGAAGCCCGCTATTGCGAGTCGCCGCCACTCGACCTGCTGAACAATCTTCTTTACTACGTCGCCCGGACGACGACCTCGGGGCCGCGTGTCTCGGCCGTGCGCGCTTCGTTCAAGCTCCAGGAACTGTTGCCGGTATCCGAGCAGGTCGAGCACGAGCGCGAGAGCCTGTCCGCTCCCTCGGTCAAGCTGATGGAGACTGTTGCCGCGGCGATCAAGGAGGACCTGTCGCGGGTTAAGGACGTGCTGGATATTTTTGTGCGCAAGGGCGCGACACAGGTCGACGACCTTAGCAGCCAGCTGGAGATGCTGCGCAAGATCAGTGACACGCTCGGTGTACTGGGACTGGGGAACCTGCGTTCCAAAGTGCAGGCTCAGCTGCAGCGGCTGCAGGAAATCGTTGCGCGTACTGTCCCGCCGACTGATTCCGCGCTGGTCGACATCGCCGCTGCACTAATCAGTGTCGAGGACAACCTCGATGCCCAGCTGGTGCGGCTGATCATGCCGAACCGTTTTGGCGTGGCGGCACCGGAGGAAACCGACGGCGATTTCCACCAGGTGCAGAACGCGGTGCTTCGCGAGTGCGTCGTCAATCTCGCCCGCATCAAGGAAACCGTTGCCGCGGCGCTTGCCAAGCATGAGCAGTCCGGGGTCGATCAGGTTCCGGAGCTGCTGCGCGGTATTACTGCGGGCTTGCTGATGCTCGGTCGTGGCCGGGCCGTCGAGGTGCTTGAGGGCATCGGTCGCCACCTGCAGTCAATCCTTTCAGTCTCCGGCGAGCTTGCGCCAGGCCGGCTTGATCGGCTGGCCGATGCGATTGTGTCGGTCGAGTACTACATGGAGACGCTGCAGAGTGGGCGTTCCGATCCGTGGTACATGCTGGACAACGCCGAGACGTGTCTGCGCGCTCTGGATGCCGCCGAGGCGGCCGCTCCCCAGCTAGCGCCGCCGTCCACGGCCGAGACGGGCATCTACCTCACGACCCAGCGCATCGACCGAGAGCTGGTAGATGAGATCAGCGCTGAGCGCACCGAAGTGCTCTCAGGCGCGGCAGTGAAGGCTCCGCCGCCGGTCGCGACCGCGGCAGCTGCTGCACTGCCGGCGCTCGACCCGGACCTCATCAGCCTGTTTGTTGAGGAGGCGCGCGAGGAACTGGCGAAGATTAACGAGAACTTCCCGGCCTGGGATCGCAACCCGCTCGATGACGATTCGTTGACTCGTCTGCGACGCTCGTTCCACACGCTAAAGGGCAGCGGCCGAATGGTCGGCGCCCGCCTCGTCGGCGACTACTCGTGGTCGATCGAAAATGTATTCAATCGAATCATCAGCGGTACGTTGTCGCGCACCACTGGCATGCTCGCGCTACTGCGCGAAGCGGTGGCGGTGCTGCCCTCGCTGATAGACCAGCTTGAGAGCGGTCAGGCGCCCAGCGCTGACGTTGCGCAACTGATCGCACGCGCCAATGCGTACGCCGACGGTCGCGATAGCGACATGCGGGCGCTGGAGGCGATGACCGCTGAGGTGGAGACGGCGCCAGAAGCGACTGCGCCGGGCGACGTTCCGACTCCGACGCCATCGGCCGCGGCCTCAGCGACGCCCGATATGGCCGCGCCGTGGATGATTTCCACCGCCGTGCTATTGAGCAACGACCCTGCGGTCGCCGTCCCCTCGGTAGCTACGCCGGCCAGCGACGGCTCCCCCCTTGAGGTCGCATCCCGGTTCGTCCGGTTCGGCGCCGACACAGAGAAACGACGCAGCTCGGATCCATACCGGGATCCGCCGCCGCCCTCAGGCAGCGAGTTCACGCAGCCGACGGGTCCCTCGGCGCCGTCGCTCAGCAGCGGGGGTTCGCTCAGCGATGAGGTTCCCGATCCGGTGCTGGTCGACATTTATCGCGGGGAGGTCTCTAACCACCTCGCGGTGATCAGCCAGTTCATTGCCAGCTGTGCCGATCGCTTCGCGCCGTTTGCGGTGACCGAGACGCTGCACCGTGCCTGCCACACGCTGGCCGGCGCCTCGAAGATGGCGGAGGCCGATCAGGGCATCAAGCTTGCCGAGCCGCTGAATCTGTACATTCGCAAGCTCTACGACCTCGGCCTCGGGCTGCCCGAGGCGGGCCGGCATGTACTGGTCGACATCGTCGCTGCGATCGCTGAGGTCGCGGCTCATATCGATGAGTCGACGGGTTTCTTCACCAGTCACGGCGATATTCTCGCGCGCCTGCGCTGGCTCGAGAGTGAAGCGGATCGGGAGATATCCTCGCGCGGCCTCACCGCAGCGGCCCCCGAGGGCGCAGCGCAGACCGACGCAGACATTGCCGCCGACGAGGACATGATCTCGTCCGATCTGTTGTTGGGCGTAGCGCCTGTCGAGGCCCCAACGCCGACGCCGGCGCCGACGCCTGCGGTGGACGCTGTGGCGGAAGGCGCCGACGATTTCGACGCAGAAATCGCCATGATCTTCAGCGAGGAGGCGACCGAGTTGCTGGAGGCCGCCGAGCGCTCCTTCGCAGCGCTGCGCCTGGACGCCCGCGACATTGAACGGATCACTGAGCTTAAGCGCTTTCTGCACACCCTCAAGGGTGGTGCCCGCATGGCGGGCGTTACGGCGATGGGTGAACTCGCCCATGAGGTCGAGTCGCTGCTGACCCAGAGCGAACTCACCGATACGTCGGCGGCGCCTCGCACGCTGGAGGTGCTGCAGTCCAGCCTCGACGAACTCAATCGCATGCGCGAGCGGGTCAATGCCGGCGGCCGCGTGGCGCCTGCGACTGAGCTGATCGCGCGCTTGCATGAGCTCAGTCGTGCGGTCACCCAGCCGCCCGTCCTCCCGAGCTTTGAGGATGAACAGCCGCAGTCGGTACTGCAGCTGGCAGAGTCGCAGACCGTCGTCGCGCCAGTGCTTGTGGCTGATGTCGCTGAAGCCCTGCCGGTTCCGCTTCTGCCCTTCGTGCCGGCGCCGGATGTTCCGGAAATTCCGGATCCGAGCGAATCATCGACGGCCTCCGTCGACGTCATGTTGGAGGAATCGCGGTCTATGATGCTGCCGCCTGGCCGCGAGTTGCAGCCACATCGGGAGGATCGCCAGGAGCTGGCACGCGTCGACGCGGATCTTCTCGATAGCCTGCTCAACAGCGCGGGCGAAGTCAGCATCCATCGCTCACGCCTCGAGCAGCAGCTGACGTCGGTCGACTCCAACCTTGCGGAGCTTGCGCGCGTCGTGCAGCGCCTACGTGACCAGTTGCGAAATCTGGAGATCGAGACTGAGGCGCAGATCCTGCATCGCTTCGAGGACGATCGTCGTCGCGACGGATTTGACCCGCTGGAGATGGATCGTTACTCGACGTTGCAGCAGTACTCGCGCGCCCTGGCTGAGTCCGCCAGCGACGTTGCCAGCTTGCAGGGCCTGCTCGAGACTCAGACCCGCGAGGCCCAGAATCTGCTGATGCAGCAGGCCCGTATCGTCACGGACCTGCAGAATGGCTTGATGCGCACGCGCATGATTCCGTTCCAGCGCCACGTGCCGCGCCTGACGCGAACCGTGCGCCAGGTTGCGCTCGAGACGGGCCGCAAGGTCGAGCTGCAGGTTACCGGCGCGACCGGCGAACTGGACCGGCAGGTGCTAGAGCGCATGATGCCGCCGTTCGAACATATGCTGCGTAATGCCGTCGTGCATGGCATCGAGTCGCCCGCACGGCGGCTTGAGGCGGGCAAGCCCGAGCAAGGCCGCATCGAAGTGGCGTTGCGACGCGAGGGCTCCGAGGTCGTTATTGTCGTGCAGGACGACGGCGCTGGCCTCAACTTGCGTGCGATCCGCGACAAGGCGGTTGCGCTCGGGCTAATCCAGCCTCGCCAGGTGCTGTCTGACGCCGACGCGACGCAGTTGATTCTGGAGCCTGGCTTTTCCACCGCGACGACGGTGACACAGTCGGCCGGCCGCGGCGTCGGCATGGACGTCGTCACCAACGAGGTCAAGCGCCTCGGCGGTGCGCTGCAGATGGATTCCACGCCCGGACAGGGCACGCGCTTTACGATTCGGCTGCCGTTCACGCTGGCCGTATCGCAGGCACTGATAGTGCGCGCTGGTGTGGAGCTGTACGCCCTGCCGTTACCGACGGTCGAGAGCGTAGTGCGTCTGCCCCGCTCCGAGGTGCAGCGCCACCTGCACGAGGACGCGCCGAGTTTTGAGTACGGTGGCCAGCGCTATCGGTTCCAGCACCTGGGCGTGTTCGTTGCTGGTGCTCCCTCCCAGCTGCCTGAAGCTGACGTTCCCGTGGCGGTGATTCTGATCCGTGCCGGCGACAGCTCGACGGCCTTGGTGACCGACGAGTTGGTGGGTAGTCGCGAAATCGTCGTCAAGAATGTTGGCCCGCAGATCGCGAGTATCCGTGGCATTGCCGGTGCCACGATTCTCGGTGACGGTCGGATCGTGATCATTCTCGACATGGGTACGCTGGTGCGAGGTGACTGGCGTTCGCGCGTGTTGCCGGAAACCTCGGTCGAACGCGCCGACAAGCGCATCTTTGCACTGGTGGTCGACGATTCGATCACGGTGCGGCGCGTCACGCAGCGTCTGCTGGAGCGCAACGGCATGCGGGTGATGACCGCTAAGGACGGCATCGACGCGCTGGCGCTCCTTGAGGATCATCTGCCGGATGTGATCCTGCTGGACATCGAGATGCCACGGATGGATGGCTATGAAGTTGCGGCGTTCGTGCGTTCCGACGAGCGCCTCAAGGACGTTCCGATCGTGATGATTACCTCGCGCGTGGGCGAGAAACACCGCGCACGCGCGATCGAACTCGGTGTGAACGACTATCTGGGCAAGCCCTACCAGGAGAACCAACTGCTCGACGCGATCGAGCCGTTGGTCAATCGCCAGCGGGAGGGCGCGTGACCGAGACTGTCAGCGAGGAGTTCTACGGTCTTTTGGTGCCGCTTGCCGACGAGCGACTGATCGTGCCGCGCAGCTGCGTTGCCGAGGTGATCGCTTGGGCGGCGCCACAGCAGATGGACGGCGCACCGCCATGGTACGTCGGCACGATGAGCTGGAACGGGCGCGCGCTGCCGGTGATTTCGTTCGAAGCGGCGATGGGTCGGGCGCTACCGCAGCCGAGCGGCCGCACGCGCATCGTCGTACTGCACTGTCTTGGTTCCCGTCTGGCGGCAGGCAACTTCGGCGTGTTGACGCAGGGCTTCCCGCAGCTGGTGAGGCTCAACCCAGACGTCGTGAAGGCAGACCCGACGCGTTCGTTTCCGGATCGCAGCCCGGTGCTGTGCGCGTTGCGCATGGTCAACGAAGCGCCACTGGTGCCTGACCTTGAGGCGCTTGAGGCCATGATCGCCGAAGAAACTTCGGTCTGATCGGAACCGCCGCGTCCGCGGCGGTCAGTTCATCCAGGGCTGGGATTCCAGATCGCGCGCTTCAGCCTCGCGACGTTGCGCACGCAAAGCGTCGATGAGTACCCGACCGGCGGCGAGGCGGGCCGTCGCTGACGCACTGCCCAGCGACAGGGCCTTGCGACTGCAGGACTCGGCCTGCTTCGGATCGCTTTCCGACAGCCGCAGTCGCGCAAGCTCAATCCACAGCAGCGGATTCTGCGGTTCTATGCGCAGCGCGCGATCGAGGGTCGTCGAGGCGCCTGGAAGTTCGCCGCGGGCTATCTGGGCATGTGCTTGCGTGACCAGTGACTGGGCTGCAGGTCCAAGCCGAAACTCCTTGGAGGGCAGCGGGGGCGGCTCGGGCGCAGGCGCGGGTGTCGCCGCCTGCGCAGCGGGAGGCACAGGCACCTGAGTGGGAGCGGGCATCGGCGTCGGTGGCACGACGACTGGCTGGTGGGTGGCGCTTTCCGGGCGGTACGGGGCTGGCAGCGCGCAGGCGGCCAGCAGCGCGGCGCCGAGCACCGCAAGTAGCGTACGGGTCATCGCAAGGATTTTTCTAGCCATTGCTTCACTCGATCCACAACCGACGGCGAATCCGGCGGCTGCGTGGCGCAGCCGCTGCGAGCCGGTAGTGTAGTGCCTCGCGGCACTGCAATCAGCACTGCGTCTGCGCTGCACCCGGCCCGGGTTTCCAGTCCACTGCCGAACTCGATCCAGCGGTCCTCCACTTCGGAGGGCACTGCCATCTCCCACGAGGTGGGCTTCAGGTCCGCCATCGCCCCCAGCCAGATCGGCAGCGCGCCCATCGCCCCGGTGAGCCCAGTTGGCCGGTTATCGTCGTAGCCGACCCAGACGACCGCGACGTGGTTGCCGGTAAACCCCGCAAACCAGCTGTCGCGCAGGTCCGAGGACGTTCCGGTCTTGGCAGGCACGGTCAGGTGACCGCCGAAGCGGGCGCCGACGGCGCGGCCGGTGCCGCGCTCTGTCACCTGCGCCATCATCCGGTCGACCTGGTAGACGGCGGCCGGGGACGCGGCGGGCGTCACTTCCAGCTTGAAGCTCTTTAAGGGCATGCCGTGTTCATCCAGCACTACCTGCACTGATCGCAAGCGCGCCTGGAATCCGCCGTTGGCCAGCGCGGTGTATACCTGCACGACCTCCAGGGGCGTGAGTTCCACTGCGCCGAGCAGCAGCGACGGGTTCAGTGCCAGCTTCTTCTCGAGCCCGAGGCGCTGCAGTGTGTCTGCGACCTTGTCGAGGCCGACCTCGAGGCCGAGGCGTACGGTGGCGAGGTTCATCGACTCCGACAGCGCACGGACTAACGGCACCGTACCGAACACTTCGTGGGTGTAGTTCTGTGGCTCCCAGAGTGAGCCGTCGCCGAGCTTGAGCGAGATGGGTGCGTCCTCGATCAGTGAGGCGGCCGTATAACGCCCGCTTTCCATCGCCGCGAGGTAGACGGCGGGCTTGACCAGCGAGCCTATAGGGCGGTGCGCATCGAGGGCGCGGTTGAAGCCGGAGGAGCCAATTTCCCGACCGCCGACTACCGCGACGACATCGCCGCTCTGAGGTTCGGCTATCACCACCGCAGCCTCGAGGTGGGAGCTGCGAATACGTGACGATGCATCTAGCCGCTTCAGCTCGCGCGTCAGCGATCGCTCGGCTGCTGCCTGAGCGCGTGGGTCGAGGGTGGTAAAGATTGATAGTCCCGCCGCCGACAGGTCCGCCTCGGCGTAGTCGCGCTTGAGATGGCGGCGAACGAGGTCGAGGAACGCAGGGACATAGCCGCCGACCGTCGTTCGCAGGCCGAGCGGTTGGGCGCTGGCCTCGGCGGCGGTTGCCGCGTCGATGACGCGTTCGTCGGCGAGCTCCTTGAGCACGAGGTTGCGGCGCGCCCGCGCACGATCGGGATGCTTGTGGGGGTCGTAGTACGACGGGCCCTTCACCAGTCCGACCAGAAGCGCGAGCTCGTTGACCTCCAGTTCATCAACTGGCTTGCCAAAGAAGTATTCGCTGCCAAGACCAAAGCCGTGCACTGCCCGCTCGCCGTCCTGGCCCAGGTAGACCTCGTTCAGGTATGCGACGAGGATTTCTTCCTTGGTATAGCGCGCCTCCAGCCGCAGCGCCATGACCGCTTCTTTGGCCTTGCGGCCGAAGGTCTGCTCGTCGCTGAGGAAGTAGTTCTTGACCAGCTGCTGAGTCAGCGTGCTGCCGCCCTGGGCGATACGGCCCGCGCGCAGGTTGGCCCACATGGCGCGCATGATGCTGCGCAAGTCGACCCCGTGGTGCTCGTCGAAGCGGCGGTCCTCAATGGTCTTGATCGCTGCCCGCAGCAGCGGCGACACCTCGTCAGGGGCGAGCACGATACGGTCTTCGCCATGCACCGGGAAAACGCTGCCGACAAGCAATGGGTCGAGCCGGAACAGCGGCAGTTCGCTGCCATCGGCAGCACTGACACCTGAAATCGAGTCGGCGATAGCGTGGACGCGCACTCGCATCGGTGCGCGCAGCTCATCGGCGAAGCGCACTCGCCGTGCGTTGAGGTCGAATTCGCCGCCGCGGCGGCGGTAAAAGCCGGGTCCGACGGCCGGGTCACCGGGCCGGTAGTGCAGTCGGCGCAGCTCCTGCTCGAGGTCGTCGCTACCGATGTTCGTGCCCGCATACAGCTCGATCGGTTCGGCGTAGACGCGCGCTGGCACCGACCACAGTCGGCCGCGGAATTCGCTGGTGACGACTCGGTCGAGATAGAGAACCCACAGGGTGAACGCCGCGCAGATGGACAGGATAGTAATGCCCAGAATCCACAGCAGGCGGCGGGGCAGCGTCCGCAGGCGAAAGCGCTTCATCCCAGATCCCCGTGCAATGTCTGCAATGCGGCGATAGCGGCCGCGGCGGCGGTTTCGGTGCGCAGTATGCGCGGCCCGAGTCGAAGGCGGGTGTAGCCGGCGAGCGTGGCCAGTGCGAGTTCGTCGTCGGCCAGTCCGCCCTCCGGGCCGATCAGAATCTCGATCGCCGCAGGCGTGCCCGGCAGCTCTCTTGCGCTGATGCTTGCGTGTGGCGCAAGCACGAGACGCAGTAGCCCCGGGTCGGCGCCGCGTGCGGCACCTAGGTGGTCGGCGAGTTTACGTGGCGCGAGCAGCTCAGGCAGATCGGCGCGGCCGCATTGCTCGGCCGCCGAGATTGCAATGCCGAGCCAGTGTTCAAGCTTTCGCTCGGCCTGTCGCTCGTCGAGTTTCACGACGCTACGCTCGCAGAACAACGGCACGATACGGGTCACGCCGAGCTCCGTCGCCTTCTGGATCGCGTATTCCATGCGATCGCCCCGGGAGATGCCTTGCGCGAGCGTGATCGACAGGCGTGAGGGTGGCGGCGTCTGGCGCGCGGCACCTATGCGTATGTCGACGCGGTCGCCGCGCAGGGCCTCAATCGTCGCGTCGTGCTCATGTCCACCGCCGTCGAACACGGCAATTTTGGCGCCGGCCTTCAGTCTGAGCACCCGCGTCAGATGTGCCGCAGCGCGTGGCGCGAGCGGCAGCAGGGCCCCTTCCGCTGGCAGACCATCAACATGTATGCGTGTCAGGCGCATGCTACATCCAGGCACTCGCCCATGACTTCGACCAGAAAGTCGATTTCAGCAGGCGTGATTACGTACGGTGGCATTAGATAAAGGACGTTGCCGAGCGGGCGTAACAGCGCACCTCGATCGAGGGCGTGTCGGTAGGCGCGCAGGCCGCGGCGTTCGGTCCATGGGAACGGCTCGCGCGTCGAGCGCGAGGAGACGAATTCCACGGCGAGGATGAGACCGGTCTGGCGCAGTTCAGCAACGTTCGGGTGGCTCGCGAGCGGCGCGGACGCACGCGCGATATGGGCGGCCAGCGCAGCGTTGTTCGGCGCGGTCGCCGGATCTTCCAGCAGGTCGAGTGTCGCCAGCGCCGCGGCGCACGCCAGCGGGTTACCCGAGTAGCTATGCGAGTGGAGGAACGCAGTGCGGCGCACGTAGTCGTCGTAGAACGCGCCGTACACGGCCTCCGTCGTCATTGTCACGCTCAGCGGCAGGTAGCCGCCGGTGATGCCTTTTGACAGGCAGAGGAAATCGGGACGAATGCCGGCCTGCTGGCACGCGAACATGGTGCCGGTGCGGCCAAATCCGACCGCGATTTCGTCGGCGATCAGGTGTACACCCAGTCGATCGCATTCGGCGCGCAGCAGCTGCAGATAGATCGGGTGGTACATGCGCATACCGGCGGCGCATTGCACCAGCGGCTCGACGATGACCGCGGCGACCTCGTCGGCGTGCTCCTCGAGTAGCGCGCGCATCGCTTCGAACGCGCGCCGCGAGTGCGTCTGCCAGTCCTCGCCTGCAGCGCGTCCGTAGCAGTCGGGTGAGGGTGCCGTGTAGACGTCCACCAGCAGTGGCCGGTAAATCTCCTTGAACAGGTCGACGTCGCCCACCGACAGCGCGCCAAGCGTCTCGCCGTGATAGCTGTTGGCAAGAGTCACGAAGCGGGTCTTGCGGGGCCGGCCGGTGTTGCGCCAGTAGTGGAAGCTCATTTTTAGCGCGATCTCGATCGCCGCCGAGCCGCTGTCGCCGTAGAAGCAGCGGCTGAGCCCGGCGGGGCTGAGCCGTACCAGCCGCTCGGACAGCGCCACGACCGGCTCGTGGGTGCAGCCGGCTAGCAGCACATGTTCGAGGGTGCCCGCCTGGCGCTGCACTGCCGCGGTGATGTGCGGATGGCAGTGGCCGAACAGGTTGACCCACCAGGAGCTGATGGCGTCCAGGTAGCGGCGGCCTTCAAGGTCCTCCAGCCAGACCCCTTCGCCGCGACGTATCGTCAGCGGTGGCAGCGCTTCGTGGTCCTTCATCTGGGTGCACGGGTGCCACACGACCGCAAGGTCGCGGCGTGCAAGATCGGCGTTGGCAGAGGGACCGTTCGAGTGCATGGCGCTGGGGCGAATTGTACCGAGCGCGCGGGTATCACGCCGGCCGGTCGCGCGCTAAGCTGCGCCGATGCCGGTTCCGCCCCCTTTGGAGGTCGACGTCGGCCGGGGGCTGCTGCGCCCGGCCCGCTACGTCCCATCGCCGAACCAGGACACCCGGCCGCCCGGGGCGAGCCTCGATCTTGTGGTGATTCACGGCATCAGCCTGCCGCCGGGGGATTTCGGCGGCGAGTGGGTGGAACGGCTGTTCCTGAATACCCTGCCGCCGGATGGGCACCCGTTTTTTCGGACGATTGAGGCGCTGCGGGTGTCCGCCCACCTGTTTGTGCGCCGGGACGGTGAGATCGTGCAGTTCGTGCCGTTCCACGCCCGGGCCTGGCATGCGGGTGCGTCGGTCTGGCGTCACCGGGTCGCATGCAATGACTTTTCCATCGGGATCGAGCTGGAGGGGGACGATCTTGTGCCCTACGCGGCCGCGCAGTACGAACGGCTTGCCGATATTCTGGTGGCCCTGCGGCGGGCCTACGCGACTTTGGCGCCTGCAGCGGTGGTCGGCCACAGCGAGATTGCACCGGGGCGCAAGACCGATCCCGGTCCCGCTTTCGATTGGGCACGGCTTGCTGGCCGGGGTGCCGAGGCGGGTTGAGAGGCAGGTATGGGTCCGTGTCCGGCAAGCTGGGGTACGGTACGATGGGACAGGGTGGATGAGCCGCCCGCTGTGTCGAGGTGCTGCTGATGGCGATTGAGCTCCGTGAAGGGCAGTTTTTCCTGTTGCCGCTTGAGCGCAGCCAGTACGCGGTGGGTCTGGTTGCGCGTGCGCCGCGTCGCGGTGGCGTGCTGCTGGGCTATTTCTTCGGGCCGCGCCGGATCGCGGAGCCGTCCCGTGATTGGCTGAACTCGCGCTTGCCCTTACACGCGGTGTTCGTGTGTCGTTTCAAGGACACATCCCTGTTCCGTTCCGAATGGCGTCAGCTGGATGCGTTGTCCGCCTTCAAGCGCGCCGATTGGCCGGTGCCGGCATTTCATCGCTTCGAGGGCTCGGTCACCTATATACCGGGTGGCTCGAGCGTTACCGACTGGCGGGTCGAGTACAACGACGACAACATGGTCATGCCGGTGTCCGAGGCGCCTGCGCAAGGCGCCGACCTGCGGCTGACGGACGATCTTGTTTACGACGCGCGGCTGCTCGCCACTGAAGTTGGTGAGCGGATTGCCGGCAGCGCGCCGTCGGCCGACGACGACGCCTGGCGTTAACGGCGCAGGTTCAGCTGCCCCGGCTGCGTGACCAGAGCACGTCGCCGCCGCGCTCGTGGCGAGCCAGTACGCGCGCGATCACGAACAACAGGTCCGACAGTCGGTTCAGGTAGCGCGACACTTCCGGCGCGACCGTTTCCACTCGGCCCAGCGACCAGACGCGCCTTTCGGCGCGGCGCGTGATCGTCCGCGCGAGGTGGCACGCCGCCGCTGCGGGGCCGCCGCCCGGCAGGATGAACTCCTTTAATGGCGGCAGATCCTCGTTGAACCCGTCCAGAGCCTGCTCAATGCGGGTCGCATACGCCTCAGTCACGACGCGGTGGCCCGGGATGCACAGCTCGGCGCCGACGTCGAACAGGTCGTGCTGGACTTCGGTCAGTGCCGCGGTGACCGCAGCCGGCAGGCCCGCCACCGCGAGCACCACGCCGATCGCGCTGTTGGCCTCGTCGACCGTGCCGTAGGCCTCTACGCGGGGCGACTCCTTGTCGGTACGTGATCCGTCACCGAGGCCGGTAGTGCCATCGTCGCCGGTGCGCGTATAGATCTTGCTCAGCCGGTTGCCCATCACAGATCTCCTCGGCGCACGGCCGACGTCACAGGAACGAGTAGCGTAGCGCCGCAGACACGGCACGTCGCATGGTGTTGTAGCCGCTGGCGTATTCGTAGCGCTTGTCGAACAGGTTTTCCACCCGGATCTGCAGTTTTAGGCCACCGATCAGGGGTGTCCGCCAGGATGCGTTGACCAGCATATATCCACCGAGGCGGATATTCGACGGATAGCCGTAGTCGGAGCGGGCGTCGCTCGCCAGTACGTCGACTCCGGCGTCCTGGGTGCCGAAGCGGCGGCTCAGTGAAGCGGCTGCGCTGAGGCGGGAGCGACGCAGCAGGCGAGAGCCATCGTCGCGGTTGAGCGGGTCCTGTCGGCTCACTTCGGCGTGTCCGGTCCAGGCGTCGGAGGCGTAGTCCCAGCTGGCCTCTATGCCGCGGATTCGCGCCCGACCGATGTTTTCGTTGTGGCCGGCATACGGATCGGCGTCCGTCGGCAGGTACGCGAATGCGACGAGGTCGGTGATGTTGTTGTCGAAAGCCGTCACCGCCACGCTCTGGCGGGCGCTGATGCGATGGCGGACGCCGACTTCGAGGTTGCGCGCCTGTTCGGGCTTGAGCAGCGGGTTGCCGCCGTAGCCAAACCGATCGGTGCTGTCCGGCGCGCGAAATCCAGTGCCGGCGCCGACGGTCAGCAGCGTGTCTGCTGCCGGGGCATAGCCGTATTCCGCGTTCCAGGTCGTATGGTCACCGAAGGTCGAGTGGTGCGTGAAGCCCACTGCGCCCAGCAGGCGGTGCTTGCCGAGGGTCACGTGGTCCTCGGCGTACCAGGTCTGGGAACTCGTATCGATGTCGAACTGTGTGCCGAATGAGAGCGCGCGTGTGTTCTCGCGCATCGCCAGGCCGCCAACCGTGAACCGCTGCGCGCCGGCATCGATGTCGTTCTGCCAGTCGATGGAATCGCGATGGGTGATCGCGGCGTCCGCAGACTGCTTCTGGCGGATGTCGTCCACGACGTGGGAGATGATTGCCTTGCTGTGCCAGTGTGCGGTGAGGTTGCCGCCGGCGTCGACGGCGAACGACGAATTCACGTAGTCCTGGTCAAGCGGAGCGAGCGAGAAGTTCGAGTCGTAGCCGGCATACTGCTGGTTACCGGAAGCTCGCCAGTAGCGCGCGCCGAGGTCGACGCCGCCGATGTTCGTGCGGCCGGCGACGGTCGCCGAGCCGTTGCGATAGCCGCTGTCCTGTGTCTGGCTTGCGAGCGTCGGGAAGCCGGCGGTTTCGAACAAGTTCGCGCCGAAAGACAGCGAGCCTGCTGCGCCGGCCCAGACGCCACTGGCGGCCGCCTCGTGCGTGCCCCAGCGACCGCCGCCGACCAGTGCGTCGAGGCGGTTAACGTTGCCGGCGCGGGTGATCACGTTGATCACGCCGCCGATTGCGTCGGTGCCATAGAGCGACGAGCGCGGACCCTTCACGATCTCTATATGGTCGATCAGTTCCGGGGCGATGTTCTGCAGCGCTGCGACGCCGAGCGTGCCGGGATTGATGCGGACGCCATCGACCAGCGTCAGGGTGTGATTGGAGTTCGCGCCGCGTATGAACGCGGTGGTGGTCTGGCCCGGGCCACCGACCTGGGCTATGTCGATGCCGGCGTGGAAGCGCAGCAGGTCGCCAACGTCAGGCGCCAGCGCGCGCTCGATTTCGTTGCGGTCTATGACGATCACTGGCGCGAGTGCCTCGAAGGCGGTCTCGGCCTCGCGACTCGCAGTGACGAGGATGCGTTGGTCGGGGCGCAGGGCGACATCGTCGCCGGCATCGCCGCTATCGCTGGTGGGGGAGGCGGCTAGGGCACCGCACGAGATGATGGACAGGGCCGACAGGCACAGGAATCTGGACGCAAAAAAGCGCATTGACAGGTCTCCTCCATGCTCGCCCGCATGGATTGACTGGACTGCCCGCGCATAAAGGGTAGACGGACTGGTGCCCGGAACGGGAACCAGCACGCCTGCACCCTCCGTGCAGCGGGAACGATCGCCAGGCCGGTCTCCGGACTTCCGAGTCGGCATCCCTTGCGGGGTGCCAGGCTCCGTCGCCTTCCCACGTCCACCGGGAATCCCGGTTTTCGCAGTGGCTGCCGCGCATGACGCGGCTGACAGATCCTGTACTCGGCTACCGTTGCGGGGGCAGCGTCGGAATGGCGACGTGTTGGACACGACCGCTTCACCGACTTCCCGTTTCACCCCAGGGCGCGTGAGCGCCTAGGGGTCACCTGACGGCCGGCATCGTGCCGAGCCGGTCGATGGGTGTCAAGCAATTGACAGCGCTGGCGGGCGTTCGGCTAACTGCTACGCATGGACCTAAGCTACGACCTGAGCGCCGCCCTTGAGGCCGCCGAAGCCGCCGCCCGCGTGATCCGCGAGCTGTATGCGAAGAACATCGCGGTCGAGCTCAAAGCCGACAAGTCGCCGGTCACCGAGGCCGACGTGCGCGCCGAGCGGGCAATCCGCGAGGTGCTGGCGGCCCGCACACCGGATTACGGGTTTTTCGGCGAGGAAACGGGTCGATCCGGCAGCGCCGACACGCTCTGGTTGGTCGACCCGATCGATGGCACCAAGGCGTTCGTGCGCGAGTATCCGATGTTCTCGACCCAGATCGGGCTGTGGCGGGACGGGCGGCTGGTACTGGGCGTGTCATCCGCGCCCCTGTACGGCGAGCTCGCCTGGGCCGAGCGCGGTGCTGGCGCCTGGCTCAATGGCCGCCCCCTGCGGGTCAGCGGCGTTGCGACGATCGAAGAGGCGGCCCTGTCGGGCGGCAATCTGCGCACGCTCGCAGCAGGGCCGGGCTGGGCCCGCTATGGGCAGGTCGTGCAGCGGGTCAGCCGCATCCGTGGCTACGGCGACTTTCTGCACTACCACCTGTTAGCCGGCGGCAAGATCGACGCGGTGGTCGAGTCAGACGTGAACATCCTGGACATCGCGGCGCTGGTGACGATCGTCGAGGAGGCCGGGGGGCGCTTCAGCGCGCTCGACGGAGGTGCGATAGGGCTCGACACGACCACGGTACTTGCGACCAACGGCAAGCTGCACGCGCCGCTGCTCGAGGCGCTGGGCTGAGCCTTGCGGCCTAGTCGCTGAGGAAAATCCGCCGGCCGGCCACCGATACCTCGGTCACGGCCACGCGGTACATTTCGCTAAGTGCCGCGGCGGTCAGCGCGGTAGCGGTCTGCCCCGAATGCCAGCGTCCGTCCCCGTACAGCAGCAGCACCTGGTCCGCGAAGCGTGCCGCTAGTGACGGGTCGTGGAGCGTGACGATCACCGCGCGACCGCTGTCGGCGCGGGCGCGCAACAGCTTGAGCACGTCCAGCTGGTGATGCGGATCGAGGTGGTTCTGTGGTTCGTCCAGCAGCAGTACCTCCGGATCCTGTGCGTAGACTGCAGCTAGAGCGACGCGGCGTCGCTCACCGCCGGACAGCGTGTCGATCGGCCGGTCTTCGAGACCTTCGAGGTCACAGGCGCGCAGCGCGGCGCGCGCCACCTCGACGTCTGCGGGGCTTTCCCACTGCCACATATCCACGTGGGGATGGCGGCCGATCAACACCGCGTCGAGTACCGTGCTTGGGAACGGGTCCTCGCTGATCTGGGTCAGCAGGCCAAGCCTGCGTGCGCGTTCGCGCCGCGGCCAGGCGCCTAACGGACGGTCGCACAGCGTTACCATTCCCGCGGCCGGTGCGCGCAGGCCGGCCAGTGTATGCAGGGTCAATGACTTGCCGGCGCCGTTGGCGCCGAGAATGCAGACGAGCTGGCCTGGCAGCACTGCCAGCGTCAATGCCTGCACCAGTCGGCGGCCGGGCACCGCGACGTCGAGGGAGCAGGCGCCGAGCAGGACGCCGGGGGCGGTGGCCGTTACGGCTGCAGGCGCTGGACGTGCCACGGGCTCGCCTGGAAGCTGTGACTGTCGCCGATGGCGGTCAATGTGCGCGTCCAGCGCGCGCGGTCGTGGATGCGGAACTCACCCTCGACCCAAAGTTCGACGGAATCGGCCCACAGGCGGTAGCCGCCCCAGTTTGGAGGGCGCGGCACGGCGATGCCGTCAGGGGATTCATCGCCGTCGCTGCCGTCCGGCCCGACCGGGGGTGTGCCGAAGCGACGTCCGGCCGCCCGCAGCTGCTCGATCAGCTGCGCGCGCGAGCCAACTGGCTGGCTCTGGTGGCTGGCCCATGCGCCGACGCGGCTCTGCCAGGGGCGACTCTGGAAATAATCGTCGCTTTCGCGTGCCGGGGCGTGCACGACGAAACCCTCGATGCGCACCTGCCGATGCAGCGCGTCCCAGTGGATCACCGCGGCGACCCGGGCGCAGGCGGCCATTTCGGCGCCTTTGCGTGACTCGTAGTTCGTATAGAACTGCAGGTACCCCTCCGGCAGGACGATGTCCTTGCACAGTACGATGCGAGCCGACGGCTGGCCGTTGGCGGCGACCGTCGCGAGCGTCATCGCATTCGGGTTGGGCTGGACCTGTTCGTCGTAGGCCTGCTTTAGCCAGGTCTCAGCGACCTGCAGCGGGTCGCTGGGCAGGGGATCCGGAAGCGTCTGGGCGTTCAGCGGGTTCATGAAGCAATGTTAAGGCTTGGCGCGCGCGGCGTCAGTAAGGGTTCAGCGGGGGTTCAGGCTCGGGGCGCGATGATGTCGCCGCACCCTCCAAAGGAGCCCGGCCATGAACACCCGCCCTGCCCTCTACCGTTCGACCCTGGTCGCCGCCGCCCTCGCGGCCGGCTGTCTCGGGCTTTCGTCGCTGGCCGCCGCCCACGACCATGACGGCCATTACCGCCAGGACCGCGATCGGGGCGGGGAGCGCTACGGCTCCCGCGCCCCGCACGGCTGGCGCGACCGCGACGAACACCGCCGCTGGGCGTACGCCCGTCCGGCGCCCGTCTGGCGGCCGGCCTACCGGGATTACGACTACTACCGTGACTCCTATCGCCGCGACTATCTGGCCTATCGGCGGCTGCCGGTCTACGGCTATTACCCGCCGCCGCCCCCGCCGGAAGTGCTCTATGGCGACGGCGATGTGTCGGTGATGATCCACGTGCCTCTGTGACATGACAAAATCCCCGTCGACCCCGCGCTGAACCGGGGACGACGGGGACTTGAAGTGACTGAACCGCTGACCCTGGAACAACTGCGCCTGCGCGTGACGGAGCTCGATCGGCAGCTGATCGAGCTGGTTGCCGAGCGCCAGCGCATCGCGCGCGAGGTGATGCGCGCCAAGCGCTCCACCGGGCACGCGACCCGTGACTACCGCCGCGAGCGCGATGTGATCCTCGGCGTGCGCGCGCATGCGGAGAAAAGCGGTGTTTCGCCCGAAGTGGCCGAACAGATCCTGCGGCTGCTGATCCGCACCTCGCTGGCGACTCAGGAGCAGGCGCGGGTGGTCGCAGAGGGTCAGGGCAGCGGTCGCCGCGCGCTGGTGATCGGCGGTCGCGGCAAGATGGGCCACTGGTTCGTGGACTTTCTCGCCTCGCAGGGCTTCGCGGTCGAGGTGGCTGACCCTTCCGGCCCGGTCGACGGCTATCCGCACCGCATCGACTGGCAGGACTCGCCGCTGGATCACGACCTGATCGTGGTGGCAACGCCGCTCGGGGTCACCACCGAGGTGCTGCACGCGCTCGCTGCACGTGCGCCCAAGGGGCTGGTGTTCGACCTGGCCTCCATCAAGACACCGCTGCGCGGCGGGCTCGACGCGTTGGTCAAGGCGGGCGTGAAGGTCACCTCGCTGCATCCGATGTTTGGCCCTGATACCGACATGCTCTCCGGCCGGCACGTTATCTACATCGACCTGGGTAGCCCGGCCGCACTGGCCGAGGCGCAGGAGCTGTTCCAGCCGACGATGGCCGAGCGCGTGGTGATGGGCCTGGACGAGCATGACCGACTGATCGCCTATGTGCTTGGTTTGTCGCATGCGGTGAACATTGCGTTTTTCACTGCGCTCGCCGAGAGCGGTGAAGCCGCGCCGAAGCTCGCGCGCATGTCGAGCACTACCTTCGATGCGCAGCTCGAGGTTGCCAGTCGCGTGGCGGAAGAGTCGCCGGCGCTGTACTTCGAGATCCAGGCGCTGAACGAATACGGCACGGAGTCTTTGTCTGCGCTGCTGTTCGCCGTCGAGCGGCTGCGCGCGACGGTGCGCTCGAAGGATGCTGAGGGCTTCCGCCAGATGATGGAGCGCGGTCGTGACTACCTGCACACGCGTCCGCAACCGGAACGTGAGGGCATGTGAGCGATCCTGCCGCTGAGCTTGCCGGGCTGCGTGCCCGGCTCAAGTTGCTGGTCGAGGAGGCCGAAGCCAACGAGCAGAAGCTGCAGCGAACGCTCGATCGAGAACTTGAGCTGTTGAGGGCGGAGACTCTGCCGGAGCTGTTCGACCTGGTCACTGGTGGGCTCGCCAGCTCCTATAGCCTCGACAGCGTGCGGCTGGTGCTCGAGGACCCGCATCACGAGATTCAGCACCTGCTGCTCGGCCTGGGCTACCGCCCGACCGATTATCCCGCCGTGCGTTTCGTCGATACTCTGGTGGGGCTCGCGCCGCAGTTTGCGGCGTTGCGCCGGCCCTGGCTAGGCGGCTTTGTGCGCGCTGATCACGGCCTCTTGTTCGGCGCCAGTGCCGAATTACGCTCGCTTGCGTTCCTGCCGTTGCGCCGCCAGGCACGCACGATCGGCGTGTTGTGCTTTGCCAGTCATGACGCGGATCGCTTCAGTCATCGTCAGGGTGCAGCTTTTCTGCAGCATCTGGCGAGCATCGTCGCTGTCTGCCTCGAGAATGGCTGCAACCGAGCGCGTGTGCTGCGCAGTGGCCTGACTGACTACCTGACTGGCTGGCACAACCGCCGCTACCTCAATGCCCGTCTGCGCGAGGAACTGGCGCGTGCCCAGCGTAGTGGCACGAGCGTTGCGTGCCTGATGATCGACATCGACCTGTTCAAGTCGATCAACGATTCTCATGGTCATGCCAGCGGCGACGAGGTACTGCGTGAGGTGGCTGCACGCATCGAGGCGCAGATTCGCGCCAGCGACACAGCGGCTCGGTTCGGCGGTGACGAGTTCACGCTGCTGCTGCCCGATACGTCGCTCGAGGATGCGGCGAGCTTGGCAGAGCGGGTCCGCACGGCGCTGATGCCTGCAGTTGAGCTCGGTGCCGGGCAGCTCTGCCGGGTGACATTATCGATCGGCGTCGCTGCAGTGACGGCTGGCGTGCGCGGCGATGACCTCAAGGCGATTGCCGATAGGTTGCTAGGTGAGGCGGATGCGGCGCTGTATCGCGCCAAGGCGGCTGGTCGCGACCGCATCGCGGTCGCAGGCTAGTCGGGGGCTCAAGTCGCCGGCTGTGCCCGGCGCATCAGCATCAGGAACAGCGGTACGCCGATCAGTGCCGTCAGTGCGCCGACTGGCAGTTGGTGCGGGGCAACTACCGTGCGTGCTACCAGATCTGCGACCACGACGAGCGTGCCTCCGGCGAGCGCGGCGGCAGGCACCACGCGGCGGTGATCGGCGCCCAGCGCGAGTCGCACCAGATGTGGCGTCACCAGTCCTACAAAGCCGATCGCTCCGACCGTCGTGACGGTTGCGGCCGTCAGCAGGCTCGCCGCGACGAACAGCGCGCCGCGTAGCGGCGCCACGGCGACCCCCAGCAGTTGTGCTTGCATGTCGCCGCGCGCCAGTACGTTCAGCGGCCGTGCTGCGAGGATGCCCAGTGGCGTCGCGAGCGCGGCGAGCCCAAGCAGACCGTAGGGCGAGCTTGCCCACGACAGATCGCCCATCAGCCAGTACACCATCCCGCGCAGCAAGGTGGGGTCGCCCGCCGCCAGCATCAGGCTCACCAATGCGCCCGTGCCAGCCGCGACGACCACGCCGGTGAGCAGCAGTCGCGTCGGCGTCCAGCCGCCGGGTCCCTGCGCCAGCGCGAACACGATCAGCGTCGCGCCGAGGGCACCGCCGAACGCAGCTAACTGCACGCCGAATGCGCCGAGGCCGAGGATCATTGAGGCCAGTGCCGCCACCGCGGCGCCTCCAGAGACGCCGAGCACGTACGGGTCTGCCAGGGGGTTGCGCAGCAGTACCTGCATGCAGACGCCCGCCAGCGCCAGCAGGGCGCCGGCTCCAAAGCCGGTCAGCACGCGCGGCAGCCGCAGTTCCAACACCAGTGCTCGTGCCAGCGGGTCGCTGCCGGTCGCGATGCCACGCCACAGGGCGACCGGTCCCGGTCCGGCGCTGCCGATCGAGATCGCCGCGGCGAGCGCGAGCAGTGCCAGCAGCGCAAGGGCGGTGAGCGTAAAAGCCGGTCTGCGGGCAAGGAACGGAACCACGATAATCAACCTCGGTGGAGGCCTGAGGGTCAGGCGCGCAGCCTACCCCGGAATGGACCCGCTCGGGCAGGTGGCTCGAGCGGGACCCGTGTGAAAGAATCGGGGGGCTTAGTGGGAGACCCGATGACTGACTGGATCGACGAGGAAGGCTACCGCGCCAATGTTGGCATCATCCTGATGCGTGATGACGGGCGGGTATTCCTCGGCGGGCGGACCGGCGGGCGCGGTTGGCAGTTTCCGCAGGGCGGGATCCAGCGCGATGAGCCGTTCATTGACGCGATGTATAGAGAGCTGGAAGAGGAGATTGGGCTGGCGGCTGCCGATGTGGAACTGCTCGGCGAGACCCGTAATTGGTTGCGCTATCGCCTGCCGCGGCACTACGTGCGCCGCGGTGGCCTGCCACGCTGTATAGGCCAGAAGCAGCGTTGGGCGTTGCTGCGTTTTCGTTCCAGTGAAGACCGGCTGCGCTTCGACGCCACCGATGAGCCGCCGGAATTCGAGCAGTTCCGCTGGGCCGATTACTGGGATCCGGTCCGCGAAGTGGTGTTCTTCAAGCGCGAGGTGTACCTCGCCGCGTTGCATGAGCTTGGTCCGATTGCGTTCCCGACGGGTCTGCCGGCCTATCCTGCTTGGTGGGAGGCGGCGCTCGCTGACGACTCCGAGGGGCTCAGCTAGATGCGCTCGCGCGGCCAGCGTCTCGCCGCTAGCGCTCGGCGCCACACCGGTCCGGTGAGCCGATGCGCTCGCGTCTGACGCCTACCGACACGCAACGTCTCGTAGTGCGGCAGTACACGCCGTGGCGCACGGTGCTCGTCTGGAGTGGCCTCATCATGCTGGTCCTGCTGTGCCTGTGGGGCGCATTCGAGGCCGGCCGCTTTCGCGGGGGCTATTCGGTTCTTAGCGCGGCGCTTGAATTGCGCGGCCGCGACGCCGAGAGTGCCAAGCTGCGGGCGCGACTGCACGACTCTGACGCTAAGCTGGCCGAATCCGAGGTCGCGCGCCGAGTCGATCGCGAGGCCTATGCACAGGTTGGAAAGTCGCTCAGCGAGTTACAGGAGCGTCTCGGTGCGCAGAGCCAGGAGCTCGCCTTCTACCGCAGCATCGTCGACCCGAACGATCAGATTTCCGGGATGCGAATCCAGCGGCTGCAGGTGTTGCCGGCGACCGCGCCGCGTCACTACCGCGTGCGGATCGTGCTGGTGCAGGCGGCGCGCCAGGACGCCGCCGCCGGGGCAGCGGTCGATTTCACCGTTGATGGTCAGCTGCGCGGCCGTGCCGCGAGCCTCGCGCTCGCCGCCATAGGCACTTCATCGCGAGTGCTCAACTTCTCTTTCCGCTACTTCCAGGAGCTGGAAGCGGAAATTGAGCTGCCGGCGCAGTTCACACCGCAGAAACTGCAGGTCGAGGTGCGCCCGGCCAAGGGCGCCACGCCCATTCGTCAGTCCTATCCGTGGAAGATCGACCCGACCTGAGCTCTGGAGAGTCCGATGTTTGGCAGAAAGAAGCGGTCCACCTCGCGCATCGAGACGCTGATTGCGGCAGGCACCCGTATCGAGGGCAACCTGTTCGTTAGCGGCGGAGTTCATCTCGAGGGCACTGTTGTAGGCAACGTGACTGCCGAACAGGGCGCTCCCGCCGTGCTGTCGATCGCCTCCAAGGGCCTGGTTGAGGGTTGCGTCGACGTGCCCCGGGTCATCGTGCATGGCGAGGTGCGCGGCGACATACGGGCACAGGATCGTGTCGAACTCGGGCCGACCGCGAAGGTCAGCGGCGATCTCAGCTACGGCGTCATCGAGATGGCGGCGGGCGCGGTGATTCAGGGCCGTCTGGTGTCCTTGGCCGGCACCACGGCGTCCGGTGCCTGAACCGGACGCGTGCTCCTTTCAGAGCAGTGCTCTGATTTCGGGCGCGAGCGTCTCCGGCTTGCTGCTGGGAGCGTGGCGGCACACGGCGGTACCGCTGCGGTCGACCAGGAACTTGGTGAAGTTCCATTTGATTCCGGTGGTACCCAGCAGGCCGGGAGCCGCGGCCTTTAGGTATGCGTAAAGCGGGTCGGCATGGGCCCCGTTTACCTCGATCTTCGCGTACATCGGGAAGGTGACCGCGTAGTTGAACGAGCAGAATGCGCGGATATGTGACTCGTCACCGGGTTCCTGGTGGCCGAATTGGTCACATGGAAAGCCCAGTACTGCGAGCCCGCGCGGCCCATACCTGCTCTGCAGTGCCTCCAGCCCGCGATATTGCGAGGTGAAACCACAGCGGCTGGCGACGTTGACGATCAGCAGCGGCCGGCCGCGAAATTCGCTGAGCGACTGCGCCTCGCCGTCGATCGTGCGTACCGTGTAGTCGTAGACGTTGGCCATCTTCTGCCTCCGGTGGGCCGTTGCCCGTCGGGCCACGATCTCACGCTCGCCGTCTGACGGCTAGCGGATAGTGCAGCTCTGGCCGTGGGGTCGGGCATGATGCTGGATCCGGGGCAGGCCGCGATGGTGCCTTTGCGGCCTGGTTCGGGCGGACTGTACGGGACCGCAGACCGCCTTTTGACCGCTGCCCGGTGCAGGTCTACACTCGCGTTAAGTTGTTGATTCAGGATAATTCCATGACCGATTTGAGCGGTTCCGGCCTTGCTGCGGCGGGCGCCGCGGCGGACGAAATCCCGCCGCCGCCGCTGTTATTTACCGATGCTGCGGCGACCAAGGTCGCGGAGCTGATCACGGAGGAGTCCAATCCGTCGCTGAAGTTGCGCGTGTACGTGCAAGGTGGCGGCTGTTCCGGCTTCCAGTACGGCTTCACGTTTGATGAAGCGATCGAGGAAGGCGACCTTAGCGTCGAAAATCAGGGCGTTACCCTGGTAATCGACCCGATGAGTTTCCAGTACCTGGTCGGCGCCGAGATCGACTACCGCGAGGGGCTCGAGGGCGCGCAGTTCGTGATTCGCAATCCGAACGCCAAGACGACCTGCGGCTGCGGCTCGTCGTTCGCGGCCTGAGTCTTCTACTTTCTTGAGGCGGCCCCGTGGCCGCCGGTCGTGCCATGCCCCAGACCACCCGCATCCCTGACGTACTTGCGGCCGTCGATCTCGGCTCCAACAGCTTCCATATGGTCGTTGCGCGTTGCGCGCACGGCCAGATCACGATCGTCGACCGGCTGCGCGAGATGGTGCGCCTGGCCGCCGGGCTCGACGAGCACGGTCGGCTGTCCAAGGAGGCGACCGATCGGGCGCTCGCTTCGCTGTCGCGTTTCGGCCAGCGGCTGAAGGACATGAAGGCCGGTAGCGTACGGGTGGTTGGCACCAATACGCTGCGCAAGGCGCGCCGCAAGGCGGGTTTCCTCGAGCGGGCCCGCGAGGCGCTCGGCCACCCCATCGAAATCATTTCCGGTATCGAAGAAGCCCGCTTGATCTACGCTGGCGTCACGCAGACGATGCCGACTGCGCCCGGTCGACGCTTCGTCGTCGACATCGGCGGCGGCAGCACCGAGTGCATCATCGGCGACGGCAACGAGCCGCGCATTCTCGAAAGCCTTTACATGGGCTGCGTTGCGCTCAGCTCCGAGCACTTTCCCGACGGCCGCGTCGCGGCCAAGCGCTTCCAGCGCGCCGTGGTCGCCTGCGAGGTCGAGCTCGAGCCCATTCAGGTGCCGTTTCGCGCCGTCGGCTGGGAGGACGCGGTGGGTTCCAGCGGCAGCGTGCGCGCGATCGGTGAGGCGCTGCGCGAGATGGACCCGACCTGTCAGGCGATTACTCGCGAGGGTCTGGCTGCGCTCACTGCGCGGCTGGTCGCGTCGGGCAACGTGCGCAGCGCGGGCTTCGAGTGCATCAACGAGGAGCGCTGGCCGGTCTTTCCGGGCGGGCTCGCGATCCTCACCGCCGTATTCAATTCGCTGGGCATCGAGTCGATGCGCATCGCCGATGGCGCGTTGCGCGAGGGGCTGTTGTACGACATGGTCGGCCGCATGAGTGCCGAGGACGATGCGCGCGAGCGCAGCGTCAGTTCCATGGCGACACGCTTTCACGTTGATGATGCGCAGGCGCGTCGTGTCGAGCACACGGCCGTAGAGTTCCTGCGTCAGGTGGAAGCCGGCTGGGGGCTGGAGGATCCGCTGGCCGAGCACTCGCTACGTTGGGCGGCCCGACTGCACGAAATCGGGTTCGACATCTCTCATTCCAGCCACCACAAGCACGCCGCCTATCTGCTCGAGCATGCCGACCTGCCGGGCTTCCCCAAGGAGGAGCAGCGGCTGGTTGCGTGCCTGGTCGGGTCGCACCGACGCAAGGTGGCGCTGGAGCGCAGCGACGAGTTGATGCCGCCATGGCACACCAAGGCGCTGTATCTGACTGTTGTGCTGCGCCTTGCGGTGTTGGTGCACCGGGGGCGCTCGAAAGCGCCGTTACCGTTGATCCGATTGACGCCGCAGGGTCGTTCGTTGGAGCTGCGATTCCCGCGTGGCTGGCTGACGGAGCACCCGTTGACGCGCGCGGATCTCCTGCAGGAGGTCGACTTCCTGAAGGCGGCGGGGTTCCGGTTGCGGGTGTACTAGCCGCCCGTCAGGGCTCGGCGTGACGCTCGAGCAGCGTCTGCTGCGCGGAGAAGGCAGGTTCAGTGCCTGGCGTCAGTCGAACATAGCGCCCATCGGGCTGTAGCGCCCATGCGTTGGTGTTGTCTGCCAGCCAGGCCTCCAGATCGCCGATGATCCGTTCCTTCAGCTTTGGTCGCTCGACCGGGAACGCCACCTCGACGCGACGGAAGAAGTTGCGCTCCATCCAGTCTGCACTCGCGCACCACAGTCGTTCGTCGCCGCCGTTGGCGAAGTAGAAGACACGCGAGTGTTCCAGGAAGCGGCCAACGACCGAGCGCACGCGGATATGCTCCGAGACGCCTGCGATGCCGGGGGTCAGCGCGCAGACGCCGCGCACGATCAGGTCGATCTCGACGCCGGCGGCCGAGGCCTGGTACAGCGCCTCGATGATCCGTGGCTCGATCAGCGCGTTCATCTTGGCGATGATTCTCGCCGGCCGTCCGGCGCGTGCGTTATCGGCCTCGCGCGCGATGCTGTTCATCAGCGACTCGTGCAGCGTGAACGGTGACTGCAGTAGCTTGCGCAGCTTGGGCGTGCGCGTCAGGCTCGTCAGCTGCAGGAACAGGTCGTGCAGATCCTGGCCGATCGCGTCGCTGCAGGTGAACAGCCCGTAGTCCGTATAGGTGCGCGCGGTCTTTGCGTGGTAGTTGCCAGTGCCGACGTGGCAGTAGCGACGTAGCAGGCCCTCCTCGCGGCGCACCACCATGATTAGCTTGGCGTGGGTCTTGTAGCCGACGACGCCGTACATCACGTGCGCGCCGGCCTCCTGCAGGCGGCTCGCCAGTTCGATGTTCGCCGCCTCGTCGAAACGCGCCATCAGCTCGATGATGACCGTGACGTCCTTGCCGTTACGGGCGGCATCCACCAAGGCTTCCACGACGCCGGAGTCCGCGCCGGATCGGTATAGCGTCTGCTTGATCGCCAGTACGGCCGGATCGCGCGCGGCCTGTCGCAGAAAATCCATGATTGGCGTGAATGACTGGAAGGGGTGGTGTAGCAGCACGTCCTTCTCGCGGATCGCCGCGAACAGGTCGGGGTTGCCGACGAAGCGGCCGGGGATGCCCGGGGTGAACGGCGGATATTTCAGGTCTGGCCGGTCGACCAGATCGCACACTGATGCGAGGCGATTGATGTTGACCGGGCCGTGGACCTTGTACAGGTCGGTGCTTACCAGATGGAACTGCTCAAGCAGCACTTGCGTCAGGTCCGCCGGACAGTCGTGTGAGGTCTCCAGCCGCACAGCGTCGCCGTAGCGACGCTCGGCGAGTTCGCCCTCCACGGCGCGGCGCAGGTCTTCGACTTCTTCCTCGTCGACGAACAGGTCGCTGTTG
Source organism: uncultured Pseudomonadota bacterium (assembly GCA_903927005.1). Taxonomy (GTDB): domain Bacteria; phylum Pseudomonadota; class Gammaproteobacteria; order Steroidobacterales; family Steroidobacteraceae; genus CAIKZZ01. The sequence goes on from CAIYLH010000004.1 coordinate 124,522, forward strand.
CGAGTCACCCGGAACTGCCAGCAGCCGACAACTTTCATGCCTTCGAACAGCTTGCCGACGAAGTGCTGCACCAGTGTCGACAGATAGGCGAGCCGCAAGGGTCCGCTGTCGCCTTCGGCGCGGGGCACCTGGATCACGCGCGGCAATGAGCGGGGCACCTGCAGGATGGCGAGGTTTGTATCGCGCCCGAAAGCGTCGGTGCCCTCGAGCCTGACAATGAAGTTCAGGCTCTTATTCTGGATGCGCGGAAACGGTCGCGCGGGGTCCAGACCCAGCGGTGACAGAACGGGCTCCACGAACTGTTCGAAGTGACGCTCCAGCGCCTTTTCGGCCGAGCGTGGAATCTTCGGTCCTTGCAGCAACTGAATGCCGGCCTCAGTCAGCGCGGGCGTCAGCACGTCATTCAGCACGCGGTACTGGGCCGCGACGAGCGTCCGCGAGCGGGCGTGAATGGCGTCTAGCTGTTCGGTGATCGAGCGGCCGTCGGCGCCGGCGCCGTGCGCGCCGCGCTCCAGTCGCTCCTGCAGCCCGGCGACGCGGATTTCGAAGAATTCATCCAGATTCGCTGAACTGATGGCGAGGAATCGCACCCGCTCCAGCAACGGTACGGCCGTATCCTGCGCGAGGTCCAGCACGCGCTGGTTGAACTCCAGGAACGACAGTTCGCGGTTGATGTAGTAGGCCGGAGCCTTGAAATTTGGCTGATCCATGAGGCGTTCCCGAGGGCGAAAACCAACATAGCACGCAGGCTGCGGACGCTGTGTGACAGCGTCCTTAACCCTGCAATTTAGCGGGTTGGGATCGTCGGAAGGGTAACCCGTGCGGTGGCGCCTGGCCGGGCGGCGGCCGTGGCGGCCGCTGGGGCTGTGGCTGATGCTGGCGCCTCGAGGCGGACCAGCAGCCCGCGGGCCTTGCTATCAAAGTCAGCGCGTAGCTCGGCCGGGATCGGCTCGGCCGGCAGCGTCTTGATGGACGCCGGGTTACGGTGCACGCCGCCGACGCGGTATTCGTAGTGCAGGTGGGGGCCGGTTGCCATACCCGTCATGCCGACGAAGCCGACCACGTCACCTTGCTTCACGTGACGGCCCACGTACAGGCCCTGTTCGAAGTTCGACATGTGCCCGTACAGCGTCTCCACGCCACCAGAGTGCGACACGGTCACGACGTTGCCGTAGCCGCGCTGAGTACCGCGGAACGAGATACGGCCGTCGCCGGCCGCTCGGATCGGTGTGCCTATGGGGGCGGCGTAATCGATGCCCTTGTGGGTGCCCATCCGGTCGAGGATCGGATGCCAGCGCAGGCCGAAGCCGGAGCTGATGCGGGAAAACTGCACGGGCGCCAGTAGGAATGCCTTGCGCAGGCTCTTGCCATCCGGGGTGTAGTACTCGTGACGGCCGTCCGGCAGCGTGTAGCGCACCGCGCGGTAGGTGTGGCCATTGTTGATGAATTCCGCTGCCAGGATTTCGCCGTCGCGCAGGAACTTGCCGTCGCGGTACAGCTTCTCCAGCACGATCGAGAAGGTATCTCCCGGCTGCAGTTCCTGCGCGAAATCGATGTCGAAGCGGAACACCTCGGCCAGTTGCAGCGCAACCTGGTCGCTCGCGCCGAGTTCGTTGAAGCTACGGAACAGCGACGAGGTGATGCTTCCGCGCAGCGGCGCGGTGCGCGTTTCCAGAGCGTTCTTGACAATGTCCGCGGCGAAATCGCCCGTTGAGTCGCGCCTGACCGTCAGCGTGGCGGTGTCGCTGACCCGACGTGTCAGGGACATCAGCCCACCGTCCAGGCTGGTCAGGTTGATCACATCGCCCGGTTTGAGCAGGTCCAGGCTCTGGCGCACCCCTGGCAGGCCCCTGACGACGGCAAGGTCTTCTACTGACAGCGACAGCCGCCGGAAGATTGCATCGAGGGTGTCATTACGGCGGACGACGACCGAGATCGCCGATCCCAGCGGCTTGAGCGCCGCGGAGGCTGCGCTCGCGAACCGATGGGCGGCGTCCGGGGCGGCGTCGGCGCCAGCTTGCGTCGTGACCGACGCGGTTGGGTTGGGCGCGATCGGCTCGTTGAGGCGCCATGCCGCGCCTGTTGCGCCAAGCACCCCGGCGATTGCCGCAGCCACGAGGACACCGCGTCGGTACGGGCGACGTACCGGCGTGAGCGTCTGGCTTGCGGCGGGGGCCGAGATTTGCTGCACTGCGGCTGAAATCCAGTCTGAAAGCAGGACCCGAAAGGCTACGGAGCCCCCGGGGGTGGGTCAACCCTTCTTTCGGAAGGACCGGATACAGTTGAGCGGGCCCCTACTAAGGACTTGGCGTCTGTTGGGAGCCGGTGCCGATAGGCGCGGATTTGCGCTCTTGTCGCACCGCACCTAAATTGGCGCGTTACGCGAAATGCGGGAGCGATTCATGTTGAACCCGGCCGAACAGCTGGTCGAACTCAAGCGAGGTGCCCACGAGATCCTGCTCGAGGCCGATCTGACTCGCAAATTAGCCCGCGGCAAGCCGCTGCACATCAAGGCGGGTTTCGACCCAACCGCGCCTGATCTGCATCTGGGGCATACGGTCCTCATTAACAAGATGCGCCAGTTCCAGGCGCTCGGCCATGACGTGACGTTCCTGATCGGGGATTTCACCGGGATGATTGGCGATCCGACGGGCAAGAACACGACCCGCCCGCGCCTCACCCGCGATGAAATTGAGGCTAATGCCCGTACTTATCAGACACAGATCTACAAGATCCTTGACCCCGAACGGACCAAGATCGACTTCAATTCCCGCTGGATGACCGAGCTTGGCGCGGCCGGGCTGATTGCGCTTGCGTCTCAGTACACGGTGGCTCGCATGCTCGAGCGGGACGACTTTTCAAAGCGCTACAAGGGCGGCCAGCCTATTGCGGTGCATGAATTCCTGTACCCGCTGGTGCAGGGCTATGACTCGGTCGCGATGAAGGCAGACGTTGAACTCGGCGGTACCGATCAGAAGTTCAACCTGCTCGTCGGCCGGTCGTTGCAGGAAAGCTACGGCCAGGAGCCGCAGGTCGTGTTGACGATGCCCCTGCTGGAGGGTCTGGACGGCGTCCACAAGATGTCCAAGTCGCTGGGCAACTACATCGGAATCGCGGAGCCCCCGGGTGAGATGTTCGGCAAGCTCATGTCGGTCAGCGACACGCTGATGTGGCGGTATTTCGAGCTGTTGTCGTTCCGGCCGATGACCGAGGTGGTGGCCTTGAAGGCGGCGGTTGCGGCCGGCCGCAACCCGCGGGATGTCAAATTCGAGCTGGGCGTGGAAATCGTCGATCGGTTCCATGGCGCGGGTGTCGGTGCTGCAGCGCGGGATGAATTCATCGCGCGCTTCCGTGAAGGCGCCGTGCCAAACGATGTGCCGGAGCTCGAAATTGCCATAGATGCCAGCGGAGCCAAGCTGGCATCGGTGCTCAAGGAGGCCCAGTTGGTCGCCAGCACCTCCGCCGGCTACCGGATGATCGAACAGGGCGCCGTCCGCATTGATGGCGAACGCGTTAGCGAAAAAGATCTCGTCGTCAAGCCCGGTGCAAGGCATCTGCTGCAAGTTGGCAAGCGCGCCTACGCGGCGGTAACGTTGCTCGAAAAGGCTTAAATTCCCGATGTATTTTCGATTTTTTCAAACGTGCTGAAATTAATTACGAAAGACGTTTGACACTCTTCGAAGCGGCGATATACTGCGCGCCCCCTGATGAGACAGCTCGGAAAGGGGGCCGACGAACGGATTGAAGATGCCTCCGGGCTGACGCGAAAAGTTCAAAAAAAGTCGGTACGCGGTGTTGACGGGCATCAAAAACCCCATATACTAGCGGACTCACTGGGGCGCCCTGCAAAGCAGGACGAACCAGACCCAAGGCCTCCGCGCCCTGGGCGTTGTTTAAGAATCAGCAGGTAATTTGTGTGGGGACTCGCGTCAAGCGTCATAAGACGCAATAGCGAGTTCTTAGTATCCAAGTCAATTAATTATTCGCCTTAATAAGCGAATGTCAGTTGTTCATGGAGCTTCGGACAAGCGACTTCTAGCTAAATTTCGATATTTAACTGAAGAGTTTGATCCTGGCTCAGATTGAACGCTGGCGGCGTGCCTAACACATGCAAGTCGAGCGGCAGCGCGGGAGCAATCCTGGCGGCGAGCGGCGGACGGGTGAGCAATGCTTGGGAATCTGCCTATCAGTGGGGGACAACCCGGGGAAACTCGGGCTAATACCGCATACGTTCTGAGGAAGAAAGCAGGGGATCGCAAGACCTTGCGCTGATAGATGAGCCCAAGTCGGATTAGCTAGTTGGTGAGGTAATGGCTCACCAAGGCGACGATCCGTAGCTGGTCTGAGAGGACGACCAGCCACACCGGAACTGAGACACGGTCCGGACTCCTACGGGAGGCAGCAGTGGGGAATATTGGACAATGGGGGAAACCCTGATCCAGCGACGCCGCGTGGGTGAAGAAGGCCTGCGGGTTGTAAAGCCCTTTCGTTGGGGAAGAAATGTTTCAACCTAATACGTTGGAATCTTGACGTTACCCAAAGAAGAAGCACCGGCTAACTCTGTGCCAGCAGCCGCGGTAATACAGAGGGTGCGAGCGTTAATCGGAATTACTGGGCGTAAAGCGCACGTAGATGGCTTCGTAAGTCAGATGTGAAATCCCCGGGCTCAACCTGGGAACTGCATCCAAAACTGGCAAGCTAGAGTATGGTAGAGGGTGGTGGAATTTCCTGTGTAGCGGTGAAATGCGTAGATATAGGAAGGAACACCAGTGGCGAAGGCGACCACCTGGACTGATACTGACACTGAGGTGCGAAAGCGTGGGGAGCAAACAGGATTAGATACCCTGGTAGTCCACGCCGTAAACGATGTCAACTAGCCGTTGGAATCCTTGAGATTTTAGTGGCGCAGCTAACGCATTAAGTTGACCGCCTGGGG
>CAIYLH010000005.1 GCA_903927005.1 uncultured Pseudomonadota bacterium
ACGATCCAGTTCCTCGTCGACGTCCATCTTCGACAGCAGCAGTGATAGCTCCTGTTCGAGCCGGTCGCGGTTCGCCTCGGCGGGCAGGGCCAGCTGCTGGATGCGCTCCGCGAGTCGCGTGTGTATCCGCGCCTGCACCTCTGGCAGTCGTGCGCGCACCACACCGACCAACTCCTCGAGCTGGCGGCAGCGCGTAGTCAGCATGGTGGCGATCCGCCCGCCTTCGCTGTCGCGAGTCGCGGTCAGTGCTGCCAGCGTCTCGCCCAGCAGCGCGCCGGCGTCAGTCTGTAGCGGTGTTGCGTCGCGTTCGCGGTCGCGCAGCACGCCAGGCCAGCGCAGCAGGTCGAGCGGGGTCGGTTGCGCCAGCGAGCCGCCGCGCTGTGTTGCACGACCGGTGACCTCGTGGCTGCGAGCGATCAGCTCATCGAGCAAGCCTACGTCGACTTCGAGCGAGGCGCTGCCGCCGCTACCGCCGCGTAGCTGCAGGGAGGCGTCAACCTTGCCCCGCCGCACGGCGCCCTGGATGATCTGCCGGAACTCGCTTTCCGCGCCGCGTATTTCCTCGGGCAGCCGCATGCTGATCTCTAGGTAACGGTGGTTGACCGTACGTAGTTCCCAGACGAGTATGCCGTAGTCGCCTGCACGTTCGCGGCGGGCGAAGCCTGTCATGCTGCGGATCATGCTGTGCCGTGTGCTATAAAACCCGCCACACTGTAGCAGTCCCGGCCTGATGCTGGGGTAGGGAAAGACGCCTTGCAGATCGAATCCGCGGAACTGAGCCTGATTGGGCACCGCGAAGACAACCAGGATCGTGTTGCCGTCGTCGTGGGCGAGCACGCCGCGCTCGTAATAGCGGTCGACGGCATGGGCGGGCACTCGGACGGGGCGAAGGCCGCGACGACCGCTATCGCCTCGCTGACGGCCAGCTTCTGGGCCCAACCGCATCCGCTGATCGACCCCATCGGCTTCCTGCACCTCGCCCTTGGTCGGGCGCACGAGGAAGTCGTCGCCCTTGGCGCGGCGCTGCCGCTGGAGCGGCGGCCGCGTGCAACCTGTGCGCTGTGCCTGGTACAGCAGGGCGATGCTTATTGGGCGCACGTCGGCGACAGCCGCGTCTACCAGATCCGCAACGGCAACGTCGTCGCCCGGACTCGCGATCACAGCCACGTCGAGCAGTTGCTGCGGGACGGGCTGATTACCGAGGCTGAGATGAAAAATCACCCGATGCGCAACTACGTCGAGTGCTGCCTGGGCGGCGACCCGATGCTGACCGAAATGACCATCGGCAAGCGCCAGCCCCTGCAGAAGGGCGACCTGCTGCTGACCTGTAGCGACGGCCTCTGGGCCAATCTCGAGGATGCTGACGTCGGTCGGCCGTGGAGCTCGCCGGCGAGCCTGCGCGAGACACTTAGCGAGCTGTGCTCGCGCGCGGTACACGCCTCGGCGCCGTACAGCGATAATACGTCCGCCGCGGTCCTCCGCTGGCTGGCTTGACCCGACAGCGACGGAGATTGCGATGCGCCCCAGCGGCCGAACCCCCAACCAGCTGCGTGAGATCCGATTCACGCGCCACTTCACCCGCCATGCCGAGGGTTCCGTGCTCGTCGAGTTCGGCGACACCAAGGTGCTGTGCACCGCGACCATCGAGAATGGCGTGCCGCACTTTTTGCGAAACAGCGGCACCGGCTGGATAACGGCTGAGTACGGCATGTTGCCGCGCGCGACGCACACCCGCTCCGCACGCGAGGCGGCGCGCGGCAAGCAGAGCGGCCGCACCCAGGAGATTCAGCGCCTGATCGGCCGCAGCCTGCGCGCGGTTGTCAACATGAAGGCGCTGGGCGAGCGCACGGTGACGCTCGACTGCGACGTGTTGCAGGCGGACGGCGGCACGCGTACCGCGGCGATTACTGGTTCCTTCGTGGCGCTTGCGGATGCTGCGGCCATGCTGGTCAAGCGTGGCGATCTGGCCAAGAACCCGCTGCACGGCCAGGTTGCGGCGGTGTCGGTCGGCATCGTCGGTGGCGTGCCGGTTCTGGACCTCGACTATGCGGAGGACTCGCAGGCCGAGACGGACATGAACGTCGTGATGAACGGCGGCGGCGCATACGTTGAGGTGCAGGGGACCGCCGAGGGCCACGCCTTCCGCCGCCACGAGCTCGACGCGCTGCTCGAACTCGCCGCTGGCGGCATCACCGACCTGATCGCGCGACAGCAGCAGGCGCTCGACGCCTCGGCATAGCGATGGTGCACGCGCCGTGGCCGCGGCTCGTCGTCGCCAGCGGCAACCCTGGCAAGCTGCGCGAGTTTCGTGCGTTGCTTGCCGGGCTGGCGACCGAAATCCTGCCGCAGACAGAGCTCGGCGTCCCCTCGCCGGTTGAGACCGAATCGACGTTCATGGGCAATGCATTGCTGAAGGCGCGTCACGCCGCGCGCCTCACGGGCCTTGCGGCGCTCGCCGACGACTCCGGACTGGAAGTTGACGCGCTCGGCGGCGCGCCCGGCGTGTGGTCGGCGCGGTACGCAGGCGAGGGGGCGGACGATGCCGCCAACAATGCCCGCCTGCTTGAGGCGCTGGCGGGCTTTGCCGAGCCCCGCCGCGCCCGCTATCGTGCCGTGATCGTGCTGGTGGAGGGCCCGGACGACCCCGCGCCGCTGATCGCCGAGGGCAGCTGGGAGGGCCGGATTGCGACCACGGCTCGTGGCGTTGGTGGGTTCGGCTATGACCCGCTGTTCCTGGTCGGTGAGGGCGGGCAGACGGCCGCCGAGCTGCCGGCCGAGCTCAAGAATCGGATTTCTCACCGCGCGCAGGCGCTCGCGGCGCTGCTGGCACGAGTGCGCGCGCGGTGAACGCGCTCGTTACCCCGCCGCTCGCGCTGTACGTGCACCTGCCCTGGTGCGTACGAAAATGCCCGTACTGCGACTTCAACTCGCACGTCCATAAGGGCGAGCTGCCGGAGGCCGAGTACGTCGCGGCGTTACTCGAGGATCTCGAGCGCGACTTGCTGCTGGTTGCCGGCCGGCAGGTCCAGAGCGTGTTTTTCGGTGGCGGTACGCCGAGCCTGTTCGCCGCCGAAAGTGTCGCGGCACTGCTGGATGGCGTCCGCGCGCGCGTGTCGCTGGCCCCTGACGTCGAGATCACCCTTGAGGCCAACCCCGGCACGATCGAGCACGGCCGCTTCGCCGGCTATCGCGACGCCGGCGTCAACCGCATTTCGCTGGGCGCGCAGAGCTTCGGCGCGCGCCAGCTGCAGCTGCTGGGACGCATACACGCGGCTTCCGACACCGGTCGCGCCGTCGGCGAGCTGGTTGCGGCCGACCTCGGCAACTTCAATCTCGACCTGATGTACGCGCTGCCGGAGCAGGGCCTGGATGGCGCGCTGACCGACATCGACGCTGCGTTGGCATTTGCGCCGCCGCACCTTTCGCACTACCAGCTGACGCTGGAGCCGGGCACCGTCTACTACAGCCGCCCGCCGGTGCTGCCGGACGAGGATCTCGCCGAAGCTATCCAGGAGGCGGGTCACGCGCGGCTCGCCGCTGCCGGCTATCGTCGTTACGAGGTGTCGGCCTGGGCGCAGCCTGGCGCCGAGTGTCGCCACAACCTCAATTACTGGCGCTACGGCGACTATCTGGGCATCGGCGCTGGTGCGCACGGCAAGCTGACCGATGCGCTCCGCGGCCAGATTATGCGCACGGAGAAGCCCAAGCAGCCGCGTACGTATCTGGCGGCTGCTGCAGCGCCCGGAATAATCGGCAGCCGCGCAGACGTCGCGCTCAGCTCGCGGCCGTTTGAGTTCATGTTGAACGCGCTGCGACTCACCGAAGGCTTCGCCCGGGTCGAGTTTGAGGCCTGCACCGGGTTGTCGCTGGACAGCCAGCAAGCGGCGCTAGAGATCGCCCAGCGGCGGGGGTTGCTTGCGCAAACGGCGACCGGCTGGGCGCCTACCGAGCTTGGCACTAGGTTTCTCAACGACTTGCAGGGGCTGTTCCTGCCGGCCGTCCTCGCCCCCTGAGCGGCCGCTCCGGGGGGTGCCCAAAAAATCGCGGCTAGGCGTTACTTGGGCTTGACAACGTGCGGATTATGTCTTTTTGGCAGCGGCAGCCGTCGGACTTGTGCACACACGGAACGGGGGCGAGCCAAATAGACGCACTAACGCTCGATACCTGACCCATAACCTCAAATGAAGTGCCTTAACGCTATGATTTTAAAGACTTAATATACGTGGTTACTTTTTAACCAAAATGACATCTTCGCTATTTAAGCGCAATTCCAGTGGCTGCGGCGGCAGTTCATCCACATAGTTATCCACAGGAATTGTGGATAAAGCCCAGAGCCCCTTGAAAGAGTTCGTTACGCGCTGAAGTTAAGCTTTCTTGACGCTTAGTTGCGCTAACTGGCCGTGTACAGGACGGTTTTTCACTCGCCGCTGTGGGGCAGCCCCGGGCCCTCGAGCGGCGCGCCTTGCATGGGCCGGGGTCCGAACTTATACTGCGCGGCCATTTTGTCGACCCACAGCAGTGAGCGCCCCATGAAGGCCGCAATCCATCCCGAATACAAAGCCATCAACGTAACCTGCAGCTGCGGGAACACGTTTGAGACTGGTTCCACGCTGGGCCACGACCTTCAGGTCGAAGTGTGCTCAGCCTGTCACCCGTTCTACACGGGCAAGCAGAAGATGGTCGACACGGGCGGCCGCGTCGATCGCTTCCGCAAGAAGTACGCGGCCCAGCCCGCGCGCTGACCGGCGACTTTGTGCCCCGCGACGGCGGGGCACCAGTAAACGCCCGGCGTAGCCGGGCGTTTGCGTTTGCAGAACCCGATCTCCCTCGATCGTCCAGGGCCGGAGCGTGGTCGGCTGCCTTGATTATTGCGCTGCAGCGTGACAGTCTGCCCGTACCGATGGGGCGCTCTGATGACGACAAGAAAGTTCACGCTGACCGACGTTTCGACGGGCAAGACCAGCACGCTGGATGCCCTATCTCCTAGCGTCGGCGCCGACGTCATAAACATAGCGCCGCTGGGCAAAGACCACGGGGTCTATACCTTCGACCCAGGGTTCATGGCGACCGCCGCGTGCGAGTCGAAGATCACCTACATTGACGGCGACAAGGGCGTGCTGCTGTACCGCGGCTACCCGGTTGAGCAGCTCGCGGCCAAGAGCTCGTTCCTCGAGGTCTCGTACCTGCTGATCTACGGCGAACTGCCCGTGCCGGCGCAGCTCACCGAGTTCAAGAGCAACATCACGCGCCACACGATGCTCAACGAGTCGTTGCTGCGTTTCTACAACGGCTTTCACTACGACGCGCATCCGATGGCGCAGGTCTCGGCTGTGGTCGCCTCGATGGCCGGCTTCTACCACGAGTCGCTGGACATCCATAATCCGCGCCACCGCGAGATCTTCGCGCACCGCATCATCGCGAAGATGCCGACGATCTCGGCGGCGGCCTACAAGCACATGCTCGGCCAGCCTTTCGTCTACCCGCAGAACAACCTCGACTACTGCTCGAACCTGCTGAACATGTTCTTCGCCGTTCCCTGCGAGGACTATCAGGTCGACCCGGTTGCCGCGAAGGCGCTCGATCTGCTGCTCATTCTGCACGCCGATCACGAGCAGAACGCGAGCACCTCTACCGTGCGCCTCGCTGGCAGCACCGGCACCAACCCGTACGCCGCGATGGCATCGGGTATCGCCGCGCTCTGGGGTCCCTCGCACGGCGGCGCAAACGAGGCGGTGCTGCAGATGCTCGAGGAGATCGGTACCGCTGATGCGATCCCGAAGTTCCTCGCCAAGGTCAAAGACAAGAACGAAACGACCAAGCTGATGGGATTTGGTCATCGGGTCTACAAGAATTTCGATCCGCGCGCCAAGATCATCCGCGAGACCTGCCATCAGGTGCTCGCCAATCTCGGCCGTGTCGACAATCCGCTGTTCGAGCTTGCGCTGAAGCTCGAACACATCGCGCTGCACGATGAGTATTTCGTCTCGCGCAAGTTGTATCCGAACGTCGATTTCTATTCGGGCATCATCTATAGCGCGCTCGGCATCCCACGCTCGATGTTTACGGTCCTGTTCGCAATCGCCCGCACCGCCGGTTGGGTTGCTCACTGGCAGGAAATGATCTCTGATCCGGCGATGAAGATCGGTCGCCCGCGCCAGCTGTATACCGGCCCGACATCGCGCGACTACGTCGACATCGAGACGCGTTGACGGCAGGTAGCGCGGGCGCCTGACGGCGCCCGTTGCCGGCCAGCGCGCTCCCTCCATGCGTACCGGCAGCGTCAGGGCGATTGGCATCATGCTGATCGCTGTCGGATTCTTCTCCGTCATGGATGCGGGGCTCAAGCACCTCTCGACTGAATATCCCACGATGGAAATCGTGGCGCTGCGCTCGGCCGCCTCGATTCCGTTCCTGCTGGCCTCGATTGCATGGGCAGGCGCCTGGGGGCGCCTGCGCATCACCAATCCCTGGTTGTACGTCGGTCGTGCGGCGATTGGCGTGCTGATGCTCTCCAGTTTCATCTATTCGGTTTCGGAGCAGGCGCTGACCGACTCCTACGCGATCTTCATGAGTGCGCCGCTGATGGTCGCGGTCGCCTCGCGCATCGTGCTCGGTGAGCGAATCCCAGCGCGTCGCTGGGTCGCAATCGTGGTGGGTCTGCTCGGTGTGATCGTCGCGCTGAAGCCCAGCGCCGCCCACATGATCTCGCTCGGTGGCATGGCGGCCTTCATCAGCGCGGTCTGCTATGCGGTCGGCGTGCTCCTGATCCGGCTGATGAGCCGTACCGATTCGGCATATGCGATGGTGCTTTGGTACATGGTGATCATCTGCATCGCGAGCCTGGCGCTCGCCGCCCCCCACTGGCAACCGGTGCCGAGTTCGCACTGGCCGTGGATCGTGTTCGTCGGCTTGACCGGCGCGATCGCACAGTACCTGCTGACGGTGGCGTTTCGACTCGCGCCTGCCTCGAAGGTCGCGCCGTTCGAGTACACGGCGATGGTATGGGGGCTGCTGCTGGACTATTTCGTGTTCGCGATATCCCCACTGCCGCGCGTGCTGATCGGCGGGGCGATCGTCGTGGTCGGCGGTCTGTACCTGATTTGGGACGAGCACCGTGCCGATCCGGTGGTCAGTCCCGCCAGTTGAGCCCCATCCGGTCTGCGCGAGACGTCGTGATCGCGCTAGGATGGGAGCTCACGGCGGGCAGGCCCGCCCGAGGCCAAGGAGAACACGATGCAGGCACCCCAGACACCGGCTGACATCGCCATCGATGCCTCGCTGGTTCGCCTCGAGCGCGACGGCGCGATTGCGCGCCTAACGCTCAATCAGCCCACCAAGTACAACCCGCTGTCGGCGCCTACGATTGAGGCGCTGATAGCGTCGCTCGCCATCCTTGCGAGTGACGCGCAAGTGCGAGTGATCGTGCTCGCCGCCGAGGGTAAGGCGTTTTCAGCTGGCCATGACCTCAACGAGATGGGCGCCGAGTGCTCGCTGGACGGGTTCCGTGCCTTGTTCACGCGTTGCGGCGAGCTGATGATGGCCATTCAGCGCCAGCCGCAGCCGGTGGTCGCGCGTGTGCAGGGCGTCGCGACCGCGGCGGGCTGTCAGCTGGTGGCAATGTGCGATCTTGCAGTGGCAAGTGAAAACGCACGTTTTGCCGTGTCCGGAATTAATCTCGGACTGTTCTGCGCGACACCCGCGGTGGCGTTGTCGCGCAACATCTCGCGCAAACAGGCGATGGAGATGTTGCTGACAGGGGAGTTCATCGACGCGGCAACCGCTCGCGAGCGGGGCCTCGTAAACCGCGTCGTGCCGCTCGCTGAGCTTGATGCTGAGATTGGTCGCCTGTGTGCCTCTATCGTGGTGAAGTCGCCGGTCGCGGTCGCAGCGGGCAAGCAGTTGTATTACCGGCAGCTGGAGACAGGCGTCGAGGCTGCCTACGCACTGGCTGCCGAGGCGATGGCCTGCAATGCCATTGAATCGGATGCGCGTCGCGGCATCGCGGCGTTCACCAAGCGCGGCTGAAGCCGTTCGTCGCAGCCGGCTCCTCGCGGCCCAAGAGGCTGCGCACCTCCTGGGCGCCCGCGCGGCGCATGGGCTTGCCGTCGCTTGGCGACAATGGCGCTTGGCGGATGCCATCCTTGGGGAATACGGTCGCTTCTACCGGGATGTCGTGGACGCTGAACTGCACCACCGGCAGCGGCAGTACGCGTTCGGCATTCATTCGCAGCCGATGCTCGGCGATGCGGTACTGGATCCGCTCGTCCAAGAGCCGCAGGCTTACCGCTTCGGGGAAGTCTGAGAAAACATGCAGGCTGATCTCTTGATGGGGTGTCGCAATGCCAGTCAGAACCGGACCCACCAGCCGTGGCTCGAAGCCGTCGAGCATCTGCATCGCCTCGAGTGCGGCGCGCCGTTGTTCAGTGAGGGTGTCGGTATGAGTGTCGGCGGCGAATAGCCGCTGGTATTCGGCGAGCGCGGCATCGATCTCCGCGTTCTTCGGCAGCGCGGCGTTGTCTGTCGCGCCGAACCGTTCTGCGGCCTTACGCTTGGCAACGCCATAGTCGTCGACGCCGTGCTCAAACATGAGCCGCGCCGCTTCCTGGGCAAGCGCGCGGCGCAAGTCATCTCCGCGAATGCTGCGCAGCCGAGTCATGTCACACACTCCAGCGGCCAGTTGCAATCGACTCTAGCACGGCGTCCAGGCAGCGCGATCAGGCTGCGTGTTTCAGAAGATGGGCTCCTCAGCTGCGCCGCCCGGCTTGCCGGAGGCCACGCCCGAGCCATCGCCTGCGACCGCGCCGCTGCCGGGCAGCCGGCCGGTCAGGAACAGCTCAAACACGGCGTCTGGATCGTTACCGCGGGCGAGCTCGCCCGTGGCCGGTGCAATGCGCGCGCTCATGATCCCCTCAGGTTGTGGCAAGCGGTGTTCCGGGCGACCGGCGAGCGCTTCACCCATGAAATAGATCCACATTGGCAGGGCGGTGTGGCCGCCTTCCTCGCCGGAGCCCAGCGAGCGCTCCTGGTCGAAGCCTACCCAGGCAGTTGCGACGATGTCCGCGTTGAAGCCCGAGAACCAGGTATCGCGATGTTCGTTGGTCGTGCCGGTCTTGCCTGCGATGTCGTCCCGCTTGAGTGACAGTGCGCGACGCGCAGTGCCGCGCCGAATGACGTCGCGCATCATGTCGGTCATCAGGTAGGCATTCGCAGCCGAGATCACCCGTGGCGCTGCCTTGACCGGCGGGCGCGGCGTGTTGCCGGCGGGCGTGATCGCGGCGGGCGCGCTCAGTGGACCAGCCGCCGCCGCGGTGTCGTCGGCAACGACGGCCGCCGCCGCCGGGTCGGTCGGTAGCGGCGGATCGATGGCTACGCTGCACTCGAGGCAGGCGACTGCCGGGTTCGCCACCATCAGCACACGCCCGTCGCTGTCCTCGACGCGGTCGATCAGGTACGGGGTCACGCGAAAGCCGCTGTTGGCAAATACGGCGTAGCCGTTCGCCATCTGTAGCGGCGTGAGCTGCGCGGTGCCCAGCGCCATGGTCAGGTTGTGCGGCAGTTCCGCTGGCTGGAAGCCGAATCGAGTGGCGTAGTCGACCGCGTAGTCGACGCCGAGCGCGCGCAGTAGCCGCAGCGAGACCAGATTGCGCGACGCGGCCAGTGCAATACGCAGGCGTGTCGGACCGTAGAAGTGACGCGCATCGTTCTCCGGCCGCCAAAGACTCTCGAGTCCCGAGCCCTCCATGACGATCGGCGCGTCGAGAATCATGGTCGCCGGCGTGTAGCCGCGCTCCAGCGCTGCCGAATAGATGAATGGCTTGAAGCTCGAACCGGGTTGGCGGCGTGCCTGTACGACGCGGTTGAACTTGCTGGCGTAGAAGTCGAAGCCGCCGACCAGGGAGGAGATCGCGCCGTCCTGTGGGTCCAGCGAGACGAACGCTCCTTGTGCCTGTGGGATCTGCGCGAGCAGCGCCATGCCGCCCGGCGCGGGTAGCAGGTAGACGACGTCGCCCGCGGCGATGACGTCGGAGGCTTGCTTGCCGCCACCTTTGCGTGCCCAGGCCAGGCCCGTCTCCCACGGAATCGTGAAGCGGCGACCATCCTTGCTCAGCGCCGTCGCCGTTTTGCCCAAGGTCGTGATAATGATGCCGGGCACCAGCCCGCCGACGACCGGGAAGTTGTCGAGCATCTGCATCGCTTCGCGCGAGTCGCGCGGCAGGCGCACGGCATGCCCTGGCGGTCCGCGCCAGCCGTGGCGACGGTCGTACTCGAGTAGCGCTGCGCGTAGCGACCAGTCGGCTGAACGCTGCAAGCGGCTGTCCACGCTGGTGACAACCTTGTAACCGGCGCTGTACAGCTCCTCGCGGTAGATCGGCAGGAGCTGCGCGCGCACCATTTCAGCGACATACGGCGCGTCAACCTCGACCTGTGGACCGTGCTCGGTGGTCTCGATAGGCGCCTGATTGGCGCTGTCGAACTCGGCCTGGCGGATGTAGCCCTTGTCGAGCATCCGCCGCAACACGTAGCCACGTCGCGCATGCGCACGGTCGGGGTTCGAGATCGGGTTCAGCGTCGAGGGCGCCTTGGGTAACGCGGCGATGGTCGCGATTTCCGCCAGCGTCAGCTCGCGCAGCTGCTTGCCGTAATACACCTCGGCGGCGGCCCCGACCCCGTAGGCGCGCTGGCCTAGAAAGATCTTGTTCAGGTAGAGCGTCAGGATCTCGCGCTTGCTGAACTCGTGCTCGATCCTCAAGGCCAGGAAAATCTCGCGCAGTTTGCGGCGCAACTGCTTTTCTGGTCCCAGGAACATGTTGCGGGCGAGCTGCATGGTGATCGTGCTGCCGCCCTGACGGGCCTCATGGGTTGCCGCCGTGACCAGCAGCGCACGCAGCAGCCCGGGCGTGTCGATGCCACCGTGCGAAAAGAAGCGGTCGTCCTCGGCGGCGATAAAGGCGTCTACGAGCGGCTTCGGGATGTCCTCGAAGCGCACCGGAATGCGGCGCTGCTCGCCAATCTGGGCCAGCAGCCGTCCGTCGCGGGAATAGATGCGCAGCGGCACCTGCAGCCGGATATCCCGCAACTGGGCAACTTCCGGCAGGCCAGGGGCCAGGTAGTAATAGATCGCCAAGCCCGCGATCCCTGCGCTGCCGGCTACGGCCAGGGCTAGGGTTGCGACCAGGGAGAGCACCCGGATATGAACCGGCTTCAGAGGAAACGGCCGCAAGTATTTGCCTCGTGTGGGTCGATTATGCATAGTATCTGTGGCTCGAAGCCAAACCCACCGAAAGGTGGCGACGCAGCGCTTCCGGTCTGACGGTTACGGCGACATTGAGGTCGATCCGACCCATGAAAACGGGGCTGCCGGTGGCCAAACCAAGGTGAGCGCCCCTGTAGGGTGCCCTCCCCAGCTACCGCCCTTGCTTCGCCAGAGAGTCGGGCTGGAGCGCCTCTGCGCTGCCGATAGGTAGACATTACGACTGAATGAGAACTGCGTCTCAGCATAGCTCCCGATGGAGTGGGAGCCTTCGCCGCAATCGTGTTTGCATTCCATTTAACAGTTTGTTGCTATACAGTTGGCTTGGAATCCTAATGCGGATTCGCTGCAAGGCGGCTTAATGCCTTGTTCAGAAAGGGATTTATGAAGTTTGCTTGGCCGCAGTTGGCGTTACCGTTCGGGCAAAAGTACCGGCCTTTGATCGGTCTCGACATTACGACGTCATCGATCAAGCTGATCGAATTGACGCAGGCGGGCGGGCATTTTCGCGTGGAGGCCTATGCCGCCGAGGCCACGCCCCACAGCGCCATTAACGAAAAAGCCATTGTCGACGTCGATGCCGTCGGCGAGGCGATCCGCCGCGCGGTCAAGCGCGCGGGTGCCCGTGCCAAGGAGGCCGCCGTTGCGATCTCCGGCGACGCGGCGATCACCAAGGTCATCCAGATGCCGCGCGCCCTGTCAGAGCGCGAACTGGAGGCTCAGGTTGAAATGCAGGCCGACCAGTACATCCCGTTCCCGATGGACGAGGTTAGCTACGACTTCGAGGTGATGGGGCCGTCCGAGAAGGACCCCGAGATGCAGGACGTGCTGCTGGTCGCGACCCGCACCGAGAACGTCGAGCAGCGGCAGGCGGCGGTTGCTGCGGCCGGTCTTACCGCCCACATCGTCGACGTCGAGGCCTTCGCGCTCGAAAACGCCTGCCGGCTGATGACTCACCAGATGGTCGACGGTGGCGCTGAGCGCACGATCGCGGTGGTTGATTTCGGCGCGAGCACAACCACATTCAGCGTGCTGCGCAGCCTGCGAGTGATTTACACGCGCGATTTTGCCTTCGGCGGCCAGCAGCTGACCGAGGAGATCATGCGTACCTACGGCCTGTCGATGGAGGAGGCCGGTCGCGCCAAGAAGGAGGGCGGCCTGCCGTCCAATTTCCAGCCCGAGGTGCTTGATCCATTCATCGACGACATGACCCAGCAGGTCAGTCGCAGTCTGCAGTTCTACCTCGCCTCCGGCAGTGGTCGCGAGCAGCCCGAACAGGTGCTGATCTGCGGTGGTTGCGCGAACATACCCGGCGTTGCCGACGTGATCGCGAGCCGTGTTGGAATTCCCGCCGAGCGCGGTGACCCGCTCGGTCAGATGAAGATCTCGTCGAAGGCGAAGGCGCAGGGCGTACGCAAGGATGCCACGGCGCTGCTGACGGCCTGCGGCCTGGCGTTGCGGAGCTTCGACTGATGCCACGGATTAACCTACTACCCTGGCGGCAGCAGCTGCGCGCGGAGCGGCAGAAGGAGTTCGGTCTTGCCGCGCTCGGCGCGCTGCTCGCGGCGGGCGCCGTCATGCTGTTCACCAGCTGGGCCATCAATGGCGCGATTGATCGCCAGCACGATCGCAACGAGGTCCTCAAGCAGGAAATCGCCGCGCTCGACAAGCAGATCACCGAGATTCTCGGGCTCGAGGCGCAGAAGCAGCGACTAGTGGCGCGCATGGAAATCATCACCCACCTGCAGCGCAGCCGCCCGGAGGTCGTGCATGTGTTCGATCAGCTGGCACGCACCTTGCCGGAAGGCGTTTACTTGACGCAGGTGAAGCAGACCGAAAAGAAGCTCGAACTGCATGGTGTCGCGCAATCGTCGACGCGTGTGTCGACCTTCATGCGGAACATCGAATCCTCGCCCTGGCTGATGAACCCCGAGCTGCAGGTCGTCGAGACGCTCAAGAGTGGCGGCGCGGGCTCCGAGTTCACGCTGTTCGCGACTCAGAAGAGCGCCGAGCCAGCTGAGGAAGAGCGCAAGCCGAAGCGTGGCGGGCGTCCGCCGGGAGCGCCCGGATCATGAGCTTCGTCGACGAACTAAAGCGACTAGATCCCAAGGACATCGGCCGCTGGCCGCTGCTGTTCCGTGTGCTTGCGGTGGGCGCGATCTTCGTCGTGCTGACGGCAGCGCTGATCTACTTCGTGCCGTTGCGAAACCAGATGCCTGACCTTGATCTTGCACGTGCGCAGGAGGTGGAGTTACTGCGGACCTTCGACGAGCGTCAGCGCAAGGCCGCGAACTTCGAAGCCTACAAGGTTCAGCTCAAGGAAATGGAGCGCTCATTCGGCGCGATGCTGCGCCAGCTGCCGGGCCGCACCGAAGTGCCGAGCCTGCTGGTGGACATTTCGCAGGTCGGCCTTTCGTCAGGCCTGCAGGAGAAGCTCTTCCAGCCTGCCCCTGAAGTGCGCAAGGACTTCTACGCAGAGCTGCCGATCAAGATCCGACTGACGGGCTCTTATCACCAGTTCGGCAGCTTCGTCAGCGGTATCGCTGCACTGCCGCGTATCGTCACGCTGCACGACATTTTGATCATCGGGGAGAGCAAGGACGGCGGCACCGACAGGTTGACACTCGATGTCACTGCCAAGACCTACCGTTACCTCGACGATACCGAGATGGCTGCTGTTGATAAGGCCAAGGCCGGCGCCAGGACGCCGGTCCGTCCCGGAGGGCCCGGCTGATGCGGCCCAACCAACGCAAGATCCTCCTCGTTGCCCTCGTCGCCGTACTGCTCGCGCCGCTCGCCGGCTGCGGTGGCGGCACCTCCGACCTCAAGCGCGATCTTGAAGAGAAGAAGAAGCGTCCGGGAACCCGCATCGAGCCACTGCCTGAAATCAAGCCGTACGAAGTGTTCAACTACGATCCTAGCGGTCTGCGCTCGCCGTTTCAGCCAGGCATCGCGATCGTCGCCCCGGGCGCCGGTGGCCTGCGGCCTGATGCGCACCGCAACCGCGAGTTCCTCGAGGGCTTCTCCCTCGATACGCTGAAGATGGTCGGGACGTTGCATCAGGGCGGCAAGAATTTCGCGCTGCTGCAGACGAAAGACGGCCTGATTCATCGCGTGCTGCCAGGCAATCACGTCGGTCAGAACGATGGAAAGATCACCGTGATCACCGATTCAAGAGTCACTGTTGTCGAGATCGTGCCTGATGGCCTCGGCGGCTACATGGAACGACCGGCCGCGATTTCGCTCGCGACCAACTGAATGCTACCGGGAGTAGTCGGAATGAACGCCAACCTCGGGCCCGCCATCGCGACGTCGCGTCAGCCGGGCGCTGGCCCTGCCCTCGCGGCGCTTGCCCTCCTGTTCGCGTTTTTCGCGACGGGCACGGCTCAGGCCCAGACTGCCGGCAACCGCCTTGAGGCGATTGACGTTGTAAATCTTCCTGGCCAGCAGGTGGAGCTCAAGCTGCGCACCTCTGGTCCCGCGCCGCAGCCGCTGGCCTTTACCATCGACAAGCCGGCGCGCATCTCGCTCGACTTGCCGGGCGTCACGCTCGCGCTGTCCCAGCGTCGCGTTGACGTGAAAGCAGGTGGAGTCGACAGCGTTGTTGCTGGCGAGAGCGGCGGCCGCACGCGGCTGGTGCTTAACATGGACCAGCTGAGTCCCTACGACACGCGTGTCGAGGGCAACACGATCATTGTGACCGTCGGCCAAGGTCCCGTTGCCGCGTCCACGTCCGCGTCGGCGGCAGCGTCTGCACCGACCGCGAGTGCCGGCGTTGACCGTCGCCTCTCGGCGATCGACTTCCGCCGCGGTACAGACGGGGTCGGCCGCCTGGTCGTTTCGATGTCGGATCCGCACACCCCGGTCAACCTGCGCCAGGAAGGTCAGCAGATCGTCGTCGATTTCGTCGGCGCGCAGATGGCTACGGATTTGGTCAAGCGCTATGACGTGGTCGACTTCGCCACGGCGGTGACTTTCGTCGACGCCGTCAAGATAGACGGTAGCGCGCGCCTGATCGTTAACGCGCAGGGCGACTATGAGCAGCTCGCCTATCAGACTGACAACCAGTACGTCGTTGAGGTGCGCCAGACCAGTCCCGCCAAGGGCAAGATTGTGGATGACCGGAAGGAATACGTCGGCGAGCGACTGACGCTGAACTTCCAGGACATCGACGTGCGGGCCGTGCTGCAGTTGCTCGCCGATACCAGCGGCCAGAATATCGTTGTCAGTGACACGGTACAGGGCAGCGTGACGCTGCGCCTTCAGAACGTGCCTTGGGACCAAGCGTTGGACATTGTGATGCGCACCAAGGGTCTGGCGATGCGTCGCCGCGACAACGTGATCTTGGTGGGTCCGGCCGAGGAACTCGCGAACCGCGAGAAGGCCGAGCTGCAGGCACGTAAGGAAGTCGAGGAGCTCGCGCCGCTGCGCAGCGAGTACCTGCAGGTTAATTACGCCAAGGCCGCGGACCTTTCAATCCTGATCAAGGGCAAGAGCGGTAATTCGCTGCTCTCGCAGCGCGGTAGCGTCGCGATCGACGAGCGCACCAATACGCTGCTGCTGCAGGACACGCCCGATCGCCTGGCTGACATCCGTCGTCTGGTCGGTACTCTCGACATCCCGGTGCGTCAGGTGCTGATCGAGTCGCGCGTGGTCATTGTGAACGACGACTTCAGTCGCAAGCTTGGCGTGCGGCTGGGCACCACTGGCGTTCGCCAGAATGGCAGCAATGGCCTGGTCTCCGTCTCCGGCAGTGCCGCCTCGAACAACACGATCATCAGTTCCGCGTTGACCAACCTGCAGACGACTGGCTCGGCGTTTCCCGTCACGGTACCGACCGGCACGACCGGTTACCTTGATCGGTACAACGTAAACATGCCGGTTTCAAACCCCGCCGGGCGGATCGCGATGTCGGTGCTTAGCGGCAACTATATCGTCGACCTCGAGTTGTCGGCGGCGCAGGCCGAAGATAGAGCCGAGATCGTTTCGTCCCCGCACGTGATCACGTCGAATCAGAAGGAAGCGACGATCGAGCAGGGCGTAGAGATTCCGTACCAGGAGTCTTCATCCTCGGGCGCGACGACGACGCAGTTCAAGAAGGCGGTGCTTGCCCTCAAGGTCAAGCCGCAGATCACCCCGGACAATCGCGTGATCCTCGACTTGACGATCACCAAGGACAGCATCGGCCAGTTGGTGCAGAGCGCGACCGGCGGCCAGGTGCCGTCGATCGACACACGCACAATCACGACTCAGGTGCTGGTCAACGACGGCCAGACTGTTGTGCTCGGCGGCATCATGGAGACGGAGCGTCGTACGTCTGATAACAAGGTGCCGATGCTTGGAGATATCCCGGTGCTCGGGTATCTGTTCAAGAGTCGTACACGGACGAACAACAAGGACGAACTCCTGATCTTCGTGACACCGAAGATCCTGCGTGAAGGGGCGAACCTGTACTGACGCTCAGCAAGGAGTCGTCAGTCGGTCAAGGATTGGGAGGACGGATGAAGATGCTTAAGTCTCTAGGCGCCCTGCTGGCTGCGGCCATGCTGCTCACGGGCTGCGGTGGCGGCGCCAACACGCTGACCACGCCGCCGAGCGGTGGTGGTGGTGGCGGCGGTACGGCGGCTGCTGCGACCTTGGCGGTTACCACTAACGCGGCGTCAATTCTCGCGGATGGCACGACGACCGCGACCATTACCGCCCTTGCGCTTGATTCCAACAACGTTTCCGTGGCGAACGTTGCGGTGACCTACCGGGCCTCATCTGGCGGTCTTGTCGTTGGCTCCACGAAGACAGATGCCTCCGGCGTGATCCTCGCCACGCTGTCGGCCGGCGGCGACCCGACGCTACGGACGATTACAGTAACCGCCACTGCCGGTTCGCTGACCGCGACCACCACTGTGCAGGTTATTAGTACCGCATCGTCGTCGCCGGTTGCGGCCATCACAGCGCAGACCAGCAACCCGACAATTCTCTCTGATGGCTCGCAGTCCGCGACGATCACGGCCTTCGTTCGTGACGCGAACAACACCCTATTGCCCAATGTGCCGGTGACATTCACCGCATCTTCCGGCGGAATCTCCTCGACCAACCCGACGACGAACGCGTCCGGTGTGGCGACCGCGAACCTGAGCACGGCGGGCGATCCGACGCTGCGAACGATCACGGTCACGGCCACGGTCAACGCGCTCTCGGCGACCGTTCCGGTCCAAGTGGTGTCTGGCGCCGGCTCGGTCACTGTTCAGATGGGCAGCGGCATTGGCGTGGCCTTTACGGCGGGCACGATTGCTCTGTCCAGTGCGACGCTCTCGGTCGGTGGCAGCACCAGCCTCCAGGTCGTGCTGCAACAGAGTGATGGCACGTTGTACGCGCAGCCGGTGACGGTTGCGTTTAATTCCCCTTGCGTGGCTCAGAACACAGCCTCTGTCACGCCTGCGGTGGCGACTACCACCGGCGTCGCGACGGCCACGTATTCGGCGAGCGGTTGCAGCGGCTCCGACACCATCACGGCATCGGCGACGATCGGTGGTCGCCAGCTTTCCGCAACCGGGACGGTCAACGTTCAGCAATCCGCAATCGGCTCGATCAGCTTCGTGTCGGCGAGTCCGGCGACGATTGCGCTGAAGGGGATCGGTTCGACGTCGCTTACCGAGCAGTCGGTAGTGACCTTCCAGGTGCTGGATCAGAGCGGCAAACCGCGCGCTGCTGCACTCGTGGATTTTTCTCTAAACACGTCCGTTGGCGGCGTCACCCTGCTGAACGCGACGGCGACGTCGGATGCGACCGGAAATGTATCGACGACGGTACAAAGTGGCACGGTTGCGACGCCGGTCCGAGTTACTGCGTCCGTTCAGATTCCGAACTCAACCTCGACTATTTCGACGCAGTCCAGCCAGTTGACCGTATCGACCGGCATCCCTCAGCAGAATGGCTTCTCGTTGGCGGTCACGTGCCAAAACGTAGAGGCTTGGAATTTAGTGGGCGTTCGGGTGCCGGTGACCGCGTACCTTGTCGACCGATTCAATAATGCGGTTCCCGATGGTACGGCGGTGTCTTTCTATACCGAGGGTGGCACGATCAAATCCAGTTGCACGACGACATCCGCCGCCGGAGCCGCTTCTTGCAGTGTTAATTGGACCAGCACCAGCAATCGCGCGCCTGCGGACCTTACGCTGCCCGTCTGCGGTAGCGGCTCGCCTGTTGCGGGCTCCTGCGATCGCGCTGGCCGATCGAGTTTGATGGCGATTGCCATCGGCGAGGAGTCTTTCGTTGACCGGAATGGCAACGGTTCGTTTGATGTCGGCGATACGTTCACAGATCAGGCTGAGCGTTTCCTGGATGCGAACGAGAACGGCACGTACCAGGCCAATGAGTTCTTCTACGACTTCAATTCGAACAACGCCCGCGACGCCGCAGATGCCCTGTTTAATGGAGTGCTTTGCACCGACGTAGCGCGCTGCGACGCCAATAAGGAATCCACGGCGATTGATGCGCATAACGTCATCATCCTGTCCGATGGGACGCCTGGCAATCTGTCGCCGGTCGCGGGTGCAACGCTCGGCACCCTTTCGAAGGCTGCCGGTGGCGCCTTGTATGTCTTTACTGTTGCCGACATTAACTTCAACCCGATGCCGGCGGGCACGACGATCGTGGCGACGACGCCCACCACGGGACTGACGATCGCGGCGCCCACGAGCTACACGGTGCCGTGTATGACGGAGCCGGGAAGTTATGCTTTCTTCGTGCAATCGAGCGGTAGCGTGGTTACATCGTCAGGTCAGCTGATGCTGACGATCACCTCGCCGGGCGGCATCGTGACGACCGCGTTTTACAGCTTCCCTATCGGCACTTAGCCTGGGCGGGAGTTGGCGGGATTGAGGCCATTCTCTGCCTGAGAGGCCTCAACCGGCCGCTCTTTGTGTAGGGGCCCCGGGCACGAGATGGCGCTCGGACCGCTGGCCGCGGCGGTCAGCCGCCAGCCGCAAAATGGCCTACGACTGGTGGGCAGGCTGGCGTCTACGGCTCCCAAGGCGTGGCGCGGCGTCAGCCGCCATCTGCTGCGCTGACTACCCCCCTGCTCGGCCTCGGGTCCGGCCCTGGTCACGGCGGCCTTTTAGCGGCCGTTTCCGTTTGGGGGGGCGTGGACCTACACTCGCGGCCATGACTGACCTCTCCCAGCTGTCCGATGAACCCGGCCGCAGCATTTTCCTCGTCGGCCCGATGGGGTCCGGCAAGTCTGCCGTTGGCAAGACCCTGGCGCGGCTACGCGGTCAGCGCTTCATCGACAGTGATGTCGAGATCGAGCGCCGGACCGGGGTCGATATCTCCTACATCTTCGAGCGGGAAGGGGAGGCTGGATTTCGCGAGCGGGAGCGGGAGGTCATAGACGATCTGACCCAGTTGCCCGGCATCGTCCTGGCGACCGGCGGTGGGGCGATTCTGCTGCCGGAAAATCGGGCGCATTTGGCCAATCGCGGCATCGTAGTCTATCTGGAGGCTTCGATTGCCCAGCAGGTGGATCGTACCCAGCACGGCCGCCATCGCCCGTTGCTGCTCAATACCGATCCTGAGGCCCGTCTGACCGAGCTAATGGTCACCCGCGAGCCGCTTTACCGGGAAATAGCCAATCTGGTCGTATCGACCGATCGCCGCAAGGTGCAGTCGGTGGCCGAATACATCGTGGCGAGCCTGGCGGGAGGCATTCCGGTGGACGCTCGGGGCGGGGACCCGGGGAGCTTGGATTTGCCAGTTGCCGAGTACGTCGGCGCGAGCGACAGTGTAGGCTCGGTGGGTGACTGTGGAGAGCCTGAGCGTGATTGATCGCCGCCCTGCATCCGAATACACCGACGGTGGCGCGCACGCGCGCTCGCTGGCAGTACTGATCGTCGACGACCACGAGGTCGTCCGCATTGGGCTGCGTGGGCTGATCATGGCCGAGGCCGACATGACCGTCTGCGGCGAGGCGAGCACTATCGCCGAGGCCCGCGCTGCGATCGAGCGGCTGAATCCGGATGTTGTCCTGCTGGATCTGACGCTGGGTGAGGAGAGCGGCTTCAGCCTGCTGCGCTCGCTGGAAAAGGACCGTAAGTGGCCGCCAATACTGGTTCTATCGATGTTTGACGAGTCGCTGTACTCGGATGACGCACTGTCGTTGGGTGCCAGTGGCTACATGATGAAGGACGCCCCGCCTGAGGAACTGGCGCGCGCGATCCGCGCCGTCGCCGCCGGTGGCGTCTACCTCAGCGAGCGGCTGTCGCAGCGCGTGGTGCGACGCATCGTCAACGCCGGTGAGCAGGCGACAACCATCCACGCCATGCTGACCGCCCGGGAGCAGGAAGTACTCGAACTGCTCGGTATGGCGTTGTCCACGCGCGAAATTGCGGCCCGCATGGGCACCGCGGTCAAGACGGTGGACTCGCACAAGCGCAACCTGTGCGAGAAGCTCGGTCTGGACTCCGCCGCGGCGCTGCTGCGCTATGCGGTCGTCAACGCCAGGCCCCCCGGCAGCACGCCCTGAGGGGGCCCGGATCGCGCTGGGGCGCCACCTCCAGTCGCGACTTTCCGACGTAGTTGCCTAATTTCGCAACTAGCGGCGCCCGGATCCGACACCGGAGCGGGCGTTCTTGTTATCTTTCTGGCCGTGAGCTCAAGCACTTCCGTCCAGATCGCCCTCGGCGAGCGCAGCTACCCGATCCACATCGGGGCCGGCCTGCTGTCCGGCGCCGAACTGCTCGAGTCCGCGCTGCCGCGCGGCCCGCTGCTGGTGGTCAGCAACAAGACGGTCGCTCCGCTCTACCTGCCGCTCCTTAAGGCCGCCTTCGGCAAGCGCCCGCTGGCCGAATGCGTGCTGCCGGACGGCGAGCGCTACAAGACACTGGCGACGCTCGCTCTGGTGTACGACGCGCTGGCGGCTGCGCGAGTAAACCGCGATGGTGCCGTGCTCGCGCTCGGCGGCGGCGTTGTCGGTGACATCGCAGGCTTTGCCGCTGCAACCTGGCAGCGAGGCGTGGCGATCGCCCAGTTGCCCACGACGCTGCTGTCGCAGGTCGACTCGTCCGTGGGCGGCAAGACCGCCGTCAACCATCCCGGTGGCAAGAACCTGATCGGTGCATTCCATCAGCCCAGCGTCGTTGTCGCTGACCTTGCAACGTTGGATACGTTGCCATCACGCGAATTGCGTGCCGGCCTGGCAGAAGTCATCAAGTACGGCCTGATCGCGGATCCGGAGTTTCTTGGCTGGCTCGAGCGCGAGTTGCCGCGGCTGCTTGCGCGTGACCGGGACGCGCTGGCCTATGCCGTTGAGCGTTCCTGCCTCAACAAGGCGCGCCTCGTCGCGCTGGACGAGCGGGAGAGCGGGCCGCGCGCGTTACTGAATTTTGGCCATACTTTCGGCCATGCAATCGAGACCGCGCTCGGATATGGCGAGTGGCTGCATGGGGAAGCCGTGGCCGTGGGCATGGTAATGGCCGCGGAGACCTCGGCGCGTCTGGGCTGGCTGGCCGCCGCCGACGTGTCACGTGTACGCGAGATCATCGCCCGCGCCGGCCTGCCGGTAGCGGCACCGCGCATCGGGGTGGCGCGTGCGCGCGAACTGATGGCGCTCGACAAGAAGGTGCAGGGCGGTCAGGTACGCCTGGTGCTGCTCAAGGGCCTGGGAGATGCGCTGGTCACCGCCGACTACGATCAGGCGGCACTGGATGCGGTGCTTTTGGCGGAGGTCGGCTGATGGCGGCCGCAACGCAAGGACGGGACGCCGGTCTTGCGCCTTACGCATGCCATGAATCCCAGTCGCGCGGCCGTCGCCATCCCGAATTGCCACCCGCAGGTCATCGCGGCGAATACCAGCGTGATCGGGACCGCATCGTCCACTCCAGCGCCTTCCGGCGCCTCGTCTATAAGACGCAGGTTTTCGTCAACCACGAGGGCGATCTGTACCGTACGCGCCTGACCCATTCGCTGGAGGTAGCGCAGATTGCACGCTCCATTTGCGGCGCGCTTAATTTGAATGAAGCGCTGTGTGAGGCGATCTGCCTCGCACACGATTTGGGCCACACGCCGTTTGGCCACGCCGGTCAGGATGCGCTAAACGAATGCATGCGCGAATACGGTGGCTTTGAGCATAATCTGCAGTCACTGCGGGTCGTCGATGAGCTCGAGGAGCGATACGCCGAGTTCTCCGGCTTGAACCTGACCTTCGAGTGTCGCGAGGGCATCCTCAAGCACTGCTCAGCGAGCAATGCGGAGAAACTGGGCGACCTTGGGCTGCGCTTTCTCGAGCGCCGCCAGCCTTCGCTCGAGGCACAGCTGGCGAATGTCGCGGACGCAGTCGCCTACAACAATCACGATGTCGACGACGGACTGCGCGCTGGACTGGTAACGACGCGAGAACTGGCTGATGTGGCGTTGTTTGCGCGCCATCACGCCGAGGTCGAGCGCTGCTACCCCGGACTTGGCGAGCGGCGCCAGATCCACGAGGTCGTGCGACGCATGATCAACGAAGTCGTCAACGACCTGATCGATACGACCCGTGCCCGCATCGAGGCTGCCGCTCCGGCCGATGTCGATGCGGTGCGGGCTGCGGGCGGCCCGCTGGTGGGGTTCTCGGACCGTATCGGTACCGAGCACCGCGAGCTTAAGAGGTTCCTTCATGAGCGCGTCTATCGCCATTTTCGTGTCGTACGGATGACGACCAAGGCGCAGCGGGTGGTGCGCGAGCTGTTCCGGGCCTACTTCGATGATCCGCGGCTGCTGCCGGATGAACACCGCGACATTGCGACCCGTCTAGAGGGTGGAGCTGGCCTCAACGGCAGGGGCCGGGCGGTGGCTGACTACATAGCCGGCATGACCGACCGCTACGCCATCCTCGAACACGCGCGCCTGTACGACCCCAGCGTGCCGCAGGGGTAATCCGGGGGCTGGGGCGCTCGCATGGCGCGTGCGCGGACGGCATAATGGGCGGATGAAATCCATTCCGCCGCGCGAACGCCTGATTTTTGCCCTCGATGTGCCTGACGCCACCGAGGCCCGCCGCCTGGTTGAGAAGCTCGACGACTCGGTCGTCTTCTACAAGCTTGGACTCGAGCTGATGATGGCCGGCGGCTATTACGAGCTGCTCGACTGGATGGTCGCGCGCGACAAGAAGATTTTTGTCGACCTCAAGTTCTTCGATATCCCTGCGACGGTTGCCGCAGCGGTGCGCAGGCTCAATGGCCGCGGCGTGACGTTCACTACCGTTCATGGTAACCAGGGCATCATGGAGGCGGCCGTCGCTGCCGCCACGGATGTCGGCATCCTCGCTGTGACCGTGCTGACCAGCCTTGACCGTGGCGATCTCGACGACCTGGGCTTCCAGTGTGACGTTCAGCAGTTGGTGCTGTCGCGCGCTCGTCGCGCGCTAGCGGCGGGCTGTAGAGGTGTTGTCTCCTCCGGAATCGAGGCTGAGGCGATTCGGCGCGAGCTTGGTGAGCGACTGATGGTCGTGACACCGGGTATCCGGCCGGTCGAGAATCGTGTTGAGGACGATCAGAAGCGCGTGCTTACTGTCGAGCGCGCGTTCGAAGCGGGCGCCGACTATATCGTCATCGGTCGGCCAATTCGCGATGCCGCTGATCCGCGCGTGGCCGCTGAGGCCATTCAGTCGTCGATACTCGCTACCTGCGGCAAGGCCTGAGGTCACTATGAGCACTCCGTTGAAGAATGACCTTTTCCTGCGCGCCCTGTTGCGCCAGCCAACCCCGCGCACGCCGTTATGGATGATGCGCCAGGCAGGCCGCTACCTACCGGAGTACCGCGCGACACGCGGCGAAGCCGGCAGCTTCATGAAGTTGTGCATGAACCCGCAGTACGCCTGTGAGGTGACGCTGCAGCCGCTACGCCGCTTCGCCCTTGATGCCGCGATCCTGTTCTCTGATATTTTGACGATCCCGCACGCGCTGGGTCTCGGCCTGGAGTTCGAGGCGGGCGAGGGTCCGCGCATCGATCGGCCGGTGCGTACGGCGGCTGATATCGATCGCCTGCCGACGCTCGATCCCGAAATTGAGCTGCGTTACGTAATGGACGCGGTGCGGCTGATTCGTCGCGAGCTGGATGGCAAGGTGCCACTGATCGGTTTCGCCGGCAGTCCGTGGACCGTGGGCACTTATGTCGTCGAGGGTGGCAGCAGCAAGACTTTCTCGCACATCAAAGGCATGCTGTACGGCGCGCCGGAGCAGCTGCATCGTTTACTCGCACACCTCACGCGCGCCACGACCGATTATCTGACGGCGCAGATTCACGCTGGCGCACAGGCGGTGATGGTGTTCGACACCTGGGGTGGCGCACTGTCGCCTGCCGCCTATCGCGAGTTCTCGCTGCGTTACATGCAGCAGATCGTCGCGGCGTTGCCGCGTGATCATGATGGCCAGCGCGTTCCAGTGATTCTGTTCACCAAGGGCGGCGGTCAGTGGTTGGCGGAAATGGCCGATACCGGCGCGGACGCACTGGGCGTCGACTGGACGACGGATCTTGCCACGGCGCGCGTTACGGTCGCCGACCGGGTAGCGCTACAAGGAAATCTGGATCCGTCCGTCTTGTATGCGCCGCCGGCAGTGATTCGTGCCGAGGTGGGTCGCGTGCTCGAGAGTTATGGCCATGGCCATGGCCACGTCTTCAACCTCGGTCACGGCATTCATCCTGATGTACCGCCAGAGCACGCCGCTGCGATGGTAGAGGCTGTGCACGAGCTGTCGCCGCGCTTCCACGTCTGAACGGTTCCCGGCCGCTACGGCGGCGGGCGAGCCCACTGTCGAGGTAACGATACGTCGTGAAGCCGATCCTGATTGCACTCGGCGGGGCGCTCGGCAGCCTCGCCCGTTGGTGGATCTCTGAAGCGTTTGTGCTCACAACAGGGCTGGCGTTGCCGTGGGCTATTCTGCTGGTCAATGTGACCGGCTGCTTCGTAATCGGTGCGGCGGCGGCTGGCTCATGGAATGACGTGCGTTTCATCGACACTGATGTCGTGCGCTATTTTGTGATCGTCGGCTTGTGCGGGGGCTACACGACGTTTTCGGCGTTCAGCCTGCAGACCCTCGGCCTGCTGCAGGCAGGAGACGTTGGGCGGGCCCTTCTAAACGTCGCCGCATCTGTGCTTGGCTGTCTGGCTGCCACATGGGCCGGCTACACGCTCGCCGCCGCGCTAGCGCGCTGAACCACCTGGAGTAGTACCGTGGACCTGACTCAAATTCCGGTTGGCATTTCCCCGCCGTGGGACATTTACGGCGTAATCGAGATTCCGCAGGGCGGAATTCCGGTCAAGTACGAACTCGACAAGAAGTCGGGCGCAATGTTCGTCGATCGCTTCCTGCATACCTCGATGTACTACCCTGGTAACTATGGCTTCATCCCGCAGACGCTCGCCGAGGATGGTGACCCGCTGGACGTCATCGTCGTAGGTCAGGTGGCGGTTGTGCCTGGCGCGGTTATCCGCTGTCGGCCGATTGGCGCACTGATCATGCGAGACGAGGCGGGCGGCGACGAGAAGATCGTTGCGGTGCCTGTAGACAAGCTGCACCCGTTCTACAGCGGGGTTGCCTCTTACAAGGACCTGCCGCCGATCCTCACTGACCAGATCGCGCACTTTTTCCAGCACTACAAGGACCTGGAGAAAGGGAAGTGGGTCACGATCAGCAAGTGGGAAGGCCCGCAGGGCGCTGCAAAGCTAATCCAGGAAGGCATCGCGCGCGTGCAGGGTGTGCTGGTGCCGAAGCGCCCCGTGGCAGCGGCCGTGGCGCGCCCGAAGAAGAAGCGTAGTGCTGGGAAGAATCGCGGCGCGGAATGAGACGAGGAGAAGCCGCATGACGATTGAGGCTGGACCTGATGAGCTGTTCACGACCCGAGCCAAGGCCGCGGACGTCGCCGCGATCGTCGAGCTAGTCAATAGCGCATACCGGGGCGACAGCAGTCGCCGTGGCTGGACCACGGAAGCGGACCTGATCGATGGCACGCGCATAGACGCAAGCGTGCTCGAGCAGATCCTGGCGCTGCCCGACAGCGCAGTACTCGTCTTGCGCGCGCAATCCGGACTGCTCGGTTGCGTCGAGGTTAGCAAGAAGGATGCCGATGCCGCGTATGTCGGCATGCTCAGCATTCGGCCGGCGCTGCAGTCCAGCGGGCTCGGCCGGCAGATGCTCGCCGCAGCCGAGACGTTCGCGCGACACGAGTTCGGCGCCCGCTTCGCAGAGATGACGGTGATCGAGGAGCGGTTGGAGCTGATCGCGTGGTATGAACGGCGCGGTTACCGCGATACGGGCGAGCGGCGGCCTTTCCCTTATAACGACGAGCGCCTGGGCATTCCGAAGTCACCGCAGTTGCGCATGATTGTGATGCGCAAGACGCTCGCTATCTGACCCGGCGTTGCCGCGGCTATGGCCGCGACAGGATGCTGTCGCGCAGCGCACGGCGCAGGATCTTGCCGACGTTGGTCTTCGGCAGTTCATCACGAAAGTAAACTTGGCGCGGCACTTTGTAGCCGGTGAGGTCCGCGCGCGCGAACTCTATTACCTGCTCTGACGTCAGCGTCGGATCCTTGCGCACGACGAACACCGCGACCACCTCGCCCGAGTGCTCGTCCGGCTGCGATACCGCCGCCACTTCGAGGACGCCCGGATGACGCGCAATGACGCCTTCGATCTCATTCGGGTACACGTTGAAGCCAGAGACCAGGATCATGTCCTTCTTGCGGTCTTCGATGTAGACGAAGCCAGCCTCGTCCATGCGGCCGATGTCGCCGGTGCGCAGCCAGTTGCCATCGAGCATTACCTGCGTCGTCTCCTCCGGGCGGTTCCAATAGCCCGCCATCACCTGCGGACCGCGCACGCAGATCTCGCCGATCTGGCCGATTGGCACGTTGCGTCCGGAGTCATCTCGAATCGAAATGTCGGTTGAGGGAACCGGCAAGCCGATGGAGTTGTTGAAGTCGACGCCGCGCGGGCTGGTGGTCGCGACGGGCGAGGTTTCAGTCAGGCCCCAGCCCTGCGAGAGGATACAGCCGGTGACGGCCTTCCAGCGCTCCGCGACCGCACCTTGCAGCGCCATGCCGCCGGCAACCGACGAGACGAGCTTGGAGAAATCAACCGTCTCGAAGCCCGGCGCGTGCAGCAGTCCGTTGAATAACGTGTTGACGCCGTAGAACACGCCCGGTGGATGCCGACGTAGTTCCTTGATGAAGCCGGGCATGTCGCGCGGGTTCGTGATCAGTATCGTATGGCCGCCCTCATGCACCCAGACCAGCGCGACGGCCGTCAGCGCGAAGATGTGGTACAGCGGTAGCGCGCCGATGACGACCTGCGCATGCTGGGTCTCATCGACGAACTGCTCGAGCCACGCGTCGGTCTGCAACGTGTTCGCCACCATGTTGCGGTGGGTCAGCATTGCCCCCTTGGAGACGCCGGTGGTGCCGCCGGTGTACTGCAGGAACGCGATGTCGTCGAGTGTCAGCTTTGGCGTCTCCAGATTGACCCACTTGCCCTGCTCGAGCACGGCGTCAAACGAGTGCGCATCCGGCAGCGTGTAGCGCTTTACCTGCTTTCTGACGTGACGCAGCATGAAGTTGACGATCGGTCCTTTCGGGAAGCCGAGCATGTCGCCGATGCCGGTGATGATCACTTCCTCGACGTCAGTCGCGCCGATGCACTGCTCCAGCACGTGTGCAGCGTTCTCGAACACGACGATAGCCTTGGCGCCTGAATCCTTCAGCTGGTGCTCGAGCTCGCGCGCGGTGTACAGCGGGTTGGTGTTGACGACGACCAGCCCGGCTCGCAGCGCGCCGAAAAGCGCGATTGGGTACTGCAGGATGTTCGGCATCATCAGTGCGATTCGCTCGCCGCGCTTGAGACGCGCTTCCTTCTGCAGCCACGCGCCGAAGGTGCGGCTAAGGGTGTCGAGCTCACGGAAAGTGATCGTCCTGCCCATGTTGGTAAACGCCGGGCGATCGGCGTACTTCAGCACGGCGCTGTCGAACAGCTGCACCAGCGAGCGGAACTGGTCCGGATCGATTTCCGCGGGTACGCCGGGGGGGTAGGATTTCAGCCAGATTTTATCCACAGCCACCCGTCTCCTTGTTGCGTCGCAAAATCCGTGCGCCGCGTCGTCCCTTACAACCTATCGGCCTCCTCGCGAACCTGCAAGCGAGCTGCGGAAACTTTGCCGGGCCGCGGCTACGGGACCTCGCCGCGCAGCGCGGTCACGGTGGCGCGCAGCAGCGGCAGCGCGACCTCTGCAGCCGGCAGGGCCGCACCGACCCGCACGTCGATCCTCGCCCATAGGCGGCGCGGCAGGTAGCGGGACAAGCCGCGGTAGCGGCGCGAAAATGACGAACCCCACAGGCCGGACAGCGCCACGGGCACGACCGGGACCGGGGCCTCCCGCAGGATCCGCAGCAGTCCGGGCCGGAACTCGCCGATGGCGCCGTCCGCGGTCAGTCGGCCCTCCGGGAAGATGCAGACGAGCTCGCCCCGCCGCAGCTCCTCCAGCACTTGCGCAAAGGCCATTTCGCGTACCGCCGGATCCTCCGCGGCCGTGGCTACCGGGATTGCCTTCATGCCGCGGAATATAGCGTTCGCGACCGGGATCCGGAAGATAGCGGCCTCCATGACGAACCGCATCGGGCGGTGCACCGCAGCTGACAGCACCAGCGCGTCGGCGAAGCTGACATGGTTGCAGATCACCAGCGCAGCGCCGTGCTCCGGCACGTTCTGCAGGCCCTCGACGCGGATCCGGTACAGCACCCGTGCAACCGCCCAGGCGAGGAAGCGCAGCAGGAACTCCGGCAGGCGGGCATAGATGAACGCCGCGACCGCGAAGTTAAGCAGGCCGCAGACGAGCAATACCATCGGAATCGACACGCCGCGGCCGAGCAGCACGCCGCCGAACAGCGACGCCACGACCATGAAGATCGCGTTCCAGATGCTGTTCGCGCTGATGACGCGCGACATGACCTCCGGCTTGGTCAGGCGCTGCATCTGTGCATACAGCGGCACGATGTAAAGACCGCCCGAGACGCCAATGAGCAGCACGTCAGCGAACACGCGCAAACCGCCTGGATAGGCGAGGAACGCCAGCCAGTCGAGCTGCGCCACGGGGTGCGTTGCGGGGGTGGCAAAGTACAGGTCTACACCGAACAAGGTGAGCCCCAGCGATCCGAGTGGCACCAGCCCGATCTCGATGCGGTGACCCGACAGGCGCTCGCATAGCAGTGAGCCTGTACCGACGCCGAGCGAGAATCCCACCAGCAGCAGGATGACGACGTCCTCCGCGCCGTGCACGACCTCCTTGGCGTAGAGCGGTACCTGGGCCAGCACCAGGATGCCGTAGAACCAGAACCAGGAGATGCCGAGGATTGACAGGAATACGACGCGGTTGGCGCGCGCTGCGGCCAGATTCGACATCGTCGAGCGCCACAGGTTCAGGTCGATGCGCAGCCCCGGCGCTGCAGGGGCCAGCGGTGGAATCGCAAGGCTGAAGCCCAGACCGAGGGCTGCAATGGCAAGCAGCGTCGCGTTGATGATGGAAAGGTTTCCCATCTTCGCGAGGAGTCCGGCTAGCAGCATGCCGGTCAGGATGCCGACGAACGTGCCCATCTCCAGCAGCGCATTGCCGCCGATCAGCTCGTCCTCACCGAGCACTTGCGGTAGCAGGCCGTACTTGGCGGGCGCGAAGAACGTCGAATGCGCGCCCATCAGGAACAGCGCGCCAAGCAGTAGCGGCATCGAGTGCAGCGTGAAGGCAAATCCGGCCAGCGTCATGATCGCGATTTCAAAAACTTTGACCGCCTGCAGTACACGGGTCTTGTCGTAGCGATCTGCGAGCTGCCCGGCAAGTCCTGAGAAGAGAACGAACGGCAGGATGAACAGGCCGCCGGCGAGCATCGTCAGGGTGCCTGGGGCTATCGAGGTGTATGTCGACGCGTGGTAGGTCGCAATAATGACGAGCGTGTTCTTGTAGACGTTGTCGTTGAATGCACCCAGTGCCTGTGCGCCAAAGAACGGCAGGAAACGGCGCTCGCGCAGCAGCTGGAACTGGCTCTGCGTGGCCATTAGTGCGGTACCCCGTGTCGCGCCGGGGGCACCAGCAGCGGCTTGAGCCCGTGCCAGACGTTGTCCAGCAGGCGCGGCTGTGCGGCGGCGAGCGGATGGAGACGGTCTTCCTGAAAATTACGCTCGTCCAAGGCGATGCCCTCCAGCAAAAACGGCACTAGCGCGAGTTTCTGCTCGCGGGCGACGGTGGCGAAACTCGCGTAGAAATCCTCGCTGTAGGCGGGGCCGTAGTTACTTGGGACGCGGGCACCCACCAGCAGCACCTGTGCTCCACTGTCTCGGGCGCGGCTGGCGATCTGCCCAAGGTTGCGCCGCAGTTCGGTTACCGGCAAGCCGCGCAGTCCGTCGTTGGCGCCAAGCTCGATCACGACGATTGCCGGTCGTTGCACGGCTAGTACATGCCCGATGCGCGCCAATCCCCCCGCCGTGGTTTCACCGCTGACGCTGGCATTGACCACCCGGTACCCGTACCCTTCGCTCTCGAGGCGGCGAGTGAGCAGTGCCACCCAGCCTTCCTCGGCACGGATGCCGTAGCCGGCACTCAGCGAATCGCCGAACACGAGCAGCGTTGCTGAGATGGGCTGTGCCCTGGCCGCGGCGGGCAGCGGGCAGAGCAGCGCCGAGGCGACCATAATCGGCAGCCAGCGCAGGCATCGCGCCATCCTGAGGACGAGGTTCAAGTTGCAGGTACTCGAGTCACGTCATGTCACCAAGGAGGTTAGCAGTCCGGAAGGAACGCTGACCATCGTGGCTGATGTCAGCTTTGCGGTCGAGCGGGGCCAGTCGATCGCCATCATCGGGCCGTCCGGATCCGGCAAGTCGACGCTGTTGGCAATGCTCGCCGGACTCGACCTGCCAAGCCGCGGCACGGTGCTGCTCAACGGCACCGAGCTTACGAGCCTGGACGAGGACGGTCGAGCGCGCCTGCGTGCCGGCCATGTCGGCTTCGTGTTCCAGTCGTTTCACCTTGTGCCGTCGCTGACGGCCCTCGAGAATGTGTTGCTGCCACTCGAGCTCGGCGGCGTCGCCGATGCGCAGGTCCGCGCCCGCGAGGCGCTGGCGCGCGTCGGCCTCGATGCGCGCCGCCGCCATTATCCGCGCCAGTTGTCCGGCGGCGAGCAACAGCGTGTCGCGATTGCGCGCGCGTTCGTGACCCGTCCCGATCTGCTGTTCGCCGATGAGCCGACCGGCAACCTGGATAGCGTCACAGGCGCGCGCGTCGTGGAGCTATTGTTCGAGTTCAATCGCGAGCTCGGTACGACGCTCGTGCTGGTCACGCACGAGCAGTCGTTGGCGAAGCGCTGCCAGCGGGTGCTGACGCTGGACGCAGGACGGCTGAGCTCGGACGTCGTAGGCGACGCGTGAAGAAGGCGCTGCGCTTCGCGCTGGTGGCGTTCGTGCGTGACGTGAAGAGCGGCGAGCTTGCGGTACTGTTCGGTGCGCTGGTGATTGCGGTTGCGGCGCTGACCGCAGTCGGGTTCTTTACTAGCCGCATTTCACAGGCGATCCGCGCACAGGCAGGGGAGGTGCTCGCGGCTGACCTGAGGCTGGACTCCGGTCGCATCCCCGCGCCGGGCTACGAGGCGGAGGCGCACGCGCGGGGACTTGCCGTCGCGCATCTGATCAGTTTTCCGAGCGTCGTCTACGCCGGTGACGCCAGCCAACTGGCCACGGTGCTCGGTGTTGATGGCGCCTATCCCCTGCGTGGTCAGCTGAAGATTGCCGCAGTGCCTTATGGTCCAGCGCACCCGGTCACCGGCATTCCGGCGCCAGGGGAGGCTTGGGCCGATTCGCGACTGCTCGCGCGGCTCGCGCTGCCGGTGGGCGGCCTGCTGCGCCTGGGCGCACTGGAGCTGCGCGTGGCGGCGGTGCTCGACTACCGCCCTGATCAGGGCATGGGGTTCGCTGACCTCGCTCCAACGGTCCTCGTTAATGCCGCCGATCTGGAACGCAGTGTGCTGCTCGGCTCCGGTAGTCGCGTAACCCGGAGCCTGCTTTACGCGGGTTCGACGGAAGCCGTCGATGCGTACGCAGCGTGGCTGCGCGCCAGGAAAAGCGCAGCTGAGCGGCTGACAGATGCTTCCGAATCCAGCGAACAGATGAAGTCCGCCACCGAGCGATCCGGCAGGTTTCTGAACCTCGCTGCGCTGGTGACGGTATTGCTCGCGGCCGTTGCCGTTGCGATGGCGGCGCGCCGCTATGCAAGCCGGCGGCTCGACCTTGTGGCGCTGTTAAAGAGCCTCGGTGCGAGCCAGCGATTCGTGCTCGGCACGACCGTGGCCGAGCTTGCGCTGGTGGCTTTGTGTGGTGCGCTCGCCGGCACGGCGCTCGGGTTACTGGCAGAAAGTGGACTTGCCTGGCTGGTACGTGGCTTGTTCAAGACCAGCCTGCCGCCGCCGTCCCTGCTGCCGGCCTGGCTTGGACTCGGTACGGCCGCGACGATGCTCGCAGGCTTTGCGCTGCCGCCGCTGCTGCAACTGCGGCGGGTGCCGCCAGCGCGCGTGCTGCGCCACGACCTGGAGCCACCGCCGTTGCGGTGGGGAGCGCCGTATCTGGCGGCCGCGGCTGCGTTGTCTGCGTTGCTTTATGTCCTGGTCGGCGATCCCCGTCTGGTCGGCTATGCCGTCGGCGGGCTCGCTGGGAGTGCGCTGGTACTCGGGATGGCCGGCGTGGCGCTGGTGCGCGTGACGGCCGCCGTCCGTGGTGGTGCCGGCGCAGCCTGGCGGTACGGGCTTGCCAATGTGGCGCGTCGGGGCCGCGAGAGCGTGGTGCAGATCGTCGCTTTTGGTCTGAGCCTGACCGTGCTGCTGCTGCTTGCGCTGGTGCGCAATGACCTGATCGACGAGTGGCAGCGCAGCCTCCCACCGGGTGCGCCCAACCACTTCCTGATCAACATTCCGCCGTCCGACGCCCGTCCGCTGGCGGAGTTCCTGACCGCGCGCGGCGTCGCCCCACCAGTGCTCGCACCGTGGGTACGCGCGCGGCTGGTGTCCGTGAACGGGCAGCCGATGCAGGGTCGC
Source organism: uncultured Pseudomonadota bacterium (assembly GCA_903927005.1). Classification (GTDB taxonomy): domain Bacteria; phylum Pseudomonadota; class Gammaproteobacteria; order Steroidobacterales; family Steroidobacteraceae; genus CAIKZZ01. Next base: position 33,342 of record CAIYLH010000005.1, read on the forward strand.
ATGCCCAAGACCGACCGCGGTCGCGCCTTTGCTGAACGCGAGCAGAACCTCAGTTGGTCCGAAGCGCTGCCGCCGGACAATCGTCTCGTCGAAGGTGCCTGGTGGCAGCACCCCGATCCTGCCCAGCCGCTGGTATCGGTGGCGAGCGAGTTTCAGGATGAGCTTGGGCTGAAGATTGGCGATCGTCTGAGTTTCGACGTCGCCGGCGAGAGCATCACTGCGACTGTCGCCAATGTTCGCAAGGTGCGCTGGGATGGCTTCCGGCCGAACTTCTTCCTGCTGTTCGCGCCCGGCGTGCTCGACGCAAGTACCGGCACGTTTATGACCAGCGTTCATCTCGACGACGCGCAGCGACCGGCACTTGCAGAGCTCGTGCGCCGCTTCCCGTCGGTGACCGTCATCGACGTTGCAGCATTGCTGGGCGAGGTGCGTAGGATCATGGATCGCGCCGCGATCGCGGTGGAGTATGTGTTCGGGTTCACGCTGACCGCGGGACTGGCGGTGTTGTTCGCGGCGATTCAGTCGACGCGCGACGAACGTCGTTACGAGAGCGCGATCCTGCGCACGCTCGGCGCTAGTCGCCGTACGGTGCTGTACGGCGTCGCGGCGGAGTTCACGGCGCTGGGACTACTCGCCGGAGTGCTCGCGGCGAGCGCGGCGTCGGTTATCGGTTGGCTGGTCGCGACTCGATTGTTCGGATTGCATTACTCGTTCGATGCGACCGTCTGGCTCGGCGGCCTGCTAGCCGGCGCACTGATCGTCGGCGTCGCGGGCACTGTGGCTACGCGCCGTGTCGTGCGCAGCTCACCTATGCGCAGCCTGCGCGACGTGTGAGCTTTCAGCCGCGGTCGATTTTCAGTTTCAGGTGGCCCGCTGCCCTGCCTTCTCCGCGCAGGTTTATCGACTCGATGTCCAGCAGGTAGGTGCCGGTCGCGAAAATGCCGGAATTCAGCGTCACGCGTAGGTCGCCGTTGGAATCCCGCAGCAGGTTGTCGAGCCGACCCCAGTAGGTGCCGTCCTCGCGCTTGATCGTCACTGAGTACAGGTTGCCGCTGGCGTAGCCCATGTCCAGACGCAGCTTGGCCAGTGTGGGCCCAACGCGCGTGCCCAGTGCGTAGGTCTGGGCGGGTACCCCGGGCCGTGCGACGGGCAGGCGCAGCGCCTGCTCATGCGTCGGCGCCAGTAGCAGGCCCTGTTCGGCGAGCTGATGGGCTGACCGGTAACGTTCCTGGGCGTGTTGGTTGCTGTTCCAGGCAAGTAGCGCAAACAGCAGCGCGAGCAGCGTGGCAGCGGCGAGGCCGAGCGGAATGATCGGGTTGTGCCAGAAGCGCGGTGGTTGCTCGCGCCACTCCGTGCCGGTCTCGTCCAGCAGACGCATGATCCGCTTGAGCGCGTCGGGCAGCCCCATGCGGTCGGCAAGTTCCGGGGAGTTGCGCACTAGCTGTTCGAAGAAGCGGGCCTCGGGCGGCGGCAGACGACCGAGCATGTAACGCTCGACCATCTGTTTCTGCTCGATGACCTTAAGATCCATGGTCACGTTATTTGTCCCGGGATCGGTGGTACGACATATTAGGGTGTCGGCGACGGTTGCGGCGCGAGGGCCGTCACATTCGCGTGTGGCAGCCGGCGCGGTCGCAGGAGTCGCTGCGCGGAACAACCAGGGTGGTGCGCGGATGGATGCAGGCGATGAGAGCTTTCTGGCGGCGCTGGAGTCGGCAACGCTGACGCCGATCGAGTTTGGCCACCGCGGCCACCTGCGAGCCGGTTTCCTCTACCTGCGCCGCCACGACTTCCCCACGGCCTGCGTGGTGATGAAGCGCTCCATCCATGCCTTTGCAGCGAGCCTGGGCAAGGCGACGCTGTACCACGAGACGCTGACCATCGCGTACCTGGCCCTGATCGGGGAGCGCCTGGCCGAAGAGCCCACCGAGCTTGGTTTCGACGCGTTCCTGGAGCGCTACCCCGAGCTGATGCGGGTTGATTACTTCCGACGCTACTATCCGGCCGGCGAGCTGGACACGCCGGAAGCGCGCGCAACCTTCGTGCTGCCGCGCCCCCGCCATCTGCCATAGCGCCAGTGTCGACCGGGAAATCATGCTGCATTGCGGCATGACGCGAATGTCAGGGGTCGGTGTCGCCATCGAGGGGGTTGCCCTCGGTTCCGGGCGGGTACACTCCGCCGACTTATGAGCCTGTCCCCTGCACTCGCCCAATGGCGCAAGACCGAGCGTGCCGCGTTGATCGCGCGTCGTCTGGCCGCGTCTGCGGCCGATCATGCCAATTGGAGTGGCCGGATCGAGCACTCCCTGCGGGCGGGGTTCCCGCTGCTGGAGCGGCTCGTGGTCGGCTTCTGCTGGCCCTACCAGGGCGAGTTCGACGCCCGCACGGTGGTGTCTGAGCTGCACCGGCGTGGCGCCCGGGCGGCCTTACCGGTGGTGCTCGGCAAGGGGCGGCCGCTGGAGTTTCATGAGTGGTGGCCGGGGGTTGGGATGGTCAACGGCGCCTACGACGTGCCGATACCGGACGGCACCCCGGCCTTGACGCCGGATGTGCTGTTGATCCCGGCGGTCGGCGTTGGTGACTGTGGCGACCGACTGGGCTACGGCGGCGGGTTCTTCGATCGAACGCTGGCGGCTCTGTCGCCCCGGCCGTTGACGGTGGCGCTGGCGTTCGAGCTGTCGCGGATCCCTACTTCGGACCCCCAGCCACACGACATCCTGATGGACTTCGTGGTCACGGAGTGCGGCATCGAGGCGGCCGTCCCGGGTGGGCTTGAGGCGGTGGACGTCGCGGAGGCCGCTCGCCGCGCCGAGGCGTTGCTGCTGGAACGGAGCCTGCCGAGCACACCGATCGGAAAATCTAACTAACCCAGCCCGAGCTCGGGCTGTGTGACACTTGGTGACATCATCGTGCCCGCCCGGCGGGCTGCAAGGAGTTGTTGTGCGTTCAGATATCGAGATTGCCCAGGCTGCCACCATGAAGCCGATCACCGAGGTCGCCGCGCGACTCGGGATCCCCGACGATGCGCTCGACCAGTACGGCCGCTACAAGGCCAAGATATCGCTGGAGTACATCGACAGCCTGAAGGACCGCCCGAACGGCAAGCTGGTGCTGGTCACCGCGATCAGCCCGACGCCGGCTGGCGAAGGCAAGACGACCACCACCGTCGGCCTGGGCGACGCGCTCAACAAGATCGGCAAGAAGGCCGTGATCTGCCTGCGTGAGCCGAGCCTTGGCCCGGTGTTCGGCATGAAGGGCGGCGCTGCTGGCGGTGGTATGGCCCAGGTCGTGCCGATGGAAGACATCAACCTGCACTTCACCGGTGACTTCAACGCGATCGCGTTGGCGAACAACCTGCTGTCGGCGCTGATCGACAACCACATCCACCACGGCAACGTGCTGGGCATCGATGTGCGTCGCATCACCTGGAAGCGGGTGATGGACATGAATGATCGCGCCCTGCGCGACATCACCGTCTCGCTCGGCGGTCCGGCGAACGGCTACCCGCGCCAGGACGGATTCGACATCGTGGTCGCCTCCGAAGTCATGGCGATCTTCTGCCTGTCGACCAGCCTCGCGGACCTGAAGACGCGCCTGGGCAACATCGTCATTGGCTACACGCGTGACCAGAAGCCGGTCCGTGCGCAGGACCTCAAGGCCAACGGCGCGATGACCGTGCTGCTGCGCGAGGCGCTGAAGCCGAACCTGGTGCAGACGCTGGAGAACAATCCGGCGTTCATCCATGGCGGCCCGTTCGCCAACATCGCCCATGGCTGCAATTCGGTGCTGGCCACCCAGACCGCACTGAAGCTCGCGGACTATGTCGTCACCGAGGCCGGTTTCGGCGCCGATCTTGGTGCCGAGAAGTTCGTCGACATCAAGTGCCGCAAGGCGGGCCTCGTGCCCTCCGCCGTGGTGCTGGTCGCGACCATCCGTGCGCTCAAGTTCCACGGCGGTTGCGACCTGAAGGAGCTCAACAAGGAGAACCTTGCTGCGCTTGAGAAGGGCATCGCCAACATCGAGCGGCACGTTTCCAACGTTAAGAACCACTACGGCCTGCCGTGCATCGTCTCGGTGAACCACTTCACCTTTGACACCCAGGCGGAGTTCGACCTGTTGAAGTCCAAGCTCGCCCATCTGGGCGTGCCGGTGCTATCGGCTCGTCACTGGGCCGAAGGTGGCGCTGGCGCCGAGGCCGTTGCGCGCGCGGTTGTCGAGATCGTCGAGAAGAACGAGAAGTCGACCTTCAAGTTCGTCTACGACGAGGCGACCCCGTTGTGGGACAAGATGAAGACGATCGCGACCAAGATCTACGGCGCGAGCGACATCACCGCGGACAGCAAGGTTCGTACCCAGATCAAGCAGCTGCAGGAAGGTGGTTACGGCCACTATCCGGTGTGCGTGGCGAAGACCCAGTACTCGTTCTCGACGGATCCGGCGCTGAAGGGCGCGCCGTCGGGCCATACGTTAAATGTTCGTGAGGTTCGCCTCGCGGCGGGCGCTGAGTTTGTCGTCATGGTCTGCGGTGATGTCATGACGATGCCGGGCCTGCCGAAGATTCCGTCGGCGGATCACATCGATATTGACGCAACGGGCAAGGTCGTAGGCCTGTTCTAAAGACCCCCTCGTGCGCGAGAGCGGAGATCCCAAGGATCGAAGCCCCCGCTCTCGCGCCGAGCTCGTCCGTGGTCTGGGTCTCTGGGCTGCGATTTCGGTCAACGTAGCAAACATGATCGGCACGGGCGTCTTCCTGAAGACGCGCGTGATGACCTGTAACGTTGGCACCCCGCTGGCCGTGCTGTCGGTATGGCTGGTGGGTGGCCTGCTCGCGCTCGCCGGCGCCTTTGCCTACGCCGAAGTTTCGGCGATGCAGCCCGAGGCGGGCGGTGACTATGTTTATTTGCGCCGCGCCTATGGCCGGCTCACGGGCTTTCTCTTTGGCTGGATGAGCTTCGCGATCGTGCGCTCCGGTTCGCAGGCAGCGCTCGGCGTCAGTGTCGCGCTGTTCTGCAACGTCGCACTGGGCGGCGCTCTTGACGCTGTCGCGCTGTCAGTCGGCAGCGTGCACTTCACCTGGCTCACGTTGGTCGCGCTTGCGGCGGTGTGGGCAGTCACGCTGGTGAACCTGCGCTCCGTGGCGACCAGCGGCGGCGCCGCGCTCGCATTGACCGTGATGAAGCTCGCTGCAATCGTCGTGGTAGCGGTTGCCGGACTCGCCTATGTCGATGGTCACTGGACCCACCTTACGATGTCGTCGGCGGGTGCCAGCTGCGACGGCGTCGCGGCCTCGGCGCGCGGCGGGGCGGCGGGCTTCGGTGCGGCTCTGCTGGGAGCTCTGTGGGCCTACGATGGCTGGAGCAACGTCGCGCCACTGGCTGGTGAAGTGCGAAATCCCGGGCGCAATCTGCCGCTGGCATTCATCGGTGGGACGCTGCTGGTGGGCACGTTGTACCTGCTGGTCAACCTGGGCTACTTCCACGTACTGACGCCGGCCCAGGTTGGCAGCGTTGCAACCTCATCTTCGCTTGCGACCGAAGTGATGCAGCGTTTCGTCGGCTCACGCGCGGTGACGCTGTTGGCGCTTGTGTTGATGGTCTCGAGCCTGGGCGCGCTGCACGCCTCGGTGCTGTCTGGTGGCCGCATACCGTTTGCGATGGCGCGCGAGGGCCTCTTTTTCCGCGCGCTCGGCAGGGTTTCCTCGCACAGCCACGTCCCTGCTCGCTCGATCCTGGCCGGTGGCGCACTGGCAAGCGTGTACGCCCTGTCGGGCACCTACGACACGCTGACTGATGCGGCGATGTTCGTGAGCTGGATCTTCTACGGGCTGACGGTCGCGACAGTGTTCGTATTCCGCCGCACCATGCCGGACGCACCGCGTCCCTACCGTGCGCTGGGCTACCCGTGGGTGCCGATGCTGTTCCTCGCAGTCACCCTCTTCCTGCTGGGAAATACCTTCTTCGCATCGCCGCGCCTCGCGCTGTTCGGCGTGTTGCTGCTGGTCGCGGGGCTGCCTTTCTACTGGTGGTGGAGTCGGCAGCTGCCGCTCGTTACACCCCCGTCACCGTCCTCGGATCCGGCAGGTGCGGAAGGGAATTGAAGGTGACCAGACTGCGCTTTCGGTCGGAGTGACGAAGCTCGGTCAGCGCAGTATTCCGGACGGCCGCCGACAGCTCGAGGACGCGGTCGTTGTCGAGGCCGAGCACCCAGCCTGTCGCCGATGAGACGAGCCCGCCCGAGGTGAACGCGGCGGCGTTGCCGGCACCTACGCACATGAGATCCAGCCCTCTCAACGAGCGCGCCCGAAACTCCTCCCACGACTCGACCGCCGGCACCACCACGGTGCCGCGCGCCCATTCGTTCATGATTTCCAGGTAGTGACGGAAGAACGACCGCACCAGACGCTCGCGCTCCGCGCCGCCTGGATCGCCTGGCGTCGGCTCGTCGCTGAGTTTGCCGCGCTCGCGCAGTACGTGGCGTACGACAGTGAGTCCGTCGTGCTCATCCAGTTCCGGCACCTCGATCGGTGTCGGCAGCGCCAGACCATGCTTTGCATAGACGGCGGCGACCCCCTCCAGTGTCTGGCGGTGGCGGCGCCGCGGGCCGACGTAGAGGGTGTCGAAGGTGACTTCGTGCCGCACCCAGTACTCGCCGAGTGCGCGTGATTGAGCGTGGCCGGCGTCCGACAGCTGGTCGTAGTCGGCGCTGAAGAACGAGGCCTGTCCGTGCCGAACGAGGGTCAGAATTCCCATGATGTTTTCAGTGTCCTGCGTCGGGCAAGGCGGCTTGGGGCGGGGGAGCAGCGCGGCTTGAGCGCAGCGCCAGTAGCATAGGCAGTGTAAGCAGGGAGCAGATGGCGAGCACGTAGAAATCGTTGGCGTAGGCGATCGACGCCGCCTGTCTGCCGATTTCGCCAACCAGCGCGCCGGTGGTCGCATTCGCGCCTGGCGGCCCGCCGACCATCGCCCAGCGCGAGTAGTCGAACGCCGTGAAGTGCTCCGACAGGTAGCTTTGGTTGATTTGGGTTGAGCGCGCCAGCAGCGCCACCGTCATGGACACGCCCACTGAAGCACCGACGTTGCGCAACAGCGTGTGTAGCGCCCCCGCTTCGGTGCGCGCCCGATCGGGCAGCGTAGAGAATCCCACCATGGTCAGCGGCATGAACGTCAGCGGCGAGCCGAAGCCCTGGATTACGCCGGTTAGCACGACCTCGCTCGGTTGGGTGTCGACGCTGAAGTCGCCCATCATCCACAGCGAGCCTGCGGCGGCGAGAATGCCGATCACCATCGTCGGCCGTGGCCCGATAACCGACGACATCCGCGCGCCGACCATCATTGCGACAATCGCTGACAGGCCACGGGCGGCCACCAGCCAGCCGGCTTGCGTCGGTGTGTAGCCCTTCAGATGCTGCAGGAAGCCCGGCAGCAGCACGCTTGGCGAGACGATCGTGATCCCAATCACGAACATTACGATCAGCGAGACAGTGAAGTTGCGGTCCTGGAACAGGTGCAGATCGATGAACGGATGACGCGTAGTGGTCGAGTGAATGAGGAACATGTACGCCGCCATTGCGGCAAAGAACGCATAGGCGACCACTTCGGTGGACTCGAACCAGGCGACGGTCTGGCCGCGGTCCAACATCAGCTGGAAGAGCCCGACCCCGAGCGACAGCAGCACGAAGCCGATGGTGTCGAATGGGCGCCGGTCGTCCGCTTCGCTCTTCTGCACCGATGTCATGAGCGCCGTCCAGGCGATCAGCCCGATGGGTACGTTGATGAAGAACGCCCAACGCCACGACCAGGTATCTGTCAGCCAGCCACCGAGGGTGGGCCCGATGACCGGGCCGACCATCACGCCCATGCCCCACAGCGCCATCACGCGCGCATGCTTCTCACGCGGGAATTCCCGCAGCAGCAACACTTGCGATAGCGGAATGAGCGCCGCCCCGAACGCGCCCTGCACCATGCGGAACACCACCATCTCGGTAAGGTCCGCCGCGATGCCGCACAGGACTGACACGGCCGTAAAGCCGGCGATAGAGATCGACAGCACCTGTCGCAGTCCGAAGCGGGTGGCAAGCCAGCCGGCGAGCGGAGTGGCGATCGCGCTGATGACGATGTAGGAGGTGACGATCCATGCCGCCTGGTCCTGGGTAGCCTGCAGCGAGCCTTGCATGTGCGGCAACGCGACGTTCACGATCGTCGAGTCGACCGCGTACATCATGGTGGCCAGCATCGAGGCGATGCCGATCAGCAGCAGAGAGCGGCGCTGTGCCGTCATGGCTGAGGCACCGAGTTCAGTGGCTGCGTCCGAACCAGCGGTCGAAGCGGGTATGGGCGCCGGTGTCGATCTTGACGGCCGCGCTCATGCCGTCGCGCAGCGCGGGGTCGTCCTTGCCCTGCTGCAGCACGACGCGCACCGGGATGCGCTGCACGACTTTGACCCAGTTGCCGGAGGCGTTCTGGGCGGGCAGTAGCGAGAACGCCGCGCCCGTCGCCTGCGCGATGCTCTCGATGTGTCCCTGCCAGTGGTGAGCTGGGTACGTGTCGATATTGACCTCGACCGGCTGACCGACGCGTACCCACTCCAGGTCGGTTTCCTTGAAGTTTGCTTCGACCCAGACAGCGCGGTCGCTGACGATCGCGAACGCGGGTCTGCCGGCTTCCAGGCGGCTGCCGACCTTCGGCAGATGGCTGATTACGCCGGCTTGCGGCGCGTAAAGGCGCGTGTGGCCCAGATCGACGCGGGCGCGCTCCAGATCACCCGCCGCGGCCTTGACCGGCGGGTAGTCATTGATCGGGCGGTCTGCGCGGCCACCGAGGCGCGCCAGTAGCTGCGCGCGCTGCAGTTCCAGCACGCTGATCGTACCGTTGGCGATGTCGGCGGAGCGATGGGCGGTGTCGAGGGTTGCCGCCGGCACGAGCTTGCGCTGCGCAAGCTCGCTCTGGCGACCGTAGTCTCGTTCGGCGTACTCCGCCGCGCGGCGCGCAACTGCGATTTCGCCCGTCTTCTCGGTGTAGGAGGCGAGTGCCGCGGCGACCTCCGCCTGCGCTGAGGCGAGTCGAGCGGCGGCGGCGTCGGCGGCGATGCGCAGCAGTGTGTCGTCGAGGCTGAGCACTGCCTCGCCTGCGCTTACCTGGGCGTTCTCCGTGACCCGCAGTTCGCGCACATCGCCGGAGACCTGCGGGGCGACGTCGACGCGGTCGCGCTGTACGTTTGCGTTGTCGGTGTCGATATAGCGTCCACCGTTGCCGTACGCGTAGATCGCCGCGGTGGTAAGCAGTACCGGCAGGCCCCACAGCAGCAGCCGCCGCGGCCAGCCGGGCGAGCGCTGCTCGGTCAGTGTTATCGGGTCGGGCCGGGTCTTCGCATCCATCGTCAGATCTCTCCAGCCAGGTTCGAGCACAGTTGCAGTAGCGCCGCGTGCAACTGTTCGCGCTCGCGTGCCGGCAGCCCGTGCGTGGCCCGGTCGCTCGTCAACGTCGCGATCTCCGCCATGCGTGCCAGTGGCGCCTCGCCGCCGGTCGCCACGTAGAGGCGGAATGCGCGCCGGTCCGCAGGGTCGGGCTGGCGTTGCACATAGCCCTTCTTCACCAGCCGATCCACCATCCGACCGAGCGTCACGGGGGTGACGTCCAGCAACGAGGCCAGTTCTGCCTGACAGCTACCCGGCTCGCGGGCGACATAGAACAGCAGGCGCGACAGCGCGGGCGTCAGGCCCAGTCCCGTCGCGCGGGCACGGAAGTCGCGGCGCATCAGCCGCACGACGTCGGCCAGCAGGAACGCCAGTGGCGGTCCGCCGTCGGCTTCGACAATAAGATGAGTAGTGCTCATAGTGAGCATAGGTTATCAAATCCGTACGCAACTGTCTTGCCCCCGTCTGGCAGGGGGGAGGACCGCTGGTCGCGCAGCTCAGCCGGGTGGAGCTTGTGCGGCCAGTTCGTGCGGTTCGAAATCGTCGACGTGCACGAGCGCCATGACCTTGGCGTCGTAGTCGAGCAGGAAGGTTGCCTCGGCGGCGGTCAGGATGCCGCAGGCCAACGCCTGCTCGACCTGACCGGGCAGATCGAGCGCGGTGACCCGGCCGGTCTTTACCCCCTCGACCCGCAGGCGCTTCTCCAGCGGCTCGGCGCTCAGCGACAGTACCAGTGCCTCCTGCAGCAGCCCCAGCGGGTTGCCCGGTTCCACGGTCCGGTAGATGCCATGGGTCAGCCGGTCGCGGGCTTCGGACGGCGACATCACCAGTTCCACGACCTGCCGGCCCAGCCGGTCGCCGGGCGCGGAGTAAGTCAGCCCGCGGGGGAACACCAGCAGGCGCATCAAGGTGCCCAGCCAGCGGATGGGGAAGTTGCGCAGGAAGCCGTGCAGTTGTTCCTGCGCGTTGTAGAGCAGGTGTCGGCAGGCCCACTCGACCAGCCGCTGGTCGGCCTCTGGCCGCCCTTGGTTGGCGTGATGCTTGAGCACCATGGAGGCCAGGTACATCGCGGCGAGTACGTCGGCCAGACGCGCCGAGAGCATTTCCTTCTTTTTCAGGTACCCACCGAGCGACAACATGGCAACGTCGCTGACGAACGCGAAGCTCGCGCTGAAGCGGTTGATGTGTTGGAAGTAGCGGCTCGCAGCACCCGCCTCGGGAACGCGCGTGAAGCGTGCCAGCGTGAGCGCCATCACCAGCGAGCGGGCGGCGTTGGAAAGCGTGAAGCCGATGTGACCCAACAGCGCGCGGTCGAACTCCGCCAGTCCCCGCTCGCGGTTTGGGTCCTTGGCGGCATTCATCTCCCGCAGCACGTAGGGGTGGCAGCGCACGGCTCCCTGACCGAAGATGATCAGGTTGCGGGTGAGGATGTTCGCGCCCTCGACGGTGATCGCGATCGGTACCGCCTGGTAGCCGCGAGCGAGATAGTTGTTCGGGCCAAGGCAGACGCCCTTGCCGCCGTGCACATCCATCGCGTCGTTTGCGATGCGGCGACCAAACTCGGTGCAGTGGTACTTCAGCATCGCCGAGGGCACGGACGGCTTTTCGCCGCCGTCGATGGCTCCGGCCGTCACTGAGCGCGCCGCATCCATGATGTAGGTGAGGCCGGTCATCCGTGCGATCACCTCCGAAACACCCTCGAACTGCCCGACCGAGGTATTGAACTGTCGGCGAATGCGCGCGTAGGCGCCGGTCGCGTAGACGCCGGCCTTCGCGCCGCCGGTGGTGTTCGACGGCAGCGAAATGCAGCGCCCGACCGACAGCTGTTCGACCAGCATCCGCCAGCCCTGACCTGCCATCGGCGGGCCACCTACCAGGCAATCGATGGGAACGAACACGTCGCGCCCCTGGATCGGGCCATTCTGGAATGGCACGTTCAGTGGGAAATGGCGGCGTCCGATCGTGATGCCGGCGGCGTCGTGAGGAATGAGCGCGACGGTGATGCCGGGGTCCGGGTTGGCGCCTATCAGGTGGTCAGGATCGAGCAGCCGAAAGGCCAGCCCGATGACTGTCGCCACGGGCGCGAGGGTGATGTAGCGCTTGGAGAAGTTCAGCCGTATGCCGACGACTTCCTGGCCTTGCCACTGGCCGCGGCAGACCACGCCGGTGTCTGGCATCGAGGCCGCGTCGGAGCCTGCACGTGGGCCGGTCAGAGCGAAGCAGGGAATCTCGTCACCCCGCGCCAATCGCGGCAGGTAGTGCGCCTTCTGCTCGTCGGTGCCGTAGTGGAGCAGCAGTTCCGCGGGGCCGAGCGAGTTGGGCACCGCGACGGTCGAGCTGAGCGTCGCGCTGCGACTGGCAAGCTTAACCAGTACGCAAGAATGGGCGTATGCCGAGAACCCCAGGCCGCCATAGCGCTTGGGAATGATCATGGCGAAGAAGCCCCGCGACTTGAGGAACTCCCATACCGCAGGCGACAGGTCGGCCCGCAGGTGGGTGATCTCCCAGTCGTCCGTCATCCGGCAGAGCTCTTCGCACGGGCCGTCCAGGAACGCCTGCTCCTCGGCGGTGAGTGCCGGTGCGGTCGCCGACATCAGCTTGTCCCAGTTGGGACCGCCAGTGAACAGCTCGCCGTCCCACCACACCGTGCCTGCCTCCAGCGCTTCGCGCTCGGTCGATGACATTGACGGCAACATGCGTCGATAGAGGCGCAGGAAGGGGCGGCTCACGAACGTCAGTCGCAACGGCGTGACGTTGAGCAGCAGCAGCGGCAGGAAGGCAAGCCACAGCAGCGCCTTCCACGGCCAGCCAGCGGCGCCCCATAGCGAGTACGCCAGCAGTAGCGGGCCGAGCACGGCGCAGGCCTTGAGCAGCGTGCTGCGCCGGTAGGCGAGATACAGCGTGGTACCCGAAAACGCGATCAGCCAGATCAGGCTCAGCATGGGGGTCTCCGGGCCGGCGGCGATGTCGCCTGATCATAGCGCATGCCAATCTGGCGAGAATATAAGCGTTTATTTAAAAAACGACCGGTCGTTTTTCTTCCTGCGCGGCATTCCAGGCGCTAACGAGCTACGCGACGGTGCCGTTAAGAGAGCGGGCGCTGCTGCGGTCTCGCTCGAGCGCTCAGTTCGGGGTAGGCAGGACGCCCGTGAACGGCAGGGTGCTCAGTAGCTGGAAGGCGCCGCTCCAGGCGATCTGGATGCCGATACAGAACAACAGGAACGCCGTGAGCCGTACCACGACGATGGTGCCGGTTGGGCCGATGGCCTTCGCCAGCCGTGCCGACTGTCGGTACGAGAGGTAGATCAGTACCGCCAGCAGCAGTACCGCGAGGATGGTCTCACCAAAGAACTCTAATGCGGCCATGACGCCATTCGGCCGGTTGGCGCCGATGGAGATGGCCACCGAGATCGTGCCCGGCCCCGTGGTCAGCGGCATGGTGAACGGATAGAAGGCGAGCCGGCTGGGTGGCGCGGCGTTGGGTACCGCCGCGGTTGTGTCCGTCTTGCGCTGCTCGGTGGCGTCCGGGCCGCTGAGCATCCGCCAGCCGGACATCGCGATGACGATCCCGCCGGCGACGCGCAGGACCGGCACCGAGACACCGAAGAAGCTCAGAACGTATGCGCCCACGTATAACGACGCCGCCACGATCGCGAACGCGTAGATCGCTACCCAGCGCGACAGCTTCGCCCGCAGACGCGGCTCGAAGCCCTGCGTCACGCTGTAGAAGATGAACGCGCTCGATAGCGGATTTACGATCGAGAAGAGCGCCGTGAATGCGAGCAGGAACGTTGTCAAATGAGGTCCTTGACCCCGTCGCGCTCCTCAAGCAGTTCTTGTTCCGTCGCCTTCATCCGCGCGCGGCTGAATTCGTTGATCTCAAGGCCCTGCACGATCGTGTATTGGCCGTTGGCGGTGGTGACTGGGTAGGAATAGATCAGGCCCTCGGCAATGCCGTAGCTGCCATCCGACGGTATGCTCATGCTGATCCAGTCGCCTGGCGCCGTGCCCAGTACCCACGTGCGCACGTGGTCGATTGCAGCGGACGCCGCCGAGGCTGCGGACGACGCGCCGCGCGCCTTGATGATCGCCGCGCCGCGCTGCTGCACGGTCGGAATGAACGTATCGGCGTACCAGGCCTGGTCGACGAGCGACAGCGCCGCCTTGCCGTTAACGGTCGCGTGGTGCAGGTCAGGGTACTGCGTCGCCGAGTGGTTGCCCCAGATGATCGCGCGCTTGATGTCGTTGACATGCGCGCTGGTCTTCTCGGCCAACTGCGCGAGCGCGCGGTTGTGATCGAGCCGCGTCATCGCGGTGAAGCACTTCGGGTCGAGGTCCTTGGCGTTACGGCTCGCGATCAGCGCGTTCGTGTTCGCGGGGTTGCCCACGACCAGCACCTTGATGTCGCGGCGCGCCACTTCGTTGATCGCACGGCCCTGCGCCGAAAAGATCTGCGCGTTGGCGAGCAGTAGATCCTTGCGTTCCATGCCCGGGCCACGCGGGCGGGCGCCGACGAGCAGCGCGACGCCGCTGTCCTTGAACGCAACCTTCGCATCGTCGCTGGCCGTCACGCTGTTCAGCGTCGGGAAGGCGCAGTCGGATAGTTCCATCACCACGCCTTGCAGCGCACCGAGCGCGGGCGTGACCTCGAGCAGTCGCAGATTGATCGGCTGATCCGCGCCGAGCATCGCCCCGGAGGCGACTCGGAAGGCGAGCGCGTAGCCGATTTGGCCCGCGGCGCCGGTGATCGTGACGTTAATTGGCTGCTTCATCGTGTGCTCCCGAATTGATTGCGGTGCAGCATTCTAACGGACGGCTTCAAGGCCGACTTGTGGATGCATGCATACGGCCTGATAGACGCCGCGATCGGCCTTCGAACGGCCCATTTTCGCTGTTTGGAGCCGTTGTGTGCGCTCACATCGCGATTTTATTTCGATGTAAGTCGTTGTTTTTACGTGTTCTCTAAAAAATCTTTGCTCGTGGCAAAAAAATGCTTGCACAAAGGACGGTGTTATAGTTAACTACAACACCAGAGGAGCACATCACATACCCACAGGGGGGATGGGCTCACCGGAGGAAGAACCTCCGAGTACGCAAAAAGGAGTTAGTCATGTTTACGAGCAAAGTTCGCCGAATGATGGTCGCGGTAGCGCTGGTTGCTGTCGCGGGAGTGGCCGGTGCCGGCGTCACGGGCCTGCACGGGCACCATACCGGCGCTGTGCGCCTGCCGATTGCAGGAGATCTGGGCGAGGTCGTGATCTACGCCCCGGGAGAGCTGGCCGAGGTCGTTGTGATCGCGCCGCGCGATCTGCCTAACGTGCTGGTCAGTGTCGCCCGAGTGCCGTTTGACGCACCGATCCTCGCGGATGCGACCATGGGTGACTTTTCCGCGAGCGCGCCGGGCGGCGACGTGTTGCTGGAACGGGTCGCGGCGGGGCTCTGACAGGCGCCTTGCTAGAGTACTGATGCCCTGCGCCAGATCATCCTGGTCGGCGCCTTCAACGACGACAGCGAGTCCCACATGGACGCTAATTGGAATGACAGCCAGCCGATTTACCGCCAACTGCGGGACCGCGTCGTGGCGATGATCCTTGAGGGCGTCCTCAAGGAAGGCGACCCGCTACCTTCGGTGCGCAACGTCGCTGCCGACTATCGCCTCAACCCGCTGACGGTGCTCAAGGGCTATCAGCAGCTGGTCGACGAGGCTCTGGTCGAGAAGCGCCGCGGCCGGGGCATGTACGTTGCCGAAGGCGCGACTCGGGCGCTGATGAAGGATGAACGGCAGCGCTTCCTGGAGGAAGAGTGGCCCAGAGTCCACGCGACGATCCAACGTCTGGGCTTCAGCGCGGCGGAACTGCTTGCAGTGCCCCCCGCGCCGCGCGCGGCGCCGCGGCCACTCGCGCGCGCCGCCGATGCTGATGCTGATGACAGCCAACCGTAAGAATCAACAAAGGAGCCACGACGTGGCCACTCTGATAGAAGCTCAAGGACTGACAAAGCGCTACGGCGCTACCCGCGCACTGGATGGCGCCTCTTTCAAAGTTGAAACCGGTCGAATCGTCGGACTGATCGGACCGAACGGCGCGGGCAAAACGACCGCACTGAAGGCGATATTGGGCCTGGCCCGTTGCGAAGGATCGCTGCAGGTGATGGGGCTGGATCCGTATGCCGATCGCGATCAGCTCGCCGAGCGCGTCTCGTTCATTGCCGACGTTGCGGTACTGCCGCGCTGGCTCAAAGTTCGCCAGGCAATCGATTTTGTTGAGGGCGTGCATCCGCACTTCAGGCGCGACCGCTGCCTGCAGTTCCTCGAGCGAACGAGTATTCGTATGGACAGCCGTGTCCGCGAGCTCTCCAAGGGGATGATCACGCAGCTGCACCTCGCGCTGGTGATGGCCATCGATGCGCAGTTGCTGGTGCTCGACGAGCCGACGCTGGGTCTGGACATCCTCTCGCGTAAACAGTTCTACGACAATCTGTTGTCCGATTACATGGATGCGGAGCGGACCATTCTTGTCACGACGCATCAGGTTGAAGAGATAGAAAATATTCTCACGGACCTGATTTTCATCGACAACGGAAAGGTCATTCTCGACTTGCCGATGGATGAAATTCCGGCGCACTACGCGCAGCTGCTGGTCGCGCCGGCGCAGGCGGAGGCCGCGCGCGCGCTCAAGCCCATGTCCGAGCGGCAGCTGCTCGGTCGGCACGTGTTCCTGTATGAAGGCGCGGATGCAGCTGCGTTGGAGCAGCTCGGCGAGGTTCGCCGGCCCTCGATCGCGGATCTGTTCGTCGCCAAGGTTGGCGGAGGTGCGGCATGAAGACTTTCCTTTGGCTGGTACGGCGTGAGCTGTGGGAGTCGCGCATTATTTGGATGGCGCCGGCCATCTGTGCCCTGATAGTGATCGGTTGCGCGCTGCTAGTGGCGTTAAACGTCGGAACTTTGCAGCTCGACGGCTTTGATTTTGAGCAGTTCCGCAGCGACCAGGGTGCGCAAAAACTGGGCGAGATGACGAGCCACGGTCTCGCGCTTCTGTCGGTGCCGTTTTTCATGATCGTGCTGGTGACGCAATACTTCTACGCAGCTGATTCCCTCTACAGCGAGCGCCGTGACCGCAGCATCCTGTTCTGGAAATCGCTGCCGATCAGCGATACGGCGACGGTTCTATCGAAGCTCGCGGTGGTTGCTGTTGTGATGCCCGCCGCCGCGGCGGCGTGTGCGCTAGTGAGCCAGCTGGCGGTATTCGCAATCGTCAGCATCCGATTCGCGAGCAGCGCTGGGATTGTCGTGCATCTGTGGCAGCCTGCGGTTTGGGGTGGCTGGCTCGCATTACTCACCTACCTCATGCTGGCGAGCGCGCTATGGCACCTGCCCAAGCACGCCTGGTTGCTGCTGGTGTCTGCGTGGGCGCCTCGCTCGGCGGCAATGTTTGCGCTGCTGCCGCCTTGCGGAATCATGCTGGCCGAATTTATCGTGCTGCGCACCCATGCAGTGTGGTCGCTGATCGGAGATCGCTTTGGTTACATGGGCGTGTTGGTGCACGCGCTTGGTGATCGGGTCGAAAATGGATTTTCCATCGTCATCGATGGCAAGTCCGTGCTGATGCCGCATTCGGTCGCATCGATGATGAGACCGCTTGATTTCATAGCCTCGCCTGCTGTTTGGATTGGGGTCGCCTTTGCGGCTGTCGCGGTCGGTGCGGCGATATGGATGCGTCGCTACCGCGACTCGACTATCTGATCGCATGGGCCGCGCAAGGATGCGCGGCCCATGTCTTTCCCTATGGACGCGATAAGCGCGCTTAATTGGATGCCCAGACGATGGCTCGGAAACAATGACTTCCGAACTACTACGCATGCAAAGGTCTGACGGTCATGCACAAGACACGCATCGAAATTTCCGAGAAGGCCGGTAAGAAGGCCTCTGCCGTTCTGTCCGGCAGGCTTGCGGATGCTATAGACCTGTCGCTGCAACTGAAGCAGGCGCACTGAACGCCAAGGCCCCCATTTCATTGCGCTGCACCGCCTGTTCGACGAAATACATGACCTCGTGGATTCGCAGGTAGACGACTTGGCCGAGCGACTGACGGCCCTTGGCGGTGTTGCCGAGGGTACGGTTCAGGTGGCATTCCACTGTGATTCGCTCAAGCCGTATTCGCTAGCGATACGCGATGGACGCAGGCAACTCGAGGCGCTTGCGGTCGTATTGGCCGTGTTCGGCGAGCTGACTCGACCGGCAATTGGCGCCGCTAGCGCAGCGGGCGACGAGAAAAACGACGATCTTTGCGATTAAATTTCCGGCGAAATCAATAAGCAGCCGTGGTTTGTCGAGGCGCACTTGCAGGCTCAAGCTTAAGGGCACCATTAGGGCTGCGCTTATGGCGTAGTTGCCGACAGCCGGGCAGACCGGCAGACTCTCGTCCCTCTGTCGGGGAGGGGGAAGGATGGTGCGGAACATTCCAGCCAGAGCGCACCTGTTGCTGGTCGCGCTATTGGTGGTGACGGTAACACCGACCTCGTCCAGATCGGCCGAGGGCCATCCGGTCGCGCCACGCGTGCCGCCGAATTTCCTGGCCGGCGCCTACGCTCGCGGGCTGGATCATCCCGCAGCACTGCTGGTGCTTCCGAACGGCGATGTGCTCGTGGCCGAGGCGCACGGCATTTCATTGTTGCGCGATACCGATGGCGATGGCGTCGCCGACATCCAGCTACCATTGATCACGGAACTAGAGCAGCCGCTCGGAGTTGCGTTGCGACGCGACAGGCTCTACGTGTCCAACGCCGATGGCATCCACGCGTGCGCCTACCTGATCGGTCGCTCCCGCTTGACCGCGCCGTGCAGGCTTATCGCCGACCTACCCGAGAACATGGGTCTGCCGGTAGCCGGCGGGTTGGCATTCAATCGTGATGAGTCGACGCTGTACGTTGCACTCGCTGGGCGTCTGCTGCCAAGGCCTGCTACGCCGGCGTCTGTGTACGCATTGCAGCCGAATGGCAAGAGCGGCCGCCTGCATGCAAGTTTGCTGGGGATACCGGCAGGGCTGGCGCTGGAGCCGAACCGAGGTCAGCTTTGGGCCGTCGACACCGGCGCTGTGCCGCCAACGTTGCTGGCGATCGGCGGCGGGGTCCCCAGCGTCGCGCTTGCTGGCGATTCGGTGCCCGCGGCGCTCGTCTTCTATGGCCGGGATCGATACCCAAAGACTTTTCGCGGTGGAGCGTTCGTCGTCGATCAGGCGGGTGCCGGTAGGGTGCTGGCGGTACCCTTCAGCGATGCCCGACCGAGCGGGCCGCCTGAGGAGTTCGTCAGCGGATTCGATGGCGCCGGCGGCCCGGCCGGCAGACCCGTCGCTCTCGCGGTCACGCGCGATGGTGCGCTGCTGGTCGCCGACGGCTCACGCGGCGTCGTGTGGCGGGTCGCGTTCAAGTGCGGCGCCTGTAGCCCCGATCCCGTGGCGGCGCCGCGCGCTGCGCGGCCTTAACGACCACGATCCACCGGCTCAGGGGTAGCGATGGATCAAAAGCTCAAGGTCGCTGCCCGTGCGGGCCGTCTTCCGGCCGCCGTTACGAACCTCGGATCAGCCCCCACAGCCTGCGCCGCCACCTTGAGGTCGGCGGCTGCGTATCTTGGGCCTGTCGGGCGGCCCTGTTAGCATGCGCAAAGCCGTGTGCCTCTTACGGTCACGTTCATTTGGAGATCGCCCGCCATGACCACGCCCGTCGTTGCCGTAACCGGCCCCATAGTCGTCGACGTGGAGGCCGGCAAGAACTACTGGTGGTGCTCATGCGGCAAGTCCGCCAAGCAGCCCTTCTGCGACGGCGCCCACAAGGGCAGCGCATTCGCGCCGGTCAAGTACACGGCCCCCGAGACCGGCAAGGCGTGGTTCTGCACCTGCAAGCGCAGCGCAAAAGGCGCGCTGTGCGATGGCTCCCACAAGAAGCCGTAAGTCGCTCGCTGCGCCGCCATGCTGATCGAGTCACGACTGGTCGACGGAGTGCGGCAACTCGTCGTCGGCGGTGATTGGGTTGCGGCGGCGTCAGCAGAGCTCGCAGTGGCTGTTGCAGGCTGCGAAGTCAGTGGCGAACGGGTCTGTCTCGACGGCAGCGGACTCGGCGCCCTCGACCTGACCGGTGCCTGGTTCCTGCGGCGCCTCGAGGGGCGCTTCGCTGCTGCCGGCATTGCCTGTGACTGGCGCGCAGCGCGCCCCGCTGCGCTGACGTTCACCTATACCTTGTTCGAGGCGGATGGCTCGGCGCCGCCGCTGCCGCTCGCGCCACGCGCGACTGCGAACGGGCCGCTCGGTCTGGTCGGCCGGTGGACGGTGAGTCGCGGTGGCGATGCCCATGACGCGCTCGAGTTCCTCGGTCGCATCTATTACGTCCTTGGCGGAGCGTTTCTGCGGCCGTCGCGGTTGCGCGGCAACTCGGTGATTCGGCACGTCTACGAGACTGGCCTGCAGGCCGTGCCGATTGTCGCGCTGATCGCGTTTCTGATCAGCGTGATCGTGGCCTACATTGGTGCCCAGGAGCTGCGCCAGTTCGGCGGTGACATCTTTGTCGTCGACCTTGTCACGGTGTCGGTGCTGCGCGAGCTCGGTGTACTGCTGACGGCGATTATCGTTGCCGGCCGCTCCGGTAGCGCGTTTGCCGCTGAAATCGGCGTGATGCGCCTCAACGAAGAAGTCGACGCGTTGCGCGCGATCGGCCTGAACATTGTCGAAGTGCTGGTCGTTCCGCGTGTCCTCGGCTTGATCATCGCGCTGCCATTGCTGACGGTGCTGGCCGACGCGATGGGACTGGCCGGAGGCGCGGTGCTGTCCTGGCTGCTGCTGGACATACCGTTCAATCAGTTCCTGTCACGTATGCAGGATGCCATGGCGCCGACCACGTTCTGGGCAGGTCTGCTCAAGGCGCCGGTGTTCGCGTTCGTTATCGCGATGGTGGGTACTTTTCGTGGCATCCAGGTACGTGACTCGTCACGTGAGCTCGGTCGGCTGACGACTGTGGCCGTGGTCGAGTCGATCTTCCTGGTGCTTTTCGTAGATGCGGTGTTTGCGATCGTCTACTGGGAGTTTGACTTCTGATGCCCGCCAGCGAGCACCTGCCGCTGTCCGTGCGCGTGAGCGGTTTGGTCAACTGCTTCGGGCCGCAGGTCGTGCATGATGGACTGGACATGGACGTCAGGCGCGGCGAAGTGTTTGGAATCGTCGGCGGTTCTGGCAGCGGCAAGTCGGTGCTGCTGCGTAGCATCCTCGGCCTGCAGCGGCCCAAGGCCGGTAGTGTCGAGATCGATGGGCGTGACCTGACTGCGCTGCATGGTGCCGAGTTGCGCCAGGTGAAGCGCGGTTACGGTGTCACGTTTCAGCATGGCGCGCTCTTCAGTGCGCTGACGGTCGCACAGAACATCCAGTTGCCAATTCTAGAGACCTGCACCCTGCCTGCCGACGTGCTCGACGGACTGGCTGACCTCAAGGTTCGCTTGGTGGGTTTGCCGAGCGAGGCGGGCGCGAAATTTCCGTCGCAGTTGTCTGGCGGAATGGTCAAGCGCGCGGCGTTGGCGCGGGCGCTGGCTCTGGACCCGCCGCTGCTGTTCCTGGACGAGCCGACCGCGGGGCTCGACCCGATCGCTGCGGCGGGCTTCGACGAGCTGCTGCTGTTTCTGCAGCGTACCCTGCGGCTGACGGTGGTGATGGTGACGCACGATCTGGATACCATCTACCGCACCTGCAACCGGGTGGGCGTGATCGTCGACCGGCGCATGATCACCGGTACGATTGAGGAGATCGAGAGCCACGACCATCCGTGGATCCGGGAGTATTTTCACGGCGCGCGTGGGCGTGTAGTGCGGAGGACGTAATGGACCGTGATGCGAACTATGTGGCCGTTGGCACTTTCGTCGTCGTCGTAATGGCGATGGCGACCGTGTTCGTGCTCTGGTACTCGAATGCGCGTGAGCGCCGCGAGTACCAGCGCTACGAGGTCTACTTCTCCGGCAGCGTCAGTGGTTTGACCGAGGGTGGCACGGTGCGCTATCTGGGCGTCAACGTTGGCCGGGTGGCTGACATCCGTCTGGATCCGCGCGCTGCTGACCGGGTCGAGGCCTTAATCGACGTCGACAAGGCGACCCCGATTACCCACGACACGCTCGCCAAACTGACGGCGCAGGGAATCACGGGCCTGCTGTTCATCGACCTGTCGCAATCGCCGCGCAACGGCGTTGCCCCGAAAGTGGCGGACGTGCCTAGTCAGGGGCACCCGGTGATTCGCTCCATTCCGTCGGACTTTGATCTGTTCGTTAGCGGCTTGCCTGAACTGGTGACTGATGCGACCCGCGTCACGCGCCGGCTCAATGTACTGCTGGCCGAGGACAACCTGTCGGCTGTGCGGGCCTCGCTTGCTAACCTTCGCGCTGCAAGCGAGCCACTGCCGGCCACGACGCGTGACGTGCGGCAGCTTGTGATCGAACTGCGGGCGGTGGTGGCTGATGCGCACGAGGTTACCAGCGGCGCGCGCCACCTGTTGCGAGCGGCCGAGCCCGAGATCAGCCAGGCAGCAGTGCGCATGCGCGAGGTGGGTGACCACCTTGCCGCCGTAAGCGATCGGATCGACCGTCTGCTCAAGCGCCACGAATCCGACATTGACCGGTTCGTCGGTCAGGGCCTGGACGAATTGCAGCAGTTGGCGCGCGAAGGTCGCGACGCCGTCACCGAGGTGCATGACCTCGCCCGCAGCCTGAAGGAAAACCCGTCGCAGCTGCTGTACGAGCCCGTTCCGGCGGGCGTGGAGATCCCGCGATGAACGCCTCTGCACGCATCGTTATCCTCGGTCTGTCGCTCGGGCTCGGCGCTTGCGCCGGCTCTTTCCGTAGCCATGCGCCTGCTGCCGACATCTACACGCTGCGCGGCGCAACGCCGGCTGTGGCTCTTCGTAGCGTCGACGCGACGCTAGTGATCGCCCATCCCACGGCGCGGCCTGGGCTTGACGGTGACGCCATGGCGGTGACACTGCCGGATCGACGCCTGAGCGCCTATGTCGGCGGACGCTGGAGCGGCCCGCTGCCGCGTCTCGTCGAGGGGCTGCTGGTGGATGGCTTCCGCGGTGCCGGCGCGTTCCACGCGGTGGTGACCGAGCGCAGTGCGTTCGGTGGTCGTTATCTACTGCAGCTGGAGATCGTGGAGTTTGCGGCAGACTACGCCACGATGGGCGTCACACCCACCGTTCACGTGACGCTGGCCGGTCAGCTCGGCATCAGCGGCGAGCGACGTCCGCTTGCAACCATTACCGGCACCGCCACGGCGCTCGCAACCGCGGACCGCCAACGCGATGTCGCTGCTGCATTCGAAACGGCCTATGGCGCGGCGGCCGCGCAGCTGATCGCTGCGGTCAACGACGCGGTGTTAGCGGACTCGGCCGCGCCGCGTCCCTGACGGCAGCGGCGGTCAGCGTTTCGGGATTGCGAGCGTGTCTAACGCGCGCTCGAACGAGGTGTAGTCCGCCAGTACCGTGATGCGATCGGCATAGGCGCCGAGTTCAAGTTTGGGAATCGCGCTGCCACCGATCCACAGACCGATTGGACGCGGCAGTGCCTGTGCCAGCTCCGCGATTCCGGCGTTGGCGGCGTCCAGCGACGGACGCATAGGCACCGACAGGACGACGGCCGCCGCCGCCACTCGCCGCGCGTAGACCGCGATGTCGCCCGCCGGCATGTCGGGTCCTAGGTAGTGACAGCGCACTCCACGCGCTGCCGCGAGCAGCGCGGCCATCAGAATGCCGTATTCATGCCGTTCGTCAGTCAGGGTGGCGAACACGATGGGGGATGCCGACGTGATGCGGTTGTATGTCTCGAGCACAGCGCCGACCTGGCGCCGTACCGTGCCGGTGACGATGCGCTCCTGCGCGACGTTGAACGTGCCGTTGTGCCAGCGCTCACCGACCTCCACCAGCACGGGCGTCAGGACCTGCCGGACCACGTCGCCCAACGGCAGCAATGCGAGCGCCATCGACAGCGCCTGATCGCAGTCGTCGGGCCGGTAGTTCTCGGCGGCGATGACCATTTGGTTGGCGAACGAGCGTGGCGCGAGTTGCGATAGACCGTCGCTGCTGGCCGTTGTCAGTACTGCCGCCAGCTCCTCGTCGGAGAATCGCGCGAGCTTTGAGATCGCGTGTCCGCGCTCGGTGGCCTCGCGCAGCTTGCGCAGGCGGATCACGTCCTCAGGTGCGTACGACCGCCGCCCATTCGGGTCGCGGACCGGCACCACGACGCGATACCGTCGTTCCCACGCACGCAGCGTTTCGATGCTGACGCCGGTGGCCTGCGAGACCGCCTTGATCGTGAACATGCTGCACCTGAGATTGGCGATTCGGTGTACGAATCTTGTACATTTATTATACGCCTCGTCCTAGACAGCGGCGTCGGGCCAACCGTCTGATTGCAGCGACAAGACCGCAACTTATTGTTTTTATAATATTTTTAATTGTGACCTAGCAGCGTGCCGGGCGCTTTCCAGCGCTTCATAGAGGCCGCTTTGCTGTACAGGTCCTGCGATCAAATCGTGGGCGCCGCCGCCATCAAATCGCGTGCGCGGCGGCTTCGAATGCCTCGGAGGCGCTCAGCCAGGTTTCTTCAGCCGCGTCCAGGCGGCGCTTGCGGTCGGCTTGAGTCGCCAACAATTCCGTCAATTGCTGACGCGCGGCGGGCTCGTACAGTGCGGGCGCGTTCAGCCGTTCTTCGAGACCGGCCAGCTCTGCAGTCAGTTTGCCGATGTCGGCCTCCGCGCGGGTGACGGCAGAGCGTAGCGGTGTCAGCCGCTGCCGGTGCGCGGCCTCCAGGCGCTTGCGTTCTTTCTGCGCCACGGCGCCGCGTACCGCGCCGCCGCGTTCGGCGGCCGGCTCGTCGCTTGCCTGCGCGTCGGCGCGCAGCCACTGCGCGTAGTCGTCGAGGTCGCCGTCGAATGGGCCGGCGCGGCCGCCGGCGACCAGCCAAAGCTGATCGGCGACCAGGCGTAGCAGGTAGCGGTCGTGCGACACCAGCACGATGGCGCCTGGATAGTCCTGCAGCGCCATGCCCAGCGCGTGGCGCATCTCAAGGTCGAGGTGATTGGTCGGTTCGTCCAGCAGCAGTAGGTTTGGGCGCCGCGATACGATCAGCGCGAGCACCAGGCGAGCCTTCTCACCGCCGGAAAACGGCGCCACTTTTTCGAACACGCGCTCGCCACTGAAGCCGAACCCGCCGAGAAACGCGCGCTGCTCCTCGTCGGTGCCGCGCGCCAGAGTCGGGCCGCCGTAGGCCTTCAGGTGCTGCAGGGGCGTCGCATCCATGTCGAGCTGTTCGAGCTGGTGCTGCGCGAAGTAGCCGATGGCGAGGTCCTGCGCCGCGGTGCGCACGCCCCCGAGCAGCGGCTGTACGCCAGCCATTGTGCGGGTCAGTGTTGATTTGCCAGCACCGTTACGACCCAGCAGGCCGACGCGATCTCCTGGCGAGAGGCTTAGGCCGACGTTGGCGAGGATGCGTGTCTCACCGTATCCGGCAGAGACGTTGTCGAGGACCAGCAGTGGCCGCGGCAAGCGTTCTGGCACGGCGAAGGCAAACTCGAACGGCGAGTCGACATGCGCCGGCGCGATGCGCACCATCCGCTCCAACTGCTTCAGGCGGCTCTGCGCCTGACGTGCCTTGGTGGCCTGTGCCTTGAATCGGGTAACGAAATCGAGCACGTGCTTGATCTCGCGCTGCTGGCGCTCGAACGCCGTTTGCTGCTGGCCGAGCCGTTCGGCGCGCTGAGCTTCGAAATCGGAGTACCCCCCGGTGTAGCTTTCGACCCGCCCGGCGTCGATGCTGACGATGCGGGTGACGACGCGATCGAGGAATTCCCGGTCGTGTGCGATCACCAGTAGTGTGCCGGGGTAGGCGCGCAGCCACTCCTCGAGCCAGAGCACGGCGTCGAGATCAAGGTGGTTGGTTGGCTCGTCCAGCAGCAGCACGTCCGAACGCGCCATCAGCGCCTGCGCCAGCGCCAGACGGCGCTGCCAGCCACCGGAGAACTCCGCTGCCGGCCGTTCGATCGCGGTCGCATCGAAGCCGAGCCCGGCGAGCAGGCGGGCGGCGCGGCTGCGCGCGGCGTAGCCGCCGAGTGAGTCGAGCCGGGCATGCAATGCGCCGAGACGTTCGCCGTCGTGGGCCGCCTCGGCGCGGGCCAGCTCCGCCTCGACGGCGCGTAGCTCACGATCGCCATCGAGCACGAATTCGACCGCTGCGCGCGGGTCCGGCTCGACGTCCTGGGCGACGCTTGCGAGCACGTGGCCCGCTTGCACGCTCACCTCGCCTTCGTCGGGCGCGAGGTCGCCCGTGATCAGCGCGAACAGGCTGGATTTTCCCGCCCCGTTCGGACCGACCACGCCGACCCGGTCGCCCGCATACAGGTTGACGCTGGCCTGCGAGAACAGTACGCGGGGACCGCGTCGGAGGGTGACGTTGCGGAGGCTCAGCATGGGAGGGGTCCGGCGGGACTGCCGCGCATGTTAGCCGGTTGGGCGGCTCGCCGCTCCACCGCCGCTCTGCAGCAGCGCAAGGAACGCGTCGGCGGTCATCGGCTGCCCGAACAGGAGTCCCTGGCCATAGTTGCATCCCTGCCCACGCAGGAATTCACTCTGTTCCTGTGTCTCCACGCCTTCGGCGACGACTTCCAGGCCGAGGTTGTGTCCCATCTCTATGATCGTTCGAACCAGCGTCGCGTCTTCCGGGTCGGTGCTCACGTCACGGACAAATGACTGGTCGATCTTCAGCGTCTGCACCGGCATCTGCTGCAAGGCCGACAGCGACGAGTAGCCGGTGCCAAAATCGTCGATCGAGAGGCGGATCCCCAGTTCGCGAAGTTCCTCGAGTACCTGCATCGTGCGTGGCGCATTCGACATCAGCGTGGTTTCGGTGATCTCGAGCTCCAGTCGCTCTGGCGCCACGTCGTACTCCCGGAACACGGCCGCAAACTGCGTTATGAAGCTGGCCTGCTGCAGTTGGCGCAGCGACAGGTTGATCGAGATGCGGCCAGGCTCGGCAACGCGCGCGTGCCAGCGTCGATAGTCGCTGCAAACCCGTCGCAGTACCCATTCCCCGATAGGCTGGATCAGGCCTGTCTGCTCGGCGAGCGGAATGAAGATCGTCGGTGCGATGTCGCCATGGCCGGGCAGCCGCCAGCGCAGCAGCGCCTCGGCGCCGGCCAGTCGGCCTGTCGCGAGTTCGACCTTCGGCTGGTAGAGCACGACAAATTCGTTGAGTTCTAGAGAGCGACGCAGCTTGCTCTTGAGCACCAGCCGCTCGACGGTCGAGGCATTCATCTGCGGGTCGTAGAAGGCGAAGTCGCCACCACCACTCTGCTTGGCGTGGTACATCGCGGTATCGGCGTTGCGAATCAGGTCGATCGTGTTGTCCGACACCTCGTCGCAGATGGCAATGCCGATGCTGACGCTCAGGTAAACCTCGTTTTCGTTGAGGTAGAACACCCGACTGAGCTCCGCGAGTACCTGCCGAGCAATTATCGTTAGTCTCGCACCGGCATCCTGCAGCGGCAGGTTCTCGATAAAAAGCGCAAATTCATCGCCTGCGAGGCGCCCGACTCGTGAGTCGGGCGGCGCGATGCGCGCAAGTCGATCGCTGAGAATTCCCAGTGTTTGATCACCCGCCGCGTGCCCGAAACTGTCGTTTACGTCCTTGAAGCGGTCGAGGTCGAGATAGCACAGCGCGACCCGGGTGCTGGTGCGGCGGCTACGAGCGATCGCTTGCTGCAGCAGGTGCTGAAACTCGAGCCGATTGGGGATCTGCGTCAGGGCATCATGCCGTGCGAGGAAGCGTACACGCTGCTCGGCGCGGCGCCGCTCGGTGATGTCGTGGCCGACAAAAATGCAGCCAGCGGGCACCCCGCGGTGCTCTGCCGCGATGCGCGAGCCTGACAGCGCCACCGGTACCAGCGAGCCGCTTTGCGAGATCAGCGTGTATTCGCGCGTCTCCTCGCGCGCGCGGGTCAGCGAGAACTTTCTGCGCTCCTGCTCGGCGACCAGAGACGCTAAGGAGCGACCTTCGAATTCGGCGGCGCTCCAGCCGAGCAGACGCACTGCCGCGGCGTTGCTGCGGGTGATGCGACCCTCGTCGTCGGTCACCAGAACCGCATCGAGCATGCTGTCGAGTACCACATCCAGGGAGTGCTGCCCGGCGGCGGCATCGCGTAGCTGGCAGCGCATCCGTTCCACCTGGCCCACCAGCTCGCTGCCATCATCCGGCAGCGGCTCGGCGTAGCGGCACGTCTCGGCGTCGCGCAGCGCGGCCAGTAGTGATGCGGCCTGGCGGGCCGGGCGACGGCTGGCGAAGACCGCAACGGCGACCACAGCCAAGGCTACAACGGCGATGGCCAGCAAGGGTGCGCCGGCAAGGGCCGCGACGGCCACGAGCGCGGCACCGGCTATCACGGCGGTGAACAGCAGGCCGAGGCGGCGCGAGGTACCCATACGCCCATCATAACTATCCATGGGGGGTGAGACATACGTGACGCCCGTGCAGGTACCACGGGACCCGTAGCTGGGCATGAGGTAGCCTAGCGGACATGCGGTCTTCCCCCCCGTCCGGCGCGCGCACGCCTTTCGGTCCTGCCGAATTGACTGGCCGTAGCCTGCGGCACGTCGTTGCGCTCGAGTCGCCGCGGTGCGTGCTGCACCCAGCCGTCGCCCGGGCTTTCCTGCGTATGCGGGCTGCCGCTGGCAGAGACGGCATCGATCTGGTGCCCGCCTCGTCATTCCGGGACTTTGCGACGCAAGTGCGGATCTGGAATGAGAAATGGCAAGGTCTGCGCCCGCTATTGGGCCGTGACGGCAGGACACTCGTCGCCGCCCAGTTGACCCCGGCTGCCCGGGTGCGTGCGATCCTCGCCTGGTCTGCGCCACCCGGTGCCAGCCGGCACCACTGGGGCACTGACCTTGACGTGTACGACCGCGCCGCACTCGCCCCGGGCAGGCGCCTTGAGCTGGTGCCGCAGGAATACGCGCCGGCTGGCCCGTTTGCCCGCCTCAGCGCCTGGCTGGACGCGCATATGCATCGCTATGGGTTCTACCGCCCCTATCGTATCGATCGGGGCGGTGTGAGCCCTGAGCCTTGGCACCTCAGTCACTGGCCGACGGCCCGCGAGGCCTCGCGCCGGCTACGGCTCGCGACGCTGCGCCGGGCAATCGAAGAGTCGGAATTGGAGGGCAGAGCGGCGCTGCTGAAGGCGCTGCCCGTGGTGTACCGACGCTATGTGCGCTCGGTGGATCCGCCGCCACGACGCTGAGCGGCGCGGGCCCGCTGGCGGGCCATCCAGCGAACGAAGTAAGCGGGCGCGAGGCGCTTGAACAGCCACAGACGGGCGTAGGCCTTGGGCGTCACGAGGTGCAGGCGCCCAGCCGCTGCCGCCGCAAGTATCTCCAGCGCCACGCGCTCGGCCGTGTAGTCGCTGCGCTGCATCATGCGTTGCGCGAAACCCAGCGCTGCGGCCGGCCCTCGCATGGTGTCCAGCAACCGGGTTGGGAAGAACCCGGGCATCGCGACCAGTGCGCGGATACCGTCGTCGCCATGCTCCGCGGCCAGAGTCTCGGTCAGCGCGACCACGGCGGCTTTGGAGGCGTTGTAGGACGCCATCTCGGCGCCTGCGGCGAACGCCGCCGCGCTGGCAATGTTGATCACAAGGCCGCCAGCGCCGCGCAGCATCAGCGGCAGCGCGGCTCTACAGCCGATCGCGACGCCGATCACGTTGATCTCCAGCGCCCAGCGCCAGTCGGCGATCGGCGCACTGGCGATGCTGCCAGCCGTCGCTACGCCGGCGTTGTTGACCATCAGTTCGAGTCCGCCGACGGCATCGGCAAATGCCGTCACGGCGGCGCCAAAAGCCACCTCGTCGGTGACATCGGCGACCCAGGTGTGTACCCCGGGCGCGCCGTGTTGCAGCAGTTGTGTGCGCGCGTCGGCGAGTCGCGATGGTTCGCGGTCCAGCAGGCCTAGTGTCCAGCCGGCGGCGGCGAGATGGGTGGCGAGTGCGAGGCCGAGTCCGCTACCGCCGCCGGTAATGAACGCACGCTGTCCGGGGAACTGTCGGCCGAGCGCCGCAGCGCTCAAGGCTTGGCCCACAGGTCGCGCAGGTGCAGCAGCATCAGCTGCCGCACGCTCGGCAGCGGGTTGGGGTCGTAGGTGAAGCAGGGCGGATTACGTCGCAGTAGCCGCCAGTTTTCGGTCTGCAGAATCCGCTGCAGGAAGGTCATGTGCTGCTGGATCGCCAGCAGGTAGGGGTTCTCGCCGTCGAACAGCGGCTCGAGATAGCGATAGGCGGCACCGAACTGGCCGTCGAGGCGATCACGCATCATCGTGGCGACGAAGTTCGGGGTATGGCGCAGCAAGTCGAGGCCGGAGCCGTAGCGCACGTGCACGCCACCGGACTGAGTGCGCGCGGTGGCGGTTCCGGCCAGCACGAACTCCGGGTAGAGGCGGTCGCGGCATTTCTCCAGATAGCAGCGATCCGACATCTGCGCTATCAGGTCCGCCGTGCCGAGCAGGTGGCCGACCCGGTGGTCGCGTGGGTCGGCGACGTCGATCTCGCTAAACGGAACTTCGTAGCCGGAGTAGTGCACCACCTGGGTCGCCACGGGAATCCAGCTCTCCATGCCGATGGTCGGCAGGAACTGTTCAAGGAACTTGGCCGAGCGGCTGACGTGGGAGCTGGTGTACAGCGCCCCGTTCGGGATGGGGTCGCCGATCTCGCGGATGTAGCCGGCGTCATGGAATGCAGCGAGCACGAAGCCCATCGCCGCGCGCTCGAAGCCCAGTTGTTCGGTCGCGCCCACGCTGCGCTCGTGCCCGACCAGTAGGCGTGCCATTGCGAGCATCACATCGAGTGAGTGCTGGCGGTCGTGGTAGACAGTATCGACGCCGTTGTAGCCGGGCATGCGACCGGTGAACAGCGCCTCGAAGGTCGTCAGCGCCTGCCGAATCGGCTCGAGCGACTCCTGCGGCCACTCCGCGGCGAACAATTCGCAGACGGCAGCGGTCACCGCCACGGTCGAACTGACCTGGACGGTATTGGTTACGTCGAAGTCGTTGCGGCGGTGCCGAGCAAACGAAGGCCTGATGGGGGTCGCGGCGTTCATATTTGGCCGAGTCTATGCGGAACTTTGGTCTTGCCGCCAGCGCCTGATGTCACGACTGAGCAGTAGCCCCAGTACTTATGTCCGGATTGGCTCATCAGCGGTTAAGTCAAATGTCGCCACGACCGGGGCGTGGTCCGACGGCCTCTCCCAGCGGCGCGGTTCGACGTCGACCCAGCAGCCGGTGCAGCGCTCGGCAAGCGCGCTGCTGGCGAGGATCAGGTCGATGCGCAGGCCGGCGTTGCGGCGCAGCGCGCCGGCGCGGTAGTCCCACCAGCTGTAGCTGCGCTCGGCTTGCTCGAAGCGACGGAATACGTCTACCAGCCCCAGTTGCTGGAGCGCGCCAAGCGCGCCGCGCTCCGGTTCACTGACCAACACCTGCCCCTCCCATGCCTTGGGGTCGTGCACGTCCGCATCGGTCGGGGCGATGTTGTAGTCGCCGACCACGGCCAGCAGCGGGTGCCGCGCCATCTCGGCGGCGAGGTAGTCGCGCAGGCGTTCCAGCCACGCCAGCTTGTAGGTGTACTTGTCCGAACCCACCGTCTGGCCATTGGGCACGTAGACATCGATGATCCGCACGCCCCGCACGGTGCCTGCGATCACCCGCGCCTGCTCGTCGTCGTAGCCGGGAATGCCGCGCACCAAGTCCAGAACAGGCTCCTTCGCCAGCAGCGCGACGCCGTTGTAGGTCCGCTGGCCGTGCCAGCCGCCGGCGAGTCCCAGTCGTTCGATGTCCGCCGCCGGGAAGTCCGCGTCGACGATCTTCGTTTCCTGCAGCCCGAGCACGTTGACCGGCGAGGTCGCTAGCCATTGCGCCAGGTGCGGCAGCCGCACCCGCAGTGAGTTGACGTTCCAGGTGCCCAGGGTGAGTGCGTTCTTGCTCATGCCGCGATTCCATGCTGATGCAGCAGCGGCCGTATATCCGGTCGCCGGCCGCGGAATGCGACGAAGGCGTCCATCTGGTCGCGGCTGCCGCCCTGTGAGAGCAGTTCATTGAGGAAGCGGTCGGCTGTCGTACGATCGAAAACGCCCGCCTCGGCGAACGCGGCGAACGCGTCGGCCGCGAGGACTTCGGCCCACTTGTAGCTGTAATAGCCCGCTGCGTAGCCACCAGAGAACACGTGCAGGAAGCTGCAGGCGAAGCGGTTCCACTCGGGTGGGCGCACGACCCCGACCTGTTCGCGAACCGCGCTGACTACTTCATGCACCGTGGCGAAGTCGGCGGCGTGTGCGCGAGAATGCAGCTGGAAGTCAAACAGCGCGAACTCCAGCTGCCGCACGGCCGCAAGCCCTGCGTGAAAAGTACGGGTACCGAGTAGTCGTTCGAGCATCTCGGCAGGCAGTGGTTCGCCGCTGGTGACGTGCGCAGACACCAGCGGCAGCACCTCAGGTTGCCAGGCCCAGTTCTCCATCATCTGGCTGGGCAGCTCAACCGCGTCCCAGGGAACGCCATTGATGCCGGCCACGCTCGGGTAGTCGATGCGGGTGAGTAGGTGGTGCAACGCGTGCCCGAACTCATGGAACAGCGTCACGACGTCGCCGTGCGTCAGCAGCGCCGGCTGGCCCGCGGACGGCGGTGTGAAGTTGCATACGATGTTTGCGATCGGACGAACTGTCGCGTCGTCGCCGAGCCGCTTGCGCACGGTGACCTCGCCCATCCATGCGCCGCCGCGCTTTTGGTCGCGCGCATACAGGTCCGTATAGAAGCCACCGACGGCCGCGCCATCACGACCCCGAATCTCGAAGTAACGCGCGTCCGGGTGCCAGACCGTCACGTCGCCGCGCTCCTGGATGGTCAGCCCGTAGAGCCGTTCGGCGATGGCGAACAGCCCCGACAGTACCCGCGGCAGTGGGAACCATGGCCGGAGTGCTTCCTCGGACACCGAGTGCAGCTGCTGCTGCAGCTTATCGGCGTAGTAGGGCACGTCCCAGGCATCCAGCTTGCGGCCGGCGAAGGCCTCGAGTGCGGTGAGCTCACGCCGCGCCGCCGGCACGTAGCTACCCGCGAGCTCCTCCAGGAACCCAATGACCTCCGCTACCGTGGCGGCCATCTTGGTTGCGAGCGACAGCTGCGCATAGTTGCCGTAGCCGAGCAGCTTGGCGGCCTCGTGCCGCCCCTGAAGGATCTGTGCGAGCACCGGCCCGTTGTCGAACCCCCCCCCGCCATGACCCTGGTCGGAGGCACGGGTCGTCCACGCCTGGTAGAACTCTCGCCGTAGCGCGACTGATACCGCGTGCGTGACGACGGCAACGTAGGTCGGCTGATCCAGCTTCAGCAGCCAGCCCTCCTGGCCGGCCGCAAGGGCCTGTGCCGCGGCCCGTTCGGTGACATGTGTTGGCAGCCCGGCGAGCAGGGCCTCGTCCGCCACTGGCCGCGACCAGGCCTGAGTTGCGTCGAGCACCTGCTCCTCAAAGCGCGATTGCAGCTGCGCCAGTTCCTGCATCAGTGCCTTGAAGCGGTCCTTGGGGCCGGCGGGCAGGCGAACGCCTGCCAGTTCGAACTCACGTAGCGCGAAATCCAGTACACGCCGCTGGGCTGCCGTCAGGCAGCCCGCCTCGCGGCTCTTGATCGTCTCGTAGGCCCGCGCCAGCGCCTCGTTCTGGCCGACCTCGCTCTGGTACTCCGTGAGCAGGGGCAGGCAGACGTTGTAGGCCGCGCGCAGCGCGTCGGAGTTGGTGACCGCGTTCAGATGAGCGACTGGGGCGAACACCCGGTTCAGGCGGTGTTGCATCTCCTCGAACGGCTCGACCAGGGTCGAGAACGTAGGTTCCGGCTGTGACAGCAGTTCCGCAAGGCGACGACGGTTGGCCTCCAGCTGAGCGCGGATCGCCGGCTCGGCATGTTCCGGGCGGATCGCCTGGTAGTTGGGCAGGTCATCGGTCGAGAGCAGCGGATTCGACATGTTGAGTCACAGGCCCTTTAGACACCCGATCCTAGCAGAGGCTGTCTGTTTGACCGTATATCATGAGTGCCCTTCGCCCCTTATCAAGTTCGAGGCCTCATGCCGGTTCAGTACGATTACATAGCAATCGGCGGTGGCAGTGGTGGTCTTGCGACGGCACAGCGGGCGGCCGAATACGGCGCCCGGGTCGCGGTCGTAGAGCCTGCGCGACTTGGCGGCACCTGCGTCAACGTCGGCTGCGTGCCAAAGAAACTCATGTGGAATGCCGCGAGCCTCGCGCACGGCATAGCTGACGCCCGCGGCTACGGTTTTGACGTCGCCATGAAGGGGCATGATTGGGCGGCGCTGAAGGCCGCTCGTGACGCTTACGTCAGTCGCCTCAACGGCATCTACGAGAGCAATCTCGGCCGTAAGAACATCGACTGGATCCGCGGTGCCGCCTGCTTTGTCGACGCCCACACGCTTGCTGTCGGCGAGCAGCGTCTCAGCGCCCCGCATATCACCATCGCCACCGGTGGACGCCCGGCCTGGCCGGCCATCCCCGGCGCCGAGCTGGGCATTACCTCTGATGGCTTCTTCGCGCTACCGGAGCGTCCGGCGCGGGTTGCCATCGTAGGCAGCGGCTACATCGCGGTCGAGCTTGCCGGTGCCTTCGCGGGGTTGGGCAGCCAGGTCACCATCGTGGCGCGCCAGGATCGCGTATTGCGCCACTTCGACGCGATGCTGTCAGACGCGCTGGCGCGCGAGATGGCAGGCGACGGCATAGCTCTGGTCACACACGCGGTTTGCGCCTCGCTGACGGCGGGTCCGGCGGGCCGCGAGCTGCATCTGGTCGATGGCCGAGTGCTTGGCCCGTTCGACTGCGTGCTCTGGGCTATCGGGCGAGAACCGCTCAGTGACGAACTCGGTCTCGATGCGGCCGGTGTCACGGCGGTTAACGGCTTTGTGATCACCGATCACCTGCAGAACACCAACGTCGAGGGGGTGTACGCGATCGGTGACGTCACCGGTCGCGAAGCGCTGACGCCGGTTGCGATCGCTGCCGGCCGCCGGCTCGCTGACAGGCTGTTCGGTGGCCGGCCTGATCGCCATCTCGACTACGAGCTTATCTCGACGGTGATCTTCAGCCACCCGCCGATCGGAACGGTGGGCCTTACCGAGGCGGCGGCGCGCGAGTTGCATCACGACGAAGTTCGCGTTTATACCGCAAGTTTCGTGCCGATGTATCACGCGCTCACCGCGCACAAGCGACGCGCCGAGATGAAGCTGGTGTGCGTCGGCCCGGACGAGAGAGTTGTCGGGCTGCACGTGATTGGGCAGGGGGCCGACGAGATGCTGCAGGGCTTCGCGGTTGCGCTGAAGATGGGAGCGCGCAAGCGCGACTTCGACGATACGGTCGCGATCCACCCGACCGCCGCCGAAGAACTCGTGACGATGCGTTAATGGAGATTTCAATGAGCCCCTTGCGTGCCTACGATGGCGTGCAGCCGACGATCGGCGCGCGCGTCTACCTCGACCCACAGTGCTGCGTTATCGGCCGCGTCGACATTGGCGATGACAGTTCGGTCTGGCCGATGGCAGTGATTCGCGGTGACGTCAATTTCATCCGCATCGGCGCGCGCACCAGTGTGCAGGACGGCTGCGTGTTGCATGTTGTTCACGATGGCCCGACCGCTGGCGGAATCCCGCTGCTCATCGGCGATGACGTCACGATCGGCCACAAGGCGGTGCTGCACGCCTGCACCATCGGCAATCGCTGCCTGATTGGCATGGGTGCGATTGTGTTGGATGGGGCGATCGTCGAGGACGAGGTCATCATTGGTGCTGGCGCCGTCGTCCCGCCCCGCAAGCGCCTGCCCGCGCGGACGCTGTGGGTCGGCAATCCGGCCCGCCAGGTGCGCGTGCTGGATGAGCGCGAGGTGGGCCAGCTGGCTTACTCCGCGGCGCACTACGTGCGCATCAAGGATCTCTACCGCGGCGCCTAGGCGCCGTGCACCAGCGCGTCGAGCACTGCGCCAGTCGCGGGCCGCACGCCGCGCCACAGCCAGAACGCCTCGGCGGCCTGCTCGACGAGCATGCCCCAGCCCATGTGCGTTGCCTTGGCGCCGCGCTCACGCGCCAGTCGCGTGAACGGCGTGTCATCGCGGGCGTAGGCCATGTCGTAGCAGACGCTACTTGTTCCGATCACGCCCGCTGCAAGCGGAGGTGTCGTGCCTGACAGGCTCGCCGAGGTTGCGTTGATCACCAGATCCCAGGGCCCGGCGCCGAGTTCATCGTAACCGCAGCTGTGCACGGCACCCAGATCCGCGAACGATTGCGCAAGTTCCGTCGCGCGGGCAGGCGTGCGGTTCGCGATCGTGATCTGCGCAGGTCCACGCAGTAGCAGCGGGCCGAGCACGCCGCGCGTTGCACCGCCGGCGCCCAGGATCAGAATTCGCGTGCCTGCGATGGCCAGGCCCAGGTTCGCCTCGAGGTCCGTTACCAGACCTACGCCGTCGGTGTTATCACCTTCGAGTGTGCCATCCGGCCGCAGCTGCAGCGTGTTGACTGCGCCGGCGCGTGCAGCACGCGGCGTCAGCGCGTCGACCAGCTCGAACGCGGCCTGCTTGTGCGGCACGGTGACATTGAGGCCGCGGCCGCCGGCGGCGAAGAACGCACGCACGGCGCTCACGAACCTGTCGGGCGGCACGTCGAGCAGGTCGTACTGCATCGACTGGCCGGTGGCGCGCGCGTACTCGCCGTGGATGAACGGCGAGCGGCTGTGGCCGACGGGGTGCCCAACTACCGCGTAGCGGTCGGGCCCTGCAGCAGGGTTCACTTCGACGGCTGCTCCGCGAGCCAGCGCGCCGCGTCCTTGGCGTAGTAGGTCAGGATCCCGTCGGCGCCCGCACGCTTGATGCCGCCGAGCGCCTCAAGCACGACGGCGCGCTCGTCGAGCCAGCCGTTCTGCGCGGCGGCCTTGAGCATCGCGTACTCGCCACTCACCTGATAGACGAAGGTCGGTGCGCCGAACTCGTCCTTCACGCGCCGCACGATGTCGAGATACGGCATGCCGGGCTTTATCATCACCATGTCGGCGCCCTCCTCGAGATCGAGCGCGACTTCGTAGAGCGCCTCGTCGGTGTTGGCCGGGTCCATCTGGTACGAGTACTTGTCGGACTTGCCGAGGTTGCCCGACGAGCCGACTGCGTCGCGGAACGGGCCGTAGAAAGCCGATGCGTATTTGGCCGAGTAGGCGAGGATGCGCGTGTGAATGTGGCCGCCGGCTTCCAGCGCGTCGCGGATCCGACCGATGCGGCCGTCCATCATGTCTGATGGCGCGACGATGTCGGCGCCGGCTACGGCGTGCGACAGCGACTGCTTCACCAGCACCTCGGTGGTGATGTCGTTCATGACGTAGCCGTGCTCGTCGATGATGCCGTCCTGACCGTGTGTCGTGTAAGGGTCGAGCGCAACATCGGTGATCACGCCCAGCGACGGCGCTGCTTGCTTGACGGCGCGGACCGCGCGCTGCACCAGCCCTGCCGGGTTCCAGGCTTCGCGGCCGTCTAGCGACTTGGTCGACGCATCCGGCACCGGGAACAGTGCGAGCGCGGGTATGCC
Source organism: uncultured Pseudomonadota bacterium (assembly GCA_903927005.1). Taxonomy (GTDB): domain Bacteria; phylum Pseudomonadota; class Gammaproteobacteria; order Steroidobacterales; family Steroidobacteraceae; genus CAIKZZ01. The sequence goes on from CAIYLH010000005.1 coordinate 70,407, forward strand.
GAGGCGCACCAGCTCCAGCGCTTCCTTGACCAGCTCGTCGATGCTGACGCGCTCGACGCCTGGCATCGAGGGCACCGGGACCCGCTGGCCGCTGCCTTCGATGACGAACATCGGGTAGATCAGATCGTCCGTGGATAGCCGCGTCTCGCGCATCAGCCGCCGCGAGAATCCATCGCGGCGCATGCGGCGCATGCGTACTCGCGGGAAGGAGCCTGGAATGGGACGCATCGTCTACCTCCGAAAAGCGCTCTGGGCGGCGATGGCCGCGAGGGCAAATCTCATCACAACCCTCTGGCGCACGCCATTGGGGTCAGTGCTACTCGCGAACCTGCCAGCTGACCCGCCAGCGGCCGCGACCCTCGCGCGCCAGCAGTCGCTGTAGCCACGGCAGGGTTGCCGCCAGCTGCTGGTCGAGCTGGAACGGCGGGTTGATGATCAACAGGCCAGTGCCGTTCAGGCCGCCTGGCAGGTCGTCACGCTCGACGGTGAGCTCGACCGCCAGTTGGCGGCGAATGTGGGTGGCGGCCATGCGTGCCAGGAGCCGCCCGGAGGCGTCGCCGTGCTTGATCGGGTACCAGACCATGTACGTGCCGAGCGGCCAGCGAGCCAGCGCTGCGATGAGCGCACGCTCGAGGTTTTCGTACTCGTTCGGGTCCTCGTACGGCGGGTCGATCAGCACCAGGCCACGCTTCTCGCGCGGCGGCAGCAGCGCACCGAGTGCCTCGTAGCCGTCGCGCTCGTGGACAGCCGCCCGGCCGTCGGCGCGCACCAGCTGGCGCAGGGCGTCCGCCTCGCGCGGCTCCAGTTCAACCAGTGCGGCACGGTCAGTGCCGCGCATCAGCGCCAGCGCGATGCGCGGCGAGCCGGGGTAGCGCAGCAGGTGGCCGTCCTCGACACCGAGCGAACGGATCAGCTCCAGGTAGCGGGCGGCTGCCGGCGGCGGATCTTTCGCCTCGAGCAGCTTCGAGATGCCGTCCCGGAACTCGCCCGCACGTTGTGTTTCGGCCGCGCCGAGCGGGTAGTCGCCCCTGCCGGCGTGGGTATCGAGGAAGCAGTAGGGCGTGCTCTTGCGGCCGAGGTGCTCGAGAGCTGCTACTAGCGCGACGTGCTTGAGGACGTCTGCAAAGTTGCCGGCATGGTAGGCGTGGCGGTAGTTCATGGGGGGACTGTACCCGCGTCGCGGGGGATCCGCCGCGACATCACGTTCCGGCGCCGAGCCAATCCCGTGGGCGCAGGTAGTCTTCGTACAGGCGGGCCTCTGGCGAGCCGGGTTCGGGGTGCCAGTCGTACTCCCAGCGTACCAGCGGCGGCAGCGACATCAGGATCGACTCGGTGCGCCCGCCGGACTGCAGGCCGAAGTGCGTGCCGCGGTCGAACACTAGGTTGAACTCGACGTAGCGACCGCGCCTATACAGCTGGAAATTACGCTCGCGCTCGCCAAAGGCAAGCTCGCGGCGGCGCGCGACGATGGGCAGGTAGGCGTCGAGGAACGCATCGCCCATCGCCCGCTGGAAAGCGAAGCAGCGCTCGAAGCCCCACTCCGACAGGTCGTCGCAGAACAACCCGCCTACACCACGAGTTTCGTCGCGGTGCTTGAGGAAGAAGTACCGGTCGCACCAGTCCTTGTAGCGGGGATAGACGTCCGGGCCAAACGGCGCGCAGGCCTCGCGGGCAACGCTGTGCCAGTGGACGACGTCCTCGTGGAAGGGATAGTACGGCGTCAGGTCGAAGCCGCCGCCGAACCACCAGACGGGCGCCTGGCCGTCCTTCTCGGCAATGAAGAAGCGCACGTTCATGTGCGTGGTCGGCACGAACGGGTTCCTCGGATGGAATACCAGCGAGACGCCCATTGCTTCGAAGCGGGCCCCGGCCAGTTCGGGGCGCTGCTGGGTCGCCGATGCCGGCAGCCCGTCGCCCATCACGTGTGAGTAGCCGACGCCGCCTTGTTCGAGCACGGCGCCGTCGCGCAGCACACGGCTCTCACCGCCGCCGCCACCGGGTCGTTGCCAGCTGTCGGCCCTGAAGCGCGCACCGCCGTCGACCGCCTCGACGGTCGAGGTGATGCGGGACTGCAGCCCAAGCAGGTATTCGCGGACGGCGGCTTTGTCTGGCTGCATGCGGCAATTATCTACGCGACCGGCTACCGCGTCAGCCGGCTGTCTTCTTCTTGCTCGCCGCGGTCTTGGCGGGCGACTTCCTGGCAGCCTTTTTGGCTGCCGGTTTGGCTGCCGGTTTGGCTGCCGGTTTGGCTGCCGGTTTGGCTGCGGCCTTCTTCTTGGCCGCCTTAGGCGCGGCCGCGGTGGCCGCGGGTGCGGCCTTGGCGTTCTTGGTGGACCCGCCTTTCTTGCGGCCGAAGCGGGTCGTGCCGCGCAACGGTGCCGCTGCGATCAGCGTCTGGCATTCCGCCAGCGTCAGGCTGGTCGGTTCGCGATCCTTGGGGATGCGGGCGTTGCGCTTGCCATCGGTGAGGTAAGGGCCAAAGCGGCCGTTGAGTACCTGAATATTGTCGACGCCGTAGTCGCGGATCAGGCGCGCGGCATCGGCCGCCGCCTTCTCGTCGATCAGCTCCACCGCACGCGGGAACTCGATCGTGTACGGGTCGTCGGTCTTGATCGAGACGTACTTACTGCCGTATTTCACGTAAGGCCCGAAGCGGCCGATGCCGACCGACACGGCCTCGCCGGTAGGCAGCTCGCCCAGCGCCTTGGGCAGCGTGAACAGCTTCAGCGCCTCCTCCATCGTGATGGAGTCCATCTTCTGGCCGGGGCGCAAGCCTGCAAACTTCGGCTTCTCGACGTCATCCTTCGTGCCGATCTGGACGAAGGGGCCGTACTGGCCGACGCGCACGCTGATGGGGCGGCCCGATGTCGGATCAGTTCCCAACTGCCGCGCCTGCGCGACTTCCTCGCGGGTAACGGTCTTTTCGATGTCCCGGACCCGTTCGATGAACGGCTTCCAGAACTGGTGCATCAGCGGCAGCCATTCCTTGTCGCCGCGCGAGATGTCGTCGAGGTCATCCTCGAGTCGCGCGGTGAAGGCGTAGTCCACGTACTGCGGGAAGAAACGCACCAGGAAGCTGCTGACGATCTTGCCGGTGTCCGTCGGCACGAAGTTACGGCGCTCGTCCTCGACGTACTTGCGTGCGCGCAGCGTCTCGATGATCGCCGCGTAGGTCGACGGGCGGCCGATGCCGCGCTCTTCGAGGGCTTTGACAAGCGACGCTTCGGTGTAGCGGGGCGGCGGTTCGGTGAAATGCTGCTCGGGCTTGAGTGCAACCAGTGTCGCGACGTCGCCGACGACGAGAGTGGGCAGGCGCCCGCCATCCTCCGCATCGTCGTCGTCGTTGCGGTCGACCTCATAGACTGCGAGGAACCCGGCCTTCACCAGTGTCGAGCCGCTGGCGCGAATCACGCCGACCGGCGGCGTCGCGCCGCTCTGGCCTGGGTGCAGTGTCACGGTGGTTTGCTCGAACAGCGCGTTGGTCATCTGCGAGGCGACCGTACGCTTCCAGATGAGGTCGTACAGGCGCCACATGTCTGCGTCGATGTGGCCCTTGATCTTGTCCGGCGTGTTCTCGGCGGAAGTCGGCCGGATCGCCTCGTGGGCCTCCTGCGCGTTCTTCTGCTTGTTCGCGTAGGAGCGCGGCTCCTTCGGCACCGAGTCGGCGCCGTAGATCGCACCGATGGTCTCGCGGATCTGGGTGATCGCGTCCGCCGACAGCGAGGTCGAGTCGGTACGCATGTAGGTGATCAGGCCGACCGGGCCTTCGCCGAAGTCCAAGCCCTCGTAGAGCTTTTGCGCGAGCTGCATGGTCTTGCGGGCGCTGAAGCCGAGGCGATTCGCGGCCGCCTGCTGCAGCGTCGAAGTGCGGAACGGGCCCTGCGGGCTGCGCGAGCGCGGCTTGGCCTCGACCTGCGCGACCTTGAGCTTGCCGGCGCAAGCCGCCAGCAGCTTCTGCTCGGCTTCATGCGCCGAGATTTCGTTGGTGAGCGTGAATCTGCTCTTGGCGACGTCGGCCTCGATTCGGCGACCATCGACCTCGATGACGCGGGCCTTGAACGGCTGGCCGCCCTTTTCGGCGTCTACGTCGAGCGTCCAGTACTCCAGACTCAGGAACGCGCTGATCTCGGCCTCGCGGTCGCAGATCAGCCGTAGCGCGACGCTCTGCACGCGGCCGGCCGACAGGCCCGGCATGATTTTTTTCCACAGCAACGGCGAGAGATTGAAGCCGACCAGGTAATCGAGGGCGCGGCGCGCCTGCTGGGCGTTGACCAGCGAGGTCGACAGCTGTTCCGGGTTCGCAATCGCGGCCTGGATTTCCTTCTTCGTGATCTCGAAGAACTTCGCGCGAAAGACGGGTTTGTCCTTGAGGACGCCTCGTTCCTTGAGGATCTCGTGGAGATGCCAGGAGATCGCTTCGCCCTCGCGATCCGGGTCGGTCGCGAGGTAGAGGGTGTCGGCCTTCTTCATGGCCCGTTCGATTGCGTCGACGTGCTTTTCGTTGCGCTCAATCAGCTCGTAGCGCATGTGGAAGTCTTTCGTCGGATCGACGGCGCCTTCCTTCGGCACCAGATCGCGAACGTGGCCATAGGAAGCGAGCACCTCGAAGTCCTTGCCCAGGTACTTCTTGATGGTCTTGGCCTTGGCAGGCGACTCGACGATGACGAGATTGTTGCTCATGACTCCAAAAAAACTAAACCGCGGTCCCGAAGGCCGCGGCTCGTTTCGACTCCGGCCGGTGGGTCGGCGCTGCGATTAGTGCAAGGCGTCCGACTGGCCCTCGAATACGAGGTCTTCCATCCGCTGATAAGCCTGCTCCTGGCCGGGCTGGCTGAACAGCACCATCAGGACGACCCACTTAACCTGTTCGATATCGATCTCTTCCGCCTCGAGCGCCAGCAGCCGGTCAATCGCCAGCTCCCGCTGCTGCGCCGGCAGGATGCCGATGTGCTCCAGCTGCAGCAGGTAGCCACGGACCTCGGGAGCGAGGTGTGCCTGCTCGTAGCCGCTGAACACGCGGAACGACCGCTTCTGCGCGTCACCGACCTCGACTGCGTCACCGGACAGGCCCTCGAGCCACTCCAGCGCGCGTTCGATTCCGCTCTCGGCGAAACCGGCGTGCTCGAGTTCCTCGCGCAGCACGTCCCGGCTCGGCTGCGGGACGGTGTCCGATTCGAGATAGTTCTCGAACAGGTAGATCAGGATATCGAGCACGTTGTCGTTCATCGGGTCTTTCATGTCGGGCGCCTCTAGGACGCAGCCGAGGGTCTGAGACAGCGGCGGCCGGTCAGTGGCGCCGTCGTAACCCTGCAGTCAGTGATCGAAGAGCCGAACGAAGCCTGTGCCGCTCGGCCCGATCGGATGACCCGCGTATCGACGTCCGCCGGTTCGAAGCCGAGCGCATCTAACAGCATTTCGCCGGCCTTGTCCAACGCGAGCGCCGCTAGGACAGTGGTCGATTCAACGTATTGCAGCCAGTGGCGGGCGCGTTCCGACAGACGCGGGAGTCGTCGTCGGGGGCTTTCCGGTCGTCGCTGCGGGGCGCTTGCGACCGGGGGAGGCGGGCCCGTCGTCGGGCCCGTGAAATTCACGGATTCTTGATCGTGTCGCCCACGTGCAGTTCGCTCGCGGCGTTAAGGACCAGTCCGTAGCTCATGTCGTTGTAGGCGCGGAACACCATGAAGGTGCCGGCCTTCTCGCTCGGCAGCTGCACGCTCGGCGCGAACGGCGCGGTGAGCTCGTTCGAATGCAGGCCGTGGCGGCCGCGGTCCATGACCCGATCGCCGCGCTGCCAGATCGCCAGCACGTGGCCGGGCTCGAGGCCTTGACGCCGGCCGCGGTTGACGATGACGACGTGGTACTGGCCAATCACCGTGACGCCGTCCACCACCGAGATGATCTGGCCGTTGACTGCTCGCGACGGTGCGTGCGGGACGAAGTCGAGCGGGATCTCAAGATTGTCGCGAACCAGTCGGTCCCCGGCGAGGGTTTCGCGCGCTGAGGTAATCAGCACCATCTTGGCGAGGGCGGTCTTGCCGGTACCCTGCGCTGCGTGCTCCAGGCGGGCGGTGCCGGTGTAGACGCCTTGGTAGCCGAGAGCCTTGCCTGATTCGGGATCCTTGAGCTTGTCGCCGACGTGCACGACGTTGAGTCGGGCGCCGGTTTCGATGCCCTGCACGCCGCGGGCGTAGAAAATGTCGCCCATGCCGCCGATGACGCGCTGTTGGCCGAGAGCGACGATGTACGGCAGGGTCTTTTCGTCTTCGGCGGAGATTACGCTCGGCTTGGACATGAACGCCGCGACGATCTCGAACGGGATCGTAGTAATCGCCTGGTCGAGTGGGCTTGAGTGCACCTGTGGGCTGAGGTGGACGGTGTCGCCACGTTGGGCGGCGCGCTCAAGGCGAATCTGCGGCCGGCCCTCGGCGTCGTACACCAGGCGCAGGGTGTCGCCAGGATAGATCAGATGAGGGTTCTTGATGTCCGGGTTCAGGTACCAGATTTCTGGCCAGAACCACGGTTGGGTGAGGAATTTTGAGGAGATCGCCCAGAGCGTGTCGCCGTTTTGGACGACATAGCTGGACGGTGCGCCCGGGGCAAGCGGCACCGAGGTGCTGTGGCCGGCGGATGGCGGCGGAGTATCCGCGGCGTACGCGAGTTGGCCGAGCAGGATGCCCAGAGCCCAAAAGACGACAATTTTTCTGATATTTTTCATGGGGTTAGATGCCCGTATCTGGGGCTGGTACAAAGTCCCATCCAGTTGAGACCCGATGCGGCCCGCCGCCCTATAATCCATTCAGAACTTGGCCGGCAAGCGACATTAAGTCCAATGCCGCCGAAACATTAGCAGCATTATTGCGCCAGTTGCACGAAATACCCCACTCATAAACATGACGCGCCTCACGATTCTTGAATATCCCGACCCGCGACTGCGGACGCGGGCTCGCCCGGTCACCCAGATCGACGCTGCGATGCAGCGCCTGATCGACGACATGTTCGAGACCATGTACGCCGCGCCGGGCGTGGGTCTTGCGGCGCCGCAGGTGGATTTCCACCAGCGGCTGCTGGTTATCGACGCCTCCGAAAGGAACGACGAGCCGCTGGTTTTCATCAACCCCGAGATCCTAGCTCGCGGCGAGATCTACGAGGGCGAAGAGGGCTGCCTGTCGGTGCCTGGCTATTACGCGCCCGTGTGTCGCGCCCGGACAGTGCGGGTGCGGGCTCTGGACCGGGATGGCAAGACGTTCGAAAGGGACTACGACGGCTTGCTGGCCGTCTGTGTGCAGCACGAGATGGATCACCTCGAAGGCAAGCTGTTCGTCGACTACCTGTCGGAACTTAAGCGCACGCGGATACGCAAGAAGCTTGAGAAAGACCAGCGCCAGCGGGGCGGGTCCGGCCCCCGGCCCCACTCGCCGGCCTTGTAGCCCTCGTGCCGCTTACGATCGTCTACGCGGGCACACCCGAGTTCGCGGTGCCGGCGCTTGAGGCGATCATCGCCGCAGGGCATCGGGTCGCAGCTGTCTACACCCAGCCGGATCGTCCGGCAGGCCGTGGCCGGGCCCTGACGCCATCGCCAGTCAAGCAGGCGGCGCTCCGCTCTGGCCTGCCGGTGCTGCAGCCGGCGACGCTGAAGGATCCCGCCGAGGTGGTGGCGCTGGCTGCGTTCGCACCGGATGTCATGGTCGTTGCTGCCTATGGCTTGCTGTTACCGCCCGCCATCCTGGCTGTGCCACGCCTCGGCTGCGTGAATATTCATGCCTCGCTGCTGCCGCGTTGGCGGGGCGCGGCGCCAGTCCAGCGCGCCCTGCTCGCCGCTGACCTGGCCACCGGCACGTCGATCATGCGCATGGAGGCTGGTCTGGACACGGGCCCCGTCTATGCGCACCTCCAGCTGCCGATCGGTCCGCGGGATACGGCCGCTACGTTGACCGCAGCCCTTGCCGCGCAGGGTGCCGCGCTGCTGCTGCAGGCGCTGGCCGCGCTCGAGGCCGGCACGGCGGTGGCCGTGCCGCAGCCAGCGGCGGGCGTTACCTATGCCCACAAGCTCGAAAAGCGCGAGGCGCGCTTGGATTGGGCGGAGGATGCAGTGGTACTCGGTCGGCGCGTGCGTGCGTTCCAGCCCTGGCCGGTCGCCGAGACCGTCTGGCGCGGCGCCCCGTTGAGGGTGCACGAGGCCGAGCCACTGGCGGAGACGGTGGGTGCGATACCCGGCACGATCATCGCGGCGGGTGCTGATGGTGTCGACGTCGCCACCGGGGGCGGCGTGCTGCGCCTTATCCGGGTACAGCAGGCGGGTCGCAATGTCGTTGCGGCGGCGGAGTTCGCGCGCAATGAATCGCGGCATGGGCCATTGATCGGACAGGTATTCGGAGGGATTTCATGAGCGACGGATCAGGCAGTAGGGCGGCGGCAGTTAGGGCGGTCGCGGCCGTCATCGGCCGCGGCCAGTTGCTGGATGTCGCGCTCGCCGACAGCGGCGCTGAACCCGCTGATCGCGCCTTCGTGCAGGCACTGGCGTTTGGCTCGCTGCGTTTCGGTCACCGGCTGAAGGAGGTGGCAGCGCTGCTGGCAACGCGCAAGTGGGATGCGCTGTCGCCGGAGGTGCAGGCGCTGCTGCTGGTCGGGCTGTACCAGCTCGAATATGCCGATACTGCCGCGCACGCTGCTGTTAGCGCGACGGTCGCCGCGGCGCGCCGCGTTGGCGAGGTGCCGGCCGCGGGCTTCATCAATGCTTGTCTGCGCCGCTTTCAGCGCGAGCGTGAGGCGCTGCTGGCCATGGTCGACCAGTCGGTCGGCGGCCGTACATCGCATCCGGCATGGATGGTTGATGCGATTGAGCGCGACTGGCATGACCAGGCCGAACGGATTCTGCAGGCGAACAACATTCACCCGCCGCTGACTCTGCGGGTAAATGCGCGTCGCACCACGCCCGAGGCGCTGGCAGAGGAGCTCGCCCTGGCCGGTCACGTCACCCATACCGTGCCGTTTGCGCCGAGCGCGCTTGACCTCGAAAAGCCGACCGACGTACGCGCGTTGGTGGCGTTCACCGAGGGGCGCTGCTCAGTGCAGGATGCGGCCGCCCAGCTCGCCGTGCCACTGCTTGCTGCCCGGGCTGGCATGCGTGTGCTGGATGCCTGCGCGGCGCCCGGCGGCAAGACCTGCCATTTGCTCGAGGCGGTTCCCGATCTGGCCGAAGTCGTTGCCTTGGACATCGATGCTGGTCGGGTTGACCGGATTCGCGACAACCTGGACCGACTGGGCCTGGCGGCAACCCTCCGGGTTGGCGATGCGCTTGATCCCGCCGCGACCGGCGGCGGCCTGTTCGACCGGATCCTGATCGACGCGCCGTGCTCTGGTACCGGCGTTATACGCCGGCACCCCGATATCAAGTGGCTCCGGCGCCCCCGCGACCTGACCGCGTTGGTCGAGCGCCAGCAGCGGATGCTGCAGGCGCTCTGGCCGCAGTTGGCCCCCGGCGGACGGTTGGTGTACGCGACATGCTCGGTGCTGCGTGCCGAAAACGTGACGGTTATCCGCAAGTTCCTGGCCGCGACGCCGGAAGCGGTCGACGTGACCGAATCTGCTAGCCTTGCCGTTGCTGGGTTGCCACCGCTGCCCGCGCCGCGTGGGCCGGGGCTGGCGCTTGTGCCCGGTGTTGCGGGCACCGATGGCTTCTACTACGCGTGCCTTGAGCGCGCCGGCTGATAGCTGCACCTGACGGAATCTGCTGCTCACTCGCCATGAAAGGAAATACCGCTGCCCTGATCTGCTTCCGCGTCGCTGCCTGGCGCCGCGGTGTGCTGCTTGCGTTGCTCCTGCTGGCGGCACTCTGTGTTCGTGCAGGCGAAGCTACGCTTGAGGATGGCGCTCGGTTCGATGTGCGCTCTGCTTTTCTTGAACCAGCCGAGCGTGTCTACCAGTTGAACGCCACCCTCGATCTGGCGCTATCGCGAAATGCGCAGGGGGCGATTCGCGATGGCGTCCCGGTCGTCCTCGAGCTTGATCTGGGCGTCAACCGCAAGCGACGCTACCTGCCCGACGAGAAGGTGGCCGCGTTGGCGCAGCGCTGGCAGCTGCATTATCACGCGCTGTCGGAGCGCTATATCGTCAACAACCTCAACAGTGGGCAGCAGGCGTCATATCTGTCGCTGTCTGCGGCGCTGGCGGCGCTTTCCGAAGTGCGCGGCCTGCCGGTCATCGACGAGGCGTTGATCGACAAGGCCGACCACTACGAGGCGTCGATGCGCGTGCAGTCGACGATCGAGGGCGGCTTGCCGAGCGCGCTACGGACGATGATGTTCTGGATGGACTGGAAGCGCACGACGGACTGGTATACCTGGACCTTGCCGCCGTGACCGCTCCAGAGTCGGTCCCGTCCACCGCCCCCGTTTCGCCACCGCGCTGGCGGCGGGTTGTGGTGACGGTGCTGACGATCCTCGGCGCGCTGGCCAGCGTCGCTTCGCTGGTGCTGCTCGCCATCACCGCACAGGATGCAACCCGTTTCAACGACCTGCAGCCCTGGCTGCTGGTCGTCAACCTGCTTGGCGTGCTGGTGCTGCTGTGGTTGATCGGCCGCAAGCTTTACGAGCTCGCACGCGATTGGCGCCTGGGGGTCCCCGGCTCGCGCATGAAGGCGCGCGCCGTGCTGATGTCGAGCGCGCTGGCGCTTGCCCCGATTCTTGTTGTGTACATGTTTTCCGTGAGCGCGATCGGTCGAGGTATCGACAGCTGGTTCGACGTCAACGTCGGGCGCGGCCTCGACGATGCGCTGGCGTTGTCGCGCGCGGCTCTTAGCCTGCGCGTGCGCGAGTTCTCCAATCGCACGCGCAGCGTTGCTGAGGAGTTGCGTACGGCGCGCGACTTCGAACTAATCTCCCAGCTTGACCGCCTGCGTCGCTTCGCGGGCGCGTCAGAGCTGCTGGTGGTGGGCGATCACGGTCACATCGTCGCTGCGAGCACCGACTTCACCGTGCAGTTGCTGCCGTCACTGCCTGCCGAGGAGGTGCTGATCGAGGCGCGTCATCGCCGCAGTTACGTCAGCCTCGATCCGAGCCCGGCGGGCGGCTACCGCGTGACCACGGCGACGGTGCTGGCCGACAGCTCGACCGGCGAGTCGCGTGTGCTGGTTGCGGGCTATCAGGTTCCCGAGCAGCTCGGCGTGCTGGCCGACGGCGTGCAGGCCGCATACTCGCAGTACGCGCTGCGTATCTATCAGCGGCCATTTCTAAAGTCGACCTTCACTTTGACGCTGACGCTGGTGCTGTTGTTATCGGCGCTGGCTGCCGTCTACGGCGCGTTCTTCTGGTCGACGCGGCTGGTCAAACCTGTGCAGGATCTTATCGCGGGCACGCGTGCAGTCGGCAAGGGCGATCTGAACCTGCGCCTTACGTTGCCCTCGCACGACGAAATGGGCTTTCTCGTGCATTCGTTCAACGACATGACCAAGCGGCTAGGTCGGGCGCGCGCCGACGCGGAGAGCAGTCGCGCCGCGGTCGAGCAGGAGCGCGCTAGTCTCGCGGTGATACTCGCGCGCCTGTCTACTGGCGTGATTTCGGTCGAAGCAGACCTGCGGTTACGCACGGCCAATCCGGCCGCCTCGAACATCCTCGGCGTAGATCTCGAAGTTGCGGTTGGTCGACCGCTTGCGGAGCTTGCACGTGGTGAGGCCCTGCTGGAGCAGTTCCTCACCGCCTGCCGCCGCCATCTGGACGCTGGCCAGACTGAATGGCGCGAACAGCTGCAGTTCAAGACTGACAGCGGTCGACGTGAGCTGATGGTGGCGTGTACTGCGCTGCCGGCTGATGATCTTGCGCCGTCAGGTCTGGTGCTGGTATTTGATGACATCTCGACGCTGTTGCGCGCGCAGCGCGACGCGGCGTGGGGCGAAGTTGCGCGTCGACTGGCGCACGAGATCAAGAATCCGTTGACGCCGATCCAGCTTTCTGCGGAGCGAATGCGGCGTCGGCTGTTGGGCCAGATGAACCCGAAGGACGCAGAAATTCTGGAGCGCGGCACGCACACGATCATCCAGCAGGTCGAGGCGATGAAGCAGATGGTGAACGCGTTCTCCGAGTACGCGCGGGCGCCCTCCATGGAGCTGGTCGATTTCGATCTCAACCAGCTCGTCACCGAGGTTGCCGAGCTGTACCGCGCGCAAAGTGGCGTGGGCGGCGGAGCCACAGCGATCTCGGTGCGACTTAACCTCGACCCGACGCTGGGGTTGGTCGAGGCCGACCGCGGCCGCGTTCGCCAGATCCTGAATAACCTGCTGACCAATGCGTTCGAGGCACTGGAAGGTCACGCTGATGCCGTCGTGATTGTCGAGACGCGGCGCACCGTTATGGGCGACCATCCCGTGCTGGATCTGGTCGTGTCCGACAACGGTCTGGGCTTCCAGCATGAGATCATCAGTCAGGTATTCGATCCGTACGTCACGAGCAAGCCCAAGGGCACCGGCCTTGGGCTTGCGATCGTCAAGAAAATCGTTGAGGAGCACGGTGGCCGCATAGAGGCGGACAATTCACCGGATGGCGGTGCCCGTATCCGGGTGCTACTGCCGCTCGACGACGCCGCACGTGACATGCTGGCGAGTACGATGCCCCGAGATGTCCGTAGAACCGAGCTGAGGAGAGAGCGTGCATGAGCGCCCCACGCATACTGGTCGTTGACGACGAATCCGATATCCGCAGTACCCTCAAGGAGGTGCTCGGTGACGAGGGATACGACGTAGACGTTGCGGCTGATGCCGTTCAGGCCCGCGGCGCGCGCGCGCGTCACGAGCCGGATCTCGTGCTGCTCGACATCTGGATGCCCGATACCGACGGCATCACTCTGCTGCGCGAGTGGGCGAGTCAGGGCGCGCTCACCTGTCCGGTGGTCATGATGTCCGGCCACGGCACGGTCGAGACTGCTGTCGAGGCAACCCGCCTCGGGGCGTTCGACTTCATCGAAAAGCCGCTCTCGCTGGCGAAGCTGCTGCGCACGGTCGAGCGAGCGCTCGAGTCCGGCCGTCGCAAGCGCTTCGCCGCTCGAGCGCTGGTTCCGCCGCTAGTGGCCCCGGTCGGCAAGAGTCGTCTGATGCAGCAGCTGCGCGAGCAGATCCAGCAGATCGCCTCGCGCGACACTTCCGTGCTGCTGGTCGGCGAGACCGGCACCGGCCGAGAGGCATTTGCGCGCTACCTTCACTCGCTAGGCCCGAGTGCCGATCGGCCGTTCGTCGTGGTTGCCGGAGGCACGCTCGACGAGCAGGGTGCTGCTGCGCGTCTGCGCGGCAGCGAGCGCGGCGGCGTCGTGACACCTGGGCTGTACGAGCAGGCGCAGGGCGGCGCCCTGTATCTCGCTGGGCTTGAGGATTTTTCACCTTCGGTGCAGCGAATGCTCGCGGCTGACCTCGAAGCCGGCTCCTATACGCGGGTCGACGGCAGCCAGTCGCAGCCACTGCATGCTCGCCTGATCAGTGGTGCGCAGCCTGGCCTTGAATTGCGCACTGACCCGGAGCCGTTCCGCCGTGATCTGTTCGCACATCTGAATCTCGTCACACTGAAGGTGCCGCCGCTGCGTGATTACGCCGAGGACGTGCCGGATCTGCTACGCCACTACGTCGACCGACTCGTCGACGAGGAGCGGCTGACGTTCCGGCGGTTTGGTGTCGCGGCGCAAAATCGGCTGCGCAACTATCCGTGGCCGGGCAACATGAGCGAGCTGAAGAACCTCGCCCACCGACTGTTGCTGCTCGGGGGTGACGAGGAGATCCGGCTCGAGGAGATCGAGCGGGAGCTGGCGACCCACCTCAAGCGGGATGAGCCACTGGTCAAACAGGACCTACTGGCGTTGCCGCTGCGGGAGGCGCGCGAGGCATTCGAGCGTGCCTATCTGCAGCAGCAGCTCCTGCTGTGCAACGGCAAGGTCGGCCAGCTCGCCAAGCGTGTTGGTATGGAACGTACACATCTTTATCGCAAGTTGCGCTCACTGGGCGTGGACTTCCGTCACGGCACTGACGATTGAATGCTGCCGTGGCGGCGCCGCGGGCCAGGCCCGCGGCCGTCGCTTTCATTCTGCTCGCGGTGGTGCTGGACTCGCTCGCCTTCGGCATCGTCGTGCCCGTGCTCCCCAAGCTGATAGAACAGTTCCAGCACGGCAACACGGCGCTTGCCGCGAAGACTTACGGCGTGTTCGCCACTGCCTGGGCGCTGATGCAGTTTCTGTTTTCGCCGCTGCTGGGCGTGCTGTCGGATCAGCACGGCCGACGCCGGGTACTGCTGATCTCGTTGACCGGGCTCGGCCTCGACTACGTGCTGATGGCGCTGGCGCCCAACCTGGCGTGGCTGTTTGTCGGTCGCGTGCTTTCCGGCATCACCGCTGCAACCTACGCCACCGCAGCGGCTTACATCGCCGACATCACACCGCCCGAGAAGCGAGCGGCCTCGTTCGGTTACGTCGGTGCTGCGTGGGGGCTCGGCTTCGTGGTTGGGCCGGCGCTTGGTGGGCTACTCGGCTCGGTCGATCCGCGTCTGCCGTTCTGGGCGGCCGCGGCGCTGACCCTGGCCAATGCCTGCTACGGCTGGATGGTGCTGCCTGAGTCACTGCCGGTCGAGTTGCGCACGCGCTTCAGTTGGATGCGTGCGAATCCTCTGGGCGCGCTGATCCTGATTCGGGCACGCAAAGGCCTGGCGGGCCTGTGCACGATGCAGGTACTGCGCAGGCTCGCGCATTACTCGCTGCCCAGTGTGTTCGTACTGTACGCGAGCTATCGCTACGGCTGGGACTTGATGCGAATAGGCCTGACCCTGGCGTTCATCGGCGTCTGCACCGCGATCGTGCAGGGCATATTGGTCGGGCCCGCCGTGCGCAGGCTCGGCGAGCGCCGCGCCGCGCTGGTCGGGCTCGCCTGCGAGACGATCAGCTATGCCACGTATGCGCTCGCGCCCAGCGGCGCGCTATTTCTGTGTGCGATTCCGTTTGGTGCTGCGGCGGGGCTGTACGGGGCGGCGGCGGACTCATTGTTGAGCAAGCGCGTTTCGGTCAGCGAGCAAGGTCAACTGCAGGGTGCGGTCGCGAGCCTGATGGGGCTTGTTGGCCTGATCGGCCCGGGACTTTTCACCTTCTCGTTCGCCCGGGCAATTTCACCGGCCGCGGGCCACGCGGTAACGTTACCCGGCGCGCCGTTTCTGGTCGCGGCGCTGATGACGGCGGCGTCGCTGTCGATTGCGCTGAAAGTCGCCCGACCGCTGCCTGCCGTTGTGGTGTGAGCGTCAGTCGCCGCCGACGCTGATCAGGATGGCGTCGATGTCCGCCTGCTTGAGGCGCGTGCGTACCCGATTCAGCGCGTCGAGCTGCGAGAAAGGTCCCATCCGTACGCGGTAGAACGTGTCGGTGTCGACGCTAACTTTCTGCACCTTAGACTCGATCCCCGTCAGTGCGAGCTTGGCGCGCACGCGGTCGGCATCTGCCTCGTTGCGGAATGAGCCGGCCTGCAGGTAATACGTTCCCGGCCGCGTTACCGGCGCGGCGTGCACATCATGGTGCAGGTCCTTTTCCTTCTCCGGAATCACGACTTCCTGGTGCTTTAGCATTTCCGGGAAGGCGTAGCTGGTGCCAGTGCCATTGCTGCTCGCCGCATCCTTGTCCGCGCCTTCGTCGCGCGCCGAGGCCGGCTCAAGCTTCTTCTGCTTGGCAGGCGTCGGGTCGACGGGTTGGTGCGTCTTGTAGCGCCAGACGCCCGCGGCGATGGCGAGTCCGATGGCGAGCCCCAGTACGAGCCCGGTCCAGCCTGAAAATCCCGCGCTTGCGGTGCCCCGCGAGCGACGGGTAGCTCCGCGGCGGTAATCCTTCATTTTCACATCGTATCCGGGGCGGACACACCGAGGATTGCCAGCCCGTTGCGGATGATCTGGCGGGTCGCCTGGAACAGGGACAGGCGAGCGTCGCGTGTCGCCTCGTCGTCCACGATCACGCGGTGAGCTGCGTTTTCGTTGCCGGCTGCATAGGCGCCGTGCAGCTCGTTCGCCAGCTCGCGCAGGAAGTTGACCAGCGTGTGTGGGGCACGAGTCGCGGCGGCGAGCGCCAGCACTTCCGGATAGCGGGTCAGCGCGACCATCAGTTTGCGTTCGTGTGCCTCGGTTAGCCGGTCGAGGTTGGCGCGGCCGCGGGCCGCGTCGTATTCGAGGCCGCGCTCCGCCAGCTGGCGGAGCACGCTTGCGACGCGCGCATGCGCGTACTGGATGTAGAACACCGGGTTTTCGGCGGTGCGGCTCTTGGCCAATTCCAGATCGAAGTCCAGTTGCTGGTCGTGCGAGCGCATGACGAAGTAGAAGCGGCATGCGTCGTTGCCGACCTCATGTCGCAGCTGGCGCAGCGTGACGAAGTTGCCTTCGCGCTTGCCCATCGCGATTTTCTCTCCGCCGCGGTACAGATTCACCAGCTGCAGCAGCGGCACTTCGAGAGAATCGGGCGGTTCGCCCATCGCCGCGAGACCACCGCGCACGCGTGCGACGTATCCGTGGTGATCGGCACCTAGCACGTCGATCAGTCGATCGAAGCCACGCAGGCGCTTGTCGAGGTGGTAGGCGATGTCGGAGGCGAAGTACGTGCGCATGCCGTTCTCGCGCTCGACGACCCGATCCTCGTCGTCGCCAAACTCGGTGGCCCGGAACCACAGAGCTCCGTCCTTGCGATAGGTGTGGCCACTCTGCTCAAGGCGTTTGAGAGACTCGTCGATAGCTCCGCTGGTGGTCAGCGAGCGCTCCGAGAACCAACGGTCGAACGTGACGCCCATCTCCGCGAGATCGCTGCGGATGTCCGCGGTCATGCCACTGAGGGAATGGTCGACGACCTTGCGGAAGCCTTCCTCGCCGAGCAGGGCGCGCGCACGCGCGATGATCGCGTCGGTGTACTGCTCCTTGTCGCCACCTTCCGGCTCGTCCAACGGCAGGCCGTCACGAACGGCAGCAGCGCTTTGGCGCAGCTTGTGGCTGAACTCGGCCTCGAGCGAGGCTGCGATCGCCAGCAGGTACTCGCCCTTGTAGCCGTTGCTCGGGAATGGCGCGTCCTCGCCGAGGCGCTCGAGGTAACGCAGCCAGACGCAGACGGCAAGGATATCGACCTGCCGGCCGGAGTCATTGATGTAGAACTCGCGGTGTACCGAGTGGCCGGCGGCGATCAGGAGGTTCGCCAGCGCCGCTCCGTAGGCGGCGTGGCGGCCGTGACCGACGTGCAGGGGGCCGGTCGGGTTCGAGGAGACGAACTCCAGCAGGATTTTTTCGCCACTTGCCGGCGGCTGGATGCCATAGCTGGCGCCCTGGTCGATGATTGCGCCGAGTTCGGCGTGATAGGCCGCCGCGGTCAGGTGGAAGTTGATGAAGCCGGGGCCTGCAAGCTCGACGCGGGCTACAGACGGATCCGCTGGCAGTGCGCTGATGATTGCTTCGGCCAGTGCGCGCGGGTTCTGCTTTGCGGCCTTCGCATGGCGCATCGCCACGTTGCTCGCGTAGTCGCCGTGGCTGGCGTCGCGGGTGCGCTCTACCTCGGGGCGCGCAGCGCGCGCCTCGGCGCTAAGCAGGTCTGGGGGAAGCGCCGCCAGAGCGGTGCTGATCAGTTTTTCAATCGTCGATTTCAAGGTTGAATCCGCTACAACGTGCTGGCTCGGGGGGGGGAGGAAAGTCTACCGGATTCGCCCGACAGCGGGATCCCGCAAAACCCTACCTTGTCAGCCAACCTCGAGGGGGTCGACATCGATCGACCAGCGTACTCGGCGGGCGGATTGCAGCGCGCTGATCGCATCGAGCCACGGGGCCAGGAATTGTTGCAGCGCGCCGCGCGAGGTTGATTCCAACAACAACTGAGCGCGGTAGCGGCCGGCGCGGCGCTCCATCGCCGCTGCCGCCGGGCCCAGCAGTCGCACGCTGCCGCTGGCCGGGCCCTCGGCGAGCTTTCGCGCCGCCTCTAGGAACTCCAGCGCGTGCTCGCGGACGGGGGCGTCGGCGCGCAGCAACGCCAGTCGGCTGAAGGGCGGCCAGCGGGCCTCGGCACGTTCCGCCAGCGCGGCGCGGGCGTAGCCGTCATAGCCTTCGGTCATCAGACGGGTCAGCAGGGGATGTTCCGGGCAGGCGGTTTGCACCAGCACCTCGCCGGGGCGGGTGGCGCGCCCGGCGCGGCCGGCGACCTGCACGATGCTCTGGGCGAGCCGCTCGCTGGCGCGGAAGTCGCTACCGAACAGCCCCTGGTCGGCGTTCAGCACCACGACCAGCGTCACGTCCGGGAAATCATGCCCCTTGGTCAGCATCTGCGTGCCGACCAGGATCCGCGCCTCGCCGGAGTGCACCCGCTCCAGCGCTGCCTCGATCTCGCCGCGGCTCTGGATCGTGTCGCGGTCGATGCGCACTACCGGTACGCCCGGAAAGAATTCGTCGAGTGCGTCCTCGACGCGCTCCGTGCCCTGACCGACCGGCCGCACCTCGGCGCCGCAGGTCGGACACGCAAATGGCACTGGCGCCTGCGCCCCGCAGTGATGGCAGATCAGGCGGTGGCGCTTCAGGTGCACCGTCATGCGCGCGTCGCACTCGCCGCACGGAGCCGCCCAACTGCAGGCCGGGCAGAATAGCGTCGGTGCGTAGCCGCGCCGATTGAGGTAGAGCAGTACCTGACCGCCGGCCGCCAGATGCCGCTGCATCGCCAGCATGCTCGGTGTGGCGATTCCATGCCGCTCCTCGTGGATGCGCAGATCCACCATCGCGGTGCGCGGAGCGCCGGCGGCGCCGGCGCGCTCGGGCAGGCGCAAGCGCACATAGCGCCCGCTTTCAGCCTGCTGCAGCGTTTCCAGCGAGGGTGTCGCCGAGCCCAGCACTACCGGGATGCCGTGCCGCTGCGCACGTAGCACGGCGAGATCGCGGGCCGAGTAGCGGAAGCCTTCCTGCTGTTTGTAGGAAGCGTCGTGTTCCTCGTCAACAATTACGATGCCTGGCCTCGCCAGTGGCACGAACACCGCCGAGCGTGTGCCGATGACGATCGGCGCCGCGCCACTGCGTGCTGCGCGCCACATCTGCAGCCGTTCGCCGTCCGTGAGCCCTGAATGCAGCACGGCAAGGGGCACCGAATAGCGGCTTGAGAAGCGCTGCACGGCCTGCGGCGTAAGCGCGATTTCAGGCACCAGCACCAGCGCCTGCTCGCCGCGCGCGAGTACAGCCTCGATGCTGCGCAGGTAGACCTCGGTCTTGCCGCTGCCGGTGACGCCATGCAGCAGGAACGGCGCAAAGGTGCCGAGCGTTGCGCCGATCGCGGTGAGCGCTTCGGCCTGCGCGGCCGTAAGTTTGGGTCCTTGCGCCACCGTCGCGGCGGGAGGTGCGAGGGCGGGTGGCTCGTACTCGAACGACTCGATCCAGCCGCGCGTTGCGAAGCCCTTCAGCGCTTCTCGTGTGCCGCTGCCCAGAACCTCGAGTTCGGTGTCGCCGATCGAGGCCGCGGCGTTGAGTGCGGCGGCCAGCGCCTTCTGGCGCGGCCCGAGGCGGGGACGCCCGGCGAGTGCCTCGGTTCCCGCCGTGCGCCACTGCCAGCGCGTCTCGCGGACGTTCAACGGTCGCCCGGCGCGCAGCGCCGAGGGCAAGGCGGTGGCAAGCGCCTCGCCGACCGGGTGGTGGTAATAATCGGCGGCCCAGCGCACCAACTCAAAAGTCATGGCGTCCAGCGGCGGCTCGGTGTCGAGCACGGTAGCGGCGGCCTTCAGGCGTGCGCTCGGCAGGTTCGAACCCTGGCCGATCTCGACGATCAGGCCGATCCGTGTCTGGCGGCCGAACGGAACCTCGACTCGCAGTCCGGTGCGGCAGCTCTCCAGCGCGACCCCAACCGGCGGCAGGTAGTCGAACAGGCGCCGCAGCGGCGCATCCAGCGCGACGCGGAGCACCGGCCCGTCGTGGTTCGGAGGTTGTCTTTTATGCAATTTAAATCAAGGTGTTACGGGTTATCATCGGGGCGGAAAGCGCCCGTTCCGGGGTGGCAGTCAACGCGCCCAGTCAGCGCACGTTATACCGGCGAGGGCGCGATGCGGCCAGCGCTCGCATTCAGCCGCTTCGATGAACCGAACTTCATCTGCCTGTGGACGCACCGATGACCTGCTCTGCTACCCTCCGGCGCGATGCCTGCTACGGCCGCTGCGCCGTTCGCCAGTCGGTCACCGGGGAGAGAATTCTGGACGCGGCCCACGAGCTTGAGCGCTTTTTGAAGGAGGTGGATCGGCGCGCGTTCCGGATCGCCGAGATCGCGCTGCGCAACTCCGACGATGCACTCGACGTCGTGCAGGAGTCGATGATCCAGCTGGCCCGCAACTATGGCAATCGGCCGGCTGAGCAGTGGAAGCCGCTGTTCTACCGGATCCTGCAGAATCGCATCCACGACTGGCGCCGCCGTCGGCGAACCCGCTCGCGGGTGATTGCTTGGTGGACGGGCGGAGTCGCGCAGCAAGACGACCCGCAGGATCCGATCGATGCGGCTGTCACAACCGATGTGGGGCCTGACGTCAAGCTTGAGCAGGGTCAGGCGATGGCGGCTCTCGAGGGGGCGCTGGCGGCATTGCCCGCGCGCCAGCAGCAGGTGTTTCTGTTGCGCGCGCTTGAGGGTATGGACGTCGCTGAGGCGGCGGCGGCGATGGGCTGCTCGCAGGGCAGTGTGAAAACGCATTATTTTCGCGCGCTACAGGCGTTGCGCGCGACGCTGGGAGAGCATTGGACATGACACCGGAACGTGATCCGTTCGAAGCGCGCTGCCACGAGGCCCTCGCCGCTCGCATCGAGAGCGTCGACGGGCGCGCCAGTTCTCGCCTCAGTCGCGCGCGCCAGGCGGCTGTTGCCGAACTTGTGGCGAGCCGCGACAGCCGCCAGTTTCGTGTGCCCGGGCTCTGGTTGCCGGGTAGCGTGCTGGCCGGCGCCGCGGCCCTCGCGCTTGCGGTCTGGATCGCGCACCCGGGCAACGTACCGCAGCCGACGCTTGCTGAGGCCACGCCACTTGAGGACGCAGAAATGCTTTCGTCCAGCGAGGAGCCTGATTTGTACCAGGATGATGCTGATTTCTACGACTGGGCTGGCGGCAACACCGCCGGAGGCGCGGGGTAGCAGATGCGCGTGGCGAACGGTCGACTGCTGCTGGCGAGTTGGTGCGTGCTGCACGTGGGCGCTGCGCTGGCGGCTGACGCGAAGCCGACCACACCTGATACCGAGTTCCTCGAGTTTCTGGGTAGTGGCGACGATTCGGAGCTCGAGTTGCAGAAGTACCTAGTGGAGCGTGAGTCGACGACCAAGGCCGAGGCGGTGAAGCCGGCGGCCAAAGGCGGGAGCGAAAAGCCATGAATTTTAGGTCATCGAGCCGCTGCATACGGCTTACCGCGGCACTGCTGCTGTGCGCGCTCAGCCTCGCGGTGGTCACGCCGCAGGCGCGTGCGGACGAGCCTGCGGGCATTGCCTGGTCGGCACTTGCACCCTCGCAGCAGCAACTCCTCAAGTCGTTCGAGGAGCGTTGGAGCCAGCTGCCGCCGGGGCGTCAGGCGACCCTGGCCCGCGGCAGCGAGCGCTGGGTTGCGATGTCGGTCGAGCAGCGCGACCAGGCCAAGCAGCGTTTTGACCACTGGCGCACCTTGCCGCCGGCTCAGCGCGAGCAGATGCGCGAGCGCTGGCGTCAGTTCCGGACGCTGCCGCCGGACGAGCAGCAGCGAATCCACGACCGCTTCGAGAGCTTCAGTCGGCTGCCGCCGGAGCGCCGCGAAGCCTTGCGAGACCGTTGGCGGCAGATGACTCCTCAGGAACGCGCGCTGGTGCGCGAGCGCGTCCACGAGCGCACTCCGCGCCGCATCCGCTGACCTACCCGGCCGCGCGCCCAAGCAGCGATTGCGGCTACACTAATAGCCTTCACGCTGCCGGGCGGACGTCGTCCGGCGCCTCGCGCATGGAGCCCCCGATGACTGCATCTGCCCGTCTTTCGTGCCGCCCGCAGCACTTGCTGGCCGCCGTTGTTCTCGCTGTGCTCGCGCTGGCCGGCAGCGCTGCCCGCGCCCAGGAAGAAAAACTCGAGCCGATGGACAAGGTATCGGAGGCATTCGTCTCGCTGTTCAGTGCGACCTGCGTCAAGTACTACCAGTCACCGGCGAAGCTCGTTGACGACCTCACCGCGAAGGAGCTGCCATTGCTGGATGCGCAGCACAGTGGTCCGTACCTGCATGATGGGGCCGGCAAGGCCTGGTTGGCCTCTGACGGTCACGGCGAATTCGTTGTGGCGTTAACAGATACAGGTGTTTGCTCGGTGTTCGCCCGGCACGCCAAGGAGCTCGATGTGCGGCTGATGTTCATCACGCTGGTAACTGGCATCAAGGTGCCGGATGCCCCGATGGTGCGCGTTGCCGACAAGCGTAACGATACGCCGCAGGGCTCCACCCATTACGTCGCCTACGCGCAGCAGCGGCAGACCCCCGGCCCGTTCGCCCGCTTTGGCCTGACGACAACTTCGTCGGAAAAAGCTGCCTTTCAGGCTCTGGCGACGCTTAGCACTGCGCTCAAGCAGTAGTTTGCGCCGCACCCCCTCGTGAGGCACGTCGACTGGCTGCCGTATGCGCTGATATTCGCCGTTGGCATAGCGTCGCTGCTGCTCGCGTTTCGGGGCGTTTCGCGTCAATGGGCAGGTCGTTGGCAGGCGCTGCGTCGCCAGCCGCGCTGGCTGCAACTGGCGGCCTTGGCGGGGCTTGTCTGGCTTGCACTGCGCTTCGCACGTGCCGGCTGGCGGCCGTTGGTCACGTTCCTGGTCGTGCTTGGCGTATTCGCGCTCTGGGGTGAGATCGCAGTGCGCGCACGCCGCTAAAAAGCCACGCTCGATCCGACTTGACGATCGGCGGCGCGGGTCCATACTGCGTTCGTCGCCGCCACATCCACCCGAGGCCAGCCATGAGGGATGAGATGGAGTTCTCCAACGAACAACGGGGCATCGCTACCGCGTCCTCATCTGCCACGACCATAGTGCTCGATGATGACGTGCGCGGCTGGTTCGGCGAGCGCATCGACCCGGCGGCCCTCGGCGCGCTGGTGAACGCGACGCTGCGCGAACACATCAAGCATTCAGCCGAGCCGCTCGAGCGGACGCTGCGGCGCGTAGTTCGCGAGGAACTGCGCAAGGCGGGCTAGTCCCGGCGTCTTGATGCTCGCAGTGGCGCCCGTCAGGCGCCACAATCCTGGTATGGAACCCACCGCTTCATCCGCTGCTTCAGCCTGGTACCGCGGTGCGCTGGCTCCGCTTGGCGAGCCGGGGTTCCGCAAGCTTTGGCTCGCCAGCCTCGGCTCCAACTTCGGCACCCTGATCCAGACCGTTGGCGCGGCGTGGTTGATGACCACACTGGTGCATTCGGCCGACATGGTGGCGTTCGTCCAAGCTGCCACTGCACTGCCGATCATGTTGCTGTCCGTGCCGGCCGGTGCGGTTGCTGACATCTGGGACCGTCGTCACGTGATGTTGCTTGCGCAGGCGGTCATGGCGGTCGCGGCGCTGCTGCTGACCGTGCTTGCCTATCGAGGCGTGCTCACGCCGTGGTCGCTGCTCGGGTTTACGTTCCTGCTGGGCTGCGGCAGCGCACTGTACGGTCCGGCCTGGCAGTCGTCTGTCGGCGAGCAGGTGCCGATCGCGCACTTGCCGGCAGCCGTTGCGCTCAATGCGCTGGGTTTCAATATCGCCCGCACCGTAGGCCCCGCGCTTGGCGGCGCTATTGTCGCCGCCGCCGGTGCGCAGACCGCGTTTTTGATCAACACCTGCTCCTACGTCGGGCTGATAGCCGTACTGGCCGCGTGGAAGCGGCCGCGGCCGGCCGCGACGCTGCCGCCGGAGAGCATCGGTGCCGCGATTGGCGCGGGCTTACGCTACGCGCGCCTGTCGCCTGCGATCCGGACCGTGCTGGTCCGTAGTGCCGTGTTTGGTCTGTTCGCCAGCAGCATGTGGGCGACCGTGCCGCTGATTGCGCGTGATCAGCTGGGCGGCGGGCCGCTCACCTATGGCCTGCTGCTCGGGGCCTTCGGCGGTGGCGCGGTGCTCGCTGCACTCGCCAGTACTGGCTTGCGCCGCCGTTACGGACCCGAGCAGATCGTTACCCTTTCTTCGGGTGTGTTCGGCCTCGCGACGATCGTAATGGCCGTGTCGGAGTCCCTCTGGCTGTCCGTGCCTTTTATGGTGCTTGCTGGTGGGGCCTGGGTGCTGTCGTTCTCGACCTTCAACGTCCTAACGCAGGTGTTGTCCCCGCGCTGGGTGGTCGGCCGGACTCTCGCGTTCTACCAGACCGGAGTATTTGGCGGAATCGCGGTTGGCAGCTGGATGTTTGGGATGTGCGCCGAATACGTGGGCTTGCGCATCGGGCTGGTGACGGGCGGCCTCGCTCTGCTAGCTGCGGTGCTGCTCGGGCGGCGCTGGCCCCTGCACGCCGCCGGAATGGCGGATGTGGGCCCTCTCGAGAATGCCGTTGCAGATCACGCCCATCTGGCGGTCGATCCGGACGCCGGACCGATCGTCGTGTCGGTTGAGTACCGCGTCGACGCCGCCAATATCGGCGCGTTCATCGAGGCCGCCCACAAACTCGGCCGGACCCGGCGTCGGGACGGCGCGCGCCGCTGGTCGTTGATGCAGGACCTCGTTGAGCCCACGCGTTTCATTGAGCGCTATCAGGCGGTCACCTGGCTGGACCATTTGCGCCAGTGGCAGCGGGCGACGGCCGCCGATGAGAGGGTCCGGGCCCGGGTTCTGGTCTTCCATCAGGGCCCGGAGCCGCCGCGGGTCCGCTACCTGCTGGCACGGGCGCCGGACGAGGCCCCTGCCGGGGGTGGAACGCACTGGGTACCCCCGGCGCGGGAGCGCCGCCACCCAGGTGGCCCCGCTCCGGCCGGGCATCATGCGCAGGGGGCGACGTTGCCCCCTCCGAAGCACTAAACTAACCGGCTCACCGCCCGGCTAGCCGGGCCTCCTTGCCGCAGGATCGCCACACCCATGGGTCGTATCTTCGAAGTCCGCAAGCACGCCATGTTCGCGCGCTGGAACCGGATGGCGAAGCAGTTCCACCGCATCGCCAAAGACATCAACATTTCGGTCAAGTCAGGCGGCGCTGACCCGAGTGCGAACCCGGGTCTGCGCCGCTGCATCCAGAACGCGCGCGCCGTGAACATGCCCAGAGATAAGGTCGAGGCCGCGATAAAGCGCGCCTCCGGCAAGGATGCGGCGAACTTTACCGTCGTGATTTACGAAGGCTACGCTCCGCACGGCGTCGCCATCCTGGTCGAAACGGCCACTGACAACCCGACCCGCACTGTCGCCAGCGTCCGTCATATCTTCTCGAAGTACGGCGGCAATTTCGCCACCTCCGGCAGCGTGAGCTTCCAGTTCAAGGAGATGGGCGTGTTCCGGTTGAGCCCGGAAGGTATCGACCAGGACGACCTGGAGCTTTACCTGATGGACCACGGCCTCGACGAGATGGGCGAGAGCACGGGCGACAAGGGGGAGCCTCAGCTGGTTATTCGCTGCGCGTTCGTCGACTTTGGCAACCTGCAGAAGGCACTCGAGGATCGCGGGCTTGTGCCGCTGTCGGCGGAGCGGGAGTTCGTCTGTGCTGCGCCGACGGAAGTGCCGGAAGAACAGGCCAAGGAAGTTTTGGAGTTGATCGACAAGCTTGAGCAGGACGATGACGTCCAGAATGTCTTCCACACGCTCGCGTAAGGGCTTCGACATGAAGATGATTCGCAACCTTGCCATCCTCACCGCTGCGTTGGTCGCTGCGACTGCTTTGGCGCAGGCGGCGCCGAAGAAGCCGCCGCAGCCGACCACGATGCGCGACCTAGTGGCGGCCTCAAAGCCCGGCGACTGGCGACCGCTCGACCCGGAGCGTACGGTTTACCTAGACCTTTCGGCGGGACGCGTGGTGATTGAGCTTGCGCCTGCATTCGCGCCGCGTCACGTCGCGAACATCCTCAAGCTGTCTCGTGCGCACTGGTATGACGGGCTTGCGATCGTGCGCTTGCAGGACAACTTCGTCGCTCAGCTCGGCGATCCGTTGAACTCGAAGCCCGAGGTCGGTGACAAGCGCCTGCCACCGGAGTTCACGCGCAGCGCTGCCGACTTGCCTTTCTACCGCCTGAAAGATCAGGACACCTATGCGCCTGAGGTCGGCTACTCGAATGGCATGCCGGTCGCGCGTAGCGCAGCGGACGGCGAGGCATGGCCGGTGCACTGCTATGGCATGGTCGGCGTTGGCCGCGACAATGACCCGGCTACCGCGATCGGCGCGGAACTGTACGTAGTCATCGGACACTCACCGCGCCAGCTCGACCGTAACGTTGCAATCGTTGGTCGCGTCGTCTGGGGCTTGGAGCTGCTGTCGTCCTTGCCGCGTGGCACGGGCGATCTTGGCTTCTACGAGCCAGAACAACGCGTGCCCATTCAGAGCGTGCGGGTGGCCGCCGACGTGCCGGCTGCTGAGCGTCTGCCGCTGGAAGTAATGCGCACGGACCTGCCGATTTTCCAGAAGCTCGTCGAGCTGCGCCGCAACCGCAAGGATGCCTGGTACAAGGTGCCGGCAGGCCGGATCGACGTCTGCAACGTGCCGGTGCCGGTGCGCGAGCGCCCAGCAGAGCGCAAGAAGGGCTAGAGCGCCGTCACACCGGGTTAGCGGAATCCGGGCCGGCGGCGAGCGCGCGGCGCAGGTCCGTTGCGCTGATTTCGCCCTCCCAACGTGAGATGACAAGTGTCGCCACCGCGTTGCCGATCAGGTTCGTGACGGCACGAGCCTCGCTCATGAAGCGGTCTATCCCAAGAATCAGCGCAAGTGCGGCGACCGGTACGCTGGGCACTACGGTGAGTGTGGCCGCCAGGGTGATGAAGCCGCCGCCGGTCACGGTCGCGGCGCCCTTCGACGAGAGCATCGCGACGACCAGCAGCGTCAGCTGCTGGCCAAGCGATAGCGAAACGTCCAACGCCTGCGCGAGGAAGAGCACGGCAAGCGAAAGGTAGATGCAGGTTCCGTCGAGGTTGAAAGAATAGCCAGTTGGCACTACCAGGCCGACGGTCGCACGCCGACAACCGAGCCGTTCGAGCCGGTCTATCAGTAGTGCCAGCACGCTTTCCGAGGAAGACGTGCCTATCACGGTGAGAATCTCGGTGCGCAGGTACGCCACTAGACGCCAGAGACTGAAGCCCGACCAGCGCGCGACCAGGCCGAGTACAACAAACACGAACAGCGCGCATGTCAGGTAGAAAACGCCCATGAACCGCGCCAGTGGCGCGAGGCTGTGCCAGCCAAACTTGCCGAGTGTGAAAGCCATTGCGCCAAAAGCGCCAATAGGCGCTGCCCACATCACCATCGAAACGATGCGAAACAGAACCTGTGACGCTGACTCGATGAATGAGACGAAGAACTGCGCACGCTCGCCGACCATCGCGGCGCCGAAGCCGGTGAGCAGCGCTGCGACCAGTACCTGCAGCAGCTCGCCAGAGGTCAGCGCGCCGGGCAGTGTGGTCGGAATGATATTCAGCAGGAAGTCGGAGATCGACTGCTCGTGTGCAGCCGATGCGTATTTCGCGACCGCACTGGCGTCGAGGCGGCTTGGATCAACGTGGAAGCCGTCGCCGGGACGCACCAGGTTGCCGACCAGCATGCCGACGCCGAGGGCGACCGTGGAAAGCACTTCGAAGTACGCCAGTGCCTTGATGCCAACTCGGCCAACGCGCGGCAAGTCCCGCATGTGAGCGATGCCGAGCACGATCGTGCAGAACACGATCGGTCCAACCAGCATGCGGATCAAGCGGATGAAGCCGTCACCGAGAGGCTTGAGGGCGACGCCAGCGTCCGGTGCCAGCGTCCCCACCAGGGCCCCCGCCGCGACTGCGACGAGGACCCAGAAATACAGCGATCGTGCGAGTCCGCGCACGACCTCAGCCAGACGACTTCACGCCCTGGATGAGCTGGTTGACGGCGCCTTGTGCGTCGCCGTAGAGCATGCGGGTGTTGTCGAGGAAGAACAGCGCGTTCTCGATGCCCGAAAAGCCCTGGCCCTGGCCACGCTTGATGACAATCACGTTCTTGGCCTTGTCGGCGTTGAGGATTGGCATGCCGTAGATGGGGCTGGACTTGTCGTTGCGCGCGACCGGGTTCACCACGTCGTTCGCGCCGATGATCAACGCGACATCAGAGGTCTCGAACTCGGCGTTGATCTCCTCGAGGTCCGCAATGATGTCGTACGGCACGCCTGCCTCGGCCAGCAGCACGTTCATGTGGCCGGGCATGCGGCCCGCAACCGGATGGATCGCGAACTTCACCGCAACGCCGTTGTTTTGCAACAGCTGCGCAAGCTCCCACACCTTATGCTGCGCCTGGCCGACCGCCATGCCGTAGCCCGGAACGATGATGACCTTCTGTGCATAGGCCATCATGACCCCGGCATCGGCCGCCTCGATCGACTTCATCGAGCCGGTCACCGGGCCGCTGGCCGCGCTGCTGCTCTCACCGAAGCCCGAGAACAGCACGTTGCCGAGCGAGCGGTTCATCGCCTTGGCCATCAACTGCGTCAGCAGCGTGCCGGCGGAGCCAACCACCATGCCGGCGATGATCATCGCGGCGTTCTGCAGCACGAAGCCTTCGAACGCGACCGCAAGTCCGGTAAGGGCGTTGTACAGCGAGATCACGACCGGCATGTCGGCGCCGCCAATCGGCAGCGTCATCGTCACGCCGAGCACAAGCGCGAGCACGAAGAACGCGGTAACCACCGCCGGGCTCGTATTCATGCCGGTGGCGATCATCGCGCCAAGCGCAACAGCAATCGCCAGGAGCAGCATGTTGACGAACTGCTGGCCACCAAAGCGGAACGACTTTTTGATCAGCCCCTGCAATTTTCCGAACGCGATACCGGACCCGGAGAACGAGACTGCGCCAATCAGGCCGCCGAGGACTGCGAGCGTGCCGAATACAGGGCTCTCGGTAGGGCCACGGTAAAGTTCAACCGCCGCGATCGCGGCCGCGGCGCCGCCGCCCATGCCGTTGTAGAGCGCAATCATCTGCGGCATGTCGGTCATCGCCACCCGCTTGCCGGTCCACCAGGCGAAGCCACCGCCGACAGCGGTTGCGATTAGTACCAGAGCCAG
Source organism: uncultured Pseudomonadota bacterium (assembly GCA_903927005.1). Lineage (GTDB taxonomy): Bacteria > Pseudomonadota > Gammaproteobacteria > Steroidobacterales > Steroidobacteraceae > CAIKZZ01. The sequence goes on from CAIYLH010000005.1 coordinate 99,540, forward strand.
ATTGAGGTTGAAGTCGCCGAGCAGGTACGTGACCAGTGTCGCGATGACCATGCCCATGCCGGCCCAGAGGATGCCGCCGCGCGCCGTTGACGGCGAGCTCATCCGCTTGAGGCCCATGATGAACAGGGCCGCGACGAGGATGTACGCCGCCTGAACGATGCCGGCCGCCAGGCCCGAGTTAAGTGAGGACATTAGTGGTGTCCTCCGGCTGGCGCCTTCTTATTGCTCGATTTGAACATCTCGAGCATTCGTTCGGTCACGACGTAACCGCCGACCGCGTTGCCCGCAGCGAGGATCACGCCGACGAAGCCGATAGACAGCTCGAGCATGCCGTGCGCGTTGAACAGCGCAACCATCGCGCCGACCAGCACGATGCCGTGCACGAAGTTACTGCCGGACATAAGCGGCGTATGCAGGATAACTGGCACACGCGAAATGACCTCGTAGCCGGTGAAGGCCGCGAGCATGAAGATGTAGATTGCTATAACGCCGTTCATTGGTCGCTCCTTCAGCCAGCCGCTAGCAGCTTGGCAGTGGGTTCGTGTTTGACTTGGCCCGCGTTCGTCAGCACCGTGCCGGCAAACACCTCATCGGCCCAGTCGAAGTTGAGCACGCCGTCTTTCAGCGCCGGGCTCAGCAGGTTGTAGAGGTTGCGCGCGTACATCTCGGAAGCGTGGTACGCGAGCTGCGCCGGCAGGTTCACCGGACCTACGATCCGCACGCCGCCGTGCTGCACGGTTTCGCCAGCCCGGGTCAGCTCGCAGTTGCCGCCGTTCTCCGCGAGGATGTCGACGATGACCGCACCGGTCTTCATGCGCTCCACTACGGCCTTCGAAACGATGCGCGGCGCTGGCCGACCTGGCACGCCCGCGGTCGTGATGACGACGTCGGCGACCACGAGGCGGCCGTCCAGAACTTCCTGCTGGGTGGCCTTTTCCTCAGCGGTCAGCTCGCGGGCGTAACCGCCAGCACCTTCCGCCGTGACGCCCGTTTCGATGAACTTGGCGCCGAGCGACTTCACTTGATCGCGCGTCGCGCTGCGCACGTCGTACGCCTCGACGATTGCGCCAAGGCGCTTGGCGGTCGCGATGGCCTGCAGGCCAGCGACACCGACACCAATCACGAGCACCGTCGCGGGGCGAATCGTGCCCGCTGCGGTGGTCAGCATCGGAAAGAAGCGGTCCAGGGTATTTGCGCCGATCAGCACGGCCTTGTAGCCAGAGATCGCCGCCTGCGAGGACAGCGCGTCCATCGACTGGGCCCTGGAGATACGTGGCACGAGCTCCATCGCGAAGCTCGTGACCTGCCGATCGCGCAATACCTGCACTGCCGGGAGGTGATTGTGGGCCTGCATGAAGCCGGCGTGCACGGCGCCGGACTTCAGCATGCCGGCCTCTGCCGGCGTGAGCGGCTGGACCTTCAATAGCAGGTCGGCGCGTGCGTACAGCTCGGCAGCGGAGTCGACGAACTCCACGTCCTTGTAGGCAGCGTCTGGGAACTTGGCGGCGTCGCCGGCGCCTCGTTCAAGGACGACTCGGGCGCCGAGCTTGGCGAATTTTGCCGCGACCTCGGGAACGAGCGCGACACGGGCTTCGCCAGGAGTGGTTTCACGGGGGACGCCGATGACGATCCCAGCGGCGTTAGGAGAGGACGACATCGAGAACCTCCCGATCGGGCCCCGCAAGGCGCAGTCGCTAGGCTTTTTACGCAGGCGACGCGGACCCGGATAGTGCGTTTTAGTTAGTGCCTTGCGTCGTTTGATTATGGCACAGGGCTCTCGTATCTTACAGGCATGAAATCGAGGCCACCTCTGCAGAGGCCCGACTTGACCGCACGACTCTCGGGAAGTGCGTATGTTATTCCGCGCGTGCTTTCCCCGCTCGGCCAGCAGGTGCTGCGTACCGATATCGCGGGCATGCCCTTGGAGTGGATCGACTACCGCGAGGCGGTGCGTCTTTACTACATGGGCCAGGTCGCCTACACGGTTGGCTCCATCCTGTTCCGCCTATACGGCGGCACCAACGCCCGCACCGGTCAGCAGAGCGTCGTCGATGTCAGTTCCATCGTCGCGACTGTCGGTCATTCCAGCAATCCCGGCACGCTGCGCTCGGACTACGTTCCCCCGCTGAACAACGAGACGCTCTTCAAGCGCGACTCCTACCTCTGCATGTACTGCGGTCTGCGCTTCCATACTTCGCTGCTGTCGCGTGACCATGTGCGGCCATTCTGCCGCGGTGGTGCGGATATCTGGACCAACGTTGTCACCGCCTGCCGTCGCTGCAACAACGCCAAGGCATACCGGACGCCGGAGGAGGCCGGCATGCAACTGCTGGCCGTACCGTTCACGCCGACGTACCCTGAGTACATCTACCTGAAAGGACGCCGCGTGCTAGCTGACCAGATGCAGTACCTGCTTGCTCATTTTCCTCGCTCGAGTCCGCTGCACATGCGGCTGCGCGAGTGGTGTCACTAGCGCGATGCCATCGCTGCACCTGGTCGACGCCAGCTTCTTCGTCTTCCGCGCCTACTACTCGATTCCGGACCACATGACCGACGCGGAGGGGCAGCCGGTCAACGCGCTGTATGGCTTTGCACGGTTCATGTCCGACCTGCTCGAGCATGAGCGACCGGAGTATCTGGCGGTCGCTTTTGACGAGAGTCTCGCAAGCTCATTCCGGAACCGCATCTATCCGGCCTACAAGGCGAATCGTGACCCGGCGCCAATTGCCCTCAAGCAGCAGTTCGCGCGCTGCCGGGAGTTGTGCCGGCATCTAGGTGCCGCCGATTATTCCAGCCCGGAATACGAGGCCGATGACATCATCGGCACGATCGCAACGCGGATGCGGCCGGCGGGCTTTCGCTCGACGCTCGTGACCCGCGACAAGGACCTTTCCCAGCTCGTGCATGATGGCGATGAGTTCTGGGACTACATGGCGGAACAACGGTTCGGCTACGAGGACATTGCGGCGCGCTTTGGTGTACGGCCCGAGCGCATGGCCGACTATCTCGCACTGACTGGCGATGCTGTGGACAACGTCCCGGGCGTGCCGGGCGTTGGCCCCAAGACCGCCGCGGTCCTGCTCGCCGAGTTCGAGTCTCTGGATGACCTGTATGCCAACCTTGCGCGTGTGCCGACCCTCAAGATGCGCGGCGCTGCGGGCGTTGCCGCTCGCCTTGCCGAGCATCGCAGCGCCGCCTACCTTGCGCGTGAGCTGACGAGAATTGCCTGTGACATGCCGTTGGTGGTCAGCTCGGCGTCACTGCGCCGCGGATCACCCGATCTGGTCGCGCTCAATGGCTTCTACGATGCGGCCGGCTTCGGTCCAATGCTGCGCCTGCAGGCTGAGCGAATCGGTCGCCAGCTGGCGACGGCGTAGAGCGTCTCTAGCCGGGCTCCAGTGTCTCGCTGATCGCGCCGGCGACCATCCGCGCCATCAGTCGCTGGCGCCAGCCCTTTGGCGTGGCTAGCCCAAGCCGCTCCAAGTACGGCTGCAGTTCCGTCGAATCGCCGCTTGCCGCCACTGCTGCCAGCAGCGTTCGCGCCCTGCCTTGTGGGGTCGCGTTGCGCGCCTTTAGGCGCTCGAGAGCGCGCGCCAGCACGATTTCCTCGGCTGTGAGGTCGCTGCCGAACGGATATTCCGAGAACAGTCCCTGCGCGCGCAGCGGCCGTAGTGCGTTGGCGATTGCTTCTGGTTGGTTGTCGCGCTGCGGGTCCGGGATACGGTAGCCCTGCTCGATCTTGCCCGCTCGCTGCGCTTGCCCGAGCAACGCCGGCTGGAAGCGGGAGTCGGTCACGGCAAGCAGGGACGCGACACAGTCACGGTCCGTCAGTCCACGCAGGTCGGCGATGCCGTACTCGGTGACCACCACGTCACGAAGATGGCGTGGGATCGTTGTGTGGCCGTAGTTCCACAGGATGTTAGAGCCCGTCGTGCCGCCGCTGGTGCGGGTGCTGCGCAGCAGCAGAATCGAGCGGGCTTCCGGTAGCGCGTGTGCCATTGCGACGAAGTTGTACTGCCCGCCAACACCGCTGATCACCTGGCCTGAATCCAGCGCATCAGAAACGGCCGCACCGAGGCCATTGACCATCATCGTGGTGTTGATGAAGCGGGCGTGGCGTCGCTGCGCGATCTTCAGCGCCTGATCCGGCCCGTAGAGCTGGTTGGTGAAGCTGATGCGCGTCATGTCGAAGCGCTGGCGGTCGTCCTCAGGAAGGTCACGCAGCGCGCCGTAGAAGCCGCGCGGCCCCAGCAGAAATCCGGCGTGCAGTACGCGGCCGCCGTCGAGGCGGCGCGCGAGGCAGTGAGCGGCGATCTCGGCGCGCGCTTCCACCGTATCCAGACGGGCCTCGAGCCGCGCGCCATCCGGCGCCAGCAGTACGCCCCGAGCCGCGAGGCGCGTGCCTGGCAGGAACAGCCCGGCGCGTTGCAGCCCATCGAAATCCGCGGGGTCCAGCCACTCGATGCCAGCGCGAGAGAGGGCGACAAGCAGCTCAACGTCGATGCGCTCAGTGATCACGCCGTCGTCGAGCAGGCGTTGTAGCGTCGCGTGCGGATAGACGCGACGGGCGAGGATGCCGCTGCGGTACAGCTCAAGAAAGCCGTCGATGAACATTTCTGTGCATGCGTACAGGCCACGGTCGAACGGCGCGAGGCCGCCGAGCCGCTCGATGGCCTGGGCGCTGCGCGTGGATACGCCGGTGGCAGCCAGGGCGGCGCGAAATACATCATTGCGTTGCTGGCGCAACTGCAGCCCGTAGACGCAGGCCTCACCCAGCTCGCCGATGCCGAGCTGCAGCGTACCGCCGTCACGCACCAGTGCGGCGGCATTGAGGCCGAGCGCGTGCTCTACATCTCGTATCGGCAGCTGCGGCGGGCAGTACGGATCGTGGTCGTAGCGCTCATGATCGAGCAGCAGATCGAAGCGTGCTTCGGGGATGACCGCATCGCCGAGCATGAACGGCAGGCGCCGGTTTACTGCGCCGATCGTGACGACCTGGGCGCCGCTGGCGCGTGCCTGATCCAGGCACGGGAAAAGATCCAGCGTGAGGTCGGGGTTGCAGCTCAGGCTGAGTTCGTTCCGTCCGCTGCTGCTGCGGGCGGCGACCTGCTGGGCGAGCACGTTGACGCCAAGCTCGACCAGATCCCGTACGACGTGCGAGTAGTTGACGCTGGTGAATTCGTGCTGCACCGACTCCACGCCGAGCCAGGCGCCTGCCTGCACGTAAAAATGGCGCACCTGGATATTGGCAGGCAGCGTGCCTGCGCGCAGCGCGCGCACGTACTCGAGGTCGGGATAGTCTCCGAAAACGCGCTCGACCAAAGGGCCGAGGAAACGTCGTTCCAGCTCGGATTTCCCCACCGGTCTGTTCAGCGACAGCGCCGTGAAGATCGTCAGGTGCAGTGAGGGGTCGCGCGCGACGCGGCGGTAGAATTCGTTGAGTACGGCGTTTGGCTTGCCGATTGCGAGCGGCGTGGCGAGCACGATGCGCTTGCCGACGCGGCGTAGCGCTGCATCGACGCACTCACCGACATCGTCGTGGCGCTGTGGGGCCTGGGTGTTCATTTCCGTACTCGTCTGCGCGAGTGTCTTCGCGCCATGGTTGCGCCGACCATCAGCTGCACCTGATGGTAGATGATCAGCGGCAGCACGATGAAACCGAGATCTGGGGAGCTGCCGAACATTACCCTGGCGATCGGCAAGCCGTTGGCCAGGCTCTTCTGGGATCCGCAAAACACGGCCGCGATCCCGTCGGCGGGCTCAAGGTCGAGCCAGCGCGTTGCGCGCAGCAGCGACAGAGTGATCAGCGCGAAAAGCCCGACCGCAAGCAGAGCGACGGTCAGCACCGCTCCCAACGAGCTGCGGGTCCAGACGCCCGCCAGGATCGAGTCACAGAACGCGCCGTAGACGATCAGCACAATCGAGCCGCGGTCGACGAAGCCTACGATCGAGCGGTGACGTGCGAGTACTGCGCCGATCAGCGGCCGTGCCAGCTGGCCGATCGCCAGCGGCAGCAGGACGCGCAGAGCCACTTGGCCAATGGCTCCAGTCAGGGAGCCACCGACACCGCTGGTATGGGCGACGAGTCCAACGTAAAGCGGCGTCAGCAGGACGCCGAGAATGCCTGACAGCGTCGCATTGAATAGCGCGGCGGCGACGTTGCCGCCGGCCACTGCAGTCATGGCGACGGACGAGGAAATCGTGGAGGAAACAGCGCACAGCAGGAAGAAGCCGAGCGCGAGTCCGGCGGGCAGGGAGGGGCCGGCGAGTGCCAGGAGCAGCGCGCCGATGAGTGGGAACACGATCCAGGTCGTGGCCTGCACGAGCAGGTGGACGCGCAGCGCGCGCACGCCGCTGGCCAGCGCTTCCAGTGGCAGGCTCGCGCCGTGCAGGAAGAAAACCAGACTGATGGCGGCGCCGGAGAGGAGATCCAGCCGCAGCGGCCCGCCGCGAGCACCCACGCCGGGCGCCAGCGCGGCCAGCGCTATGGCGGCACCGATCGCGAGCAGGAAGCGGTCGAGCGGCAGTTTGCGCAGGTTCATGCGTGCTGCCACGGGCGCGAAGCGCTAGGCTGCGTCGTAGCCGACCCCGCAGGCGCACTGGCGCGTCGCGAGTGAGGGGGAGGGCCGGCGTTGTCGTCGGGGAGGGGCGTGTGCAAGGTCGGAATCCGGAAGCGTCGACGCAGTCTAGCAGCGGCCAGCGGCTTGCCGTGGTGCTGGCGTGCCTGCTGCTGCTGGCGGGCTGTGGGCCGGCTGCGCGCCGGTCGACGCCACTGCCGACGGTTATGGCGGCTCAGGAACTACCCGATACCGCCTATCGCCTTGACGATGCTCGTTCGGAGCTGCGCCTGCTCGTATACCGCGACGGGCCGCTGGCGCGGCTCGGCCACAATCACGTGCTGCTGGGCCAGCAGTTGGACGGGGCGCTGGTATTGGGCCAGCCCGGTCGGCCGGCGCGCTTCGAGGTTCGTCTGCCAGTGGCCGCCCTGCGGGTCGATGAGCCGACGGCGCGTGCCGCCGCCGGCCCCGACTTCGACAGCGTGCCGAGCGCGGCAGACATAGACGGCACGCGCCGACACCTGCTCGGACCCACTCAGTTGGACGCGGAGCGGTACCCCCTGCTGCGGGTCGATGGCACGCTCGAGACAGCGGCGGGCGCGTCGGTGGCGCACGCGCATCTCGAGCTGCGTGGCCAGAGCACTGCGCTCGACCTGCCGGTCACGATCACCCTCGACGCCGACCACTCGGTGACTGTCAGCGGCGCTTTCAAGCTGCGGCAGACGACCCTTGGGCTAGTACCGTACAGCGTGGCTCTCGGGGCGTTGCAGGTCCGCGACGAGGTCGAGATCAGCTTTCGGTTGGTGGGTCAGGCGCCGGTGGCAGCCGTCGCGCCACCCTCCAAAAAGCAATAAATTCCGTGACTTAGGCCGTGCCGAATTCAGGTCCGTATTTACCCGGTGGCGACTCGCGTTCCCGAGCGGGTACGGTCCTGCCATGAACGCTCTGTCCACCAAGACGATTTTCGACGCCGACCTCGTCCGCCGTTATGACGGCCCCGGTCCTCGTTACACCTCCTATCCCACAGCCGTGCAGTTCCATACCGGCTTCGGCATCGCCGAATATGAGGCCGCGGCGCGCGCCAGCAATACGCTGGACCCGAAGCCGCTGTCCATCTACGTGCATGTGCCGTTTTGCGAGAGCCCCTGCTTCTACTGCGGCTGCAACAAGGTCATCACCCGCGATCACGGTCGTGCGACGCCGTACCTCGAGCACCTTTTTAGCGAGATAGATCGGCAGGGCGCACTGTTTGATCGCAGCCGTGCGGTTGAACAGCTGCATTTCGGGGGTGGCACCCCGACCTTCTTCACTGATGCTGAGCTTGAGTCGGTGTTCGCCAAGCTGCGCGAGAGATTCACGCTGCGCGACGATCCGGGACGCGAGTACTCGATCGAGATTGACCCCCGCACCGTGTCGGTCGAGCGCCTGGCGGTTCTTTCGCGGCTTGGCTTCAACCGCGTCAGCCTTGGCGTGCAGGATTTCGATGCGGACGTACAGCTGGCAGTCAACCGCGTGCAGTCCTCCGAGGACACGCTCGCGTTGATTGCCGCGACGCGGGATCCCGCGCTGCATATTGATTCGGTCAGCGTGGATCTGATCTACGGCTTGCCCAAGCAGACGCGGGCGAGCTTCGCGCGCACGCTGGCTCTTGTGATCAACGCACGGCCCGATCGCATCGCGGCGTACAGCTATGCGCACCTCCCGCATCTTTTTAAGCCGCAGCGCCAGATCAAGGCGGAGGATCTGATTTCCCCTGCCGAAAAGCTCGGCTTGCTCGGCCTGACCGTTGAGACGCTGACCGATGCAGGCTACGTCTACATCGGCATGGATCATTTCGCGCTGCCGACCGACGAGCTGGTGCGTGCACAGCAGGCAGGTACGTTGCAGCGCAACTTCCAGGGTTACTCCACGCGAGCCGAGTGCGATCTGATTGCGATCGGTGTCAGCTCGATCTCCAAGGTTGGTGATACCTACGCGCAGAACGCGAAGACGTTACCTGAGTACTATCGGATGATCGAGGCCGGTAGCCTCGCCGTGCAGCGCGGTGTCGCACTGGAGCCGGAGGACCGGTTGCGTCGCGACGTGATCCAGCAGCTGATGTGCGCGACGCGACTGGAGTTCGCGCCGATCGAGGCGCGGCACGGAATTCGTTTCGAGGAGCACTTTGCCGCCGAGCTCGAGGCGCTGGCACCGCTGGAGCGCGACGATCTGGTTGCCCGCGAGGGCCGCTCGCTGCGCATCAGCGAGCGCGGCCGGTTGCTGATGCGCAACGTGGCAATGGTGTTCGACGCCCATCTGAAGAAGGCGGTCGCCACGTCGACCCAGCCGCGCTTCTCGCGCGTCGTCTAGGCGTCGGGTGGCGGTGGGGTGATCCACAGTGGCGTGCCCTCCGGGGCACGCAGCAGCAGATGCTCCATCGGGTCCAGTGCGCCGGGCAGGCGCCGCTCGGCAATGATGCCGGCCGCCGCCAGCCGTGTGGCTAGTGCGGCGCGATCGTCGTTACTAAATACCAGCGTGGGCCCGTCCAGTGCGCGTGTGACATGCAGCCCGATGTTCAGCGTGTCGCTGGTCAACGAGACATGCAGCCATGGCTCACGGGCCTCGCTGACCGCCACGAACCCGAGGTCTTCCCAGTAGCGACGCGCCGCTTCGAGGTCGCGTACCGGTAGCGCGATTTCCTCAAACCAGCCCAGCAGCGACAGCGGCGGATCGGCCGGCATTGAGTACGTGCGTGCCTCGAGTAGGCGTACGCAGTGTCCCTCAGGCGTGACGAAAATCGCCTCGTTAAAAATGTGCTCGCCGAGTGTGCAGCGCTCAAATTCAACGCCGCGTACGCCGAGGTCTGCGACGTGCCGGGCGAGCCCGGGCTGCACGTAGGCGAGCCGGGGTTCCGCGAGCGTCGTTTCGTGGAGACCCAGCGCGATGCGCCCGTCGGTCACCGCCGCGTACGGATGGCTCCACACGCCACTATCGGTGGCGGTGGAAAAGCCGAGTCGTTGGTACCACTGCCAGGATTCCAGGATCCGCGGTGAGGTTAGCGAGAGTTCGAGAAAGCGCCCGAGCATGCCGTGAGTCTAGTCCGTGCCCGGCGTCGGCGACACTGCGCGCGACTGACCCAGTTTGTGTGCGAGCCACGCCGCCGCGGTGCAGGCGGCGATGAAGCCGGTGACCGGCAGGGCGTTGGCGGTCGGGCTGGCCGCCATTAACTGTACCGCCAGTGCGCCGATGATCTGTTGAATGAAGCCCAGCAGGCCGGAGGCTGCGCCCGCGTGCCGCGGAGCAAGCGCAACCGCGCTCGCGGTCAGGTTCGGCATCGCAAGTCCCTGCGCGAAGCCGATCACACCCCACGGCGCAAACAGCCAGAACGGGTGCCACAGTCCGGCGAGCGCCAGTAGCCAGCCGGCCAGAGCCGCGAGCGCCTGGATGGCGATACCAGCCCCGATCAGGCGTGCGACGCCGAAACGGTAGGTATAGCGCGACACACACCAGTTGCCGGTGAAGTACCCGACCGAAATCATCAGATACCACAAGCCGTACTCGGTGGCCGACCAGCCGAGGTTCCTGAGCACGTACGGCACCAGTGCGACGAACACGAAGAAGATCGTGTAGATGACCGCGCTTTGCAGCGCGAGCCCTATGAACGCGCGTTGGCGCAGCAGTCCGGTGGTGGCCTCAAGGATGTGCCGTGGCGCCTGGCGCTCGCCCGCACGGCGAGTCTCGGGCAGCCAGCGCCAGGTCGACAGCGCGATCGCAATGCCGCTGGCCAGCAGCACGACGAAGACCGCCTGCCAGCCGAAGGTCTCGGCGAGCATGCCGCCTGCGGCGGGCGCTAGGGCGTTGGCCGTCACCATTACCATCGTCAGCGTCGCAAGCTTGTGCGCCATTTTTTCGCGCGCATACAAGTCGCCCATCGCAGCGCGCGCCACGGTGACGCCAGCGGAGGTGCCCAGCGCCGCGATCACCCGCCCGGCGGTCAGCATGCCTATCGATGGCGCAAACAGCGCCAGCAGCAGCCCGGACACGTAGATGCCGAGCCCCGCCAGGATCACCGGCCGCCGGCCGTAGTGGTCCGATAGCGGCCCGTACAGGAAAAGCCCGATCGCGAAGGCGATCAATGGCGCGCTAACCGTGGTGCTCGCCGCCGCGACGCTAACGCCGAAGGCTGCGCGCGCCAGCGGCACCACGGGCATGTAGATGGCCAGCGACACCGGGCCCGAGGCCGTGATGGCCGCGAGCAGCACGATCAGCGCGCGCTCCGACAGCGCGCGTGTCTTCAAGGCATCATGCCGCCCATGCACAGGTACTTGAGCTCGGTGTAGTCGAGGATGCCGTGGCGTGAGCCTTCGCGGCCGGTGCCCGATTCTTTCCAGCCACCAAACGGCGCCTCTTCGGTCGAGATGATGCCGGTGTTGAGGCCGACGATGCCGTACTCCAGCGCCTCGGCGACGCGCCATGAGCGCGCGAGGTCCCTGGTGAAGAAATACGCGGCCAGACCGAACTCGGTGTCGTTGGCCATGTGGATAGCCTGCGCTTCGGTCTCGAACTTGAAGATCGGTGCGACGGGGCCGAAGGTCTCCTCGCGCGCGACCTTCATCGCCGGCGTGACGCCGGTCAGGATGGTCGGCTCGTAGAAGGTGCCGCCGAGTGCATGGCGCTTGCCGCCGAGCACGAGGGTCGCGCCCTTGGCGAGCGCGTCGGCAACGTGCTCCTCGACCTTGTCGACGGCCTTCGCGTCGATCAGCGGGCCCTGCTCGGTCGGGCCTTCGAGGCCGTTACCGACGCGCAGCTTCTTGGTGGCCTCGATGAGCTTGGCGACGAACGCATCGTAGACGCCGGCCTGTACCAGCAGGCGGTTGGCGCAGACGCAGGTCTGGCCGGTATTGCGGTACTTGCTCGCGATCGCGCCGAGCACGGCCGCATCGAGGTCGGCGTCATCGAAAACGATGAACGGCGCGTTGCCGCCGAGCTCAAGAGAAACCTTCTTGACGGTGCCTGCGCACTGCGACATCAGCAGCTTGCCGATCTCGGTGGAGCCGGTGAACGTGATCTTCGCCACCAGTGGGTTCGAGGTCAGCTCGCCACCGATGGCCGAGGCCTTGCCGGTGATGACGTTGAACACGCCCGCCGGGATGCCCGCGCGGGTGGCGAGCTCAGCCTGCGCGAGCGCCGAGAATGGCGTTGATTCGGCGGGCTTGGTGACGATCGTGCAGCCGGCGGCAAGCGCGGCGCCCGCCTTGCGGGTAATCATCGCGGCCGGGAAGTTCCATGGCGTGATTGCGCCGACTACGCCGACTGGCTGGCGCAGCGCGAACAGGCGCTTGTCGCCGGCCGGGGAGGGGATCACGTCGCCGTACACGCGGCGACCTTCTTCGCCAAACCACTCGTAGAAAGAGGCGGCGTAGCCGATTTCGCCCTTGGCCTCAGCTAGCGGCTTGCCCTGTTCGGCTGTCATCAGCCGACCGAGGTCATCGGCGTTCTCCACCATCAGGTCGGCGAACTTGCGCAGCATCTTGCCGCGTGTCTTGGCGGGCGTGGCGGCCCAGCCGGGCAGGGCTTTCTTGGCCGCTTCGATCGCCCGCCGCGTTTCCGTCGCGCCGCAGCGCGGCACGTGACCGAGCACATCGCCGTTGGCCGGGTTCGTTACCGCGACGGTTGCGCCGTCGTCAGCGCCGATCCACTGGCCATCGACGTAGCACTGCTCGCGCAGCAGCGTGGGATCGGCAAGGGTCAGGTTCTTCGTCATGTCGTTCTCGCTCAAGTCTAATGGGGGCGCGATAATTTGTGCCCGGTCGGTGCCGCTCGTCAGCCGACGTGGCGGTGCAGGAATTCCAGTGTGCGCTCCAGGGCAAGCGCGGCGCTTGGGGGATCAAAAGATGGCCGTTCGGTGCAGTTGAAGCCGTGGTCGGCCGGGTACACATGGTACTTGCCCAGCGGATAAGCCCTCCTGATCTGCTCGACGTCGCTCGCTGGGATGATTGTGTCGCGCTCGCCGAAGTGAAACATGACCGGGCATTTTGGTGTCCGGTCCAGATGCTTGGTCATGCCGCCGCCGTAATAGCAGATGCCGGCAGCGAGTTGCAGCTGGCAGGCGGCGACGTAGGCCATCGTGCCGCCCCAGCAGTAGCCGACCATGCCGACCCGGCCGGCGGTCGCAGCGGCATCGATCGTCGCCTTCAAGTCCAACAGGGTCTGTTCGACCTTGAGCGCGTCGCGCAGCGCCCGCCCGGCGGGTACGTCGCTGTAGGGCAGATCGGCACGGCGTTGAATTCGGTCGTACAAAGCCGGCGCGAGCGCCAGAAAGCCCGCCTCGGCGAACTGTCGGGCCACGGCCTGGATGTGGGCGTTGACGCCGAAGATTTCTTGTACGACCACGACAGCCCCGCGCGCCTGCCCGGCCGGCGTGGCGCGATAGGTGTCGAAGCGGTGGCCGTCGGCGGCCTTCAGTCCGATCGTTTCGGTCTGGATGGAACTCATGACGCGGGCGGGTCCTGAGGGGGCGGAAGGGGCCTATTTTGCGTGAGCCGGGCCGCCGGCACCACCTCCAGCGGCCGGAGGTTCAGCGCCAGGGTCGGATGACGCGCTGCTCGATCGCTCCGAACAGGTTGCGGCCGCGACCGTCGAGCATCTCGATGCGCACCCGGTCGCCGTAGGCGAGGAACGGCGTGCGGGCTGGGCCGCCCTCCAGTTGTTCGAGCATGCGCCGCTCGGCGATACAGGCCGATCCGCGGCTACGGTCGTAGTTGGAGACCGTTCCGGAGCCTACGATCGTGCCGGCCCGTAGCGTGCGAGTCCGGGCGCAGTGGGCGATCAGCTGGTGGAAATCAAAAGTCATGTCGACGCCCGCTTCGGGGCGGCCGAACACGGCGCCGTTGATCGAGCTCTGCAGCGGCAGGTGCAGCTTGCCGTCGTGCCAGGCCTCGCCCAGTTCATCCGGCGTCACGGCCACGGGCGAGAATGTCGTGGCGGGTTTGGACTGGTAGAAGCCGAAGCCCTTGGCGAGTTCGCCCGGGATCAGGTTGCGCAGGCTCCAGTCGTTGACCAGCATCACCAGGCGAATGTCGCCACGGCTCTGGATGTCGGCTACGGTTGAGCCCATCGGCACGTCGCCGACGATCACCGCGACCTCGGCCTCGAAGTCGATCCCGAACTCTTCGCTCGCGAATGGGGCGTCGTCCGTGGGGCCGAGGAAGTCGTCGCTGCCGCCCTGGTAGACCAGAGGATCGGTCCAGAAGGACGGCGGTAGCTCGGCGCCGCGAGCCTTGCGCACGAGTTCAACGTGGTTGACGTACGCCGAGCCGTCTACCCAGTGGTAGGCGCGCGGCAGCGGCGAGGCGCAGGCGCTGGCGTCAAAAGGCTGTGCCTCCTTGGCCTGATGGGCGGCCAGTACGGTGGCCAGATCGTGCAGGCGCGGGGCGCAGCGCCCCCAGTCGTCGAGCGCGTCCTGCATTGTCGCGGCGATGCCGGCTGCGCTGACGTAATGGCGCAGATCCGTGTCGACCACGACCAGCCGGCCGTCGCGTCCATGCTTGAGGCTTGCGAGCTTCATCTGTCGATCTCCGCAGCGCGTTTCAGGTGCCGCCCTGCCAGCTGTCCACGTATCCCGGCCACTCGACGCCGGCGGCGGCGCTGCCGAGTTCCAGCGCGTCGCGGGTGTCGATCATCACGGCGTACTCATCCGTGGCGGGCTTGGTCTGTACCAGCATCCGTGACAAGGCCTTGGGGTGCGGCCCGTGCGTGAAGCCAGCCGGATGGAAGGTGACCATACCGGGGTGAATGTTGTCGCGCGAGAAGAAATCTCCTGCGTGATAGAAGATCACCTCGTCGTAGTCGTCATTATTGTGGAAAAAAGGCACTTTCAGCGCACCCGGATCGGTTTCGAACGGGCGTGGTACGAAGGTGCAGACGACGAATCGATTCGCGACGAAGGTCGTGTGGGCTGACGGCGGCAGGTGGTAGCGGTGGCTCATCAGCGGCCGCAGGTCGCGCACGTTGATGCGGCATACCGCGAGATCCCCATGCCAGCCGATCGCATCGAGCGGATTGAACGGGTAGTGTGCGGTCGAGATCTGCTGGCGGCGCTTGATGCGCACCTGCCAGCCCCGCTCGGCGGCCGGGGTCCCCGGCGGGCCCTGCTCCTGCTGCGCGCGGAACGCATCGTCGAGCGCTGGCACGTCCAGCATCGCCGGGTCGAAGATCGCCTGCGCGCCGACCAAACCCTTCTCCGGCAGCATGTACGAGGCGTTGGTCGCCTCGATCAGCAGCGCCCGCAACGGCCCATGGGGCTCGAGCCGCCACAGGGTGCCGCGCGGCAAGATCACGTAGTCGCCCGCCTCAATCTCGAGGTGGCCAAAGTCGCAGTACAGGCTCGCGGTGCCTGCATGGACGAATAGCAGTTCGTCGCCGTCGGCGTTGCGGGCCAGGTGGTCCATTGGAGCGTCGAGCACCAGCCAGCGCAGTCGGCAGTGGGCGTTCTCCAGCAGCGGCGCGGCGTCCCACGGTGAGCTGACCGGGGTTGTCAGCTGCACCAAGTCGAAAGCATGCGGCCGTAGCGGGCCCTCGAAACGGCTCCAGCCGGTGGGTGGATGGCGGTGGTGGAAGAACGCGGCGGGTCCGAAGAAGCCCTCCTTGCCCATCTCCCGCTCATAGGTGCCGGGTGGCAGGTCGGCGTGGGCCTGTCGGCTGGCGGTGCCGGCGACATGCGGGTACTGGATGTAGCGCTTCATGCGGAGCTCCGACGGGCTGGCGGGGTGTCAATTTAGTTGCAACTGAAACTAATTACAAGCTGCGGCGGCCAGCCCGAGGCGCTCGCCAGGGAACTCGGCTGGCATAATTACCGTGCCAGCCTAAGGAATGCCCATGACCATCGTCGAAACGTCCCGTTCAGGTCCGGTCGCCGTGATCCGCTTCGGCGAACCGCCCGTTAATAGCCTTGGCGCTGCGACTCGCCGCGGGATCGCCGAGGCGGTCTTGGCCGCGATCGCCGACCCCAGCGTGAGCGCGATCGTGCTCGCCGGCCGCAATGGCCTGTTCTCGGCCGGCGCCGACATCAAGGAATTCGCCACCGGCGGCATGACGGTTGCGCCCAGTCTGCCGGAGGTCATCGCGGTGGTGGAGGCGAGTCCGAAGCCGGTCGTTGCCGCGATCGAGGGCACTTGTCTCGGTGGTGGCCTCGAGCTTGCACTTGGCGCCAACTACCGCATTGCCGCGCAGAGCGCGAAGCTCGGCCTGCCGGAGGTCAAGATCGGCCTGCTGCCGGGTGCTGGCGGTACCCAGCGACTGCCGCGCCTGATCGGCGTCGAGAACGCGCTGAACGTCATTCTCAGCGGCGAGCCGGTGCCCGCCAAGCTGTTCGCCGGCAGCCCGCTGCTCGAAGCGGTTGTCGCGGGCGATGTGATCGAGGCGGCCGTGATCCTCGCCACCACCAAGGCAGCAGAACTTGCTGCTGGCGGCAGCCTGCCGCGTGCCCGCGACCGCAAGGCGTCCGGCCCGCTGGTCGAGGCGTTGCTGGGCTTTGCACGCACGACCGCAAAGGCGGGCTTCGCCAACTACCCCGCGCCGCTGAAGTGCATCGATGCGATCGAGGCGGCGGCCACCAAGTCCTTCGACGAGGGCATGGCAGTCGAGCGCCAGCTGTTCACCGAGCTGATGGTTACGCCCGTGTCGCGCGCGCTGCGCAACGCGTTCTTTGCCGAGCGCGCGGCCGCCAAGATCGCCGACGTGCCGGACTCGACGCCGGTGCGCCCGATAACCGCTGCTGCCGTGATCGGCGCCGGCACGATGGGCACCGGCATCGCGATCAATTTCCTCAATGCCGGCATCCCGGTACACCTGCTCGAGCTCGGCCAGGAGTCGCTCGACAAGGGCGTCGCACGCATAGCCGATACCTTTGCCGGACAGGTGAAGAAGGGCCGCATGAAGCCGGCCGATGCCGCTGCACGTGCGGCGCTGTTGACCCCAACCCTGTCTTACGACGACATTGGTGGTGCCGACATCGTCATCGAGGCTGTGTTTGAGGACATGGCGATCAAGGAGAAGGTATTTACGACGCTGGACCGCGTCATGAAGCCCGGTGCGATCCTCGCCTCCAACACCTCGACCCTCGACCTCGACGCCATTGCCGCGGTGACAAAGCGCCCGGCGGACGTGGTCGGAACGCATTTCTTCAGTCCCGCCAACGTCATGAAGCTGCTCGAGGTGGTGCGTGGCAAGGCTACTGCCAAGGATGTGCTCGCCACGACGATGAAGCTGGCGCGCACGCTGAAGAAGACGGCGGTCGTCTCTGGTGTCTGTGATGGCTTCATTGGCAACCGCATGCTGGAGCAGTATCTGCGCCAGGCGCTGTTCATGGTCGACGAGGGCGCGAGCCCGCAGCAGATCGATGCGGCCACCGAAAAGTTTGGTTTCGCGATGGGCCCGTTTCGGATGAGTGATCTTGCCGGCAACGACATAGGCTTTCACATCAGGAAGCGTCGTGCGATCGAGCATCCCGACGTCATCTACTCGAAGGTTGCCGACAAGCTGTGCGAACTCGGCCGCTTCGGCCAGAAGACCGGCGGCGGCTGGTACGACTACCAGCCGGGTGACCGCAACGCCTACCCTTCAGCCGTGGTCGAGGCGATGATTGCAGCGCATCGCAAGGCGATCGGCGTCGCGTCGCGGCGGATTGACAGTCGCGAGATCGTCGACCGACTGGTCTACGCGCTGGTGAACGAGGGCGCGAAAATCCTCGACGAGGGCATCGCGCAGCGTGCGTCCGACATCGACATCGTCTATCTGACCGGCTACGGATTTCCGGTCTGGCGCGGTGGCCCGATGTGCTATGCCGACGAGGTCGGTGTTTACGGCGTCGCGCAGCGCATGCGCCAGCTGTCCCGCAATTCCTACGGCGATCCGGCGTTCTGGACGCCCGCCCCCCTGATCGAGCGACTGGCCGCCGAGGGCCGGGCGTTCAATACCGCCGGAGCCCGCTCATGAGCCGCGACGCAGTCATCGTCTCCACCGCCCGCACGCCGCTGACGAAGTCTTGGCGCGGCGCGTTCAATCTCACCCATGGTGCAACGCTGGCAGGGCATGTTGTGCGTGCCGCGATCGATCGCGCGGGCATCGACGCGGCTGACGTCGAGGACGTGATCTTCGGCTGTGCGCTGCCTGAAGGGGCGACCGGCAACAACATCGCGCGCCAGGCGGCGCTGCGTGCTGGTTGCCCCGTTACCGTTTCCGGGCTCACGGTAAACCGCTTCTGTTCATCGGGTCTTCAGTCGATCGCACTCGCCGCGCAGCGGATCATCGCCGGCGAAGGTGACGTCTACGTCGCCGGTGGTGTCGAGGCGATCTCGGTCGTGCAGAACGAACTCAACATGCACCTGATGCAGGATCCGTGGCTGCTGGAAAACCAGCCGACGATCTACTGGAACATGTTGCAGACCGCCGAGGAAGTCGCGCGCCGCTATTCCATCTCGCGTGAGCGTATGGACGAGTACGGTGCCCGCAGCCAGCAGCGTGCCTGCGCGGCGCAGGCCGCTGGTGCGTTCGTTGACGAGATCGCGCCGATTACAGTGACAATGGCGAACGTCGATAAAGGTAGCGGCCGGCTGTCGACGAGCGAGGTCACCGTTGGCATTGACGAGGGCCTGCGCGAGGGCACTACGTTCGAGGCGCTATCGAAGCTGCGCTCGGTGCTGCCGGGTGGCGCGATCAGCGCCGGCAATGCCAGCCAGTTCTCGGATGGCGCGGGTGCTGTGGTGGTGATGAGCGCAAGCGAAGCGGCCAGCCGTGGACTCAAGCCGCTCGGCGCGTTCCGTGGCTTTGCGGTGGCCGGATGCGAGCCAGGCGAAATGGGCATAGGACCTGTGTTCGCGGTGCCCAAACTGCTCGCGCGCGCCGGGCTGAAGGTGTCGGACATCGATCTGTGGGAGCTGAACGAGGCATTCGCTGTGCAGGTGCTGTACTGCCGCGATACGCTCGGCATTCCGGACGAGCGGCTGAACGTCAACGGTGGCGCGATTGCGGTGGGTCATCCGTACGGCATGAGCGGCCAGCGGCTGGTCGGACACGCCCTGATCGAGGGCAAGCGCCGCGGTGCGCGCTGGGTGGTCGCGACGATGTGCATCGGCGGCGGCATGGGGGCGGCCGGTCTGTTCGAGGTGCTCTAGGCGGGTCGAAGCGGCCGCGCCCGGCGCGGCCGCCTCAGCGCTCGACGATCGCCGTCACGCCCATGCCCCCGGCGGTGCAGATTGAGATCAGCCCGCGCCGTCCGCCGCGCTCGGCGAGCAACTGCGCGAGGGTCGCGAGGATGCGCGCGCCGGTCGCGGCGAACGGATGTCCATAAGCGAGGCTGGAACCGACGACGTTGAGCTTCGCCGGCTCGATGCGCCCTAGCGGCGCGTCGAGTCCGAGTTTGTCGCGGCAGAAGTCCGCAGATTCCCAGGCTCGCAGGGTGCACAACACCTGCGCCGCAAACGCTTCGTGGATCTCGTAATAGTCGAAGTCCGCGAAGCTCAGTCCGCGCGCGGCGAGTAGCTTTGGCACCGCATACGCCGGCGCCATCAGCAGGCCCTCGCGGCCGACGAAGTCGACCGCGGCGACTGCGGCGGTGGTAAGCCATGCCTGCACCGGCAGGCCGCGCTCGCGCGCCCACTCCTCGCTCGCCAGCAGCACGGCGGCCGCGCCATCGGTGAGCGGGGTGGAGTTGCCAGCGGTGAGCGTGCCGGCTGACGAGCGATCAAATACCGGCGGTAGTTTTGCGAGCCTCTCGATCGAGGTGTCGGGTCGCAAGATGTTGTCGACCTGCAGACCCTGGAACGGCACCACGAGGTGGCGGTAGAAGCCCTCGGCGTAGGCTGCGGCTGCGCGTCGGTGGCTCTCGCAGGCGAGCGCGTCCTGGTCGGCGCGCGTGATGCCCCATTGCTGCGCCATCTGCTCGCAGCTCTGGCCCATCGACAGGCCCGTGCGTGGCTCGTTGACCGCAGGTGCGACCGGTCGGAAGTGCGAGGGTCGCAGGCGCAGCCAGGGCTTCAGGCGTGCGCCGAGCGTTCGGCCCCGGGCGCTCTCGAGCAGCAGTTGCTGGTAGGGGCGTGCGTACACGATTGGCGCGTCGCTGATGCTGTCGACGCCAGCGGCGATGCCGGCCTCGATCTGCCCGAGGGCGATCTTGTTAGCGACGAGAATCGCGGCCTCAAGGCTCGTGCCGCAGGCGCGCTGCAGGTCCAGCGCCGGCGTCTCGGCGGCGAGTCCCGCGCCCAGGGCCGACTCGCGCGTCAGGTTCCATTGGCTCGAATGCTTCAGTACCGCGCCGGCGGCAACCTCGCCGAGGCGTACGCCTTGCAGGCCGAAGCGGTCGACGATGCCGCGTAGAGCCGCGGTGAGCATCTCCTGGTTGCCGACCGCTGCGTAGGCGCCCATGCCGCGGGCGAACGGGATGCGGCTGCCGCCGAGAATGGCGACGCGGCGAGGTTGTGAGCCGATCAGCATGGCGCTTCTCCAGGGCCGACTGCGATGCCGCCTAGGATGCCACTGGGCGGCGGCGAATGCGCTGCCACCCAGGTATCACGGCCCCTCAGGTCATCTTGCGGTCGTCGAGCCCAATACCGCGCGCGATGATTTCCTTCATGATCTCGGACGTGCCGGCGTAGATGCGGGAAATGCGTGCGTCGGTGTACAGCCGGCTGATCCGGTACTCCTGCATGTAACCGGCACCGCCGTGCAGCTGCAGGCACTCGTCGACGACCCGCCCTTCGAGCTCGCTGCACAGTAGCTTGCCCTGTGCTGCGATCTCGCCCGTCAGCTTGCCGGCGTTGTGCAGCGTCACGCAGTAGTCCACCCACACCTGCGCGGCGTCGATGTGAGCGCGCATTTCGGCCATCTTGAAACGGGCATTCTGGAATGCGCCAACGGGCTTGCCGAACACGCGGCGTTCGCGGATGAAGTCGAGCGTCAGGTCCCAGGCCAGCTGCGCTGCGGTGGTGTACTGCACCATGCTGATCAGGCGCTCCTCGCTGAGGAAGTGGGCCAGCGACTTGAAGCCCTGCGTCGGATCGCCCAGCACGTTGTCCTTCGGCACGCGAACGTTGCGGAAGAACAACTCCGACGTATCCTGCGCCTGCATGCCGATCTTTTTGAGATTGCGGCCGCGCTCGAAGCCTTCCATGCCTCTTTCGACGATGAACAGGCCCAGCCCGTGGCGCTGCTCCGGGACGGTGCGGGCGGCAACGATGAAAACGTCGCCGATCTGGCCGTTGGAGATATAAGTCTTCGATCCATTGAGCAGCCAGTGGTCCCCCTGGTCGACGGCGTGCGTCCGGATGCCGGCGAGGTCACTGCCGGCCGCAGGCTCAGTCATGGCGATACCCAGGATCTTCTCGCCGCGTATGGCTGGCGGCAGCAGTCTCGCCTTCTGCTCGGCGTTGCCGAGCATGCCCAGATAAGGACCGACCAGTCGGGAGTGGAGCGTCAGGAACAACGACGGCTCACCGTGGCGAATGTTCTCCTCGACCAGAATCTGCTCGTAGCGGAAGTCGGACATGCCGGCGCCGCCGTAGGCCTCGTCCGCCCACATCAGCAGGTAACCCTGCGCACCTGCGTCGGTGAACGCCGCGCGGTCGCAGTACCCTTGCTCGCGCCAACGCTCTGCGTGCGGTGCGACGCGCTCCTGGAAGTAACGCCGCGCCGTATCGCGAAACAGTTCGTGCTCGGACTCGAAAATCGTGCGGGGAAGCATCGGATGAACCTCGATCGATGTCAGGCCGCGTCGCCCGGGGCGGGGCGCGGGTGGAATGGGTTGTCGGCGACGGCGCGTGCCTTCAGTCCGCGCGGCGGCTTGAAGCGCTTGCCTACCGTGCGAGCGAGCTTTTCGCACTCGCTGACGAAGCGGGCGACGCCGAGGGTGTCGATGTACGACAAAGTGCCGCCGGTCCACGCCGGGAAGCCGACGCCCAGTATCGAACCGACGTCCGCCTCGGCGACGGTCATGACGACGCCCTCTTCGAAGCAGCGCGCGGCCTCCAGCGCCTGTATGTGCAGCAGCCGCTGCTTGACTTGCTCAGCGGTCGGCTGCAGCGGCGCACGCGGATACTCCGCTGCGAGCCCCGGCCAGAGCCGCTTCGGTCCGTCAGTCGGGTAGTCGTAGAATCCGCCGCCGCTCTTGCGGCCGAGGCGCTGCAGGTCCTCAACGAAATGGGTCAGCACCGGCATCGACACTGGCGGCACGAATCGCTCGCCGAGGTCGTCTGCCGCCTGTCGCGTCGCGCGGTACTGCAGTTCCAGCGACACCTCGTCGGTGACCGCAAGCGGGCCCACGGGCATTCCGGCCAGGCGCCCGGCGTTCTCTATCAGCGCCGGATCCACACCCTCGGCCAGCATCGCCTGGCCTTCGTGGCAGTACGCGCCAAACACACGCGTCGTGTAGAAGCCGCGGCTGTCGTTGACGACGATCGGCGTCTTCTTGAGCATGCCGACGAAGTCCAGTGCGCGCGCGAGCGTCGCCGGTCGCGTCTTCTTGCCGAGGATGATCTCAACGAGCGGCATGCGCTCGACCGGCGAGAAGAAGTGTATGCCGATGAATTGCGCGGGCCGCGGCGAGGCGCCCGCGAGCCCGGTAATGGGTAGTGTCGAGGTGTTGCTGGCGAAGATCGCATCCTTGGGTAGCACTTCTAGTGCGCGACGGGTCACCTCCGCCTTGACGGCCCGATCCTCGAATACGGCCTCCACAGCCAGCTGGCAGCCAGCGACGGCAGCATAGTCCGAGGTCGCCGTGATGCGAGCCAGCACCTGCGCCGCGGACTCGGCCGTCCGGCGTCCCTTCTCCACGTCGCGCGCCAGCTGCTTCTCCGCGTGGGCCTTGCCGCGCGCCGCCTGCGCGTCGGTCGCGTCGATCAGTACCACTTCGACACCCGCGAGGGCCGCCACATGGGCGATACCGGCGCCCATCATGCCGGCGCCGAGTACGCACAGTCGGTGCAGCTCGAGCTTCGGCTCATCCGGCGGGCGGCGCGAGAGCTTGTCCAGTTCGCCCTTGTTCACGAAGAGCGTGCGCATCAGATTGCGGGCCACGGGGCCGGTGAGCAGGCGTGCGAAGTGCTTCGACTCGACCTTGAGCGCAAGGTCGAACGGCACGGTCGTGCCCTCGTAGAGTGCGCTGAGAATCTCGCCGGGTGCCGGGTAGTTGCGCCCGGCACTCTTGGTCACCAGGGCGGTGCCGATGGAGAAGGCCTGTGTGATTGCGCCATTGGTGAGGCCGGCGCCGCCAGGCATGCGGAAGCCCTTCCGGTCCCACGGTGCGGTCGCGTCGGGTTTGCCGAGCAGCCAGGCCCGCGCTCGCGCCACCACCTCGCCGCGCGGGGCCAGTTCATGCACGAGCCCCATCTTCAGTGCTTCCGCGGGACTTACGCTCGATCCGTCCGTCATCAACTTGGCCGCCGCAGTGATACCGATCAGCCGCGGTAGGCGGGCCGTGCCGCCGGCGCCTGGCAGTAGGCCGATCTTGACCTCGGGCAGACCGACCATCGCCTTCGGGTCGTCCGCAAGCACGCGGTAGTGGCAGGCGAGTGTCAGTTCGAGGCCGCCGCCCAGAGCAACGCCGTTGATCGCTGCGGCGACGGGCTTGCCGATCGTCTCGAGGCGCCGGAAAGTCTGCGACAGCGTCTGGCTCCACTGGTAGGCCACGCGCGCCGTGATGTGGCGGTCGTAGGCCGTGACGATGTCCTTGATGTCGGCGCCCGCGATGAAGCTGGATTTGCCGGACGTGACGAGAAGGCCGCGAACCGCCGAGTCAGCACGCAGGGCGTTGATGGCCGCGTCCAGATCGGCGGTGAGTTCAGGCGTAAAGACGTTCATCGGCCGGCCGGGAACATCGATGGTGATTGTCGCGATGCCGTCGGTGTCGATGGCGACGTTGAGGTTGCGGTACATGGCTGTCTTCCTCAGACGCGTTCGATGATGGTGGCGGTGCCCATGCCGGCGCCGACGCAGAGCGTGATGAGCGCCGTGCCCAGGTTGCGGCGCTCCAGTTCGTCGACGGCCATTCCGAGGATCATCGCGCCCGTGGCGCCGAGCGGGTGTCCGAATGCGATCGCTCCGCCGTTGACGTTTACCTTCTCGTGCGACACGCCGGTCTCCCGCATGAACCGCATCACGACCGCGGCGAACGCCTCGTTGACCTCGAACAGGTCGATGTCCGACAGTGACATGCGTGCGCGCTTGAGCACTTTGTGTGTGGCGAGCGCCGGACCGGTAAGCATGATGGTAGGTTCGCTGCCGATGGAGGCGAAGGCTCGGATCCGCGCCCGCGGCGCGACGCCGAAGCGCTTGCCGGCGGCCTTGCTGCCAAGCAGCACCGCTGCGGCGCCATCGACGATGCCGCTCGAGTTGCCCGCGGTGTGCACGTAGCGAATCGCTTCGACGGCCGGGTAGCGCTGCATCGCGACCGCAGCGAAGCCGCCTTCCTCGCCAGCCTGCAGGAACGCAGGCTTTAGCGCTGCGAGGTCGGCAAGGGTGGTCGCCGGGCGCGGATATTCGTCGCGCTCCAGAAGCACTTCACCGATGACGTCGCGAACTGGCACCAGCGAGCGCGCGAAGCGCCCGTCCGCTACCGCCGCGGCGGCGCGCCGCTGGCTTTCCAGTGCGAACGCGTCCACGTCCGTGCGCGTGTAACCCTCCAGCGTCGCGATCAGGTCCGCGCCGATTCCCTGCGGTACGAAGTAAACCTGACGGGCGACGCTGGGGTCGCCGTACCAGGCGCCGCCGTCGGCCCCGATCGGTACGCGCGACATGCTCTCCACGCCACCGGCAATCACCGCGTCTGCTTGCCCCGACATGATCTGCGCCGCACCGCTGTTGACGGCCTCCAGGCCCGACGCGCAGAACCGGTTCAGCTGGTAGCCGGCGACGCTGTCGTCGAAGCCGGCATTGAGTGCCGCGACCCGGCCGATCGCCGAACCCTGGTCGCCGATCGGCGAAACGCAGCCGAGGATGACGTCGTCGATGGCGCGCGTATCGAGTCCGTTGCGGTCGCGCAGAGCGGCGAGCGCCTGGCTCGCTAGCGCAATCGGCGGGACCTCGTGAAGTGCGCCATCGAGACGGCCGCGGCCGCGCGGCGTGCGCAGGTGATCATAGATATAGGCGTCGGTCATGACTGGCAGATCCCCATGGTGTCCCGCCGTTCGGTGCCTGCGCCGGCATGGCGCGGTGCCGGACGGCGGCAGTTCAGCGCCTGGCAGTAGCCAGGGCGCGTGTCGCGGCGGCGGCGATCGCCGCCGCCGCGGTCGTCGGCAGGCCGAGGCCGCCGTCGATCGCAAGCGTATGTCCGGTGATGTAGTCGCCGGTCGGTCCGACGAGGAACAGCGCCGCGTCGGCGACCTCGTCGAGCGTGGCTAGGCGGGGGATCGGCTGTCCGCCGACCAGCGCCGCTTCGCCGATTGCGCGCAGGAAGATCTCCGCGCCGTGCGTTCCCGCTACGAGGCCAGGCGAGAGCGCGTTGACCCGGGCGCCTTCCAGACCGCCCCACTCGATCGCCAGCGTACGCACCAGCGCCTCGATGCCGGCCTTCGCGGCACAGGCGTGCGCCTGCAGCGCCATCGGCAGCTGCGCCTGGGGCGCCGAGATCGCGATGAGTCGCGCGCGCGGGGCGAGGTGTCGGTAGCACGCGCGGAAGGTGTGGAAGGTGCCCTTCAGGTCGATATCGACGACCGCAGCGAATGCGTTGGACGACAGCTCTGCCGTCGGTCCGAGGAAGTTGCCGGCTGCACCGGCGACAACGATGTCGTAACGACCGAACCGCTCGGCGCCGGCGTCGGCTGCCGCCTGGACGGCGTCGCCATCGCGGACATCCGCCGAAACCGCGTGCACGCGCCCCGGCGAGATCGCATCGAGTTCCACGCGCGCACTTTCGAGGCGCCCCGCGTCACGCGCGACGATCACGACGGCGGCTCCCTGCTGCAGGAAGCGGCGCGCGAGCGCTTTGTTAATGCCCGAGCTGCCGCCGGTGACGAAGGCGACCCGGGATCGCAGCAGGTCTGGAGCGAATACGGAAAGGGTCATGGTTGATCCGAGGCTCAGGTCAGGGCGTCGTGCGGCTGCACACCATCCGCTCGACGTTGCGGATCATGTGCATGGTCACGTCGGTTTGCGACCAGCGGCCGAGCGGCCGGTACCAGCTTGCAGCCCACGTCACGAGGCCGCCGATAGAGACGGCCGTCAGCAGCGGGTCGTCGACGGTGAAGTCGCCGCTGCGCGCTCCGGTCTCGAGCAGCGTCGCGAGGCGGATGCCGAACTCCTTGCGCAGTGACATCAGCTGCTTGGCGTCCCGTGGCTGGAGGTTCTTCTCCTCGCGTTCGTAGACGACGATGTACTTCTGGTCCTTGATGATGATCGAGGTCACGCTCTCGACGATCATGCGCAGCTTCTCGCGTGGAGGCAGCGATGTCGCCAGGGCCTCGTCAAGTGCCTGTAGCGAGCTGCGGATCCCGATCTCACAGATGGCGCGCAGGATCTCGCTCTTGTTCTTGAAGTAGGAATAGATGAAGGGCTTGGTGACGTTCAGGCCCTCTGCGATCGCGTCCAGCGTGGTCGCCTCGTAGCCGAGAGAGTAGAACAGCTCCCGCGACTCCTCGAGGATGCGCCGGCGCTTGAACTCCTGAACCTCGGTCTTTAATTGTGGTGACTTCATGATGGATGCGATCCGGTACAGCGGGCGCCACGGGGTGCGGCACCGCCTCTGTCAGCTGCCGATCTTATCGCGCTTGACGACAATGCCGGCCTTTTCGCGGTCCCAGGTCCCGGCCGTGACGCCCGTCGTGCGCAGGTCCGTCTTCAGCACCTTCGACGACGCCGTCTTGGGCAGCTCGGGCAGTACGCGGAGGTAGCGTGGGATCATGAAGTAGGCCAGCCGGTCCCGCAGGAACTCGATCAGCGCCACCGGGTCGATCTCCCGGCCTGGGGCGGCCGCGACCACGGCCATCACCTCGTCCTCGCCAAGCTCGCTGGGCACCGCGATCACCGCGGCCTCGCGGACGTCCGGGTAGGCGAGGATCTCGGCCTCGACCTCGAACGACGAAATGTTCTCGCCCCGTCGGCGGATGGCGTCCTTGATGCGGTCGACGAAGAAGAAGTTGCCGTCGGCGTCATGCCGGAACGCGTCGCCCGTATGGAACCAGCCGTTGCGCCAGGCGCGGGCGGTCGCCTCCGGGTTCTTGTAGTAACCGCTGTTCATGGCCCATGGCCGGTCGGTGCGCACGATCATCTCGCCGACGCTGCCGGTCACGACTTCGCAGTCGTTCTCGTCGACCAAGCGGACCTCGACGCCCGAGCGCACCTTGCCGCAGGTGCCGCGTACGACGGGGTTTGGCTCCGAGACGATCGGCGACGAGATCTCGGTCATGTTGAAGATCGTGTAGACGTCGATGCCGAACCGATCGCGGAACTGCTGCGAGCCTTCGCTCAGCGGCACGATGAAGCACTTGGTGACCTTGTGGCGGCGATCCTCGTCGGACGGCGGGGCCTTGAGCAGGAAGGTCGCCATGACGCCCAGCAGGAATACTGCCGTCACACCGGTCTCGTGCGCCAGCGGCCAGAACCGGTCGGTCGAGAACCGCTCCGGCATCACGATCGAACCGCCACGCGCCAGCATCGCGAACGACAGGCCAAGGCCGCCGATGTGGAACATAGGCATGTTGACGAGGAAGCGGTCCTCGCCG
Organism: uncultured Pseudomonadota bacterium; assembly: GCA_903927005.1. Taxonomy (GTDB): domain Bacteria; phylum Pseudomonadota; class Gammaproteobacteria; order Steroidobacterales; family Steroidobacteraceae; genus CAIKZZ01. The sequence goes on from CAIYLH010000005.1 coordinate 126,784, forward strand.
GTGACGAAGTGCCAGGCCTCGGGGCCGGGGTTCGTATACATGTGCAGGTACGACGACAGCACGCCCTTCGAGGGCCCGGTCGTGCCGGAGGTGTAGATGATCGACTGTGTGTCCCACGGTTCGATCGGCCGCTTCAGCGGGCCCGGTTCGGCGATGCCTTGGTCGAGCATCGCGAACGCGGTGGCCGGTAACGTCGTTGCCGCCGACCCATCGCCGCCGACTATGACCAGTTGCGTGAGACTCGCCAGCTGCGTGCCCTCCAAGCGGGTCAGCAGGTCCGTGTGCACGATGGCGACGCGGGCGTCCGAGTTATCGATCACATGCTCGAGTACGCCGCCGCGGTAGGCGGTATTGATCGGTACGTAGACCGCGCCAAGGTAGTTGATCGCGAAGAACGTAAGCAGCATCTCGGGCGTGTTCGGCTGCCAGGCCAGCACGTGGTCGCCCTGGGCGACGCCGAGCCGCTCGAGCCCGGCCGCGACCCGCCGGGTGCGCAGCGCGAGTTCCCGATAGGTCCACGCCCTGCCGCCGTCGAACAGCGCGTATACCTGCTCCGGTCGCTCGGCGGCGAGGCGGTCGATCAGGTAGCGGACGACACAGGTCTCCCGCGCGGGTACGCGAGCGTCCGCGTGACGCGATGGGCCAGTCGTGGAGGAGTTCATACCGGCTATATCTTTCCGTTTCCCGATGGTAAGTATTTGTACACGATCGGTATACTCAGTACAATTGGGTGTGCGCGCCAGAACCCGCGCCGACCTTTTGCAACGCGACCGGAGACCGTCATGTATCAGACGACGATCGGGTTGACCCCGCTCCAGCGGGTCCACAGTGGCCGCCCATGTGCCGATGCCCTGGCCGACGAGGCTGCGCTGCACGGCGCCAAGCGTGTATTCCTCGTGTGCAGCAATACCCTGCGCCACAAGACCGATGAGGTCCAGAAGATCGAGCGCGCCCTGGGCGACCGGTTGGTGGGCATCTTCGACAGCGTTCGACCGCACGTGCCGCGTGAGGATGTCTGCGCCGCGATGGCCGCCGCGGAACCCCTCAGGCCCGACCTGCTGATCTCGCTCGGCGGCGGTTCGGTCACCGACGCGACCAAGATCCTCGCGCTATGCCTCAAGCATGGCCTGCGCACGCCGGAGTCGATGGAGCCGTACCACGTAGTGGTCAATCCTGACCGGACCGTGACGATGCCGTCGTTCGAGGGGCCGGATATCCCGGTGGTGATCGTGCCGACGACGCTGTCGGGTGGGGAATTCAATCCGCTCTCGGGGGCGACCGACAAGGTCGTCAACGTCAAGCAGGCGTACTTCCATCCGACGATGACGCCACGCGCAATCGTGCTGGATCCGTCAGTCACGCGGCATACGCCTGAGTGGATCTGGTTCTCGACCGGCGTGCGGTCGCTCGACCACTGCTTCGAGACGATCGGTTCGCTGAACTCGAACCACTACTGGGACGGCATGGCGATGAATGGGCTGCGGCTGCTGTCGCAGGGCCTGACCGCTGTGAAGGCGAATCCCGCCGACCTCGGTGCGCGCCAGATGTGCCAGGAAGGCGCCTGGTGCTCGATGGTCGCGATCGTCTCGGGCCTGCCGATGGGCATCAGCCATGCCGTTGGCCACGCGCTCGGTGGCTCGTTCGACGTTCCTCACGGCTATACCTCCTGCGTGATGGCGCCGTTCGCGCTCGAGTTCAACGAAAGCGTGAACGGGCACCGCCAGAAGCTGATCAGCATCGCGCTTGGCGAGCCCGCCACGAAGGCGAGCGTGCTCGCCGATCGGATCATCCGCAGTCTCGGCATGCCGCGCAGCCTGACGGCTGTCGGCATCAAGGAGTCGGATCTGGCGGCACTGGCGGGTTTCACGTTCCAGGACATCTGGTGTGGCACCAATCCGCGCGCGGTTCCTGACAGCAGCGCGCTGATCGACCTGCTGCGCCCCGCGCTCTGACGCGATGACCACGATGAGCACCGACGCCGGCGCTCTGGCGTCGCGGCTCGTCGCCGGTGACCGGGCGGCGCTGGCGCGGGTCCTCACGCGGCTGGAGCGCGACCCGGCCGCGATCGCTGCGCTCGATGCGGCAATGTCGCCGCACACCGGCCGCGCCTACACGGTAGGCATCACCGGCGCGCCGGGCGCCGGCAAGTCGACGCTGGTCGGGGCGTTGCTGGAGGACAGCCTGCGCGCGGATCGGCGTACTGCCGTGCTGGCGCTCGATCCCCGTTCACCGCTGACCCATGGCGCGATTCTCGGCGACCGCATGCGCATGGAGACCGCGACGGCCGATCCGCGCGTCTTCGTGCGTTCGATGACGGCCGACCCGCACGGCGGCGGCCTGTCGGCGACCACGCCGCTCGCAGTCCGTGCGCTCGATGCCGCCGGCTGGCCGTGGGTGATCATCGAGACCGTCGGCGTCGGCCAGTCCGAACTCGATGTCGTCGAGGCCGCCGCAACCACGGTCGTCGTCCTGAACCCTGGTTGGGGTGACGAGGTACAGGCGGTCAAGGCAGGGCTCTTGGAGGTCGCCGACGTGTTCGTGATCAACAAGGCTGATCGCGACGGCGCGGCCGAGCTGCGCTACGACCTCGAGCGCCTGCTGGCGGCCGGACCGAAGGGCGGCTGGCGCGTGCCGGTGCTCGATACGGTAGCTAGCGAACGGCGCGGCACGACCGAACTGTGGGCAGCGATCGAGGCGCACCGCGACTTCCAGCAGAGCACGGGTGCACTGTCAGTGCGGCGGCAGCGCTTCAGTGCGCTTGCCGTGCGCGCGCTCGTTGACCGCGACTTGCGGGCGCGGGTCGCTATGGCGCTGGCAGAGCCTGCGATCGTGGCGCTGGTGGCGGGCCTGGAGCGCGGTGAGCACTCATTGCCCGCGGTCTGCGCGGCGGTACTCGCGCGGATCTAGGGTCGGTCAGGCACCCGCAACGGGTGCCGTCAGCCGGCGCGCGGCGGTGACGATGTCGTCCAGTGACGAGCCGGGCGGAAAGGTCTCCACGCCCATCGCATTGAGTCGCCTGCAACTGGAAGGCGGCAGCACGCCGCCGGCGAAGATCGGCAGTTCCGGTCGCGCCGTACGCAGTTCGCCGATCGCGCGTACAACCACCTCCACGTGGCCGCCGACGTTCAGACCCACCAGATCGACGTCCTCATCCACGGCGGCGCGGACGATCTCGGCACCGGTGAGCATACCGCCCATGATCACGTGGAAGCCCGCGTCGCGCAGCGCGCGGGCGACGACCGACAAGCCACGCCAGTGGCCGTCGAGGGAGGTCTTTACGAGCAGGATGCGTGCGGCGTCGGTCATGGCGTCAGATCAGCTCCGGTGTCTGCCAGTCACCCCAGGTGTCGCGGAACAGATCGCCGACTTCGCCCAGGGTTACCTCAGCATCGAGCGCTTCCATCATGGCGGGCATGACGTTGTCGGTGCCGCGGCAGGCAGCCTCGAGGCGCTTGAGCGCCGCGTGGGCGCCGGCTTCATGGCGCTCTCGCCGCACGGCCTTAAGGCGCTCGAGCGCGACATCAAATGCATCGTTGACGCCCGGGAACCCGTCGACTTCGAACGGCGTTGAATTGCCGCGGAAGTCGGTCACGCCGACAACCGTCTGGCGGCCGTCGTTCTCCGCCTGCTGCCAGGCGACCTGGTTGTCGCGCGCGCGGCCGTGCAGCCAGCCAGAGTCCAGCGTTGCGAGGAAGCCACCACGTCGCTCGATGTCGGCGGCAAACTCCCATGCACGCTTTTCGATCTCCGCGGTCAGGGCCTCGATGTAGTACGAGCCCCCAAGCGGGTCAGCTACCGATGCCAGGTTGGTCTCGTGCTGCAGGATCTGCTGGATGCGCACCGACATCTGGTGGGCGTGCTCGCTGGGGATCGAGATCGCCTCGTCGTACCCCGACACACCGAGTGACTGGGTTCCTCCCAGCACCGCCGACAGCGCCATCAGCGTGCCGCGGACGATGTTATTGAACGGCTGCTGGTAGGTCATCATCGAGCCGGCCGTGACGATGTGGATGCGCAGCCGCTGCGCCCGTTCATCGGTGATGCCGTAGCGGTCGCGCAGCAGCGTGCACCACGCCTTGCGCGCTGCACGCAGCTTGGCCGCGTCCTCGAAGATATCCATCGTCGTGCGGAAGTTGACGCCGGCTACGCGATAGGCCGCGGTCGCCATGTCGAGCCGGCCGCGGCGCTTGATTTCATCCAGATACTCGATCGCGTTGGCGATCACGGCGCCGAGTTCCTGGTAGGCGTTCAGGCCGGTATCGCCACCGTTGTATCCGGCGATCGAGACCGGCACCCACTTGGGAACGTGCTCGCTGCAGAACTCGATGATGTCGGCGTTGAGCCGAAGGCCGGCCGCCGTCGGGATCTGCTGCTTGGTGACGCAGCCCAGATAGGTCAGGAAGAAGTCGCTCTGCCCCGTGCCGCCGAGCGTCTCGAGCGGGATGCCGCGGCGCTTGGCCACGGTCCAGTAGGCGGCGAGCGCGAACGGTGCGTGCTGCACGACGGCGCCGCCGGCGTGGCCATAGGTCGACTCGATCGGAATGCCGTCGAGGCAAATGGCGACTTCGCGTACGCTCTGCATGACCGCGCCGGTCTGGCCCACATCCTCCCGCCGCGCAACCACGTCAGGGTGGTCGACGTTATACATGTGATCGGCTGTATTGCGGTCGTGCTCCATCAGGAAGCCGGTCTCGCCATGCTCCAGCAGGAACTTGATGCGCTCGTTCTCGTCCTCCGGCTTGCCGAAGCCCGACAGCTGGAAGATGCGCCACGGCTTGGTACGGTAGCCTTGGGCGAACCCGCCGCGATGGAATGGCGCCTGGCCGGGCAGGGTGCCCATGACCTGGCGATGGTCCGCGGGGACGTCATCGGGACCGTAGGACGCCTGCAGCGGGATGCCCGAGCGGGTGGTGAACGAGGGCGGTGAAGGCGGACGGGTCATCGGCGGCTGCGGTCCCGTGCGATCGACGTGATTCGACCTGGTGCTAGTATACTGTTGGTATCAAGAATCTACCAAGAGTTTTAATTTTGTACATGCAGTCAACTCCGCCGAAAAGGTGGTCAGGACGTGCCGTACAGGGCGGGGGATTGCCGTGATGGATCTAACGACGCTGTACTCGGTTGCCGACAAGACCGTGCTGATCACCGGTGGCGTCGGCGGCATCGGCCGAATGCTCTCGGCAGCCTTCGCCGCGGCCGGTGCCAGAGTCTGGATTACCGGCCGCAAGGCCGATGCGCTCGCCGAGGCGGTCGCGGTAATGAGTGCCGATGGCGCCTTCGTGCGCGGGATCGTCGCGGACCTGGGTACGGTCGAGGGCGTGGCCTGCATCGTTGCCGAGCTGACAGCGGCCGAGCAGCGCCTGGACGTGCTGGTCAACAATGCCGGCCAGACCTGGGGCGCACCGCTGCAGGACTTTCCGGCGAAGGCCTGGGCGCCCGTGATGGCGGTCAACGTACAGGCACCGTTCATGCTGGTGCAGGGCCTGCTGCCCCTGCTCGAGGCTGCGGCCAGCGATGAAAGCCCCGCCCGGATCATCAACATCGGCAGCATCTACGCCGTGACCACTGAGGTCATGAAAGCGTATTCCTATACGGCCAGCAAGGCGGCCGTCCACCAGCTGACCCGCGTGATGGCGCACGATCTCGCGCCGCGCCGGATCCTGTGCAACGCGATCGCGCCGGGCTTGTTTCCCTCGAAGATGACCAGCTTCGCGCTCAAGAACGATGTCGCCCGCGAGGCGCTTCTGAAGACGATCCCCCTGGGCAGGGTCGGCACGGCCGAGGACATCGCGGGGCTGACGATGTTCCTCGCCTCGCGCGCCGGCAGCTACATCACCGGCGCCATCATCCCGATCGATGGCGGCATCCTTATCGCACACTGAAGGAGTGCCGATGGTCGCGCAGTACACGACGCTGGAAATCGAACGCCGCGGGCAGGCTGACTGGGTCAGCCTCAATCGGCCTGATTCGCTGAACGCGATGAACTCGGCGATGGTCGCCGAGCTGCAGCGCTATTTTGCCGGGCTGGAGCATGATCGCGCAGTGCGCGTCGTCGTCCTGCGCGGGCGGGGAAGGTCGTTCTGTGCCGGTCTAGACCTGAAGGAGATCGGGCCACGGCTGGAGGGCATGGATAATGCCGCCGTCTGGGCCGAGCAGCGCGCGCTGAGCCGGATGATCGTCGCGATGCGGCGCTGCCCTCAGCCGATCGTCTGTCTCCTGCACGGTTCCGCATCCGGCGGCGGCTTCGCGCTCGCGCTGGCTTCCGACATCCGTCTGGCGACTCCCGATGCACGCATGAACGCGGCCTTCATCCAGGTGGGCCTCTCAGGCTGTGATGTCGGTGTGAGCTACCACCTGCCGCGGCTGGTAGGGAGCTCCGTTGCCGCCGAGCTGCTGATGACTGGCCGCTTCCTCGGGGCCGCCCGAGCACGCGAATTGGGGCTCATCTCCGAGCTGCACGCGCCTGAGGCGATGGACGCGGCTGCGGCCACGCTGGTCGGCGAGCTGCTGCGAGCGGGCCCGCTGGCGCTGGAGCTGACCAAGCAGGGGCTGGCAGCGGCGCAGGACGCCGACAGCCTGGAAGCGGCCGTGGAAATAGAAGACCGGCAGCAGTCGATGCTCGCTGCAGGTGATGAGTTTCGTAGTCGGATCCGGGCGTTTCTCGCGAAGATCGCCGGTCGCTGATTCGCGCGGGCGTCGCACCGCGCCATCCCGGCTGCGGTTCCGCGCTCGGTGCGCGGCAGGGGGATCGACGGCGGGCCTGTGCCCGCCGTCGTCCGATCTGCTCTAGAAGTTCACGTGCAGCGTTATGCCGAAGGTCCGCGGCGGCATCACCGTGCCGACGCGCGAGCTCAGGTAGAGCGGTGCGGTGATGATGTTGTTGCCAAACACCGTCTTGTCGCCGGCATTGCGGATCCAGCTCGTCACCGTCGCATGGCTCGACAACTCGTAGGCGGCGCTCAGGTTAACCAGCGTGTACGCCGGCTGCATGGCATCCGAGTTGTTCCACTCGGTGAAGAACACCTTATCGGAGTAGACAGCTTCGCCGTGCAGCGTCATGTGGCCATCCAGCGCCGGCAGGCGATAGGTGAGCCCGATGTGTCCGCTGATCTCCGGTGCGTTGGAGAGCGTGTTGCCCGACAGCTGGTGCGACTGGAACCCGTCGCCGTAGTAGCTGTTCGTGAAGTCCTTGTACTTCGCGTTCAGGTACGTGACCGCGAAGTCTGCCGAGAAGCGTTCGGTGACCTTGGTCTGCGACTCGAACTCGAGGCCGTAGTTGCGCGCGGCCGCGGCGTTCTTGGTCTCGACGGTGCTGTCGGCGTTGACGAAGCCCACCTGCAGGTCCTTGTAGTTGTAGTAGAACGCCGTCAGGCCGAGGAACGCCCGGTTATCGAGCACCTTCGTCTTGAAGCCGACCTCGTACGACGTTACGAATTCCGGGTTGATCGCGGCGTTGAGGCTGCCGATGTTGATCACGCCCGACTTGAAGCCGCGGGTGATGCCGCCGTAGACCAGCGATCCACCTTCGGTGTGGTACTCGAGCTGCGCCTTCGGCGTGACCGCGTTCCAGCTCTTTTCCTTGTCCGTAGGCAGGAAGATTCCGAGTGCGCCGAACTCAAACGAGCCCACGCCCTTGCGCTTCTCGTTGTTGAAGCGAGCGCCCAGCGTGACCTTCAGGCGCGGAGCGAGCTCCTTGGTGCCCTGCACGTACACACCGTAGGCATCGGTCGTGACCGTGCCGGACTGGTGGTAGTTCGTGCTGTCGAAAGCGTTGCAGGGCGTGGCGGCGTCCGGCGTGATCGGCGAGCAGTTGCCGGCCAGGATGAAGGGCCCGAGGTTGTACAGCGGCACCAGCACGCTGCCTGGGTTCTTCTCATGGAAGTACATCGCGCCGGCGAGCCAGTCGACCGTCGCGGCCGTCGTGCTGAGCGTGAATTCCTGGCTCCAGGATGTGCTCGACTCGTCGTAGTTGTTCTGGCCATACAGGTGGGCATCGGTCGCCGCGAGGTCGTCGCGATTGAAGCGCTGGAAGTCGCGCCATGCCGTCACCGACTTCAATTCGAAGCCTGCTGGCTTCCAGTCGACGATCGCAGTCGCGCTCGAGCCGTGGCGCTGGTTGACGGCATCCTCGCGCGACCAGACGTTGCGGACATCGCCGCCGTGGTCGAAAATCGTCGTGCCGCCATAAATCTGGGCGAGCGTGAACGGAAATGCCGTGCCGCCGAAGTAATGGAACGCGTAGTTGTTGTCGTCTTCCTTGAAGTGATCGGCAACGACGTCAATCAGCACGTCATCACTCGCCTTGATGCGCAGGCTGGCGCGCACGGCATAGGCGTTGCGGTCGTCCACCGGGTTGCCGGTGTAGAGGTTGGTGCCGTAGCCGTCACGCTTCTCGCTCTTGCCGGCGACGCGGGCCGAGACGCGGTCGGACAGCGGGCCACCGATCGCGCCTTCGAAGATCTTCGAGGAGTAGTCGCCGAGCGTGAAGTCGGCGTAGCCCTCGAGCTTGTCCGACGGCTTCTTGGTGACGAGGTTGACGACGCCGGCGGTCGCACCGCGACCGTAGGTCGTACCCTGCGGGCCGCGCAGCACTTCGATGCGGTCCAGGTCGAAGAAGCCCGTGAGCTGCTCCGCCGGGCGGGCGATCTGCGCCTCGTTCTGCAGGAACGCGACGGCGCCGTCGGCGCCGAGGTCGATCGAGGTCAGGCCGACGCCGCGGATGAATGCGCGGTTCACGCCGAACTGGTTGCCGATCGAGAGGTCGGGCACGGCCGACGACAGGTCGGAGACGTTGCTAATGCCGCCGGCACCGAGGCCCTCGCCGGTGATGGCGCTGATCGCGGCCGGCGTATCGGAAATCTTGTCGCTGCGCTTGGTGGCAGTCACGACGACTTCCTCCAGCTGGCTCGAACTCTGGGCGGCGTCCGCCCAGGCGGCGCCGGAGCACAGTGCGGCGCTGACCGCGAACGCAATTACCGAAAAGCGACGATCCGTCGCCCAGCTAGCAACCTTCATGTGTCCAACCCCCTGAAAATTTCATGGAACGTGCCCGCTTCACCGCAAGCTGTACTAGTAGTATATAGCTTCTTACTAACAGTCAAGATTTGGCGATATCAGGAATCTTTTGTTGCTTTCGGGCAACGCCCGGAAAGAATCGGCCCTGAGCGGCCTCCACGGCAGGAGTTGGGACAGCATGCAGACGCAGGCCGATCCGGACATCGACACCTTCTATGTTGGTAGGGCACGGGTCACTCGCGTAGAGGAGTGGCGAGGGGCGTTCCTGACGCCGCAGATCCTGTTCGCCGGATTTGACGCGGTGGCCTATGCGGCCACCCGGGGGGCAATCGGGGAGCAGTATCTGGATCCCGCGACCGACGCGATCAACGCCCGACTGCAGAGCTGGGTCGTCGAGCACGAGGGCCAGACGGTGCTGATCGACACTGGCGCCGGAAACGACAAGGAGCGGCCCGGCCTGCCGGTGTTCGGGCAGTTGCAGACGCCGTTCCTCGAGCGGCTCGCGACCGCGGGATTCGGGGTCGAGGACATCGACTTGGTGATCTGCACCCACCTGCATGTCGACCACGTCGGCTGGAATACCCGGCTGCTGCAGGGGAAGTGGCTGCCAACCTTCCCGCGTGCGGGTTACGTGTTCCCGGCCGCCGACGCGATTTACTGGGACCCGCGCAACGCTGATCGCTATCCGCCTCACGTCGGGGCGGCGGTCAACGCCGGCTTCTTCGAGGACAGTGTCCAGCCGATCCTCGATGCGGGTCGCGCCCATCTCGTGGAGGGCGCCGTCGAGGTCGGTCCGGGCCTACGGCTCGACCCGGCACCCGGCCACACGCCCGGCTCGACGACGATCACGCTGTCGAGTAGCGGCGAGACGGCGATCTTCTGCGGGGACGTGGTACATCACCCCCTGCAGATCCTGAACCCCGACTGGAACAGCATCTTCTGCGAAGACGCCGAGCAGGCCCGCGCCTCACGCCGACGTGTCCTCGCCAGAGCCGCTGACAGTGGCGCAAGGCTGGTCCCTGCCCACTTCGCCGGCGAGCACACCGTGCGCGTGGAACGGACCGCGAGCGGCTTTCGGCCACGCTTCGCCGTAGAGGGCTGATCCAGCCGGCCGCTGTCGCGGCTCCTGGCCGGCGGTAGTGCCGCCGCGCCGGCGCAGTTCTCCTAGAATGCCGTCCGTGCAACCGCCCTTACCTCCTGACTCCAACTTTGGTGCGCCGGCCACCCGCGCCAGTGGCGTGCGGGCTGATGCGCGCGCAATTTTGCGGCTTGGCCTACCGCTGCTGGTGGCCAACCTCGCGGTCGCTGGCATGTCACTGGCCGACACTGTCATGTCCGGCCAGCTGGGCGCCGATGCGCTGGCTGCCGTCGCGGTCGGTTCGAGTTACTACTCGGTGTTCCTGGTCATCGGGCTGGGCACGATGACCGCGCTGTCGCCGCTGGTCGCGCACGCCTACGGCGGCGGCCACATGGATCTCGTCGGCGGCTATGCCCGCCAGGGAGCCTGGATCGGCGTGGGCCTTGCGGTGCTGTTGCTGCTGGGTCTTGCCGTGGTGCGGCCGGTGCTGACACTGATCGGCATCGACCCGCGCGTGGTGCCTGAGGCGGTCGGTTACGTGCACGCGATAGCCGCTGGCATCCCCGGCCTGCTGGGCTTTCAGGCGTTGCGTGCGGTCAGCGAGGGGCTAGGCCGTACCCGACCGATGATGACCGTCGCCCTGGCGGGCCTTGCGGCCAACATTTTCGGCAACTGGATCTTCATGTACGGCCACTTCGGCATGCCAGCGCTCGGTGCCGTAGGAACCGGTGTCGCCACGGCGCTGGTGCAGTGGATCATGTTCGGCTTCATGCTGCTGCATGTGCTGCGCCATCGCGTTTATCGACCGTATGCGCTTTTCGGGCGGCGGGAGCGGCCGGATCGAGGTCGCATCCGCGAAATTCTTGCGCTGGGCATTCCGATTGGCGGCAGCATGGTGGCCGAGAGCGCGCTCTTCTCGGCTGCCGGCCTGATGATGGGAACGCTGGGCGAGACGACCGTCGCGGCCCACCAGATCGCGCTCAACTATGCGGCGTTCATGTTCATGGTTCCTGTGTCGATGCATTCGGCCACGACGATTCATGTCGGCCATGCTCTGGGCCGTGGCGCTCGTATCGATGCGCGGCGAGCGGGTTTCGTTGGTATCGGTCTGTGCGCGCTGCTGATGGTCGGTTCGGCCCTGGCGCTGTCGGTGGCCAACGACGCCATCGCGGCGATGTACACGCACGACCTGCCGGTGCGCAGCCTTGCGGCGCGCCTGTTGCTGCTGGCGGGCGTCTTCCAGGTCTCCGATGGGCTGCAGGTGGGTGCAATGGGCGCGTTACGCGGGTTCAAGGACGCACGCTGGCCGCTCGGCATCACGATTTGCTCCTACTGGGCGGTCGGCTTTCCACTCGCATTCTGGGGTGGCATCGTGCAGGGTGGAGGTCCAGTAAGCGTGTGGTGGGGGTTGATCGCCGGCCTGACGGTCTCGGCGGTTCTGCTGAACCTGCGCTACCTTGTTGTCTCGAGGCGTCTCGCGGTAGCCGCCTGACGTTTGTAGTCCCGGCCTGGTCGGGGGATTGGATGAAGAAACGCCTGCCTGTCTGCCGTGCCGCCCTCTGGCTCGCGCTCTGCGTCGCAGCCGTTGCGGGTGCTTCACCGGCGCCTCAGCAGACGGCCGCTGGTGTCGCGCTCGGCCGTCTCGTCGAAGGTTACTGGCAGGCGCACCTGCGGCTGCGGCCACTGCATGCGACGCTGCTGGCCGATCACCGCTACGACGCTGACTTGCCCAATTCCATTGGTAGTGCGCATCTTGCTCGCGAGTACGCCCTCGAGAAGCGCGCGCTGGCGGCATTGGGCGGCGTCAACGTGGCGGCCCTGTCGGCACGCGATCGGCTCACTTATGACGCCTTTCGTTGGGACCGGCAGATGGAGATCGAGGGTTTTCGCTATCCAGCGGAGCTGCTGCCGCTGTCGTCCGCCGGCGGAATGCCAGGCCTGATGGCGCAGTTCGGCAGTGGCGCAGGTGCGCAACCGTTCGCAAGCGTGCGCGACTACAACAACTGGCTGCGGCGACTGGACGGGTACGTCATCTGGCTCGACCAGGTGATCACCAACCTGCGTCGCGGGCTCAGCCGTGGTTATGTGCTGCCGCGAACGGTCGTTGAGCGGATGCTGCCACCGATCCATGCGGTGACTGCCGTGCCAGTTGCGCAGAGCCTGTTCATGCGGCCAGTTGACAGCTTCCCGGCGGCCGTGCCGCCGGCCGAGCAGGTCCGGCTGCGGGCTGCGTACAGGGCGGCTGTCATCGAGCGCGTCAACCCTGCGTATCGCCGCCTGTACCAATTCCTGCGTGAGGAGTACCTGCCGCGGGCGCGGGCCTCGATTGCCTGGAGCGATCTGCCACAGGGGCGCGCCTGGTACGCATACAAGGTCCGCCGTTCGACGACTACCGCGCTGACTCCGGAGCAGATTCATCGGCTTGGGCTCGATGAGGTGCGCAGGCTCGGCGCCGAGGTCGACCGGCTCGGGGCCGAGCTAGGCCTGCGTGGCGAGCGGCGCGCGTTCGGTGAGGCGATGCGCGCCGATCCACATGCTTACTACGACAACGAGGACGAGTTCGTCGCGGGCTACGAGGCGGTGAAAAGCCGCGTGCGTGCGCGGCTTGGCGAGTTGATCGAGCTGCCGACGGCAGATTTCGAGATTCATGCGCTCGACTCCGCTCGCAGCGCTGGCGCGTCGCCGCTGTCATTCCGGCCAGCATCCCCGGATGGTGCGCGTGTCGCGATTCTCTACGTCAATACCGCCGAACTGAAGGTTCGGCCGAAGTACGAGATCGACGCGTTCTACCTTCGCGAGGTCGAGCCCGGCAAGCTGCTGCAGGTATCCGTGCAACGACAGGCGGGCGATTTGCCGAGTTTCAGGCGCTACGGCGGCTATTTCGCCTACAGCGAGGGTTGGGGTGCGTATGCGCAGTCGCTAGGTCGGGAGCTGGGTGTCTATGTCGCTGGCGAGAGCGCGCTTAGCGCCACTTCCGCCGAGCTGTTGAGGGCTGCGCGCATGGTCGTCGATACTGGCGTGCACGCCCAAGGCTGGACTCGCCAGCAGGCGCTCGACTACCTCCAGGCCAACTGCGTACTCGCGCCCGGGGAGGCGGCGACCGAGCTGGATCGGGTGATCGCAAATCCCGCACAGTCGCTTGCGTATGCGGTCGGTGCGTTGGACCTGCGCGAGCTGCGCTCGAAAGCCTCCCGCGCGCTCGGAGCGCGCTTCGACGTAAAGGCGTTCCATCGCGAGCTGCTCATTCAGGGCCCATTGCCGCTCGAGGTTCTCGAGGCCGACGTCGCGCGCTGGCTTGCCGAGCGGGGGGCTGCGCCGTGACGCTGCGTTGCGCTACGCTGCCACGATGCGAATCCTGATCGTCGAGGATGATGAGTTGGTGGCCGACGCGCTCAAGCGCGGACTTGGCGAGGCTGGCTTCGTCGTTGATCGCGTCGGCAGCGCGGAACAGGCCGAGCCTGCGCTCGGCACGGGCGAGTTCGACCTTGCGGTTGTCGATATCGGCCTGCCGCAGGTCGATGGTCTGACCCTGGTACGTCGCCTGCGTCGCGCCGGCAACACAACCCCGATTCTGATCCTGACCGCACGCGACGGACTCGCTGATCGAGTCGACGCGCTTGATCTCGGTGCCGACGATTATCTGGTCAAGCCATTCGAGTTACCGGAGGTTGCGGCACGCTGTCGCGCATTGATTCGCAGGACGCGTTCGGCGACCAGTGCCGAACTGCATGTGGGGCCGCTTAGTCTCGATCTCGCCAGTCGCACCGCGGTGCTGTCTGGCAGCCCGCTTGAGGTGACGCCGCGCGAGTGGGCCTTGCTCGAGTGCCTCGCGCTCGATGCCGGCCGCGTCGTGCGCAAGGAGCGGCTGTTGCGGGCAATTGGCGGCTGGGACGACGAGCTGACGCCGAACGCGATTGAAGTATACGTCTCGCGGCTGCGCGGCAAACTCGGCGATGCGGTCGCGATTCGCACCGTGCGTGGTCTGGGATACCGACTCGATGAACCGGGCGTCTGAGCCGCAGCCTACGTCGATTGCGCGGCGGCTGCTTATGCTGCTGCTGGTACCGCTCGGCGGCCTGTTGCTGCTGGCGCTGCTGTTCGATTATCTGGTCGTCGTCGGTCCGTTGCGCGCGGCATTCGATCGTCAGCTCGCCGATGCCGCAGCCGTGATTGCCGCGCGTGTACGGCTGGGCGATGACGGACGCGCGACGGTCAGCCTGCCGTCCGCTCTGTTGGTGCAGCTTGGCGAGGAGCAGGGCCGCGCGCCGCTGTATGCGCTGCGCAGTGACGATGGACGCTGGTTGGCGGGTGACGTGCGCCTTCCTGCGCTTCCTGGGGTGGCGGCCGCACCGATCAGCTACGCGACGGCGCAGCTGGCGGAAATCGGCATGACGCGGATCGCCTGGTATCGAATGACTGCCGACGGCGTGCCGCTGATGCTTGTCGTCGCGCAGCGAACCGAAGTGCGTGATGCGGCTGCTCGTCCGCTGATCACGGCGACGCTGACGTTGGATGTCTTGCAGCTGGTCGCGGTCGTCGCGTTAGTGTTGATCGGCGTGCGTCGTGGCCTACGGCCGCTACTGGAGTTCCGCGATGAGATCGCTGCGCGCGAGGCGCGCGACCTGCGGCCACTGGACCTCGATCGGGTTCCGTCCGAGGTGCGCCCGCTGGTCGTATCGCTGAACGCGTTGCTAGACCAGGTACGCGCGACCTCCGTGGCACAACAGAAGTTCGTGGCGGATGCGGCGCACCAGTTGCGCACGCCACTCGCCGGTGTCCAGGCACAGCTCGAGTTGCTTGAACGCGATGTCAGCGCGCTGCCGGTCCAGGGTCAGGTCGTGGCCGTGCGCGAAGGTCTCAAGCGGCTCGCGCACACGGCGAACCAACTACTGACGTTGGCGCGCGCCGAGGGCTCGGCGACCCTGGATCGGGACTTTGTCGACGTGGACTTGGCGACACTGGTCGAAACGGCCATCGGTACACAACTTGATCGCGCCTTGGCGCGGCGCATCGACCTAGGTGCCGAGGCGGCGCCCGCGACCGTTCGCGGTGTGCAATGGCTGTTGAGCGAGCTGCTCGCCAATCTGTTGGACAACGCGCTTCGCTATGTCCCGGAGGGCGGCGTAGTCACGCTGCGGTGCGGCACAATGCCTGGTGGGGCGTTTCTGGAAGTCGATGATGACGGCCCGGGAATCCCACCCGAGCAGCGATCGCTGGTGCTGCAGCGCTTCCACCGTGCGCCCGGTACGCCCGGCGAGGGCAGCGGTCTGGGGCTCGCGATCGTCAGCGATATTGTCGCCTTGCACCTGGCGCGGTTCGAGCTGGCGGCTGGAGTCGGCGGTCGGGGCACCCGCGCCAGGGTTGAATTCAGGGTCTGAGCCCCCCGCCGGTGTTCGGGCGTAGCTGGCCGCCGGCTTCCATTACAATGGCGGCCCTTCATCGACCGAACGAGCCCCGCGTGCCCCCACTGCGCATCGACCGCCGCTACGAGCGACACCTCGCCGGACTGATAAATTCCGGTGAGCGTGGCGTGCTGCTTGGCGGGCTGAAGGGCGTGGAGAAGGAGTCGCTGCGGGTGACGCCCGACGGGCGAATCTCGCAGAGCGTGCATCCGTCCGCGCTGGGGTCGCCGCTCACCCACCCTCATGTCACGACTGACTATTCGGAAGCGCTGATCGAGCTGGTCACGCCGACGTTCACGACCACCTGGGAGCTGCTGCAGTACCTGACTGACCTGCACCAGTTCGTCTACCGGCACGTTGGCGATGAGCTGCTGTGGGGAACCAGCATGCCGTGCCGCCTGAATGGCGACGCCAGTATCCCCATTGCACGCTTTGGTACGTCCAACATCGGTCGCATGAAGAGCGTCTATCGTGAGGGCCTTGGCCTGCGCTATGGACGGATCATGCAGGCGATCTCCGGGGTGCATTTCAACTACTCCTTCCCGTCCCAGTTTTGGGATGTCTTCGGCGCGGTGCTCGGCCGCCACGATGTGGGGCAGAACTTCAGGTCCGAGACCTATTTCGGACTGCTGCGCAATTACCGCCGGCACGGCTGGATCGTCCACTACCTGTTCGGCGTGTCGCCGGCGGTGTGCCGCTCGTTCGTGGCCGGTCACGACGACCATGGCCTGGAGGAGTTCGGCCAGGGGACGCTGTATGCGCCGTATGCAACCTCGCTGCGGATGAGCGACCTTGGCTACCGCAACAAGAGCCAGTCGGAGCTGTCAATCTCGGTGAACTCGCTAAACGAGTACGTGCGCGACCTGAGTGTTGCGATTTCGACTCCGAGTCCCGACTACCAGCGCCTGGGCGTCGAGGTCGATGGACAGTGGCGGCAGCTGAACGCTAATCGACTGCAGATCGAGAACGAGTACTACGCCTTCATCCGTCCCAAGCGCGTGGCGCGGTCCGGCGAGCGTCCGAACAAGGCGCTCAAGCGGGCGGGCGTCGAGTACGTGGAGATGCGTTCGCTCGACGTCAGCGCGCTGGATCCTGTAGGCGTGAACCAGAACAAGCTGCGTTTTCTCGAGGCTTTTGCCGCGTTCTGCGCGGTCGCGCCCAGTGCGCCACTGACTCTAGACGCGCAGCTCGAACTCGACCGCAACCACGTCACGGTGGCGCGCCGCGGCCGGGAGCCGGGCCTTACGCTGAGTTGCGACGGCCGCCCTGCTGATCTGCGGGTTTGGGCTGGTGAAATTCTCGAGGCGATGCAGGCTACCTGCGAGTTGCTTGACCAGGGCGACCCGGCCAAGCCCTACTCGGCGGCACTCGCGATCCAGGTGCAGAAGCTCGCAGATCCCGCGGCGACGCCGTCCGCGCGGCTGCTAAAGGAAATGCGCGACACTGGCGAGTCGTTCTTTGATCTGGCGTTTCGTATGTCAGCGACCTACAAGTCTTACTTCACCGACCTGCACGCTCCGGACGAGGCGAAAATCGCCGAGTTCTCGGCCGAGGCGGAGGAGTCGCTGGAGGCACAGGAACGCCTCGAGGCGGCACCGCAGAAGCCATTCCGCGACTACCTCGGTGACTATTTCCGCGACTGACGGCGGCGGGAGACGGCATGGAAAGATTCACGATTTCGCTTGACGACGAACTGGCACGCGACTTCGATGCCTTTATCGCCGCGCGGGGCTACGGCAACCGCAGTGAGGCCGTGCGTGACTTGATCCGCGCGCGGCTCGAGCGGGAGGTGGGGGAGCAGGGGACTGGCCACTGCGTCGCGAGCCTGTCGTTCGTTTACAACCACCACGAGCGCGAGCTGGCGGAGCGACTGGCCGAGCACCAGCATGCTCATCACGACCTGACGGTGGCGAGCCTGCATGTGCACCTCGATCACGAAAATTGCCTCGAGAGCGTGATCCTGCAGGGTCCGGTCGGCGCGGTCCGCACGCTGGCAGGCCAGCTGACGGCTGAGCCTGGCGTCCGGCATGGCGCGCTTAACCTGGTCAGCGTGGAGCGTGGCAACCACCACACCCATGCGCCATACGTCGCGGGCCACGAGCCGCACGTGCACCTCAAGCCCCGTTACTGAGGCCTGCGGAAAACCGCTATCGCCGACGGCCGCGGGACGCCTAGTATGAAGGTTCCAGAAATCCTCATACCGGTGTCGCAGTGCCCAGTCTGCCAGCGGATTTCAGTTCCCTCGCCGCGGTCGTCTTCCTGCTCGGGATGCGGCATGGGTTGGATGCGGACCACCTCGCGACAATAGATGGCCTGACTCGGTTTGGTCGCCGCGCCGGCGTCGCCCACGCCCGTTATGCCGGCGCGCTCTTTTCGTTTGGCCATGGAGTTGTCGTCGTCGCGATCGCAGCGCTGGTTGGCGGCGCAGCCGTGCGCTGGCAAGCGCCGGGCTGGCTCGAGGTCAGTGGCGCGTGGACCTCCATCCTGTTCCTGACGTTGCTGGGCGTGATCAACCTGCGGGCCGTCTTCAGCGCAGGCCCCAACGAGGTTGTCGCCCCTGTGGGATTGAAGGGCCGCTACCTCGGCCGCCTGACCCGGGTTCATCGCCCCTGGGTCGTCATGGCGGTGGGAGCGCTGTTCGCGCTGTCTTTCGATACGGTCAGTCAGGCCATCCTGTTTGCAGTCGCCGGCGCGCAGTTCGGCGGCCTTGCGGATGCAATCGCGCTCGGTCTGGTTTTTCTTGCCGGCATGTTGCTCACTGATGGCTGCAACGGCCTGTTCATCGCGCGCCTGATAGAGAAATCCGACGCGCTTGCTCGCGTCGCTTCGCGTGTGATGGGACTCGCGGTCGGCGGCGTGAGCCTGCTGGTGGCGATGCTCGGCGCCGCACGGCTCGTTGCGCCTGCGTTTGCCGCCTGGAGCGAGGGCCGTGGGCTCGCCTTCGGCGCCGCGGTGATTGGCGTTGTGAGCATCAGCTTTCTCGCCGGGCGCTCGCTCGCTAGGCGTGGCGAGGCGGCTCTGCCGGCCGGCTGAGGCTGCCGTTGTGGGCAGTGCTGGCGGCTCCCGCCGCTGCGCATCGCCGCTTGGATTTGGCGGGGGTCTTGCGAAGATGTGATGAGTTGCCGGTTTTGAAGGCATTGCTGCGTCCGCGCCACGATGCTCGCGGAGAATCGTGCGCCGCCGCTCAGTTTTGCAGGCTAGCCACAGTGTCTACTAGACATATTGAGGGCAATTAGAGGGCGGGCCGCTGTGTAGCGGCGTGAGCTTTGAATCCAGACGAGACGCAAAAACTGATTATCGACGAGTCCGCCGCGGCACGGCAGCTGCGGGCCGGGTTCCCATGGCTGCGCTTCGAGAAGGATCTGGAGCGCGAGTTTCGTCGCGAGCAGGTTCGTGCCCGCCTGCCTCAGGTGCGCTCCAATCTTTTCCTCGCAACTGCGATCGTATTTGCATTCGGAATGCTGAACACGCTTGTGCTCGGTACTACCATCCACAGCAGCATGTACTGGTTGCAGTTTGGAATGGTGCTGCCGCCGATCGGCGTGCTGCTCGCGCTGACCTATCACCGCGCAGCGTACAGGGTCTATCAACGATACGCGCCGTTCGTCGTCGCCTTCATCGGCCTGGCCGTGGTGCTGGTCGAGTCGCGCGCAGCCCAGGCCGGCGTGCAGATCCTGTTCGTTGGCGTGCTGCTCTGCTCTGTCTATGTCTACTATCTCGTCGGGCTGCTGTTCTACGAGGCGCTGCGCGCGAACGCGCTCATCTGGTGTACCTACCTGATGGTGGCGATCTTCAGTGCGCTACCCGAAGCAGGAGTGCTCTACAACACGCTGGTGCTGCTGATCGCGAACATCGTCGGCGCGACTGCCGCCTATTCGTTCGAAATGGAGACGCGCACACACTTCCTCGAACAGCGGATGCTCGCTGAAACGGCAGCGCGTGACGGCCTCACGGGCTTGTACAACCGCCGCCGCTTCGACGAGCACCTAGTGACGGTTTGGCAGATGGCGCAGCGCGAAGGCGTGACTCTTGCGTTGCTGCTGGTCGATATAGACTTCTTCAAGCGCTTTAATGATCGCCATGGGCACCAGGCGGGCGATGAGTGTCTGAAGGCCGTCGCTGCCGCGCTCGTGCGATCTGCGCGGCGGCCATTGGACTTCACCGCGCGTTACGGCGGTGAAGAGTTCGCACTGATCCTGTACGACCCGTCACGGCAGTATCTGCAGGAAATTGCCAACCGCATACACTCGAATGTAGCGGGTCTCGGCATCCCGCACGGCGACTCGGGCGTCGCCCCGGCAGTGACCGTTTCGATCGGCGTGGCTTACGTTGCCCCGACGCTGGAGCGCAGCACTGCTGGCTTCGTGCAGTTGGCCGACGAGGGACTCTATGAGGCCAAGGCCGAGGGGCGTAACCGCTCGGTGTTCAGCGAGGCTGCCTACGCCGAGCTTGAAACCGGCTCTTTCAGGCGCCGCGCCGAAGACTGACGCCTTTTCGGCAGTCATTCGTTGCGTCGGTTTTCTGGCTGCGTTTGCGCGTCGTGACCGATTCCGGCACGATATATTTCATGGCATATAACCAGCTTTTGCCGGCGTACAAGCGGCGGAGCCTGGCCTTCGTGGCCGCTTTTCTTTGGCTGCTGCTTTGCGCCCTATCCGCGACGTCGGCGGCCTCCGCAGCCACGATCACCGTCTACGGCGCCGTCTCGCTGACCGAGGTGCTGCAGGACCTTGCCGACCGATACACGAAGGCCACCGGCGTTGCGGTCAAGCTATCGTTTGCTGCGAGCTCGTCACTGGCCCGCCAGATCGACGCCGGTTCCCGCGCCGACGTGTTCTTGGCGGCTGATCAGGAATGGATGGACTACCTGGAGCAACGCAACCTGCTGCGTGCCGGTTCGCGACACAATCTGCTCGGCAATCGACTTGTGCTGGTGGCGCCAGCCGATAGCGCGATCACGCTGAAGATAGGACCAAAATTCCCCCTACGCGCGGCGCTGGGCAAGGAACGGCTCGCGACGGGCGATCCCGACATGGTGCCCGTAGGCCGCTATGCCCGCTCGGCGCTGCTGAGCCTGGGTGTCTGGAACGAGGTGGCCGACCGTCTTGTACGTGCCGAAAACGTTCGCAGTGCCCTGACTTTCGTTGCCCGCGGGGAGGTGCCGCTGGGTATCGTCTATGCGACTGATGCCCGGGTCGATTTGAAGGTCCGCATCGTCGATGTCTTTCCGGTCTGGTCCCATCCGCCGATCACCTACCCGATCGCGCTGACCCGTGACGCCGTCCCTGAGGCCGCCGCGTTTGTCAGCTACCTGCGTGGTCAGGAAGGCCGCGCGGCGTTTGAAAAGTTCGGCTTCCTGGTGCTGCCTTAGGCCAGTCCGGCCTCGCCGGCGGGCGCCTCCCTGGCCTGTCAAACCGCAAATTCAGCGCAAACGCGGGGCAGGTCCTGCTACCGCGATCCTGCGGGGGGATATACGCCACCGCCATACGTAGCCGCTTGTTGCCGGCGCAATGGCGCCGTCGCTGAAAAAGCGGGGTTTTCCCGTCGCGGGCAGCGCCAAGCCCCGGTTATGATGCGGCGCACTGTCGGCCACCGTCCGTGGCCGGAAGGCACCACCCCGGGATTCCGCTCATGTCGACTCTCCATTCAGCGCGCGGCCGCATCAAGCGGTTGTTGATCGCCAACCGCGGCGAGATCGCGATCCGCGTCATGCGGGCCGCTAACGAACTGGGCATCCGCACGATTGCGATTCATTCGCGCGAGGATCGCTTTTCGCTGCACCGGACCAAGTCCGACGAGAGCTACCTGGTGGGCGATGGCAAGGGGCCGGTTGAGGCGTACCTCGATATTCCCGACATCATCCGCATTGCCCACGAGGCCCATGCCGACGCGGTGCATCCCGGCTACGGCTTCCTGTCGGAAAACCCGGAGTTTGCTGACGCCTGCGCGGCGGCCGGCCTGATCTTCATCGGGCCGTCGCCCGAGACGATGCGTACGCTCGGCAACAAGGTGGCGGCCCGTAACCTCGCCATCTCCGCCGGCGTTCCGGTAATGCCCGCGACTGGTCCGCTGCCGGAGGATCCCGCGGCGGCCGCGAAGCTCGCCGCCGAAGTCGGCTACCCGCTGATGCTGAAGGCCAGCTGGGGTGGCGGCGGGCGTGGCATGCGAGTCATCGAGAGCGAGGCCTCGCTGGCCGAGCTTGCCGCAGCAGCGCGGCGCGAGGCCAAGGCCGCGTTCGGCAACGACGAAATCTATCTCGAGAAGCTCATCCGGCGCGCGCGGCACATCGAGGTGCAGCTGCTCGGCGACCAGCACGGCAACCTCGTGCACCTGTGGGAGCGAGACTGCACCGTGCAGCGCCGCAACCAGAAGGTCGTCGAGCGCGCACCGGCCGTGTTCCTGGACGATTCGCAGCGGGCGGAGCTGTGCGGGCTCGCGCTGAGAATAGGCAACGCCGTCCGCTACAAGAATGCCGGCACCGTTGAGTTCCTGCAGGATGCCGACACCGGCAAGATGTACTTCATCGAGGTGAACCCGCGCATCCAGGTGGAGCACACGGTCACCGAGGTCGTCACCGGCATCGACATCGTCAAGGCGCAGATTCACATCGCCGAGGGCGCGGTGATCGGCACTCCCGAGTCGGGCGTGCCGCCGCAGGCGGAGATACGCGTGTTCGGACATGCCCTGCAGGGCCGCATCACGACCGAAGATCCCGAAAACAACTTCATCCCGGACTACGGCACCATCACCGCATACCGCAGCCCTGCTGGATTCGGTATCCGGCTGGATGCCGGCACTGCCTACTCCGGCGCCTTCATCGGTCGGTTCTACGACTCGTTGCTGGTGAAGGTTACAGCCTGGGCGCCGACCGCCGAGGAGGCGATACGGCGCATGCACCGCGGTCTGTGGGAATTTCGCATCCGTGGCGTGACGACCAATCTTCGCTTCCTCGACCAGGTCATCAATCATTCCAGCTTCGTCAAGGGCGACTACACAACCAAGTTCATCGACGACACGCCGGAGCTTTTCAACTTCCCGCACCGCCGCGATCGTGCGACGCGGCTGCTAAATTTTGTCGGTGACCTGATCGTCAACGGCAACCCGGAGGTCAAGAACCGTACCCGTCCGCAGCGCCTGGCGCAGCCGCGTCTGCCGAAGCTCATATTGCCGCCGCCGGCGCCGGGCACGAAGCAGCTGCTGGATGAGCGCGGTCCGAAGGGGCTCGCCGACTGGATGCTAGCCTCCGAGCGGGTGCTGATCACCGACACGACGATGCGCGATGCGCACCAGTCGCTGCTGGCGACGCGCATGCGTACCCACGATATGAGCGTGATCGCGCCGTACTACGCAAGTTTGCTGCCGCAGCTGTTCTCGGTCGAGTGCTGGGGTGGCGCGACCTTCGACGTCGCGATGCGCTTCCTCAAGGAAGACCCGTGGGAGCGATTGGCGGAGTTTCGGGTCGCGATGCCGAACTTGTTGCTGCAGATGCTGCTGCGCTCGGCCAATGCAGTTGGTTACACCAACTACCCTGACAACGTCGTGCGCTACTTCGTTGCACAGGCCGCGAAGGCCGGTGTCGACGTGTTCCGCGTCTTCGACTCGCTGAACTGGATCGACAACATGCGCGTTGCCATCGACGCGGTGGGCGAGAGTGGCAAGGTCGTCGAGGCGGCGATCTGCTACACCGGCAACCTCTCCGATCCGCGCGAGAGCAAGTACGACCTCAAGTATTACGTGCGCATGGCGAA
>CAIYLH010000006.1 GCA_903927005.1 uncultured Pseudomonadota bacterium
ATTTCAGCGTCCCCCGGACGGCCCCGCAGGATCTTCTCGTTCGCGCCCCAGCCGTCCTGCGTCGGCCGCATTTCGATCGGCTTCCAGGGCATCTCGTAGGCGTCGGCAAACACGGTCGTGCCGTTGCCCGCGGCGTTCCCCGAGGCGCATTGCAACCGGGCGGCCGCTCTGTTCGAACTCGCCCAACCGCAGGCGGCGATCGAGGCGTGCGAGCAGGCCCTGTCCCTTGCCCCTGATTACGCTGACGCCCGGCTTGCGCAAGGCATGTTCCATCTGCAACGCGGCGAATATGCCGCTGGCTGGCCCGCCTACGAATGGCGCACCAAGACCGCCCGCCGCACCGGCGAGCGCGAGGTCGGCTCACGGCGCTGGCGTGGCGAAGACGACCTGCAGGGCCGCTCGCTGCTGATCCACGCCGAGCAAGGGCTCGGCGACACGATCCAGTTCTGCCGCTACGCTCATCTGGCGCAGGAGCAAGGCGCACGGGTCGTGCTGCTCGTGCCAGGGACGCTCGTGGCGCTGCTGCGTACACTGGCCCCAACGATAGAGGTGCTCGCCGACGGCAGCGGACCGGTGCCCGCCTGCGACTTCCATTGCCCCATGCTGAGCCTGCCGTACGCATTTCGTACCACGCTCGAGTCGATCCCGTCACAGGTCCCCTACCTTGGCGCCCAGCCCGACCGAATTGCACGTTGGCGCGCGAGCACCGGCCTGCACGGCCTGCGCGTAGGGGTTGCTTGGCAGACCAGCGCCGCGGGCGGACTTCAGGACCGTTCCTTTCCGATTGAGCTGCTCGCGCCGCTCGCAGCCCTGCCGGGCGTGCGACTGATCAGCCTGCAGAAAGGCGCCGGCGCCGCGGACCACGCCGGTCGCGCCGTGGAACTTGGCATCGAAGTGCTCAGCGCGGACTTCGATGCAGGCCCGGACGCCTTCGTCGATACAGCAGCGGTGATGACCTCACTCGATCTGGTCATCAGTTGCGACACTGCCGTGGCCCACCTCGCAGGCGCGCTTGGGCGGCCGGCCTGGATTGCCCTGAAGCACGTCGCCGACTGGCGGTGGCTGGTGCAGCGAACCGATTCTCCGTGGTATCCGTCACTGCGACTGTTTCGTCAGCCGCGGCGCGGCGACTGGGGCAACGTGTTGGCGGCCATGAGGTGCGAACTCGAACGCATCACGACCTGAGCAACAACCAAATACCCAGCAGTTGCCGAACGCGCAATCATAGGGCAACCCGTCGCCGGCCAGTTCGTCATCCCGGGGAAAGCACAAGCCCCGTACGCAACGATGACCGCTCCACAGCGGATCCGCGATGCAATGGACCGGCGGCGACAGCTACGCATGCCAGCTGCGTAATTCTTGCTCTTGTTTAAAGCGGTTGCTGTTCCGTGACCGCCCGCCCTGCGCTATCCTGCCCCCCCGCGAAGAAGACACCGAAGAACGAGCAGCCGTGACGTCGTCCTGCATCGGCTCGGGATTTTTGCCGGCATCTGAAACGCCAACACGCCACGCTGGCGCCAGGGTGGACTTACGCCGCAGGGATAGAAGATACGGACCTGTCGGCACCGTCACCGTGAGCAGAATCGATTAGCCATCTCGATGGGCAGAGAACGCCGACCATGAAAGCCAACCGCAATTTCGGCGCCCAGCCATGAACGAGGTCGCCGCACACGACGCCGCCCCCCGGCTGTCGGAAATATTCCTCGAATTTCTACTGGTCGGCGCGACGAGTTTTGGCGGCGGAACCGTTGCCTACCAAAGAATCCTGATGGTCGAAAAGAAGCGCTGGCTGAGCGAGGACGAATTCATGGTCTCGCTGGCGATCGGCCAAACAATGCCGGGGCTTAACGCCGTGAACCTCGCCGTGCTGTGCGGCGACCGACTGCGCGGCGCGGCAGGCGCGCTGACCGCTGCCATCGCGCTGCTCATACCAGGCTGCACCTTTGTGCTGCTGGTGGGGATCTTCTATCTGCATCAAGCCGACAGACATCTGGCAAACATGCTGCTTGGCGGGGTTGCGGCCGCGGCGACCGGCATGCTTTCCGCGATCACCTATCGCCTCGGCAAGAAGCAACTCAAGCGCCTCAAGTCCTTAATCATCGTCATCGCGTCGTTTTATCTCATGAGCATTCTGCGCCTGTCGCTACCGATGGTACTGGCGATCATGTCGCCCATTGCGCTGTTCATGTATCGACCGAAGGGATGACAGCATGATTGCGGTTCTGATCCACCTGATGCTGACCTTCGCCGTTCTGTCGCTGCTCGCCGTGGGGGGTGGAACTGCCGTCCTACCCGAAATGCAGGCAGTATTGCTGGAGCAATTTCATATTGGTCCGGAGGCGTTCCTGCAAGCCTACAGCGTAGGCCAGCTCGCACCGGGGCCAAACATGACGATGGTCGTCATCATCGGCATGCAGGTCGCCGGCGGGCTCGGCGCGAGCATCGTCGGACTATCCTTTTTTGCGCCATCGAGCGTGCTGTGCTTTTGGGTTGGTCGCTGCTGGCACCGCATTGGCGAAACGCCTTGGCGCCGCGCGGTGCAGGACGCACTCGAACCGATTTCCATTGGGCTGATGTGCTCGGGCGTCTATGCAGTAGCAACATCAGCGATCAGTGGACTCGCAACCGCAGGCGTCGCGATAGCGGCCTGCCTTTGCATTACTTGGACCCGCATCAACCCCGTCTATGTCGTTCTGGGCCTTGGAGGGCTTGGCGCCGCCATCGAACAACTCCGTGCCGCAGCGCTGTGAACAGACCCGCTTCAGTGAACGCTTGGTTGGCCAGCGGAAGCCACTGCAACGCTGAATCGGCATCCAGACCGCAGCCATAGCGGCCATGCATAGGCGCTAAGCGAACTGCTTGCGAACAATGCCGTCGAGAAAGTCGCTGTATCCGGCAACCTGCCCCGCACCCACCGGGATATTGCGAGCAAGAATGCGCAGCGCTGTCAGGTAGGGGCTCTCCATGCTGATGGAGTGGAACACCCTGCCATCAACCTCAATCCGCGCGAATTCAATCTGCACGCCGAAAGTCATGCCGTGCACCCGCCTGGCCTTGGAGACCTTCAGCACACTCGGCTGGTAACCGGTCGCAGACATGATCTCGATCAGTTCGTCCGTGCTGCGCAGCTTTCCGCGCACTTCATACAGTCGCGGAAACAACCGCGCCAACGGCGCCATGTTCCTGGGGAAGCGAAACTTAGCGCTCGGGGCAAAAGCGATGAAGTCGTCAAAGGCCTCAACCACTGGCTTTATTTTCAGCCCTTTTCCTCTTACTTTGACGTTATCTTTCTTGCCACGAACGAACAGGTAGCTATCCTCCAGCAACTCCTCCTCGCAGTCGGAATCTTGTCCGATATTTCCCCAAGCAGCCGGCAGCTCGACAACCTCCCCTTCCGGCCAGAAGGCACGCCACTCCCAGGTCGTCTTACTGCGGGAATAGTTGACCGACAAAGACTTGCTCTTGCTCTTCGCGGATGCCTCTGCTTTCTCGCTGCCGGCATCGAGCAGGTAGGTGCGCAAGCGACGGCGCATAACAGCCACCGCATCCGCAACGGCTCTTCCCACCAGATCCATGCGCCGAATGGCCTCCAGCCGTGCTGCGTTCTGCGCAAGCCATTTCTTGCAAGAGCGGCCACCGAGCACCGGGCCTGCAATGTCGCAGGCGCACAGCAGCGAGATGAGCGCCGCCTGCTCTGGAAGCGGCAATTCCTCGGACTCCACCAACTCCTTCAATGTCTGGCGCAGCGACACCATTGCGCGCAGGCGCAGGCCGCTAAAGGAAGCCTGACGGAAGTCCCAGGAAAGAGCAGAGGAGGATGTGAGTCTGATCTCGCGCCCAGCAAGCGCTGCAAGGGTCGCCAGGCGCAAGTCGCCAATACGCGTTACCAGCTCGTTAAGCGCGATATCAAGACGCACGCTCTTGCCATAGCGACTCAGCATGCGCAGAGCTAACGGCTGCTCCTGATGCGGTGCTGGCTCCCGCTCGAGAATGATCAGATCGTCCAGATCACTGTCCACCTTGCCCAGAAAAGCGAGGTCCATCAGCAGCGCCCCGGCGAGCGCGAAGTCCGAATCAGACCATGCGATCAATGCGTCTGCCTTGACCGGCCATTTGGCACTCAACAAAACAAATGCCTCTGCAATGCTCAGCTCAGCTTGGGGCGGCACTAGAGGGGATTTGGAGGCGGTCATAAATTGAAGGGCTTCTGCGGATATTGGCCGCGACTTCGCACACATGGCGACAGCAACACGGCTGCCTTAACGCCACCAGCCACGCTGACACAACGCGCGGGCGGCGAGACTGTGCCAGACATAGTGCCGCCGGTAAAATGGCGTGGCAGATAGAACACTTCGCGAGCCGCTACTTAGCAAGCTGGCACCAGCCACACGGCGCGCCCTACTCCTCGACGGCTGCCCTGATTAGGAGGGAGGGGGCCAAGGGCTCCCTGCGGGTCCAGGTAACCGAAGACCACAAGCTAAGCGCTCGGCCTTCCACCGCCGCCTGAGTACGGACCCCAGAATATGTCAAATCTAGCGGGCGGCCGCTCACGGCCTGGCGCAACGGCTTGCCGTGCCTGGCAACCGGCGGTTAAAACCCTCGATTTGAGCTAACCCATCTCCGCGCCGCAGGCTCTCAACTACCCGCGCCGGAAGCAATTTTTCAAGCTTTGCCGCCGCACTTGAGAATGAGTATCACCGCACGTCGTACCGTGCTAGCGTCCTTCGTCCACGGCCTGAACGGACTCACCGCCGCAACAACGCCAGCTTGGGGCTTGAACGCACCAACTAGGCATCAATCTGGCGGCTTCGAGTTGACCCCCCCCTCACAGCAACTGCAGACTTCGTGCGCGGCTTGGCCTTACGGGCGGCCACGCTCGACGAGTTGCTGTCGGACGACTACGAGGCGGTGCCGGGCCAGAAATCAGACAGCGATCGCGCCAGCCAGCGGCTGGCCGGCTGGTGCCGCGCGGCCACCAGCGCGCTCGACAACACCACGCAGTGTATCGTCGCGAACAGCGTGCAGAACCTCAACGCGACCCGGATGGTCATCGCACACCGGCTCTCCACCGTGATCAAGGCCGACCGTATCTTCGTGATCGACGCCGGTCGTGTCGTCGAAAGCGGCAACTATGACCAGTTGATGCAGCTGAACGGTCTGTTTGCCCAACTCGCCCGACGGCAGATCGCCTGAGTGGCGACGCCCGCGCCGCTACTGAGCCGCCGCCGCACGCTAGGCCTCGGCCTGTCGGCGGCCCTCTGCGCCTGCCTGCCGGCAGGGGCTGACGCTGCCGATGAGGCCGGCGCTGCCACGCTGCGCCTGCGCTTCCTGCATTGGTCGCGCGTCGCGACGGGGTTTTCGGATCTAAGCGCCGAGGCGGCCGCGCAGTTCCTGACCGCGGCGCTGCACTCGCAGCTGCACTGGCCGGATCTGGCCGGGCTCGATCCCGACGTCTACCAGGGCACCGCCCTCGAGAAGCGGTTGCTCGCGCAGTGGTATGCCGGCATCTTCCCACCGCCAGCGTCGGCAGGCCCCGCGCCGCTGCGGTTGATGTGGCGCGCCATAGGCCTCGACCCCAGCTCCGGCGCCTGCGCCAATGCCACGGTGCGCTGGGACGCGCTGCCGGTCCTGCGCTGACAGGCCCTCGCATGAGTCACCAGAACGACATCGTTGTGGTCGGCGCCGGCGTTGCCGGCGCGCTGGTTGCCTGGAGCCTCGCCCGCCGCGGCTTGGCCGTGACGCTGGTCGAGGCAGGTCCGGACATCGACCGCAGCGTCGCGCTGGAAAAGTTCCGGCACGCCGCAATCCGTGTGCCGGAGTCACCCTACCCGAACAGCGCGCACGCCGACCGTCCGGCGACCATTCAGGACCAGTACCTCCGCCAGGAGGGGCCCGATCCGATGCGCAGCACCTTTCTACGTCAGGTAGGTGGCACGACCTGGCATTGGCTCGGCACCGCATTGCGCCTGCTGCCGTCGGATTTTGAGCTGCACAGCCGCCACGGCGTGGGAATCGACTGGCCCCTCAGTTACGCCGACCTCGCTCCTTGGTATGACCTGGCCGAGAACGAGCTGGGTGTATCCGGCCAGCGCGAGCAGATGTACGGAGCGGCCCGCTCGCAGCCCTATGCAATGCCCGGACTACCGCCGGCGCTGGGCGATACGCTGCTGCAACGCGTCGCCAACGCCGCCGGCTTCGAGGTGCGCGTCTCACCGCAGGCGCGCAATTCCGTTGCGTACGACGGACGCCCGGCGTGCTGCGGCAGCGCCACCTGCATTCCGATCTGCCCCATCCAGGCCAAGTACGATGGCACCGTGCATGTGCGCAAGGCGGTCGCGGCAGGCGCGCGCCTGCTCACCGACTCGGTGGCGGTCCGCATCGAGGCCGCTGCCAACGGCAAGATCACCGGCCTGCGGCTGCGCCGTCCCGACGGCAGCGAATCGCTGCTCGCCACGCGCCAGCTGGTGATCGCCGCCAACGCCATTGAGGGACCCAAGCTGCTGCTGATGTCGCAGAGCGAGCGGTTCACGCGAGGGATCGCGAATCGATCTGACGCAGTCGGTCGATACCTGATGGATCACCCGGTGCAGCTGACCCGCGCGCTGGCACCGGTGCCGGTATGGCAGCGGCGAGGACCGCAGGAAGTCAGCTCCCTGCACGAGCTGCGCGACGGCACGCACCGCGACGAACATGGCGCAATGCTGATCAACATCGGCAACCAGGGTTGGGAGTGGGCTGGCCCCAATCTCGCAGCGCTCAGCCAGCAGTACATCGACGCCGGCCTGTCGGGGCTGCCACTGCTGCAAGCAGTGCGCGATCACGCCTCGCGTGAAATGACGCTGGTGGCACTTACCGAACAGTTGCCACAGCGTGACAACCGTGTGCAGCCCGACTACACGCGCTTGGATGGAATCGGCATCCCCAAGCCGCGCATCTTCTTCAGACTCGACGACTACACCCAGCGTGCGCTGGCGCGTGCACGCACCGTGCATGACGGCCTATTCACGGCGCTCGGTGCCACCGAAATCGGCCACCTGCCCTACGCTGAAGGCGCCGGCCACATCATGGGCACAACCCGCATGGGCCACGATCCGGCAACCTCCGTCGCCGACGGCCAAGGCCGCAGCCATGACCACGAAAACCTCTGGTTCGCCGGCGCGTCGCTGTTTCCGACGGTAGGCGCCGCCAACCCGACCCTCACGATCGCGGCACTAGCACTCAGGACATCGGCGGCGATTGCACAGGCCATGCAGGCGTGAGCCGCCAGCGACACCCGCCGGCGAGGGCGCAGTGGCGGGCACATCGCGCAGCACAACCCCACCGATTACTTCCCCAAGGATGCCTGTCATGACCATGAACCCAGCCCAGTCGCGCACGTCCCGTAGAAGCCTGCGGCTCGGGGTGGCGCTACTGCTGACGGCATTCGCCTGCGCCGCGCACGCGGATGGCCATGCCCGCAGCGCCAGCGACGCGACTACCGAAGAAATCACGCTGGTCACGATCGCCGACGCTCGCAGTGGCGTCGGTCAGGCGATCGCGACGGGCGGGCCGGGCGATCTGCCAGGCAACCTGTTCGTCTTCGATCAGCCGCTACTGAACTCCCGCTATGAACCGATCGGCACGAATAGCGGCTATTGCGTCCGCACCCTCCCCGGCAAGCATAGCCAGTGCCTGTGGACACTGACGCTCGCCAACGGGACCATCACCGTCGCCGGCAGCGAGGCAGATGCGGGCACCTCACTGATCCCGGTCATCGGCGGCACTGGCGCCTACCTGATGGCAGGTGGGATGCTGGCCACTACCCCCAACGGGGACCGGACCTACACGCAAGTACTGACTCTACTACTGCACGCGACAGCATCAGAGCGCGAGCCCTAAACCGCCGACCGCAAGGCGCCGCTAGAACGCCCTCTCCGGATGTCTGGCACTGCCCAGATGCGTGTCGTCGAGGCTCCTAGCGCCGCGATAGACGGTCGGGTTGTCCGCAAACCAACCGTCGGCGATAGGACGGGTGTGCGTCCAGTCGTTGACCATCTTGCGGTAGGAAAAGCGCCACTGGCCGTTGCGTTTGGTGAGACGGTCCAGGTAACGACCGGCGAGCAGCAGCTCGACCTCGCCGCTGGGCCATTCGAGCGCGTCCAGCGGTTGACCCGTAGCCGCGGCTGCCGCAGGCGCCTGCGCTGCCGAGAATCTGTGGTAGGCGCGAAAATACGTCTCGGCGTGGGCCTGATCACCGTCGAGATCGATGATCGAGTTGAAGATGCAGTGCTGTGTCTCGACCAGCGCCGGCAGCAAGCTCAGCGTCCACGGGATCCAATCCTGGGCACGGCCGATAAATAGTCCCTCGCCGCGATCCTCGATTGCGTCCTCATGATAGATGGAGCGCAGCGTCGCCTCATCCATCCGATCGACGCCGCGGCAATAGGCTGCCAGTACGTTGCGGATCGCCTCGAGGTCCTCCTGCCGTTGCAGCCGCGCCTCAAGCTCAACCAGCCCACCACCAGGGGTCACTGTCAGGTTCATATCGACCACCTCAGTATTCATCCCGCACAGCGCACCGATGCCGCGCCGTCAGGCGGGGCTGGCGACGGCACGCTCTTCGCGCTCCAGCTCGGCCCAGAGATCCTTGACCCACTGCCTGATGGTCAGCGCCTCAAGCCAGCGATCGGACAGTTCATTGCGATGGGCATCGGTAATCGCGTAAGGCGGCGGGCCCAGCTCGCACAAGAACACGCAGGTCGCATCCGCGGCGTTGCGCCGGCGCCAGCTGCGCAGGCCTTCCTTCCACAGTCCCTTGAACAACTCGACCCACGGCGCATGCTGCGCAAAATCCAGCTGCACCTGAATCTGCTCGCGCGAGGCGACGCGCCCCTGGAAGCAGTCCGAACGGTCCTGGATGCGCTGCAGGAAGCCCTGGTCGCGGAAGCTCAGCGGCAACTGGAACTCCCGTTCCAGTACGAAATGCGACAGATCCGCGGTGAGCATCAGCTCCGGCACCGCGTCGAGCACCTCCAGCGTGTAATACAGGTCGTTAAGCAGACTGTCACGATGCGTCTCGAAGAGCAGGTTGATGCCCATCGCCTCGGCTTCGCTCATCCAGCGATAGATCAGAGGGATCGCCCCGGCAACGCTGACCGGCATCACCTGCGCGATGGTGTTGACCTTGACCGCCCGCACCTCCTGCGCAAATGCCAGTAGCGGCTGCATGTCACGGCTCTGGCGCGGGAACAGGTTGACCATGCTCTTGAGCTGATGCTGCTCGAACAGTGGCAGCGTCGCGCGGTACTTGTCGATCTCATCCACCGCCGGATCAAGACAAACACCGTCATAGCCGGCGGCCGCAATCATCGCGAAGTTCTGCTCGTGGCTGCGTTCCGGCGAGTCGGGGTGGCGGATCTCCATGGCCCACAGCGACTGGAATACTTCTAGTTTCTGCACGATGCGGGCCCGCCTAGAACGAGGTGAGGAAAGACACGGCATTGCCACCACTGACGTCGCCGCGGCAGGCGAGCTCAAGGTAGTTCTCGCCCTCTTCACTGGTGGATTCGCCGACG
The DNA here is from genome assembly GCA_903927005.1 of uncultured Pseudomonadota bacterium. Lineage (GTDB taxonomy): Bacteria > Pseudomonadota > Gammaproteobacteria > Steroidobacterales > Steroidobacteraceae > CAIKZZ01. The sequence goes on from CAIYLH010000006.1 coordinate 9,555, forward strand.
ACCCGCGATAGCCGATAGCGATGGAAACTCTTCCATGACGCGCCGAACAGGATCAGGCGCTCTGTCGACTCGCCATTTAGCTGGCGATGCAGCGCCGGCAGCCGAAACCACGGCGTGATCGGCTGTGCGTGATGCGCGTTATGGTAGCCGAAGTTCAGCACGAGCAGATTGAGCCAGTCATGGCGCAGCGAGAGCGGGTTGCTGAACGTATGCGCCTGCTCAAAAATTCGATCGCCCCGATGCGGCATCACCACGTCCTCGAACAGCACTGGCACGCCGCCGTAGTCATGTTGCAGCGCATCCATGAACCGCAGCACAGTCATCATCAGCAGGTAGGCGATCACATAGCCGAGCGCGGCCCATGGGAAGAACCACGCCAGCGCCGCGAACAGCGCCCCGCGCACGACGATGACTACGGTATTGCGCAGTCGTTGCGAGCGGCGTGCGGGGATGATGTACGAGCAGAACACCATAATGAAGTGCATGACCAGGTCATGGGCCGGGATGTAGAACCACTCCAGCAGCTGCACGAGGCGCGCGAACCGCGGGTGGGTATTGAAGAACTTGCGCGACTCGAACCACATCACATCCGCGCTATCGATGTGGTGGCGGAAGTGCTTGACGCGAATGTCCTCATACGTGCCGTAGCAGCTACCCGTCACCCAAGTCAGCAGCGAACCGAGACGCGCGTTGTGGATGTTCTTCCTGAAGATGGTGTTGTGCCCGCACTCATGCAAAAGGTAGGCGGCAATGATCATCGCATGACCCAGCCAGAGCGTAGCGACGACCGACAGCAGTACGCCGCCATGTAGCAGCGCCGCAAGGCCCAGCAGGTAGCCGGCCGCCACGTACAGCAGCGCCAGTCCGTTGTAGATCGCCCCGGTGGAATCCTTGAATCCGTACACGCTCATGATCTGCTCTCTTTAACTGGCCCCAGCCTCTGCCACCGACTGGCCGTAGCCACCGCGGTGTCAGCGGGAGCGGCGGCGCCGCCGCTAAGGCGAGCCGCATTCTTTCATACTCACCGACGCCGGTGTCGATGCGAGGCATCGGCGAGCCCGCTACCAGCCGACAGCCGCGCCGTCTTTACGATGATCCGAAGCGCCGCGGTAGACGCCATGCACGGCGCTGGCATCGCTGTCGGGCGTCGCAGCGCCGGCCGCGGCCGGGCTGAACCAGATCGCCTGGAAGCCGCCCATGTCGTCGCCATTGTCCGCCGTGACGGCGTGGCCGAGCGCGCGCAATGCCGGGCCCACCTGCCCGTAGAGGGCCGTCTCCAGCCGCAGCGTATTGTTGGCCTGGGCGTGAGTAAAGCGGGCGGCATCGGAGGCGGCCTGGGGATTCAGACCCAGGTCGATCATGTCGACCAGTACCTGGGCGTGACCCTGCGCCTGCTGGCTACCGCCCATCAGGCCGAAGGCCATCACCGGCTGGCCATCCTTGGTGACGAAGCCCGGCAGCAACGTATGAAACGGCCGCTTGTGCGGCGCGAGCAGGTTTGGGCTCGCAGGGTCCAGCGAGAACAGCGCACCGCGGTCATTGAGCACGAAGCCGAAGCCCGGCACGGTGATGCCGGCGCCGAACGTGTCGTAAATGCTGTAGATAAAGGACACCATGTTGCCGTCGCGATCCGCCACCGCGAGGTATACCGTGCCACCGACCGGATCGCCCTGCGGGGACGGCGCGTGGGCGTGCTGCATATCGATCCGGCGGCACAGCCCCGCGGCGTACGGCTTCGAGATCAGCCGTTCGACCGGCACGGGGCTCATGCCCGGATCGGCGTTGTAGGCGTATAGGTCGGCGTAGGCGAGCTTCTTCGCCTCCACCAGCAAGTGCCAGTAACGGGCCGAGCGTGGCCCGACCTTCGCAAGATTAACGCCCAGCTTCGGCGCACAGACTTCCAGCAGGTTCATCATCTCCAGCACCGCGAAACCCTGCGTGTTCGGCGGCATCTCCACCACGTCGTAGCCGTGGTAGCGGGTGCTCAGCGGCTCGACCCAGCTGGCTTCGGTCGCAGCCAGATCGGCCGCCGTCATTGTCCCGCCCAGCGCCTGCGACTTGGCTAGCAAAGCGGTGGCGATCTCGCCTTTATAGAAGCCATCGCGACCGTCGCGCTCCAGCACGCGCAGCGCACGGGCCAAATCCGGGTTACGGAAGATCGAGTAGCGAGCGGGCGGCACGCCACCCGGCAGGTACGTCCGCACCGAGTCCGGGTCGTCCGCGACCACTTCCGCGCCGTAGATCCAGTCGTGGGCAATGCGCTCGGACACACCAAAGCCCTGCTCGGCGATGACGGCAGCGGGCTCCAGCAACTCGCGAAACGACCGCGTGCCATAGCGCCGCAGAATTGCGTCCCAGGCATCGACCGCACCCGGCACCGTGACCGCCTCGATCCGATGCATCGGCATCCGCGTGGCGTAGCCGCGCGCCGCTAGGTGCGCAGGCGTCGCACCGCTGGGCGAGCGGCCGCTACCGTTGAGCGCGACGAGCCGGTGTTCCTTCGCCACCCAGGCGATCATGAAGACATCGCCCCCGATACCTGCACTGACCGGCTCGACGACATTCAGCACCGCGGCAGTGGCGATCGCGGCATCGAAGGCATTGCCGCCGCGCTTGAGCACATCCAGACCGGCACTGGCCGCTAGCGGCTGACTGGTCGCGACAATGCCATTTCGAGCGATGACTTCCGAGCGCGTCTGACCGAGCCAGCCGCTGGCGCGGTCGCCGCGCACCGGCTCGGCCGCTGGCGCCGCCCAGCAGCAAGCAGCGAGCGTCGTGGCGAACAGTAGCGCAAGCGCGCGTCGTCTGGTCATAGACGTGCCTCTCCTCGATGAACGCCGGCAGCGCCTGTCAGCCACACCACCGACAGCAATCAACGAAACTGCAGCTCCTCGACAATGATCCGCTCTGGCGCCAACCCCGCAGCGCGAAAGCCGGCGGCCATCTCCGCGACGAAGCTCTTGCTGCCGCAGAGCATTACCGCGTAGTCGTCGAGTTCGATGTCAGCGAGGATCCTGGCGGCACTCAGGCGTCCGTTGGTGCCCGACAACCACAGCGTGTAGTCGATCAGGGAATCAGCGCGCGCAATGTTGTCCTTGAGCTCCTGGTCGTAGACCGCGTCCTCTGGCGAGCGCGCCGCGTAGTACAGCCAGATCCGCCGGAAGTCCTGGTTGCCACGCTCGAAGGCGACCATGCTCAGGAACGGCGTGATGCCGATGCCGGCGCCGATCCAGATCATGCGCCGATACGGCGCATAGTGATGCGGCGTGAAGGCGCCAAACGGCCCGTAAAGGTCGAGATCGCGCGTCTGGTTCGGCGCCAGCGATGCCAGCGTCGCCAACTGTTCGGTGTAGTCACCCACGCGCCGACACGACAGCCGCAGCTCGCGCTCGTTGGGGCTCGACGAGATGCTGAACGGATGCAGCTCACGATTGCTGCCCTTGAAGCCCGGTACGCGGAGGAAAACAAACGCACCGGGCAGATACATCATCCGTTTGTCGGTCGGACGCATGAGCAGATCGACGATATCGTGGTTGCGCAGCGTAGCTGTGACGAGCTGGTACCGAAAGCGTGGGCCGTAGGCCCTGAAAAGAAAGGCCTGATAGATCCACGCCACGCTACCGAGCAGGAACAGGATGACCACCCAGGTGCGCAGCGGCTCAAAGGCCTGCGTGACGCCGTTGAGCGTCGAGGCCGAGACGATGCCGGCGAGGAACAGCAGGCCAATGAGCCGATGCAGCCTGAGCCACCACTCGTGACGTAGCCAGCGGCCGTAGGCCAGCGCCCCCAACAGCAGCAGCGCGTAGGCCACGACAATGTCCAGGCGGCGTACGTTCGAGGCCTCCGGCACCAGCGCAAGCGCCACCGAAACGCCGCGACTGGCCAGGAAGATCGTCATAAAGAGGACGTGCCCCCCCTGCAGCAGCAGTGCCGCAAGCCCGAGCTTGCGGTGCAGACGCACCGCCTGGTCGAGGCCGCCGAAGAAGAACTCCATCGCGCTGGAGCGCACGATGGACAACAACGCCAGGATCGCCGTCGACGTAGACCAAAGTCCCGCGAGCTGCGCCAGCGCTCGCCAGGGCGAGAGACTCGCGCGCAGCAAGCTGTCCTGATTGGCGCCGGCCCACAGAACGGTGGTGATCAGCAACGTCGTCGCGACGAGCCAGAAGAATCGAGTGGGCCTGAAATTCAACGGTGCGCTCCGGCAGGCGTGGCGTGGATCGGGCAGTTTAGCGCCAATCCCCCCTCTCCTGCGGACCGGGGCAGCCGTACCCGGACCGCTCCCAGCCCGGCCCCGCAGGCGTCCCATTCCGGAACGCCCGCGGGCCCGTCGAGGTCGGCTAGAACCGCCAGTGGCCGGTCAGGTTGGTCTCGCGCGTGTGGGTCAGGTTGCCGCCGCCGATGCGGTGGCCGAGCTGCAGGTCGAAGCGCTCGCCGGCGACGACGTTCAGGTCCATCCCGAGGCGATAGCCCGCCCGCGGCAACGAGGTGCTGATCAGCGCCGGCGCTGCGGCCGGGTCGCCGCCCTGCAGCCGGTACGGCATCGACAGCTCGCTCTGCGAGTTGAACACCCGCGCCACCGACAGCTCCAGCGCCGTGTGACGATCGGCCTGGCCATGCAGCAGCACGCCCAGCACCATCTCCGGCGTGAACGCCAGCAGCACTTCCTTGTTGCCGAGCCCGGCGATGCCGAGGCCCTCCAGCCCGTGCTCCTGGAAGCGGCCCTGATGCAGCGCCGTCAGCGCCGCCGTCAGCGACGGCCGCGCGAACCAGCGTCCCGCCTCGAGCGGGCGCGCAACGCGCGCATCGGCCTGCAGGTAGCCCGTGCCGATGCTCGCCCGGCCCTGCTGCGAACCGAACACACCCACCTGACGCGCCCCCTGGAACCACTGCCAGCCACCGGACACCGACAGCGACGCCACCGTGCCATCGCCCGCACGATAGGTCGCGCCCAGGCCGGCATGAACGCCATCGCCACCAAGCAAGGCGCGGTAGTGATCGACCTGCAGATGGTCGGTCGTGTCGTACTGCAAGGCGCCTGACAGCGACCAGCGGTTGTCCAGCGGCCGCTCGAACCCAAACCCGAGCCAGACGCCGCTGCTGTCGATCGCGACGTTCTCGCTGTCGCTGCCGCGCGTGAACCCGTGCGTGTTCATCTGCGCCCAGTTGCAGCCCCGCTCCGGCATCGAGGCATCGCCCGCACAGCCGAACACCTGCCGCGCGAACGTGTTGGCCGCATCGAACTGCACCAGCCACGGCGCGAGGTACGGCTCCGGATCCAGCTGTGAGAACACGGCCTGGTAGACGCTCTGCTGGCCCGGCTGCAGGTTGCCCAGCAGCGCCAGCAGCCGACCCAGCCCGTGCGCACCACCCAGCCCCAGCGCCGAGTCCAGATGCGCGCCGAGTGCGCGGCCATTGCGGTTGAGGAACGGCTGGCCGAAGTCACTGACGAACGACAGCGCGATGCCATCCGCGCCGCCGGCGACGCGATAATGCAGCGCCATGCTGTCGTGGATCGTCAGGCCGTTGTCGATGCCCTGCCCGCCGGTCGCGAACAGCAGCACAGGCGTCGTGTTCTCCAGCCACGTCAGCGTCACATCGCCGCGACCGGCCACCGTCGCGTCACCGCTGACGGTGACCTGGTCCGAGGCGTACGGGCCAAACGCGATGTCGAACGCCAGGTGCCCCTGTGCCGACTGCGTGAAGTTGCCGGTCAGTGCCACGGCGTTAATCACGCGCGCGCCGTACAGCAGGTTGTAGGCCGGATCGCCCTGCTGATCGACCGTGGCGAACAGCGCGCCCTTGGCAAGATCGAGCGGGAAGCTTGGCGCGTCGAGGCCCATGTGGAACTCGCCGTCGTTGACGAAGTCCGTCGTGCCGCCTACCGCACCGATGCGGTTGAACGCCACGAACGTCGCACCGGGCAGGTTGTTGAACGTGTTGTGGCCGGCGCCCAGATCGAGGTTGCCGATCACGGTGCCGAGGTTGTTGACCACGTCGTTGCCGATGCCGCCGGCAATCGCGACGCCCGAGACCGCCGTCACGCTCGCCGTCGAGGCGATGAACAGTGTGTTGTCGGCACCGCCATCGAGGCGGATACCAACACCGCTGCCACTGCCGCCGCGGATCGTGTTGTCGACGTGCACCGTGATGTCACCGCCGCCCAGACTGCCCGCACTTTGCGCGAAGATCGCGGTCGAGTCGGCCTGCAGCGCGAGCACCTTGCCGTCGATCGACAGGTCGATCGCGCCGCCGGTACCCACGCCGCCCGCAGCGCCTGCAAACGCGCCGTCGACCCAGCCGCCGCCGCCGCCCAGGCTCTGCGCGATCACGCCATCGCTGCCGGCAGAGTCGGTCCAGATGTCGCCGACCTGGTGGAAGCTGATCGCGAGGCCATCGCCGAGGTTGTCGGCGCGCGTCGTGACGCTGACTTGCTGCGCATCGCTGAGCACCGCGCCGCCACCGCCGCCGATCGACTGCAGCAGCACGCCATGCGAGCCGACACCACTGGTGACGATCTGCCCGTTGTGCGTGACATCGAGCACGCCGCCGTTACCGGTCGCCCCTGCGGTCGCGCCGAGCACGGCAGTCAGGTGCTCGCTGCCGAGCGACTCCACGACGCCGCCGCCAGCACCGATGGCCTGCACGAGCAGGCCGACCGAATGATCGCCGAGGGTCGCGATGTCGCCGTTGATCAACGCCGTCACGCTGTTGGCGCCGAGGTCCGTACCGCCGTCGCTGCCGAGTGTCGGCGCGACGACCGTGTTGGTGGGATCCGCCAACACCAGCCTCGCGCTCGCCAGTCCACCGCCACCGCCAATGCTCTGCAGCAGCCAGGCCGGGGAGATGGCCTGGGTCGTGACCACCGCACCGATCTGCATCTCGTCGATCGAGCCGCCGGACTCGCCAGCCCCCTGGCTGCTGCCCAGCTGCAGCGTAACGGTACCGAGCGAAGTGCCGATAGGTGCCGTGTAGTCGAGCATCGCCCGGCCACCGCCGCCGCCGATGGACTGCGCCAGCACACCCGGCGAGTCCACGCCCGTGGTCAGCACATCGCCGATGTTGTAGCCGATAAGATCGCCACCGCGGTTGTTGGCGCCGTTCGAACTGCCGAGGATCGCCAGCACATCCAGCTGCGCCGGCAACCCGGGCGGAACGGTCACGTGCGCCGTTGCCCCGAGCAGGAGCGGCCCGCGCGTCACCACGGCCGCGCCCGGCGCAACCGGGTCAGGCGTCGCCGTGAGCAGCGCCGTCAACAGTGTGTCGCCGCCACCACCGCCGATCGACTGCTCCAGCACGCCAGCCGCGTGGTCGCCGCCCGCGCCAATGGTGCCGTTGTTGTTGATCGTCACGAGGCCGCCGGACATGCCGTTGCTGGCGACCGAGCCGGCCTGCACACTCATTACCGGCGGCGGGATAAGCTCCGTTGACGGCGGCTGGCCGGTACCCGGCAAGCAGCCGCCGAACTGCTCGACCGGAATGCAGCCCGGATCGAAGGCAGCCGCCACGCTGTCGAAACTCAGCGACAGGTTGCCACCACCACCGTTGATGCTCTCGGCCTTGATCGCGGTAGAGCCCATGCCCAGCACCGTAATGTTGCCGTTGTTGGTGACCGTCACACTCTTGGCGTTACCACCGCTCGACTGACGCTCCGAACCGAGAATCGCGGCGAGGCCATTGGAGCTGAGGGTCGTGAAGGGATCGCCGCCGAGCGCGAAGGCGAGAACGGCGTCGCCGCCTCCCCCACCGAAGCTCTGCGCGAGAATGCCGTCAGCGTGCGCGCCACGCGTGCTGATGCTGCCGTCATTGGTCACCGTGACCACGCCGGCGTCACCGCCATCGCCACCGCTGCCGCCGAGGGCGACGACATGGCTGTTCAGCACCGCGCCGATGTACACGCCGCCGCTGATCGCCATCGCGGCATTGCCGCCACCGCCGCCGACCGACTGGGCGAGGATGCCGTGCGCGCCGGCGCCGGTCGTGTCGATCAGGCCACCGTTGGTCACCGTGACGTCACCGCCGGTGCCACCCGTACCGCCCGAGCCACCCAGGCTAAAGCCGATCAGAAAGCCGTTGTTTGTAGAGACTCCGCCGGTCGCTGTGACCACCGCGGCGCCGTTGCCGCCACCGCCGCCCAGACTCTGCGCAAAAATGCCGTAAGCGTTCGCGCCGATCGTCACGATCTGTCCCTGACCGAGGCTCGGGCTGTTGTTGGTGACGGTCACCGCGTGGCCATCGCCGCCCAGACCGCCGCTACCGCCCACGTTGATATCGACCTTTTGCATTCTGGTCGACGTGCTAACTGCGCCGATGGACAGTTCCAGGACGGCACCACCATCGCCGCCGCCGCCGCCGATGCTACCCGCGGCAATGCCGACTGCATCGTCTTTGTGTGTCCAGATGGAGCCATCGTTGACCACGGTCACGATGCCGCCATCGCCGCCCTGGTCGCCGGAGCCGCCGATCCCGATCGCCAGACCTTGGTTCGCTCCCGCGCTCGCGCTCGCCGCCGCAACGCCGCCAACCAGCACAGCGCCGCCGATGCCGCCGCCGCCACCGACGCTCTGCGCGCGGATGCCAAAAGCGGACTGCTGCTCGGTCGAGATCAGGCCATGATTGTTGACGATGACCTCCCCGCCGTTGCCGCCAACGCCACCGTTGCCGCCCACGCTCACGGTCAGATTGCGCGAGTTTCCCTGCACCCCCACCGTCGAGGGGAACGACAATACGGCCGCCGTCCCGGCCTTGCCGCCCGTGCCACCGACGCTCTGCGCGAGGATGCCCTCGGCATTAGCGCCCTTCGTCACCAGCGTCGCAGAGGAGTTCACTGTCACGCGGCCACCGTCGGCGCCGACGCCACCTTTGCCGCCCACGGCTACCCCGCCCGAGTAATTGGCGGGGACGAGAGTCGCCGCGGCGCTGCCGCCGATGCCGCCGCCACCGCCGATGCTCTGCGCGAACACGGCCTCTGCATCGGCGCCGTTCGTCTGCACCTGGCCGGCTACCGTCACGTCGACCGCGCCACCCATGGCGCCGACGCCACCGTCCAGGCCGATAGAGACGGACCCGGCCCAGCTGGTGCTCGGACTATCGGCTCCAGGCGTGGTCTGCGCACCTTTTGTCACCGACACCGAAATCGAGCCGCTGGTACCGCCGCCGCCGCCGACGCTCTGCGCCAGCACGCCGACCGAGCGATCCCCCAAGGTGCTGATCTGACCATCGACGTCGACCGTCACATGACCGCCTGCACCACCGGTGCCGCCGTTGCGACCGATGGCGACCGAAAAGCTATTGGTGGCAACCCCGGGTGTCGCCGCGCTCGTCGATGCGTTGCCGCCGCCGCCGCCGATGCTCTGCGCCACCAGCGCCGCCGAGTCCGCGCCGTAGGTTGCGATCAGACCACGCTGCGTCACGTCGACCTCGCCGCCGGCGCCGGCCGCGCCCGGGTCGCCGCCTAGCGCCAGACCGATCGCGGTCGCGCCCTTGACGAGCCCCAAACCGATATTCCAGTTTGCGCTGCCACCACCACCACCGATGCTCTGCGCCAGCAAGCCGATGCTGCCGTCGCCGCTGGGCGGCTGGTCAACGCCATCGAGCGGGGCCACCAGATCGCCCGTGACGATGTCGCCGTAGTTCTGCACCACGACCGTGTTGCCGGCACCAGCGCCGCCGCCGCTGCCGCCGATGGTGATCACCCCGCCTACCGCCTTGCCGGGAGAGGCCTTGATTTCGAACGGCACGGCGATATTGACACCCGCCATGCCGCCGCCACCGCCGATGCTCTGTGCCAGCAAGCCGCCCGACGCCGCACCGTGGGTGCGCAATACGCCGCCGCCGGCGCTGCCGCCGAGCAGGACGCCGTTTTCATCGATACCGCGCAGCACGGTCACGGTCCCGGCATTGCCGCCGGAGCCGCCACTGCCACCGACGCCGATCGCGAGCGGGTTCCCGGCGGGCACAATCGCTGCCGTCACGTTCATGCCGCCGAGACCGCCGCCGCCGCCGATGCTCTGCGCGACGATCGCGTGCGCTTCTTGGCTGAGCTTGAGGCCCGAGTCCGGGTCGGCATTGATGATGTCGGTCAGGCTCTGGCCGGTCGCCGTCTGGTTGGTCGTGCCATCGGCGTAGATGTTGCCAGTGCTGACGAGCACAACGTTGCCGGCATCGGAGCCCGCGCCGGCCGAACCGCCGACACCGAGCGCAACTCCATAGCCCTTGGTCAGGTCAGTCTTTGCCGCCGAACTGGCGGAGCTCATGTCGACCGTCACATTCACGCCGCCCGCGCCGCCACCACCACCGAGGCTCTGCACCAGCAGGCCGATGGACCCCTGGCCCTGCACGGAGACCTGGCCATTCTGATGGACCATCACGTCACCGCTGAGACCGCCCTTGCCGCCATAGCCACCGATGCCAACAGCCAGACTGGTTTGCTTGCCCAGCGTGCCGGAAGCCGAAACATCCAATCCACCTGCGCCACCACCATCGCTGATGCTCTGCGCAAGCAGGCCGTAGGCACTGACGCCGCTGGCATACAGGTTCGCATCAATGCTGACGGTCACGTCCTTACCGGTACCGCCATCACCGCCGAAGCCGCCCACACCGACACCCACCGTGCCACCCGTCGCGATGGACCCGGCAACACTGATCCCGCCATCGCCCCCACCGCCACCGATGGACTGGGCGACCACCGCAGACATGTAGTCGCCGTTGCCGACGATCTGTCCAATGGCATTGGGATCCTCAATCTGGTACGGCGTGCACGGCGGTTGCGCGCAACTGTCGGGGGTGACCGTGATGTACACAATCGGCCGCACTATGTTGAGCACCACGCTGCCGGCATCGCCGCCAAGCCCACCAAATCCACCTACACCCAGGGTTCCCGCCAGAACCAAGCCCTTCTTGAGCTGCTGGTTCGGCGCCGGCTGCGGTGCTTCGCTGGGCTTCATAAGGGCGAGCTGGGCCGGGGCATCACTCGTGAGAGGGGTCAGCGAGGCTTGTACGCCTACACCAATAGCGCCCTCACCGCCGCCGCCGCCGACGCTCTGTACGACAACGCCATTGGCACCGGTGAGCTTAGACATCAGCGCGAAGTCGGAACTCGCGGCCGCACCATGCGCATAGACACTGCCGATGATGGTCGCCGACACGTCACCCGCATCGCCACCGGCACCGCCGAAGCCACCGATGCCGCCGGCAAAGCCCAACGACGTGCCGGTCGCCTGCGTCACGATCGTCACGCCGCCGGCTACGCTGATCGCGCCGGTGCCGCCGCCGCCGCCAATGCTCTGCGCGACAATGCCCGTCGAGCCGGCGCCCCAGGTTGTCGTGTCACCGACGCGTGTGAGCGCCACCGAACCTGCGGCGAAGCCGCCGGTACCGCCGAAGCCACCGATGCCAATCGTCGCATCGACGCCCTTAATCTTGCCGAGGGCGACGTTGCCATTGATGTTCATGGCGCCATTGCCGCCGCCGCCGGCGATACTCTGGGCGATCACGCCCGCCGCAAGGTCGCCCCGGGTGAGGTAGTTGCCACCGACGACAGCAACGACGCTGCCGGCCGCACCACCGGCACCACCAAAACCACCGATGCCAATGCTCGCCGAGCCCGCCAGCGCCTCGCCGGTGGCCAGCGACAGGTCGCCATTGATGTTGAACCCACCATTACCGCCACCACCGCCCACGCTTTGGATCAACGCACCAACCGAGCCGGCGCCGCGCGTTGTCACGTCCGCGTACGTGTGCACATCAACCACTGCCTGGTACGTGCCGTCGGTATTGAGTACGCCCAGTGAATCTCCACCCGCGCCGCCGAAGCCGCCCACGCCGAAACCGATCGTGCCGGCGGCGCCCGCACTGAGACTGATCTCGCCGGTAACGTTGAAGGCGCCGTTACCGCCGGCGCCACCGGCGCTTTGCGCCAGCAAGCCCATGGCGAAGTCGCCTACGGTGTTAATGGACCCTGACTGGACGACCGTCACCGTGCCGCCATTGCCGCCGCCGCCGCCAAAGCCGCCAACGCCGACGCCGAAGGTGCCGGAAGACGCCGGGTCGGTGCTGACGCTCAGGCCGCCCGTCACGTTGAAGCCACCGTTGCCGCCGGAGCCACCGATGCTCTGGTACGTGGCGCCGTTAGCTTCTTCGCCCGTGAACCAGGTCGACTCGCCGAAAATCGGCAGGGTGACGGTATGGACGCTACCGGTGTGGATGTCGCTGTTGACGTGAGCAGTGACGGCGCCGGCGTTGCCGCCATCGCCACCCATCCCGCCAATGCCGAACAGTCCATTGAAGCTGGCGCCCTGCGAGGAGCCGGCGATGCCGCCGGCGATGCTGAATCCGCCATTGCCACCGGAGCCGCCGACACTCTGCAGCAGGATGCCGCCGGAGCGATCACCGGTGGTGATGACATCGCCATTGATGACCGCATCCACGTCCTTGCCCTGACCGGCGCCGCCGCCAGCACCACCGACGCCAACGACCAGGTTGCCGCCGACCTTGGAGGAAAACGCGAGGCCCGCGCCGACCGTGAATCCGCCCGTGCCGCCCGAGCCACCCACCGACTGCGCCAGAATGCCGGTCGCGTCGGCGCCCTGGGTCACGACCGCCAACAGCGAGTTGCTGGCATCGACGACACCCTCATTAACGTGCAGGTGCACAAGGCCGCCGTCGCCGCCGCCACCCCCGACGCCGCCGATCGACACCCCGATCGAGCCGCCGCCCGCTTCGTTGGAGAGCGCGATCTGACCGCTGACATTGAAGCCGCCGGTACCACCACCGCCACCGAGGCTCTGCGCGACGATGCCCGCGCTGAAGTTGCCTCTCTGCAGGCCGGAGCTGCTGACCTCGCCGGTGTGCGTCGTGCCGGTCACGGCCAGCGTCACCTCACCGCCGTTGCCGGCACCGCCGCCAGCGCCGCCGACGCCAACGCCGATCGACAGCGCGCCGGCGCTACTGCCGGCGATGCCGCCGGAGACATTGAAACCGCCGTTGCCACCGCCGCCGCCCACGCTCTGCGCGAGGATGGCGTCGGACAAGTTACCGAGAGTCGTTACGTTGCCGTTGACGTGGACATCGACCGACGAGGCGCTGCCGGCGACGCCGCCGGAGCCGCCGACGCCGATGGAGACGCCGAGCGAGCCGGCTTCGCCGGAGCCTGCGATCGAACCGGCGACGTCGTAGCCGCCATTGCCGCCGCCGCCGCCGACGCTCTGCGCAAGCAGGCCCGTCGACAGATCGCCGCGCGTAAAAATATTCTGGGCGGTCGCAATCACCGCGCCGCCATCGCCGCCCTTGCCGCCAGCGCCACCGACACCGACCCCCAGCGCCGCGCCTTGGGTCGCACTAGCGCTGATGCTGCCGGAGACGTTGAAACCGCCGTTACCGCCGCCGCCGCCGATGCTTTGCGCGATGATGCCGTCGGACTGGTTGCCCTGCGTCGCGACGGTGCCACTGTCATGGACCTCAACCAAGCTCGCGTTGCCGCCGCCACCGCCGGTACCGCCGACGCCGACCGCCACGCTGTGCGAGCCTGTTTCGCCGGCCGCCGCGATCGAGCCGGAGACGTTGTAGCCACCTTCGCCGCCGCCGCCGCCGACGCTCTGCGCAAGCAGGCCTGCGGACAGCGCGCCGGTCGTGAAAATATCCCGCGCACTGGCATACACCGTGCCGCCATCGCCACCGCCGGCACCGGAGCCACCGACGCCAACCGTAATCGCCGTGCCGCCCAACGAGCCGCCGCTGATGCCGCCGGAGACATTGAACGCCCCGGCGCCGCCACCGCCGCCGACACTCTGCACGAGCAGGCCCGTCGACTGCTGGGTGCCATTCGCGGTCAGCTCGGCCAGATAGGCCGCCAACTCCGCTGAGGGTGCGGCCGCCGCCGACAGCACGCCGCTGCCCGCCGCGCCGGTGCTGATCGTGCCATTGATGGTCGCGGATACGGCCTGCCCGTCACCGCCATGATCGCCCGAGCCGCCCACCCCGATCGGCAAGGTCCCGCCATTGCCTTCCGCCCCGAAGGCCACCGAGGCACTGACGTTGAAGCCGCCGTTACCACCGCCGCCACCGACCGACTGCACCAGCGCACCGGCGGCATCGAGCCCTAGCGTCGTGATGTCGCCGTTATAAGTGACGTCGACCTGACCGCCGTCACCGCCCGCACCGCCGCTGCCGCCGACGCCGGCCGCGACCGAAAACGCGCCGCCACCGCCGCCGACGGCGACTGCAGCCGACACGGAAAAACCCCCGTTGCCGCCACCGCCGCCGATCGACTGCGCGACCAGGCCGGTGGAGAAGGTGCCCGCCGTGAGGATCGAGCCCCCCGCGTCGATGGTCACCTTGTCGCTCTTGCCACCACCGCCAGCACTGCCACCCAGTGCCAGCGAGAATGCGCCTGCACCGCCTTCGACGCTCGCCCCCACCGCGACCGCAATGGCGTAACCGCCGTTGCCACCACCGCCGCCGACGGACTGCGCGAACAGGCCTTCAGACGAGACACCGAGGGTCTGAATGACCGCATCGCCCTTCACCGTGACCGTACCGCCCGCGCTGGCGGCAGCGCCGCTGCCGCCAATGGCGATGCCCACCGCACCCACAGCGCCCGCCGTCACCTGCACGACGTTGCCGCCGTTGCCACCGCCGCCGCCGACCGACTCGGCAAAGATGCCGCGCGAGCGATCGCCCTGCGTCGTGATCTGTGGCATCGCCGACGCGACGGCACCGCCGCCGAGGTCGACTTGATGATTTTGCAGGTCGACCTCGACCGCGCCGCCGGCGCCGCCCGCGGCGCCGCTGCCGCCGATGCCGACGCCGACGAAGGCACTGACAGACACCGTCTGGCCGGCACTGCCGCCGCCGCCGCCGATGGACGAGGCGTAGATACCGTGTGAATCGTTGGCGACCGTGCTGAGGTCGCCACTGTCGGTGACGGTGACGGCGCCACCGTCACCACCACGGTTGCCGGAGCCACCAATGGCCGCGAATATACCGACAGCGACGCCGCTGTCGCCACCGCCACCGCCCACCGACTTGGCCTCGATGGCATCGGAGAGGACGCCTGCCGTGCTGATGCTGGCATGGTTGGTCACGATGACCTGGCCGCCGTCGTTGAGCACGGCCGGGCCGGTGTCGGTGCTGCTGCCACCGCCGATGGTGACCAGACCCGCGGCATCACCGGTCACGCCACCACCGCCACCGACCGACAGCGCGAGGATGCCGCGTGAGCGCATGTCCGCGGTCGTGATCGCGCCGTCGTTGGTCACCGTGACGATGCCGCCATTGCCGCCGGCACCGCCGGTACCGCCGACCGTGATCGCGCCACCGGAAGCCATCGCGGAGCCGCCGCCACCGCCGATGCTCATCGCCGCGATGCCGTCGCCGCCGCCCAGCAGACTCTCTATCGTCAGTGGCGACGGGCTCGCGCCCGGCACCAGTGCCTGGCCGGCCGTGACGATCGTGCCGCCATTGGTGACGGTGACCGCGCCGCCGTCGCCGCCGCCGCCGGACTTGCCGCCGACCGCGACGATGCCGCCGGCCGACAGCGCTTCGCCACCACCGCCGCCGATGCTCTGCGCCAGAATGCCGCGCGCGGCGTAGCCGTTGGTGTACACCGTGCCTTGATTGTTGACGACCACCGTGCCGCCGCTGCCGCCGCCAGCGCCGTCGCCGCCGATCGCCACCGCGCCACCGGCTACGCCACCGACACCACCGCCCTTGCCCACCGACTGGGCGAAGATGCCGTTGGCCACGAATCCCCAGGTCGTTACTGAGGTGCCGGCGCCGGTGTCGACGCTGACCGCGCCGCCGTTGCCGCCGCCCGAACCGGTGCCGCCAATCGCGACCAGACCACCACTCGCCGCGCCGTTGCCGCCGACGCCACCCACGCTCTGCGCGAAGATGCCGAAGCTGGCCGTGCCCTGCGTCACGATACTGCCGGTGTTGAGTTGCGAGGCGATCGCCTGCCCGCCATTGCCTGCGGCGCCGCCGCTGGAGCCGAGCGCGACCAGGCCGCCGGACCACGCCGCGTCGCCACCGCCACCGCCGATGCTCTGCGCCATGAGGCCATAGGCGTTATCGCCGCCCGTCTGGATAGTGCCGGTGTTGCGCGCCGTCGCGATCCCGCCATCACCGCCCTTACCGCCGCTGGCCGCCGTCCCGACCAGCAGACCGAACGACGCCCCCGCCAAACCGCCGGTGCCGCCGACACTCTGCGCTTCGACGCCGTGGGCGCCGCTGCCCCCGGTCTGGATGACGCCATCGTTCTGGGCGAAGGCCGAGCCGCCATTGCCACCGGTCGAGCCATCGCCGGGTAGGCCGGCGAAAATGCCGTAGCTGGCGCCGCCATTGCCCGACGCGCCACCCAGGCTCTGCACCAGCAGGCCGATCGCACCATCCCCATGGGTGAGGATCGAGCCGCCCTGACCGTAGTTGTAGCCCGTGGCTTGTCCGCCGTTGCCCGCAGCCCCGCCCGCGCCACCGGCGCTGACAATCCCGGCGTAGGCACTGCCGGCTGTACCGGCGCTGCCCGCGCGGCTGTAAACCCACATGCCGAACGCCGACTCGCCGCTGGTCTGCAGCTGCGTGAAGTTGCCGCCAAAGGCAGCGCCACCGTCACCGCCGGCGCCGCCGGCCTGACCGTCCAGCCCCGCACTGAGGTACGCATCGCCGCCATTGCCGCCGCTGCCGCCGATGCTACCGACGACCATCGCGGGCAAGTTGTTCGAGACCGTGGTGATCGGCTGCGTCGCATTGCTCGTCAGGGCGGGACCGGTGTAGCCCTTGTCGCCTGCCGTGGGAGCCACACCGAGGAGGACACCCAAGACTTCAATGCCGCCCCCGTCGCTGCCGCTCGCGCCCGTCTGGCCGGTTGCTATGTTTTGAATACGCGTACTGCTGTCCTGTGCGCCGGCGGGCAGCGGCGGCAGCAGCGCCCCAGGGGCTCCCGGCGGCGGCGGCGGCGGCATCTGCGCCGCGATCGCGGCACTGACCTCGACGAAGGTACTGACCTGTCGCGTGACGGTGCCGTCGAGGACCGTGATCGAGGTCGCCTGCCCGGTCAGCGGCGACAGCGTCACCGACTTCACGATGACGCTGACCGGCGGCGTAACGGTGGGGTCGGTGATGGTGGTGTCGACGCTGCTCGCCGTCAGTCCGGTGAGCCCGGTATAGATGACGAAATACGTGCGTGTCGTGGTATTGCCGACCAGCAGCTGCCCCGCTGGCAGCGTGACGGTCTGGAGAACCGGTTCGGTCACACCCGTATCAGGTAGCGCTACGGGCGTGCCGACCGCTTGCGCCTGCGCCGTGTCGACGGCCAGGGTCGCGAACAGTACACAGAGCCCCAGCAGTGCGGCCCGGGGTCGCGATGACAACACGCGACGAGTCTGCCGTAGGTCATGCCCGTCTGCGGACATCACCACGGCCAAGCCCATGCGATCTGCACGCTGTTCACCGTTCATTCGCAAACCTTTGTCACAACGAGCACGCTCGCGTGCTCTAAAGAGAAGTTAAGAGAGGTATTGATGGCCGGGCGCGCCGCAGGACTTGCGCGCCGTAGCAACCTCGCAGGAGCGGTTGCCGTCTTACTCGGGCAGGCCCAGCTCGCCAACCATGGCAAGGTGGTGCGGGTCTGATCGCTGTCGCTCGATCAACGGGTCGTCGGCACTGCAACTGGAGGCTGCAACGGCGGGGAATACGGGATGCTTCCCTCCCCGCGGGCCGCTTTTATTTAACTTAATCACGGCCAAAGGAGCAGCTTCTATATTTTTCAATTTTTCTGTTTTTACGCAGCGCCGATGATGCCCACTTTCACGCTGCGGGGTAAGGGGCGACCGAAAATTAGTACGTATTAGCCAAAAAAAAGGCTCCCGCCTGGCTCCATCGGGCGCCAGCCAGCAAATGACTTCAAACGTATTACGATCCGCTATTCAAAAGCGGGCAGATCCGCGGCGATCGGCGAGCACACGCCGGGCCAGGCTCAGGCCGCTGTCGTAGGCGGCTTCTACACGCCCGCCCAGACACCAGTCCCCGCACAGTCCGAGCCGGACAGCGGGATCCCACAAGCAAGCAGCACCCCAAGGGGCCTCAACGCGCGCATAGCGCCAGCGATGCGCCGCCACCAGAGTCGGCGCCTGCGCGCCACTCGCCACCCGAAAACCAGCGACGAGCCGCGCTCCAACCCAGTCCGCCGACGCCTCGAGATGCTCACGACTCCACGGCGCGCTCGCCTGCAGCGTCCAGGCATCCGCCGCCTCCAGCGCGGCCGGTCTGCAGCCCTCCCGCACTGCCCAGCGCCGCGGCCACAGGCGTCAGGCCAAGCGACTGCACCGCAAGGCCTCAAGATGCAGGGCGAACGCCCTGCATCAGTTCAGTCGGAAGATCGTGAATACGTATCAGACTATCGTCGTGGGCGATGTGAGCAGCGTGAAGCTGGTCAGAACCAGAATGGCGAAAGCCGTTCTGGACTCCGGCTGGGGTCTGCTCCGGGCACAGCTGCAGTACAAGGGCGAGCACGCCGGCAGAAGTGTCAGAGTCGTCAGCGAGCGCAACACCAGTCGCACCTGTTCAGCGTGCGGGGCCCTCACGGGGCCCGCCGGTGTCAATGGGCTGCGTGTGAGGGTGTGGGTGTGTGGTG
>CAIYLH010000007.1 GCA_903927005.1 uncultured Pseudomonadota bacterium
CAACAACCCGTCTCAGAAACACCACACGCCGGCGCCGCGCAGCTCACTACGCCACGCGAGCCTCCGTTCTGACCCATGGGCCAGGCACTCAAAACCGCGTCCCGTAGCCAGAAAAGCGCGGTTCTACGCAGCCGTTAACACCGGTGGTCGGACGATGCTTTACAACGTGTACGCCAAGGGCACGCGGTCTGTCTTAACTGCTGCAGGTCGCCAGAACAGTCCCATCTTTCACAAACGAAATCGTAAGGGACTGCGGGTATGTATTGCCAGTCGACTGTTTGGTCGTCGCCCCGGCCGCAACCACAACCGGGTTTCCACCCCCCAGACCAGCTACCACCCAATAAATGGTAACGGCGGCGTTAGCATAATTGGTCCACGTGATGGTGCACTCTTTAGTCGCAGCACTCGCGCACACCGGCACAAGGCTTAGCAGACCAACAAGCCACACGCCCATAACGACGCGACCTATTTTTAAACTCATCCTAACCCCCACAAGTAAGTTGAATCGACCGCCCCGCAGGGCCCTTCTGCGACGTTTATAGCAAGTCGGAAAATAGTTTCCTGACACTCCCTGACAAGGGGGGGGCGATCGGTAGGTGCCGTAGCGCAAGCAGCGCAGCATGGCCACGGCGGCCACCGACTGCCTGATTCGCAGCGGCGAGCAGGCTGCTCGCACGGGCGCTACGCCAATAACGATCGGCGGATGGGCAGAAGCTAAGCCCCCTGACCGGGAGTACTCTGAACACGACCCGCTGGGTGGGCGCAGCCCCGCGACTTACAAAATACTGGCGTTATTTGCGCGCAGCCAAGGGCCAGGCCGCGCCAGAGGACCCGTTTGGAACTTAGAGGGTGGCGGTACGGTGTGGGGGCGGCGCCGTTTGTTAACTGCGTGGTGTTAACAATCCATCGGGGCTGGCGGCGTAGTTCCTAGCCGCACCTAGCAAGGGCTAGCGTGTGGGCAGGGCCGGTAGCCCCTGCCATTACTGATTTAATTCAATCAGTTACTTAATAAGTGGCGGAGAGGGTGGGATTCGAACCCACGGAGGACGTGAGTCCTCGCCTGATTTCGAGTCAGGTACATTCGACCACTCTGCCACCTCTCCGGAAGCCGGGCATTTTACACATCTTGCCGCCTTGTTCCAGCCCGCTGATGCGGCCAGCTGCCGCTGTCGCGCAAGTGCCCTTAGCCCCCTAATCTGCCCACCGCGGCCGCGCGGCGTAGCGCCGAGCCCCACGGTGGCGACGGCCGTGCCGGAGCCCGCCGCCGGCAGCCGTCCCCGACCCCGCGCCGCAGGTCGCGTATTCTTGCCGGACCATGGCACCGCCCCCGCACCCGCCGCCGGCCCCACGGGCGTTCGCCCTGCTCTGGCGGACGCTGCTGGCGCTGGTCGCATTTTGGCTGCTGGGCACCTGCGTCGCCCGTCCCGGCGTGCTAACCCAGGCCCGCCAGCTGGGCGTACTGATCGTCGCGACCCATAACAGTCCGACGGCCTACTACCTCGGTGCGCACGGCCCGGAGGGCCCCGAGTACGAGCTCGCCATGCGCTTTGGCGAGGCCGTCGGCGTGCCGGTGCGCTTCGTGCTGCTGCCGAGCGTCGAGGCGGTCATGGACGCTGTCGCCACCGGCCGGGCCCATGTCGGCGCCGCGGGTCTTGCGATCACCCCCGAGTGGCGGCGCAAGGTCGAGTTCTCGCGACCCTACCAGCGCGTGCCGCTACACGTGGTCTACAACGAGACGGCGCCGCGCCCAGCCGAGCTCGCCGCGCTCGCGACTCGCCGGGTCGCGGTCGTAGCCGGCACGGCGCACGCCCTGGCACTGCGCTCGGCGGCCGCCCACATACCGACCCTGCGCTACACCGAGGTGCCGGATCTGGACACGCTGGATCTGCTCGACCGGGTCTGGGGCGGCGAGCTGGATGCGACCGTTGCCGACCGCAACGAACTGGCCCTGACACACAGCCACCACCCACAACTGCGGGTGGCCTTTGACCTGGAGGCCATGGACGAGCTCGCCTGGGCGCTGCCGCACGGCGATCCAGAAATCGAAGCGCGCGCCAACGCGTTCTTCGCCTGGATCGAGGCCGACACGGCCGCGCTAATCACGCGCTATTACACCCCGGACGAGCGTTTCGACTACGCCGGCGCGCGCACGCTGGTGCGTGACGCGCAGGACCGCCTGCCGGCGTTGCGCGAAGACTTCGAGCGCAGCGCGAACGAATCCGGCGAGGACTGGCGCCTACTCGCAGCGATCGGCTACCAGGAGTCGCGCTGGCTGGCGGACGTCGTCTCCGCGACCGGCGTGCGCGGCATCATGATGCTGACCGCCGACACGGCGGCGACCTACGGGGTCGCGGATCGCAACGACGCGGCGCAGAGCATCCGCGGCGGCGCGCGCTTCCTGGCGGCGATCCGCCAGACCGTGCCCTCCCGCATCCCGGAGCCGGACCGCACCTGGCTGGCGCTGGCCTCGTACAACATAGGCTACCTCCACGTCGAGGACGCTCGCGTCATGGCAGAAACCGCGGGCAAGGACCCGGATTCGTGGCAGGACGTACGCGAATACCTGCAGCGACTCGCGCAGGAGCCCTACTACTCCCGCGCCAAGCGCGGCTACGCGCGCGGCTGGGAGGCGGCGCGCTTCGTCGACAACGTCCGCAGCTACCTGGACGTGCTCAATCAGATCGCCCCGCAAGCGACACCGCCCGCGAAGGTTGCCGCACCGGTACGCCCCAACCCCCATGCGCCGGCGCACAAGAAGCGGCGGGCTTCCTAGCGACCAGCGCCGCGACGGCGCAGGAAGAAGTCCTTCAACAACGCCCCACACTCCGCCGACAGCACGCCGCCAAACGCGTCGACGCTATGGTTGAGCGCGCGCGACGTGGTCAGGTCAAACGCGCTGCCCGCCGCCCCCTGGCGCGGATCCCAGGCGCCGAAGACGAGCCGCGTGATACGCGCATGGACCATCGCTGCGGCGCACATCGGGCATGGCTCAAGCGTGACGTACAGCGTCGCGCCGGCGAGTCGGTAGCGCTCAAGCGCGGCACCCGCGGCACGCAGCGCGAGGATCTCCGCGTGCGCGGTTGGATCGTGGCTGCTCACCGGCTGATTGAAGCCTTCGCCCACCACGACGCCATCAACGACCACAACCGCTCCGACCGGCACTTCGCCCGCCGCCTCCGCGCGGCGGGCAAGCTCGAGCGCGCGGCGCATGAAGGCCACATCGCCGCAGGGCATCGCAGCAGGCAGCAGGGAAGGGTCGTCGGGCACGTGAGATCCGGTCGCAGCCGCAAACCACGAGTATATGGCGCGAACCAGGCCGCTACTGGGCAAGCGTCTGCAACTGGCCGTGTTCGACGCGGAACCGCAGCAGCTCTGAGGGCGCCGAGGAGCCCACCTCAAGCGTTTTGACACCGACGTCATCGACGAGCAGCACCCGCTGGCCGCCGCCGGGGTCCGCCGACGCCTTGAGCGCCGCGGCCTGCATGTCGCCGCGGATCGATACGTCACCACCAGGATCACCGGACCAGCTGACGCTGTCTAGATTGAGGTGCTGGGTGTGATTTACGCTCACGCCCACGGAGTTGCCGGCCACGCCGCTAGTACCCGCACTGGCGATCTGTGTCGGCCGGCCATGCAGCGGCCCGATCGACAGCTCCATGCCGTCAATCATGATGATTGCGGACCCGCCGCCGCGGAAGCGCCCCCCCTCGAGCACATATCGCGCACCGGGCGCGGTGCTGTAGATCGCCGACGAGGCCGGGGCATCGATCGTGACGTCGCTCAGGCGCACCTGCGGACTGACGCTAGCCGCAGGCTCGCCGTAGGCGGCGTTGGGATCGCCGAGCACGGCGGTATTGATGCCATAGGCCTCGAAGCGCAGGTGGCTCAACGCTAGGTGAGTGCCGTGACCGCCGACCCGCCAGAATGGCCCCTGGCCGCCATGCCAAACGAAAGTGACCTCACCACGTCCATGGATCGACAGGTCCTTGTCGACCAGCAACCGCATCCCGGCATAACGGCCCGGCGCAATCTCGATCCGATCGCCCGCCACGGCGGCGGCCACTGCAGTGGGCAGGTCCGGATAGCCGCCCGGACCAACCTGCAGCAATCGACTCGCCTTTGCATCCACCGGCACGCTCGCCGCGACAGATAAGGACTCGGCCACAGGCAGCAACCGATCAGGCGAACGGCCATAGGCAAAGGCTGACATACGTAGGTTGTGGTCTACCGGCGCCCACGGCGCCAGTGCCGACGCCTCGTTGCGGTGGGTATCCAACGCCAGTGCCTGCGACACCAGAACGAACGTCGCCGCCAGATGTGCGCCGATCGCAATGGCGGCATACGCGCCAGGCAGCCAGGCGGCTACCCGCTGTACGCGGCCGCGTTCGCGAGCGGCCAGGAGCACCTCACGCAGACCTCCCGCGCAGAGCGCGCGCCGCAGACTGGCAACAATCGCATAGCCGCCGCTCAGGGTGAGCAGCGCAAGCATCGCCAGCAGCGCGCGGACAAGCGCCACGTCGATCAGCCACGCCAGCAACGCGCAAAAGATTGCCGGCAGCCAGCCCCAGTGACCGAGCACCTCGAGCCGCCGCTGCAGCCCATCCGTCGCCGGCGGCGGCTCGGCGATCAGCCGACCGGAGCAAGCCTCCATCAGCAACCGAAGCGGACGGCCTTGCCACTGGCACGCATGCAGCCAGACCGGGACCAGGAAGAACTGTTCGCTCAGCACTTGCGCCGTGCGGCCGAGGGACTCGTGGCCCAGCAAGCGCTGCAGGCTACAGTCCATGCGCGCGGCCACGCAATCGTCAGCGACCTCGCCAAGCAACCGCGGACCGGCCGGCACGGTGGCGCTGCACGCGTCGGCGGACTGGCCCGCCACTGCGGCCTCTAAGGCCGCGACCATCGCCTCGTCGACGCCCGCGGCCATGCACACCTCCACCACATACGTGCCACGCACGTGCTGCCGCTCGCTGCTGCCGTCCGCAACAAGCGTGTGGCTCTGAACCGTACCGTGCACACGCCGGAACGGCAGATAAACAGGCTCGAGTTCCTGGGGAAGCTGGAACGAGGCCACCTGCTCCTGCGACACCCCTTCGCATTGCGTGAGCCACGCGCGCGCCACACGCTCAAACTCGCCACGATCATGGCGGACCCGCAGGGCCGCAACGTAAGGCGTCACCGCCGTGCCCTCTGCGACCAGCGGGCCAGCGCACAACGGGCACTGCCGCAGCACCCGCTCGGCGCCCGCAGCCAGCCGCACGCTGCAGGGCATACAGCGCCAAGCGCGCAAGGGCGTGTCGTGTGTAACGGACCCCTCCATGAGCCTCGACGTGGGCTCGCATCAGTGCGCTCGGCGCAGGATTTATAGTGAGACCATCCTGTTCCCCACCGAGACGCAGCATCCATAGGCAGATGCCGAATAAACCGGCTTTTCGGCCCCTAATCGCTCATGGGCAAAACGCCCAACCGCTGCTGGCAGCGGCGGGTTGCAGGCCAACAGGCGGCGACGGCAGACGGCTGGCTGCGCTTGCAAGCGAGAGGCAGATCACGTGGCCCGGCAACTGCGAGGCACTCACCCAACTCACCACGCACGCGTTCGTGTCGGACGGGCGAGCCCGTCCGCGGCGCAACAGCGCCTAGCCACTAATGCGAAATGGGGCGCGCGCCGGCGACGGGCCTAAAAGCGACAGTCCCGCAATGGCACCGCCCGCGTCTTCTTCCATAGCTTGTGCACGACGAACAGCGTCACGAAGATCGGGATCATCAGGTAGCTGCTAATGAAGTCGAACCACGAGAACACCGGCGCAGTAAAGACGCCCGCGTTGGCGCCAAACAGCACGATCACAAACAGCCCGATCGCAAGCCACGGCCCGTACGGAAAGAATCTGGCCTTGAACTTCAGCTCGTCGAGACTGCGGCCCTGCGCGACCCACGCCCGGCGGAAGCGAATGTGGCAGACCGCGATACCCAGCCAGATCAAAAAGCCGCTCAGGCTGCTGGCGTTGTACAGCAACTGATAGATCTTCTGGTCGCCGATGTAGTTAGAGAAGAACGCACAGGCGCCGACCAGCCCGGTCGCGAACAGCGCCGCGACCGGCACGCCGCGGGAGTTGAGTTTCGCGAACGGCTTAGGCGCCTTGCCCGCGCAGGCCAGCGCGTGCAGCATCCGGGTCGCGACGTAGAACGCGGAGTTGCCGCAGGAGAGCACGGCACTGAGGATCACGGCGTTCATCAGGTTGGCAGCGTAGTAGCCGATCCTGGGCAGATGCTGGAACACCATCGTGAATGGCGAGAACGCGACGTGGGTCTCGTCACCGTTCAGCAGGTTCGGGTTATTGAAACCCACCAACGTTCCGACGATGAAGATGGCGCCCACGTAAAAGAGCAGGATCCGCCAGAACACGCTGCGGATCGCCGTGGGCACGGCCCGCACCGGGTCGGCAGTCTCGGCCGCGGCAAGCCCCACCCCTTCGGTCCCCTGGAACGAGAAGCCCGCAATCATAAATACGCCCAGCACACCGGCGAAGCCGCCAACGAACGGCGCCGACGCGCCGCTTGCCGCGTCCCGCAAGTGCCAGTTCTGAAAGCCCACCGGCTCACCGCCGAGCATCCCGGTGATCAGCAGCACGCCGACCAACAGGAAGATGATCACGGTGACGACCTTAATGCTGGCGAACCAGTATTCAGCTTCGGCGTAGGCCTTGACCGTCATCCAGTTGAGCCCCAGCAGGACCGAGAAGAAGCCCATTGCCCAGAGCGTCGTGTTGGCGTGCGGAAACCAGAACTTGACGATCAGCGCACCGGCCACCAGCTCCGCTGCGAGAGTCACCGTCCAGCTAAGCCAATAGTTCCAGCCCACCGCGAAGGCGAGCGAGGGATCGACGAAGCGCTCGGCGTAGGCCTCAAACGAGCCGCGGATCGGCAGCTGCGTCGCCATTTCTCCGAGCGACTGCATCATGCAGTACACGGCGAGCCCCATGATGGAGTAGCCCAGCAGCGCCCCGCCGGGCCCCGCCGCCGCGATCGCGCCGCCACTGGCCAGGAACAGCCCGGTCCCGATCGCACCGCCGATAGCGATCATGCTGAGCTGTCGAGCGGTGATCGCGCGGTCCAGTTCTTGTTCTACGTGGGTGGTCATCGAGCTAGTAGCCTCTGCGCACTCCGAGTAGCGCCTGAAACTACACGCCTATGACAGCGCCGTCACTAAGCGTGTTCACTGCTGGCCCTGCCCGCGCCCTATTGACTCACTAGGCACCGGATGGGGCAAGAATGCCCGCAACCAACGCCACGCCGGCGACAGCTCGTCGACGCGCAAAGGGTTCGCCTCTCTAGCCGGTCGCGTCACGACCTTGAGCCAGCACACTCCCGGGCTGCCGACTGCTCGCTTGCGCCCGGCTAGCGGCAGGACGGATTTCACCATTACACTGCCCATGACGCCGCTAGTCCGGCACCACAGCGTCATGCTGCAACGCGCAAGGCAAAAATGAAGAGCTCCGACGTGGAACTGAAGCGAGACGCGCTCGGCATCGGCGAATCTGTCGTCATGGGTGTCGCCGGCACCGCACCGGCGTTCAGCCTGGCCGCCACGACCGCGACGCTGATCGCAGCGGTGGGGGTGCTGTCCGCTGGCAGCCTGCTCTACTGCGGGCTGATCATGTTCGGCGTCACCTTTGCATTCATGCACCTGAACCGCGTGATTTCCAATGCAGGCGCCTCCTACAGCTGGGTCGGGCAGGTGTTCGGACCCACGGCGGGCTTCATCGCCGGCTGGTCGCTGCTGGTCGCTTCCGCCGTGTTCATGGTGTCAGGCACGACACCTGCGGCCACTGCCACCCTGCTGCTGCTGAGCCCGAGCCGCGCTGCAGACCCGACCTCCGTCGCGGTAGTCGCCGCGCTCTGGCTGTCCGCGGTCGGCATCGTCGTGGTTAAGGGCATCAAGCCCACGAGCTACACGCAAGTCGTGCTGACCGCAATCGAGGTCGGCGCGCTGGTCATCCTCATCGCCGCTACCGCAATCCAGTACGGCGGCCACCCGGCGCATGCGCTCAACTGGCGGTGGTTCTCGCCGGCAGAATTCACGCCGACGCTGTTCGCAACCGGTGCGCTGACGGCACTATTTTTCTTCTGGGGCTGGGACGTGACCCTCAACCTGACCGAAGAAACGCGCGACGCGAGCAATGCGCCCGGCAGGAGCGCCGTCGTCGCAATGATCATCGTCGCGCTGCTGTTTATCTTCTTCGTGGTTGCCTGTCAGATCGTACTCACCGACGACGAGATCAACCGATCGAGCACGAACGTCGTGTTCGCCCTGGCCGAGAAGCTGCTACCCAGACCCTGGAGCTACATCGCCATCGTCGCGGTCATGGTCAGCACCGTCGGCACGCTCGAAACGCAGATCCTGCAGTTCACCCGCACGATGTATGCCAAGGGCCGCGACGGCGCGCTCCACCCCCGCTACGCGACGCTGCACCGCGACTGGCAGACGCCCTGGGTCGCCACCGCCGTAGTGACCGGGATCGGCCTGTTGCTGATTTTTCTATCGTCCTTCCTGCCCAGCGTTTCCGCACTCATCAGACTGTCGGTCAACGCCATCGGCTTTCAGGTCGCGTGCTATTACAGTCTCGCGGGCTTCGCCTGCGCATGGCACTTCCGCTCCAGCGCATTTGTGTCGGTAAATCGCTTCGTCTTTCTCTTTCTCTGGCCGGTAGTGAGTGCGACCTTTTTGGTATTCATAGCGCTCTACAGCATTCCGACGTTCGATCTGCTGACCAACCTGGTTGGACTCGGCGGAATTGCGATTGGGGTGGTGCCGTTCCTACTGAATCTGCGACGGCGAGCCAAGCTGCGAGCTCAAACAAGCCCGTGACCGCGACCTGAGGCATAGACCTGTGCCTCAGCGGCATAAGGTGCCGTGGCTTTTCGGCACGCGGAAGGTGCCCGTCGCGCCCTCCGCTATCGACGCTCACGGCGCGAGGCGCTGGGAGACAGATCGCCCTCCCGCGCAGGCCACTGGCTCCGCGCCGACATCGCGCACCCGTGAGCACCGACGGCTGCACGCACGCACGCCGATGGAATAGAACGTAAAGACTCTGACCGAGCCGCCACCCGTGCTACTTTCCTAAGGGTCTGACCATTTTTTTATCGACCGGAGCTCGTTACATGCCATGGAGATTCGCGCTTACAAGGACTGTCGTACCCGCCATTGCGCTACTGACGCTGCTGGCCGGCTGTGGGAAGGACGCGCCAAGCGCAGCGACGAGTGCTGCTAGCGGCAGCGACGTCGAACGGGCCGAGATCGGCATGAAAATCGCGCCCGTGCCGTTGAATACGCAAGGCCTCGACACCGCGCTGGTCGGACTGGGCAGCTACCTTGTGAATGCGAGCGGCGGCTGCAACGATTGCCATACCGTGCCGAACTTTGCGGCCGGCGGCGACCCGTACAAGAGCGAGAAGCTGACGATAAACGCCGCCAACTATCTGCAGGGTGGCCGTCAATTTGGCCCGGTCACTTCCAGAAATCTTACGCCCAAGGGCGCGGAACGTTTACCCGCAGGCCTGAGCTTTGCGCAGTTCAAATGGATGATGCAAACCGGCGAGGATCCCAAGGATTCACGGCGGGTTCTGCAGGTCATGCCATGGCCGATTTTTGGTCACATGCGGGAAGGCGACCTGCGCGCAATTTACGAGTTTCTGCGTGCAATCCCCTCGCTTCCCGACAACCCATCGCCGCAGCCTGCAGGCTAATTAGCAGGTGACTCGGTGGGCCATGGCCAGCGCCATGGCCCACCTGGTTCGGACCCAAGCCATCTCCCGCTCGGCTGCTCCGTTTAGATGCCAGCGTCGCGCCCGACGGGAACCTCTTGTAAAGCGGGCGAGTGCTTTTCCGCTGCCAGCCCCTCTCTACCCAACGGGCGCTTAGTCGGCGCAGGGCGCTCGCTCGCCACTGCGGCGCCAAACCAGCGACCAACAAATCCTGCACAAATCCCGGACAACGCCAGTTTCCGCAGACTTCGACCCGCTATCGAGCAATAGCGCAAAAGTCGCCAAATTCGACGGCGGCGCGTGTCAATGGACTTGAGACACTTCTTGTTTGGGATTTAAGGGCTTCTGGGCGTTGATTTCCAAGGCCATCGGCTCAGTGCTCGGCGGATTAATCCAGACCGAAGCGGGCACGATCGGCGCCCTGGGC
>CAIYLH010000008.1 GCA_903927005.1 uncultured Pseudomonadota bacterium
ATGTTTTTAGGGGAGAAGTCGCGCATCTGTTGAGTCCGATCGCGACGGTCATCGATGAGGGCTCCGCCGGCGGCATCAGCGGGCAGGTGGATCTCAGCGCGCTGCCGCTTGGCCACGCGCCGGTCATGGTCACTGCCGAATCGTTGGATCCCACCCAAACTCACCACGTCGTCGTGGCGCGCCGCATCGTCGGTTCCGATGGGCTGTTTTCCCTCTATCCGCTGCCGGCGCCGCAGACCGGTTCGACCAGTTACGACGTCGTAATTGCCGGCGCCGGAATCAATACGACGATCGTGCGCGGCGTGCCGGTCAGCGTGTCGACGATTGGCACCGCCACGTCGATCCAGTCCGGAGCCATTCCAGTCACGACGGCACCCACGGTCTATGTAGATCTGGCAAGTCAGACACCGCTATTGCCTGGCGGTGCCCGGGTCACGTTTTACGAAACGATCAATGCCCCGAATGAACTGCCTTACGTCGTCGACAGCAGCGCCGTGGATCCCCTGACGCGGCGCCTGCCAGACGACGCCTTCGCGCTATCTGCCGGAGTCATCAAAGTCGGCGACTACGCGAGCGGCTCGGGGATCGCGTTCTTGGCCGGCGCGCCGCTTGAGGGGGCGGCGGGCTACTTGCTTGGCAGCGAAGGTCTGTACCGGACGGACACGCTGGCAGCAGCCCCGACGCCAGTGAGTGGGAATGCAAGCTTGCCGACGCTCGCCTACGCGCCGTATCCGACCCTCCCTGCCGGAGCCGTGTCCGGGACGCTGACAGTGTCACTGGCGAGTTCCGCGGGGCAATACGATTCGGGTTTCCTCGTCGTGACCGTTGGCAATCGGGTCGTGGAGACCGCACTCATTGGGTCGACTTTGGATGCCGGTGGCGGTGCCGTGTCGATTCCGAACCTGCCCGCCGGAAGTGCTTTGGTGCCAACTGCCGGCGTGCCCTATCAGGTTGCGGTTCGGGCCTGGTCTTCCGCTAACCCGACGGCGACTTACGTCCGATCCGCGGCCTCCAGCAGCGCATCCCTTGGCGACTCTGGTGTCGCAACCGTGACTGTGCAGGTGCCGTGATGGCGCGCGCAGTGCCGTACACGGTGACCAAGTTCTCCTGCGCTGGCGATGAATTCGGCGCAAGCCACAGGCTGCACTTAATGTGCCCAATATTCGATCGATCCAGGAGCCATGACCATGATGCAGCCGAAGAACCATGTCTGGGCCGTCGTCCTCGCCGCGGGCGACGGTCGACGCCTGCGGGGTCTGACGATCGACGCCACGGGGCGTCAAACTCCGAAGCAGTACTGCTCCCTTTTCGGCGGACCCACACTCCTGCAGGAGGCAATGAAGCGAGGACGCGCGGTTGCAGGGCGGGACCGCCTCTGTGCGATCGTCGCCGCGCAGCACGCCGAGTGGTGGCGTGGGCCGTTGTGGTCGCTGCAGAGCGGCAATCTGCTCGCGCAGCCGCAGAATCGCGGCACGGCCAACGGTGTGCTTCTGTGTCTGCTGTCGATCCTTGCTCGGGACCCCGCGGCTCGCCTCGTGTTCCTGCCAGCGGACCACTACGTCGCCGATGAAGTGGGGCTTCGCGGCGCGTTGCGAAGTGCGCTCAATGAAGTGGAAAGGGCCCCTGAGGCTCTCGTGCTGGTGGGGGTGAAGCCAGGCGACGCGGATCCGGAGCTGGGCTACATCGTTCCAGCACCCGGACTTGGGAACTCCCGTCGAGTGTCACATTTCGTTGAAAAGCCCTCTCCTTCGGTGGCTGATACGTTGTGCCGGAACGGCGCGCTTTGGAACAGCTTCATCTTCTGCGTCGCGGCCAATACGCTGCTGGCGCTCCTTCGTGCGCAGATGGCGGATGCGGTCGATCAGATGGAAACAGCGCTCGCTCAAACCTGGGCGCTGGAACTTGGGCCCGGAGCGCTCGAGAGCCTCTATGCGACCCTCCCGGATGTCGATCTTTCCCGAGACGTCCTGACGAAATCGACTGCTCGATTGCGGGTGGTGACGGCGCCACCGTGTGGGTGGACCGATCTCGGCACCCCGCGGCACGTGGCCGAAGTGGTGTTACGGGCGGGCCACCGCGCCCGGGATCACTGGGAATCTGCCGAAGATGAAGGCATGCCGATTCTGGCGGCGATGTGCCGTCGATCCCGAAACACGGGGACAGTGACGCTGGGTGAGGGCGCATGACATCACGGCAAGTGCGGGTGCTCGGAACTGAGGGGCTAACTCCGCAACTCGTCCCTGCTGCGGGACTCTGAAGACATATAGGCCCCACGGCCCCCTTATCGCGTGCGCCGTCAGGCCATCGAGGAACGACCATGAGCAGATTCATCTCAATAGGCTTACTTGCGGCGGGTTTTCTGGTTGGCGAAGCAGCGCTGGCGGATCATCGACAGGAGACTTCGCACGGGCAGCGGCACGTCGATACGCGCTATGGTCACAATCACGCGTATGCCAATTTCGGCGTCCGCGTCCGTGCAGTGCCGCGCGGTGCGATGTCGCTGAGCTATGGCTCCGGTCGCTATTGGTTCAATGGGGGCGTGTGGTATCGGCACCGGGGGGCGGACTTCGTCGTCGTCGCGCCGCCCATCGGCATCATCGTGTCCGTACTTCCGCCCTTCTACACGACGCTGATGATCGGCGGCATGCCGTATTACTACGCGAACAACACGTACTACACCTGGAACGATTCGGATCGGGGCTACCAGGTTGTCGAGGCGCCGCCGAGTGCAGATGCCGCGCAAGTCGTGAGTCCGGCGACCGCGGCCGCTGGCGGTGCCCCAACCGGGTCAGAATCGGTGTTCATCTACCCGAAGAATGGACAATCCGCGGAGCAGCAGGATAAAGACCGATATGAGTGCCATCGGTGGGCGGCCGATCAGACTCACTTTGATCCGACACGGACGACTGTCGAGCTGACGCCGGACGCGGCGGAGGCGCAGCGTGCCGACTACTTCCGGGCAATGAACGCCTGCCTCGACGGGCGGGGATATACCGTGCGCTGAGGCGGACGACTCCTGCGGCGACGCCGGTTCTGCGTCTCAAGCAGAATCGACGTCGCAACTCCAGATCGCGTCTTCGCGTCCGGCTGGCCTCGGCTTCCTTCGGCAGATCCCGACGCTCCTTGAAGCGCTCCTGGTAGCAGTTGGTTGCAACTGAGCACGATCAAGCCCAATTCAATTGGTTTCACCACGATTGCGGCTAACTGACGAGTCTTGGGGTTTCACGCGCAGCAGCACCTGACACTGGGTGGCATCAAAGCCTAACTGCAAAGAAGTGCAAATTAGTGCGAAAACGACATGCGATACGCGGATGAACTCGCGTCCCCATTGGCGGCTTTGCAAGTCTTTGCCGGGATTCTCGCAATCGAGGCCCAGTCGTGCGTTCATAATCATATCAACCCACCATTGTCAGATTTTCCGCATTCTTGGAGCGCAGCCCCGTGACCAGGCGTCCCCTTTGGATTGTTGTCGCAGTCCTGCTCGTCGCTGCGTTGGTCGCCGTCGTCTACGTCACCCGCTGGAGAAACCCGACTCCGCCACCGGGCGCCTTCGGCGGCCGAGGATCCGGGCAGCCGATCCCGGTGCGGGTGGTGGCGGTCCGCAGCGGCAGTATCGACGTCACGCTGAGCGCCCTCGGTACCGTGACCGCACGCAATACGGTCGTCGTCCGCAGCCGCGTCGATGGGCAGCTGAGTCGCATCGATTTCCAGGAGGGCCGGGAGGTCAAGGCCGGCGCCGTGCTGGCCGAGATCGACGCACGCCCATTCCAGGCGGCGCTCGACCAGGTGCAAGGCCAGTTGGCCCGCGACCAAGCACTCCTGACCAGCGCTCGCATCGACCTGAGTCGCTATCAGGCACTCCTCGCGCAGGACTCGATCGCGAAGCAGCAGGTGGACGATCAGGCCGCGCTGGTCAGCCAGTACGAGGGCACGGTGCAGGCGGACCGCGGTGCGGTCGCGAATGCGACGCTGCAGCTGAGCTGGACGAGGATCACCGCGCCGATCGCCGGACGGGTCGGACTTCGCCAGGTGGACGTCGGCAATGCGATCCACGCGGCCGATGCAAATGGACTCGTCGTCCTGACTCAGACCCTGCCGATCAACGTGACGTTTGCCGTGCCGTCGGAGCGTGCGCCGGACATCCAGCGACTCTGGAAGCAGGGCGCGAAGCTCGTCGTCGACGCGCTGAATCGCGACGGGCGCACCTCGCTTGCGCACGGCACGCTCGAAAGTGCCGACAACGTCGTCGATCCGACGACCAGCACCGTCAAGCTGAAGGCGGTGTTCGATAACACGGATGGGGCGCTGTTCCCCAATCAGTTCGTCAACGCGCGCCTGACGCTGATGACCCTCGACGACCAGCTGCTGATTCCGGGTTCGGCGGTACAACGGGGGACCCCGGGCACATTCGTCTACGTCGTCAACGCCGATGCCACGGCGACGGTCCGACCGATCGTGCTCGGCCCGAGCAGCGGCGACACCGTGGCCGTCGAGCGGGGACTGAAGGCGGGCGAGCGCGTGGTCGTCGACGGGACCGACAAGCTGCGCGAGGGCGCGAAGGTCGAAGCCGCCGTCGAGGCCCCGACCCCGGCTGCTCGCAGCCGCGGCGGGCACGGGGGACACGGCCAGTGGAAGCAGCGGGGCGACGGCAAGGGCGGACCGCCCGGCGGGCCGACGGGCGGCGTGCCCGGGGACGGCCAGCGTCGTCGCCACGCGCCCGGTGACTCGAACCCGTGAATCCGTCCCGCCTCTTCATTCTCAGGCCGGTCGCGACTTCACTCGTGATGCTCGCGGTCGTGCTGGCCGGTGCGATGGGGTATTTCGGGCTGTCGGTTTCGGCGCTGCCCGAAGTTGACTATCCGACCATCCAGATCACGACGCTGTATCCGGGCGCGAGCCCGGATGTCATGACCTCCGCGATCACGGCGCCGCTGGAGCGCCAATTCGGACAGGTCCCCGGCCTCCTGCAGATGTCCTCGACGAGTTCGGGCGGTGCCTCGGTCATCACGCTGCGATTTTCGCTCGACCTGACGCTCGACGTGGCCGAGCAGGAAGTTCAGGCCGCGATCAACGCCGCCGGGACGTTCCTGCCCTCGGACCTGCCGATGCCGCCGGTCTACGCCAAGGTCAATCCGGCGGATGCGCCAATCATCACGCTGGCGGTCAGTTCCGACACGCTGCCGCTGCCGACCATCGAGGACTTCGTCGATACGCGGCTGGCCCAGAAGCTCTCCGAGGTGTCTGGCGTCGGACTCGTGTCGATCGGCGGCGGGCAGCGCCCGGCGGTGCGGGTGCAGGTCAATCCGGTGGCGCTCGCGGCGGCCGGATTGACGCTGGAAGACGTTCGAACGGCGATCGGCGCGGCCAACGTCAACCAGGCCAAGGGCAGTTTCGACGGCAGTGTCCGGGCGTCGACGCTCGACGCCAACGACCAGCTGCGCACCGCCGCCGACTACCGCAACGTGGTGCTCGCCTACAAGAACGGCGCCCCGATCCGCCTGACGGACGTCGGAACCATCGTCGATGCGGCCGAGAACTCGAAGCTCGCCGCGTGGGCGAGCGTCGCGGGCCACACGGTGCCGGCCGTCATCCTCAACATCCAGCGCCAGCCGGGCAGCAACGTCATCGAGACGGTCGACCGGATCCTGGCGTTGCTGCCCCGACTGTCGGCGTCGCTACCGGGCTCGATCCACGTCGCGGTGCTCGCCGATCGAACGACGACGATCCGGGCGTCCGTCCGGGACGTCGAGTTCGAGCTCGTGCTGTCGGTCACGCTCGTGGTGCTGGTGATCTTCCTGTTCCTGCGCAACGTTCGGGCGACGATCATCCCGAGCATCGTCGTGCCCGTGTCGCTCGTCGGGACGTTCGGGGTGATGTACCTCGCGGGCTTCTCGATCAACAACCTGACGATCATGGCGCTAACCATCGCGACGGGCTTCGTCGTGGACGACGCGATCGTGATGATCGAGAACATCTCGCGCTACATCGAGGAGGGCGTCCCGCCGCTGGAGGCTGCACTCAAGGGCTCGCGCCAGATCGGCTTCACGATCATCTCGCTGACGGTGTCGCTGATCGCGGTGCTGATTCCGCTGCTCTTCATGCGGGAGGTCGTGGGCCGGCTGTTCCGGGAGTTCGCGGTGACGCTCTCCGTGTCGATCGTGATCTCGGCCGTCGTGTCGCTGACGCTGACGCCCATGATGTGCGCGCGGCTGCTGAAGGCCCAGGATCCGGCCCGTGAACCTCCCTGGCTGCGACGCCTCGGCCGCGGTTTCGACGCCCTGTCGGCGGCCTATGGGCGGTGGCTGACCGTGGTGCTGCGCTATCGCCGCGCGACGCTTGGCGTCGCGGTCGGGACCCTGCTGCTGACGATCCTGCTGTACGTCGTCGTGCCCAAGGGCTTCTTCCCGATGCAGGACACCGGGGCGCTGCAGGGGCTGACCGACGCGCCACAATCGATCTCCTTCGCCGCGATGTCCTCGCGCCAGCGGGCGCTCGCCGAGGAATTGCTCAAGGACCCGGCCATCGAGAGCATCGCGTCCTTCATCGGCGTCGATGGCGTCAACGCCACCCTCAACAGCGGTCGCCTCCAGATCGAACTCAAGCCGCACGGCGAGCGCGAGGGGGATCTGAAGGTCCTGATGGCTCGCCTCGGCCAGCGCGCCGCGGCTGTTCCCGGCATCGCCCTCTACCTGCAGCCGGTGCAGGACCTGACGATCGAGGACCGGGTCTCGCGGACGCAGTACCAGTTCACGATGGAGGACCCGAATGGCGCGGAGCTCTCCACCTGGGTCAACCGGGTCGTCGAGCGGCTACGGACCCTGCCGGCGCTCTCGGACGTCGCCAGCGACCTGCAGGACCAGGGCCTGCAGACCTACGTCGACATCGACAGGTCCGGCGCCGGTCGGCTCGGGGTCTCCATCGCGGCGATCGACAATGCACTCTACGACGCCTATGGCCAGCGGCTCGTATCGACGATCTTCACGCAGGCGAACACCTACCGCGTGGTCCTGGAGACCGGGGTCGAGGACGCACAAGGGCCTGCATCGCTGGATCGGCTCTACGTGCCAGGCACCGCGGGACCGGTGCCGCTGACGAGCGTCGCTCGCATCAGCGAGCGAACGACGCCGCTTGTGATCAACCATCTGGGCCAGTTCCCGGCCGCGACCGTGTCGTTCAACCTCGCCGCCGGCGCGTCATTGGGCTCGGCGGTCGACGCGATTCGCCAGGCCGAGTCCGACCTCGGGCTCCCACAGAGCATCTCGACCAGCTTCCAGGGCGCGGCGCTGGCCTTCGAGGGCTCGCTCGCGAGCACCGTCTGGTTGCTGATCGCCGCCATCGTCACGATGTACATCGTGCTCGGCGTGCTGTACGAGAGCTACGTCCATCCAGTCACGATCCTCTCGACGCTGCCGTCGGCCGGCATCGGTGCGCTGCTTGCGCTGATGGTGAGCGGTACCGACCTTGGCGTCATCGCGATCATCGGCATCGTGCTGCTGATCGGCATCGTCAAGAAGAACGCGATCATGATGATCGATTTCGCACTCGCGGCGGAGCGCGAGGAAGGCAAGACGCCGGAGGAAGCGATCTACCAGGCGTGCCTGCTGCGCCTGCGCCCGATCCTGATGACGACCGTCGCCGCGCTCGCCGGTGCCCTGCCTCTGATGGTCGGGACCGGCGTAGGTTCCGAGCTTCGTCACCCGCTCGGCCTGACGATGGTGGGGGGCCTGCTGGTCAGCCAGGTCCTGACGCTCTTCACGACGCCGGTGATCTACCTGGCCTTCGACGGGCTGTCGCGACGCCTGCGGGGCGTCGCGCCCTCGCCGGCCGGGGAACCGGTGGCGTCATGAGCGTCGACGAGCTCGCGACCAGCCTCTCCAGGCCGTTCATCGAACGGCCGGTCGCGACGACGCTGTTGACGATCGGCATCGCGTTGTCCGGCGTCCTCGGGTTCCTCGGGCTCCCCGTATCGGCGCTGCCCCAGATCGACTTCCCGACGATCTCGGTGCAGGCCTCGCTCGCCGGGGCGAGCCCCGAGACCATGGCGGCGACGGTGGCGACGCCCCTCGAGCGATCGCTCGGCCGGATCGCCGGCGTCACGGAACTCACCTCGTCGAGTTCACTCGGGTCGACCCGCGTGACGATGCAGTTCGACCTGAACCGGGACATCGACGGCGCGGCGCGGGACGTGCAGGCGGCGCTCAACGCGGCGCGGGCGCTGCTGCCGACGGGTCTCCCCAGCAACCCGACCTGGCGCAAGGTCAACCCGGCGGATGCCCCGATCATGGTGCTGGCGATGACCTCGCCGACATTGCGTCCCGGCGACCTCTACGACATCGCCTCCACGGTCGTGGCCCAGAAGCTGTCCCAGGTGCAGGGCATCGGCCAGGTCACCGTCGGCGGCAGCTCGCTGCCGGCCGTGCGGGTGGAGTTGGATCCGATCGCGCTCGCGCATGCCGGGATCTCGCCCGAGCAGGTGCGCACGGCGATCTCCAGCGCCAACGTCGACAGGCCCAAGGGCGCCGTCGAGGCGGGCGACCGTCGCTGGCAGGTGCTCGCCAATGACCAGGCCCGCACGGCGGCGGATTACCTGCCGACCGTGATCTCGTGGCGGAACGGCGCCGCGGTTCGGCTCGCGGACGTGGCCGAGGTCAGCGACTCGGTCCAGGATACCCGCAACGCGGGACTCGCCAACGGCAAGCCCGCGATCCTGCTGATCCTCAACCGCCAGCCCAATGCCAATACGGTCGAGACGGTTGCGCGGGTGCGTGCCGCGCTGCCGCAGGTCCGCGCGTCGATCCCGATGGCAGCGGATCTCGAGATCATGCTCGACGGGACGCAGACGATCCGCGGAGCGTTGCGGGAAGTGGAGCGCACGCTGCTCATCGCGATCGTCCTCGTGGTCCTCGTGACGTGGGCATTTCTCGGCAACTGGCGGGCGTCGCTGATCCCGGTCGTCGCGGTGCCGGTCTCGTTGCTCGGCACCTTCGGCGTCATGTACCTCGCGGGCTTCAGCCTCGACACGCTGTCCCTGATGGCGCTCACGGTGGCGACGGGCTTCGTCGTCGACGACGCGGTCGTCGTGCTCGAGAACATCATGCGACACGTGGAGGCGGGGGTCGCGCCGATACCGGCCGCACTCAGGGGCGCCCGGGAGGTCGGGTTCACGGTGCTGGCGATGAGCCTGTCGTTGATCGCCGCCTTCATTCCGATCCTGTTCATGCCGGGCCTGACGGGCCGCCTGTTCCGCGAGTTCGCGGTGACGCTCGCCGCAGCGGTGCTCGTCTCGCTGGTGGTGTCGCTGACGGCGACACCGATGATGGCCGCTCGGCTGCTCAGGAGCCGGGCCGAGCAGGGCACGCCGGGTCGGGCGGCCTTGGCGCTCGAACACGGGTTCGAGGCCATCAAGGCTCGCTACCAGCGATCGCTGGAATGGTCGCTGAACCACGGCACCGCGGTACTCCTGGTGCTGCTCGGGACCGTCGCGCTCAACGTCTACCTGTACGTCGCCGTCCCGAAGAGCTTCCTGCCGCAGCAGGACACAGGCCGGCTGCAGGGCAGCATCCAGGGCGACCAGAGCCTGTCGTTCCAGGCGATGCAGGGCAAGCTGCAGCGCTTCGTCGACATCGTCAAGGCGGACCCCGCGGTGCAGAACGTCGTGGCGTTCACCGGGGGTGGCCAGCGCAACGGCGGCAACATGTTCGTCGCGCTGAAGCCCGTCTCGGAGCGCGGCGCCAGCGCCGACCAGGTGATCAATCGCCTGCGACCGCAGCTGTCGCACGAGGCGGGCGCGAGCCTCTTCCTGCAGGCCGCCCAGGACATCCGGGCCGGCGGTCGCTCCTCCAACTCCCAGTACCAGTACACGTTGCAGGCCGACTCGCTCGCCGACCTGCGGGCATGGGAGCCGAAGGTGCGCGCGGCTCTCTCGGTCTTGCCGGAGCTCGCCGACGTCAATACTGACCAGCAGGACAAGGGGCTGCAGACATCGCTGGTCGTCGACAGGGACGCGGCGACCCGGTTGGGCATCAGCTTCCAGACGATCGATTCGGTGCTCTACGACTGGTTCGGTCAGCGGCAGGTGGCGACGATCTACAACCCGCTCAACCAGTACCACGTCGTGATGGAGGCCGCCCCCCGGTTCCTGCAGAACCCGGAGTCGCTTCGGGTCGTGTACCTGCCAGGTCCGGGCGGCAGCCAGGTGCCGCTGTCGGCGATCGCGACCTATCGGCCGACGACGACGCCGCTCTCGGTCAATCACCAGGGGCAGTTCGCCGCGTCGACGATCTCCTACAACCTGCCGCCCGGCGTGTCGATGTCCCAGGCCACCGCCGCCATCAACACCGCATTCACCAGGCTGGGCGTCCCCTCGAGCGTGCGCGGCAGCTACCAGGGGACCGCAAAGCTGTTCCAGGGCTCGATGGACAGCGAGCCGTGGCTGATCCTCGCGGCGATCATCGCGATGTATCTCGTGCTCGGAATCCTGTACGAGAGCACGGTGCACCCGCTGACGATCCTGTCGACGCTGCCGTCGGCCGGCGTCGGTGCACTGCTGGCGCTGATCGCGCTGCGCTTTGATTTCACGCTGATCGCGCTGATCGGCGTGATCCTGCTGATCGGTATCGTCAAGAAGAACGCCATCATGATGGTGGACGTTGCCCTCGAATTGCAGCGCGACGAGGGGATGGACACGAGGGCCGCGATTCTCGCGGCCTGCCTGCGCCGATTCCGGCCGATCCTGATGACGACCGTCGCCGCGCTCGCGGGAGCCGTGCCGCTCGCGTTCGGACACGGTGATGGCGCCGAGCTCAGGCAGCCGCTCGGCATCGCGATCGTCGGCGGCCTCCTGCTCAGCCAGGTCCTGACGCTCTACACGACGCCCGTCATCTATCTCGCGCTGGACCGCCTGCGGTTGCGCTGGTCGGCTCATGCACGGCCAGAACCTGCGACGGTGAGCGCCCTGGAGTCCCTGTGAACACCTATCGTCGATGGATGATCGTCCTGCTGTCGGCCGTCGTCGGCGGCTGTGCCGTGGGTCCGGACTATCGTCGACCGGAGGCGGCCGCGCCGGTCGCGTTCAAGGAAGCCTGGCAGAGCGCGACGCCCGCGGATGCCGCTGCCCGGGGGCCGTGGTGGGAAGCCTATGGCGATCCGGTCCTGACGGAACTGGAGACGAGCGCCGAGCGCTCGAACCAGACGATCCGCCAGGCGGAAGCGCAGTACCGGGCCGCCGTTGCCGCGGTCGGGGGTTCCCGCTCGGCGCTGTTTCCACAGGTCGCCGCATCGGCGGGCACGACTCGCAGCCAATCCGGGAGCAGTCAGGGCGGGTCAGGGACTGCGGCGACGACCGCCGATCGCGTAGCGGCAACGGTCGACTGGGAAGTCGATCTGTGGGGTCGCTTGCGGCGGCAGCTCGAGGCCAGCCGGAGCAGCGCCGAGGCGAGCGCCGCGGATCTCGCCCTCGCGCGCCTGTCGGCGGAGGCCACACTGGCGCAGGACTATATGCAACTTCGGGCATTGGACGTCCAGCGCGCGCTCCTCGCCACCACCCTTGCGGGCTACCGTCGCTCGCTCGAGATCACCCGCAATCGCTATGCCGCGGGTGTCGCCGCCAGCACCGACGTGACCCAGGCGGAGTCTCAGCTGGCCTCGGCCGAGGCGCAGGACGCCGACGTCGAGGTGCAGCGAGCGGTGCTTGAGCACGCCATTGCGATACTCGCGGGCAAGTCTCCCGAGGAGTTGTCGCTCGCTCCCGCGGCGCACCTGCCTCTGCTGCCGGCGGTTCCCGATGTCATGCCGGCGACGCTTCTGCAACGTCGCCCGGACGTGGCGGCGGCGGAGCGTCGAGTCGCTGCGGCCAACGCCGCCATCGGCGTCGCGCGGGGCGCGTATTTCCCGACCCTGTCACTCGCCGCGAGTGGCGGCTACCAGGGCCCCGCGTGGCAGAACCTCTTCACCGCCCCCGCACGTGTCTGGAGCGTCGGGCCAGCGCTGGCCGCGACCCTGTTCGACGGCGGTGCCCGGCGCGCACAGAGTGAAAGCGCCGTGGCCAATTACGACGCGGCGGTCGCGGCCTACCGCCAGG
Organism: uncultured Pseudomonadota bacterium; assembly: GCA_903927005.1. Lineage (GTDB taxonomy): Bacteria > Pseudomonadota > Gammaproteobacteria > Steroidobacterales > Steroidobacteraceae > CAIKZZ01. The sequence continues at coordinate 12,080 of CAIYLH010000008.1, forward strand.
CGGTCCTGGTTGCGCTGCAGGCGGCTGAGGACGCTCTGGCGAACCTCCGTGGGCTGGCCACCGAGGAGTCGGCCGCCTCGCGCGCGAGCCAGGCCGCGCACGAGACATTGCGCGCCACCGAGAACCAGTATCGCGCCGGGACCGTGAGTTACCTGAATGTGGTGATCACGCAAGGGACGGTGCTGAGCGCCGACACGAACCTGATCAACGTCCAGAGCCGCCGGGTTCAGGCGCATGTGGCGCTGCTGAAGGCGATGGGCGGGTCTCCGGTCCAATAGTCCCGGGTGCGCCCAGTTCCGGCCAGACGGCAAAGAATCGCGAAGTCGTGAACGCGAATACCTGATCGCGGTCTTACCGGTATGGCCGGGTATTCCCCCGGCAGAGATCGGCGCTCGCAGCAGCAACACCGCAGCGAACGCAATTACATCCGCTCGCGGGAAGACCCATGAAGAATTGGACGATAGGCCGTTCGTGCCGAGCGCTCGGTGTGCCGCTTGCGGCCGTCTCCCTGTTGCTCTACGCCAGCGCAGGTCAGGCCCAGGTGGGATACGCGGCCCTGGTTCGAAGCGCCGCACCGAGCGTGGTGACCATCCTGGTCGAGCAGAAATCCAAGGATGCTGGACAGCGCGTCGCCGAGAGGGTGGCGTCGCAATCCGATGAAGATCCGGCTCGTGAAATTATCCGGCGCCTGTTGTCGGGCCCCGGGGCCCAGCAGGAGAACATCGACGGCGGATCGGTGCTCGGATCCGGGTTCATCATCCGGGACGACGGCCTCATCGTCACCAACCGGCATGTCGTGTTCGGGGCGCGCAGCGTCCGGGTCAGGCTGGCGGATGCCCGGGAGGTACCGGCCGAGGTTATTGGATCCGATTCGGCGACCGACCTCGCACTTCTAAAGGTCAATGCCGGACACCTGCCGGTGCTTCGACTGGGATCGTCCGACAAGGTCGCAGTCGGCGACGCGGTCATTGCCATCGGGAACCCATTCGGACTGGGCCAGACGGTGACTGCGGGGATCATATCAGCCCGTGGCAGAACGCTCGAGGCCGACCCCTACATCGATTTTCTGCAGACCGACGCCGCGATCAACCACGGCAACTCGGGAGGACCGCTACTCTCGATGGACGGCACCGTCGTCGGTGTAACGTCTGTCATCTTTTCGCCGACCGGTGCTTCAGTCGGTCTCGGCTTCGCCATTCCGGCAGAGACAGTCGTCAGTGTCGCGCGGGACATTGAGGCTCATGGTCACGTGGACCGCGGCTACCTCGGCGTCTCGGCGCAGCCGATGACCGCCGGACTCGCTGCCGCATTCGGGATGAAGAACACTGACGGGGCGCTGATTGCCGAAGTCGCGCCGGATGGGCCCTCGGCAAGTGTGCTTCGGGCCGGTGACGTGTTGTTGCGCGTCGGTGACGTTCCCGCGTCGTTCACCGGTCTTGGAAAGACGACAGCGCGACTTGCGCCGGATTCTAGCGTGAGGCTCGCGGTGTTTCGAGGTGGCGAGGAAGTGGCGCTCGACGTGAAAGTCGGGCGCCTGCCGGACCCGCCAGCCGATCCGAACCTCAACGGCACGGCGGATACCTGGAACCGATCTCTGGCACTGGCTTTTGCGAGCACCACGGCCGATATGCGCAAGGCCCTCAAGGCCGAGCTTGAAACCACCGGCCTCATCATCACCCAGGTACGGCGCGACGGACCTGCTGCCGTGGCCGGATTGGCAGTCGGCGACTTGCTCACACACGCAGGCACGAAGCGCCTGACGGACGTCACCGACCTCGCCTTGATCAGCAGGCCAACCGCCGAGCTGCCGCTCCTGCTGCGGGTCGTGCGTAGCGGGTCCGCGAGATTCGTGGCTGTGACCGGATCCGAAGACCCATGAGATTGAAGCGCGACTGATCGATGGGCCTACTGGGGCCCTTGGCTGCGTCGCATGATCGAACCCTGCGAGGCTGATCCGACGGAACTCTCGGACTCGAGCCAGAGCTGCAGGGCGGCGGCAAGGGACGGGTCGTCCGACGTGTAGCGGATCTCGGCGCCGGCGCGCACCTCGAAATACTGCCCGCGGAGCGCGCCCGGGGCAGCGGCCTGCAGCGCGGAAAAGCCGGCGACCGGCGCTGCGCCGGGGCGCGCCGGGGACGGTAGCGCCCCGTTCGAAAACTGCTCTGCCTGCTTCTTGAGGCTCGTGCGAATCAGCCCGATCTGGCGAGCGTCACTTGACTCGTTCGCGGTGACGCGGCGAATTGTTCCATTCGAGATGCGCGTCAGCACCTGACTCACGGCCCCGGCATCAAAGGATCCCGTCTCGGCTGCGGGTGGCGCGTCCGACGCCTGCTCCTTCTTCGCATCCCGCCCTTGCTGCCCTCCCTGGTGAGGATGGCTGCCCGCAAAGGCACCGGAAAGCGGGACGCTGAGCATCGCAGCCACCAGCACGCAAGGGACGGCACGTTTCATCGGCGGCTCCGCGACACTTCAGTCGTTGACAACAATACCGCGCGACGGTTCCGTCGAACGCGTCACGACAATTCTTTACACGCTCGTGACACAGCATTGCGTCAACGCCGTATTTCCCGGTGGCGTTAACCCGTACATTGGCGCTGCCTCGAAGTTGCCTCACGCACGAAGTCTCGCGCGCCGGGGCGGCCTTCTTGAAGGGATGCAGTGTCCGTGCGTCGCTGGCGTTGAATGGTCGCCGCGTTCTGCGCGATGGATCGAGTTTCTGCTAATCAGACTTCTCCTCTCCGAACCCGAAAATCAAATCTTGAATTCCTCGAAGACCGTCCTGCTCGCGGTGTCCTGTGCTGCTTCGTTGGCAGTGTTGTCAGCCTGCGGCGGAGGAACGAAGTCCGCCGTTGCAACGACTGCTCCGCAGGGCCCTGCCACGGGACCGTCGAACTCATGGACGTGGGCCTCCGGCGCCTATGTCGCCGGCGCCTGGGGCTCCTATGGCGCGATCGGAGCCGGTACGGTGTCGACGGCTCCTGGTGCACGCAACGCGCCGGTTGCATGGCGCGACAGTGCGGGGAATCTGTGGCTGTTCGGAGGTCTTGGGTACGACTCGACGGGGACTGGTGGCAGCCTCAACGATCTGTGGGAATTCTCGCCGACCACGTCGCTCTGGACGTGGATGGGCGGCGCCTCGACCGTCAACCCAATCGGCGTGTATGGAACTCTGGGGGTTGCCGCGTCGACCAATGTGCCTGGGGGCCGAGAGGCCGCGTTGTCGTGGACCGATTCCACCGGCAACGTCTGGCTGTTCGGAGGTTCCGGTCTTGCAACGACCGGCTCCGGCGGCGACCTCAATGATTTGTGGAAGTACGCGCCTGCCACCGGGCAGTGGACGTGGATGGCCGGCTCCGCGGTCGTCAACGCTGTCGGCGCCTATGGCGTGCGTGGCGTGCCTGATTCGGTCAGTTCGCCCGGTGCGCGCGAGGCGAGCGTCACCTGGACCGACAGCAGCGACAATCTCTGGCTGTTCGGGGGTACCGGGTTTGATTCGACCGGAAGCGCCGGCAGCCTCAACGATCTGTGGGAATTCAATCCGACGACGAGTCAGTGGACATGGGTCAGTGGTGCCAACACGACCAATGTCGCCGGTCAGTACGGAATCGCAGGAGTCGCGGCGCCGACCAATGTTCCGGGTGCGCGCTTCACCGCGGTGTCGTGGATCGACGCCTCCGGAAATCTCTGGCTGTTCGGCGGCCAGGGCTACGACGCCACGGGCACCAATGGCGCGCTGAATGACCTCTGGGAATTCACGCCGGGAACCGGGCTTTGGACCTGGGTCGGCGGGTCCTCAAATGTGGGGGGCTTCGGCCAGTATGGTACGGCCGGCACAGCGGCCTCGACCAACATACCCGGCGGCCGCGAGGAACCCACCGCGTGGACCGACAGCAGCGGAAATTTCTGGCTGTTTGGAGGACTGGGCATCGACTCGGTCGGAACCAATGGCTACCTGGATGACTTGTGGATGTTTAGCCCCGGAACCGGCCTGTGGACCTTCGTCAAGGGCTCCACGCTCGCGAATACGACCGGGTCATACGGCACGATCCTCAGTGGTGCTGCCGGAAACATTCCGGGCTCGCGCTTCGGTGCCGTCGGCTGGCTGGGCGCTGGCAATTCGCTATGGCTGTTTGGCGGTCAGGGATCCGACGCGTCGGGTGCAGTCAGCTACCTGAACGACATGTGGAAGTACACGCCCTAAATCGACGGCGCGTGGAGCGATTCAATGCGTCCCTACCTCGTCTTCGTTCGGGCCGGCCCGAAGTCATTCCACTCGCAGCACATACGCGAGGATCCTGAGCGAAACTGGGACTGCTGTGTCAGCTGGTATAGCAATCCAGGATACGATGGGGGTGCCGAGCGGAGCACATCCGGTGTGTGGATCTGCACGGTTGTCGGATCGCGAGGCCCACGCGGTCGGTTAGTCTCATTAACCACGGACAAAATCATGATGGGTCGCAATTACTAGGGATATCGGACCGGAGAATAACGGTGGAGTGGGCTCGATGGACTCGCGACCTCGGCGGCGAGGAAGCGCAATAAATTCAAGTAGTTGAAATATTCTCTGCCCGAAGCGACGGTCTCAAATTAGAGGATGTAAGTCTCACCTACTAAAGATAAAGACACAGGCGCTAGGGCGCGGGCCCCGTGCCTCGCCTCGCGAGGACGACTTTCATGCCGAACATGACTGTGAAGAGAATGGCGGCCGTCGCGCCACCCGCTGCACCCAATCCTACAATCAGCTTGTGAAGCGGATTGTCTCGAGCGAGCGCAAAGCCAATCGGCAGCAGAAAACCGCCCGCTACTGCTAGCCAGAATTGGAGCGGCGCGAGTCGCGAGTCCCGCATTTCTGGGAACGCCTGATGGATGAGTCCGTATAAGGCCAGAGTCGCCCAGCCGATCAGATTGAAGTGGACGTGGGTCGGGAGGAGCACGAGGTTTCCACCCATCGGCGTCATGAACGACAGACCCACACCGATGCCCATCAAAAGACTGACGAGGGCCGAGGAAATGAACCAGACCTGATAGCGCAATGCTCGCTCCCTGGTAGCTACCGAAGGATCCACTGATCGAACGGCTGAAAATCCATGCTAGCGGTACGGCCCTGACCGGTTCGAGTCGTGACTAGCCTTTTTATCATGTGACGGGCACTTCCCAAGCGATCCGACAACGCTCTCAGTCGAGATGAAGATGAAACGGCTTGGAGACTTTCGTGTCGCGCCATGTTCCCGTCACCTTGTATACTTTCAAGCCGTCGCAGCGCGATATGCTCACAGAGTTGATCGATGACTCGAGTACGCAAAGTACTATGGTCGATCGGACTGACCGCGCTGTTGCTCGGCGGGTCCTTCGTCGTCGTGCCCCGACTGCTTTGGGGTGACCACGGCGACTATTCGCACGTCGTCTCTATCAAGCAGACGGCCGAATATCAAGATTCGGCTCTGCTCAGGCAGGCCTGGGCGCTGCCAGTGGCAAGGCTCTACAGGAACGACATCGACTTCCAGCGCAACGCAAGTTTTTGCGGCCCGACGAGTATCGTCAACGTGGCGCGATCGCTGAACCAGTCCATCGATCAAGCTGGCGTCCTGGACGGCACGGGGATCGCCCCCGTCATGGGCTTTCTGCTGGGTGGTGTGACGCTGGATCAACTGGCGGGGATAGTCACCCAGAAGCTCGGGCGTCACGTCACCGTGATGCGCGACCTGGACCGGCAGGGCTTTCGCGAGCAGCTGCGGCATGTCAACGATGTGTCGCGGCGCTATGTCGTCAATTTTTCGCGCGGCCCGCTGTTCGGCTCAGGTGGTGGCCACCACTCGCCCATCGCGGGCTATCTTGAGGACCAGGACCTGGTTCTCGTTGTCGACGTTAACAAAGCGTACGGACCTTGGCTCGTAAAGTCGGATCGGCTGTACGACGCGATGAATACGCTGGACGCTACATCGCATCAGAAACGCGGGCTGCTGGAGATCGATTGACGGCAGCGACGTAGCGCTGCGGTGAGCCACGACGGTCTGAGGACATCTACGAACGACCGATTAGGGTCGGAGACACGCCGACATTGCTCCGGGTTTCGTCGAAGCAGTCAGTAGGCGACTTCGGCGCTGCGATGCCAAAATTGCTACTCCATGCCGCTAGCGCCACGGGTGGCGGTTCGCGGGCGTAGGCACGATCAGGATGATTATCGGCGCGTAAGCCACTCCCGCATCGCGCCACGTCGAGCGTCTAGCTTTCGCGCGTAGCGTGCCGGCATGCCTGGGCTCCGCCAGCCGCCGGCGGCCATAATTTCTGGGAGCGCTGCCCCGGCCGTTGTGAGGTCCTGAGCGGCCCCAATCCGTGTGGAATGGCCGCTAATGTTCCCGGCGGCTTCTGCATCGAGCCCGATTAGCTTGGCGATCCGCTTGAACGTTCTCGCGACTTCGGCGCTGGTGATCGCCTTCGAGCCGATGGAGCCGTCCCGCGTAATAGCGAGAAAGACCGGCCCCTTTTTGATCTTCATCGCTCGCCGCCATTCTTCGAGGGCTGTTCGAGCCTCGCGGGCGAGGTAGCGCTCCTGGATGGCGCCCCCCTTGGTCCGTAGGGTTACTGTGCCGTCTCCATCGAGGCCGGGCGTGATGTCCTCCACCCGAATTCCCACGAGCTCGGCTCGCCTTGCCATCGTGGAGTAGGCGACCGAGATCATTGCTTTGGCGCGCAAGTCGCGCGGGGAGTTGCCGAGCGCGCCCAGCGCGGCCTGAACGTCCTTCCAATGCAGCGGTGCTCTCTGGCTCGCGTTGCCACGGCCGCGGCTGATCAGGCGCCTCGCGGCCTTCACGTCCTCTGACTTGGTCGGATCGGGCGCGTTGGGGTTCCCTTGATTTTGCTGCCAAAAGTGCCGGTAGGATTTGCCGGTAATTTCAGCGGGCTGCCCGGGATTCCATAGGCCAGCCAAGGACTTGCTGATCGCGATTTCTAGGGGGGTATGTTAGCCGACCCTTAAGGAGGGTCGGAACATGAACGATTGGCAATCGACGTGTTTGGGGCGGCGGTCATTGCCGCGCGATTTGAGCGACTTCGAGATCGAGGCGTTCTTCACGTACTCG
>CAIYLH010000009.1 GCA_903927005.1 uncultured Pseudomonadota bacterium
AACAAGATCCGCGTCATACAACGTCGAGCCTACGGACTGCATGACGAGGAGTACCTCAAGCTGAAGGTGCTGACCTGCACGCTGCCTGCACTTTGATTAATAAACGTACAGAATCTACCCACACGTTTTCACGAAGACCCTCGAAATATTGGGGTGCCCGCGCGGTACCGTAGGTATCCCCGGCGCCAGCAGAGGTAATACCCGCTTCATCTAAGCGTTGGCTCGTTTCGCGCATCCCCTCCAATCCGAAGTCTAGGGCGTGGTTATTCGCCCTTGAGACCATCTTGAATCCCATTTTTCGAAGGTCAGCCGCGACGGCCGGGGTGGACGAGACGGTCCAGTCACCCTCCCACGAGTAAGCCGAGCCTCGAAACGAACGGCTGTCAAATATGGTCGTTTCCAGATTGCCGTACGTCACATCAGCTGTGGACAACAGTTTGAGTACGGCAGAAAAATCGGGAAGGCGTGCCGCGTACTGAGACAGCGGACGGGAGATGATGAGATCACCGACTGCCACCAGCGTAAATCCATCCGGCACGTGCGCAGACATCTCCTGCGACAACGGCCGTACGGCGTCGAACTGCGTGCTGTCCTTGATCCCCGGATCGGCGGGCCCGTACGACGTGGGCTGGGCGCAAAGTAGCCCACTGTGTACAGTCATAACCAGCAATAGACAGGCCCTGACGGGAACAGAGAAGCCCATTTTTATGTCTGTCACGGCACACTGGTCGCCGGCAGCAGTCCAGCCAACGCTTGCGATGACCCTGGACGCTTAATGAGCTTGCCGCCCAGCATTACCATCGACACATGACGCAGGGCGGTGATGTCCACGAGCGGATTGCCGGGCACGGCGATTACATCGGCCAATTTGCCCTTTTCAAGCGTCCCAAGGCGGTTGTCCCATCGCAATAATTCGGCTGCCACTCTCGTCCCGGCCTGAATGGCCGCCATCGGTGGAATGCCCGCCTCAACGAAGACGCCAAACTCATTTGCGTAGACTGAAGGATCTGCAATGCCGGCGCCAAGGTCGAGCCCAATGGCAAGTTTCACGCCATATTTATGGGCGCGGAGAATTGTCGCCAAAAATGCAGCTCGGCCGTTTTTAATGTAGTCATCATTCTTGTCTTGCGCACGCAGATGATCGCCCTGATCACCCTTGTCGTAATAATCGCCGAGATACACCGTTGGCACCATGTAGGTGCCGCGGCGGGCCATCTCATGCAGAGTCTCATCGTCGACATAGGTGCCGTGTTCAATGGAACGAACGCCGGCCAGTACAGCCTGGCGAATGCCTTCTGTTGCATGGGCATGCGCGGCGACAGGCACCCCATGGCGGGCGGCCTCCTCCACCGCAGCTCTTAACTCCTCCGGAGAAAATGCGATGTTACGGGGATCGTCTCCAACCGACTCGAACGCGCCGGTGACGAGCAATTTTACCCAGTCGGCACCATATTTTATTTCATTGCGAATGGCTTTGCGTATCTCTTCAGGGCCATCTGCGATCAAGCCGTCAGGCCGGACCGTCTGTTCCGGCGAGAGGTAGTTCACGTCACCACCACCACCCGTGATCGAGATGTAGTGAGCGGCACCGGTCATGCGAGGCCCGAGAAACAACCCCGAGTCAATCAAACGCCGAAGGTCCTGATTGGCATACCCCACATCCGCATCACCCATCACGCGGACACTGGTCCATCCCGCTAGTAGCAGCTTCTGGAGGCCGGCCAACGCCGTCAGGGCTTTATAAGCAGATGACGTTGCGAGATGCGCATTCTGATAGTCGCTCGTGGACATCAGCGGGTGCTCATGCGTGTTAATCATCCCGGGCATCAAGGTCGCATCGCCCAATTCGATCACTTCAGCATCCGCCGGAATCACTGAGCGCCCCCCAATCGCGACAATCGTCTTGCCGTCAACGACCACAACGGTCGCCTTGCTCAAGGTGTCGCTGCGGCCATCAATGACGCGAGCTGCCACCAGCGCCGTTGGCGCTCCGTAGGCGACTGCGCTACTACAGAGACTGAACATAGCGGTCGTGAGCACCAGAAATATTTGTTTCCACGGCGTGCAGGGCCGGAGTCGTGAACTGATCGGAATATCGAGTGCTACGTTGGCGCTCATCTCTCGTCTCCCTCTGGAACCATCAATCTAATCTTCACTACCCCGTCGACAGTCAGACCAAATTCCATAGATTTCTCATCGATACATTTATCGAACCGGCAGCAGTTGCATGTTGGTCGCTGGTCTCTGCGCTGAAGTCAGTAGAGCCGTGCTTAAAATAAGTGGATTGCCCAGCGATGGGCTATTGTTGTCTGCGCGGAGCGTCCACGTTGCGCAGTGTCTCAAACAGCACGTTAGCGCCGTTCTCGATGTCGCTCGGTCGGGAAAACTCCTTGGGAGAGTGGCTGATGCCGCCGATGCTAGGGATGAAGATCATGCCGATCGGGCCCAGCGCAGCCATTTCCTGAGCATCATGTCCGGCCCCACTGGGCATCAGCTTCGCGGCCAGGCCAAGCCGCTCGGCGCTCTTTGCAATGATCAACTGCAGGTGGCTATCGGTTAGCGCAGGTTCGCTCGGGGCGTGCGCTTCTAACAGAAACGTCGTTCCGGTCTGCTTGGCGATGGCCTCGCTTTCCTTGCGAATCTGGGCGTAAAGATCTTCGATCTTCGCGGCGTCAAGGTCGCGGATCTCAAGCCCCAGCACCACTTTGCCAGGGACGACGTTGTATGCGCCGGGTTGCGCCCGTATCCAGCCAACGGTGCCGACTTGTGCGCCGGGCTTTGCCGTAATGATCCGGTTCAGCGCGTCAGTGAATCGGGCGGCAGCGAGCATGGCGTCGCGCCGCTGGTTCATCGGCGTCGTGCCGGCATGGTTCGCGAAGCCCTCTATGGTGACTTCGCAGTCCAGTATGCCAACGATGCCTTCGACGATGCCGATGGGTAAGTGTTCGCGCTCGAGCACGCCACCCTGTTCGATGTGCAGTTCGAGATAAGCCTCAATGCTGTGCGGGTTGCGCCTGACCGGATCGATCCGGTCTGGATCGCCGCCAAGGAATTTCACGCCGTCGCGTACGGTCTTGCCGCTTTGCGAGACAGAGTTTAGCCGGGCAGCATCGACGCCGTGTCCCATCGCGATGCTACCGAGCATCGCGCCCTCTTCGTCGACGAATACGATGACCTGCAGCGTGTGGTGCAGCTGGATCTTCCGCTCGTTGAGGGTCTGGGCGATTTCGATTGCTGCAAGGGAGCCGACGTCGCCGTCGTAATTGCCGCCCTCAGGTACCGAGTCGATGTGGGAGCCGATGACGATCGGTTTGAGACCGGGTTCGGTGCCCGTACGGGTGCCAACGAGATTGCCCGCAGCATCGGTGCTCGTGGTGAGACCGGCGTTCCGCATCAGGCCGAGGACGTACTCTCGCCCGGCGCGATCGGCGTCGCTGTAGGCGATCCGACTGACGCCGCCTTGGGGGTTCTTGCCGTACTCCGCCAGAGCCTGCAGATGCGCGGTGAGTCTGCCGCTATTGACCCCCGGCTCTGGGGTGCCGGCGAGGGTTGTGGTGCTCATCAGCAGCGCAAGCAGCGTCAGATGGTGAATACGCATTTTTGGCAGTCGCTTTGGTCTAGGTCATACCGGCCGGACAGGAAATACCTGAGGGCTTTCAAGGCTTGAAGATGGGCGTGCCAGAGGGCCGCCTGAGGCCACATTACACCGACTACGGCGTGGTGGTAGGGCCGGGTCGAATCGGTCCGTTTGGCGTCTGGTGCCCGGTGCTATAGGCCGCGCATGCCTAGGTCATATACGCTGGGTAACAGATGACCTACTTCACCGAAGATCCCCTGCGCAGGTTGCTGCTTCCCATGTCGCTGCTTCTGAGCGGCGTCTATGCGATGACCTTTGCCTGCGGCGCCTTCCCAGGCGCGTGGCTTGTAAAGGCCCTCTCCGTTGCGCTGCTTGCACTCGCCAGTCGGCGCTACGGCCTGCTGTCGTTTGCGCTGCTGCTGGGTTCTATCGGCGATGCGCTGCTGGATCTGGATTCGAGCTACTTTTCCTTCGGGCTCGCTGCGTTTTTGCTCGGTCATATCACCTATACCGCCTGCTTCTTGCGTAGCGCTGCAAATGGCCGGCACGTCGGCTGGCAGCAGTCGGTTACGGTGCTCGGCGCAGGCCTGTTTCTGGTCTGGCTCTGGCCAGTTCTGGGTGAGTTGAGGCTAGCGGTGTTGTGCTATTTCGTGGCGATTACGCTCATGGTGTTGAGTAGCTTCCGAGTGGGTGGTTGGGTACTGGTCGGGGCACTGCTGTTCTTGGCGTCCGACGCCTTGCTGGCAACCCACCGGTTCCGGCTGCCGATCGCGATGCGTGACTGGTGGGTGTGGGGCACGTATTACT
>CAIYLH010000010.1 GCA_903927005.1 uncultured Pseudomonadota bacterium
CCCTTCATGTCAGCGCTGCCACGTCCGTAGAGTCGGCCGTCGCGTTCGACGAGGTCGAAGGGATCATGGGTCCACTCCTGGCCATCGACCGGGACGACGTCGGTGTGGCCGGATAGAACGACCCCGCCAGCGCAGTCAGGTCCGAGGCTGGCCAGTAGGTTCGCCTTCCCGCCAGCGGCGTTATGGATGAGTTCGACGCGGGCGCCACTCGAGTGCAGCACATCGGCGATCCACTCAATCAACGGCAAGTTGGAGTTGCGGGAGGTGGTGTCGAAAGACACCAGCTTTCGGAGGATTGACGTTGAGGAATTCGTCATGTTGTCAGTCCGGGGGCGAGGCGCCGTAGGTAAGCTCTCGCCGCAGCGAGCTGGTAACCGGATAACCCTAGGCGCTCGTTGTTTCGGCGTAAACATGATTTTTGCATGTCCAACTTGCATTATTGCACTAGGATCTCGCGGACCGTGGCCGGCGCGCCGCAGTGCGCGCCCCGGCGGCATGCAAAATTGACGCAAATCCCTGATTTCGGGCGAAGAGCTTGGGCACGCACCGGCGGGCCGACACCGCCCCGAGCAGTCGCGAGATCCCGCGGGCTTAGGTGTTGGGGACAGTTGACGCTACGCGCGTCTGTCTAGTAGTTTCGATAGCTACTTTATGACTCCGTTTCGTAAATCACTATAATAGATGGGGAGCTCCTAATGGATTCTGCGTTGCTTCGCGCGCGTGCCGCGCTTGCTACCGGTGCAGCCGGTCTTATCCTGTCTCCCGCCCTCGTCGCTGCGCCCGCCGCTTCGCCCGTGGCGAGCGACCAGTTGACCGAGATCGTAGTCACTGCGCAAAGGCGCGAGCAGCGCATACAGGATGTGCCGATCTCGCTGTCAGTCATGACAGGCGCTGAGCTGGATAAGTCGAGCACGCAGAGCGTGACGGATGCCCTCGGCCTTGTGCCGGGCGTAGCGGTCAACCTGAACGGTCAGGGCGGGCAGACGACGTTGACAGTTCGCGGCGTCACTGCAGGTGGAGCGCTGTTTGCCGGACCCAGCCCGATCGGTTACTACCTTGACTCGGTTCCCTTTGGCCTGGTGCGTTCGGCGATCGAGCCGGACTCCAACACGTACGACCTTAACCGCATCGAAGTGCTCCGCGGTCCGCAGGGCACGCTATATGGTGCGAGTGCGCTCAATGGCGTCGTGCGCGTGATCACCAACGACGCCGATGTCAACAATTTCGACCTCAAGGCTCGCGCGGGTGGCTCCTCGACCGATGGCGGCGGAGGCAATTGGCGCGGCGACATGGCCGTCAACATCCCGATCATCGAGGGCAAGCTCGCCGCGCGCATGGTGGTCGGCAGCGAGCACGACAGCGGCTGGATCGATGCTCCGATCGGCGATAACATCAACGACACCGATTCCAAGAACTTCCGTCTCAGGATCACCGCGCAGCCGACCGATGACCTGACGATCAAGTTCTCGGACATGCACCAGCAGACGAGCATGGGGGCTCCGTCCACCGCCACTGCCGATTACACTGCGACCACCCAGCAGCAGCCTATCGATGCGCATTTTAATGCCTACGACGTGAAGGTTGACTACCAGGCTCAGGCGTTCACGATCACCAACTCGACGAGTTACTTCAGCTACATCAACGATGGCTCGCTGGATATTGCGCCGGGTATACCACTGCCGCCGCTGACGACGCACACCACCTCGCGAGTTTTCAGCGAGGAGCTCACGCTGAATTCGCGGATGCAGGGCCCGTGGCGATGGTCTTTCGGCGCCTTCTATCGCGACGCTCGCGACAACAATTATCAGACGCTCGGAGACCTGATTCCGGGGCCGGTGTCCGAGGACGATACGTCGAAGTCCTACGCGTTCTTCGGCGAGGTTGGGCGCCGTTTCCTCGATAACACGCTGGAACTCGCGGTGGGTGCCCGGTATTTCCACGACGAAGTGGGCCTCGAGCAGAATCTGCTATTCGGACAGCCCGACGGCACGCCGCTGATTCGTACAAAGACCCCCTTCAACGCTGTAACGCCGCGCGTCGTGCTGACGTGGTTCCCAAGTCACGATTACACGCTGTACGCGTCCTACTCCGAGGGCTTCCGCAGCGGCTTTCCGCAGAGCATCCTCGTGGCGATCGTGGACACGAGCTTTGCGCCGGTCAAACCTGACAAGCTGCATAACTTCGAGATCGGCAGCAAAGGCAGCGCGCTCGACGGGCGGCTGATCTTCGACGCCGCCGTGTACTACATGAAGTGGGACGATATCCAGCAGACTCTCGGAATCCCAGTGCCGGGGGCCAACGACACCTACATCGTTGCCAACGTCAATGGCAAGGCGGTCAGTGGCATGGGCGTCGACCTCGGCGTCACGGCGCACCCGACGGACGGTCTCTCGCTCGGGTTGAACTTTAGCTGGAACGGGCTGGCGGAGGATGCGGCAGTCTACTCAGGCGGCGCGCTGCTATTTCCGTCGGGGTCACGCATCGACTTCTCGCCGTCGGTCACCGCCGGCGCCACCGCCCAGTATCGCTTCCCGCTTGGTGCGAGCGGCTGGACTGGGCAGTTTGAGGCGCTCGCTCGCCACACGTCCTTGCAGACGACGACGAACGCCTCGGCCGACTCGTTGCTGCCGCCGACCGTGAGCAAAAGCGACTCGATCACAACTGGTCGCGTTTCCTTCGCGGTGACGGCGCCGACAAAATGGCGTGCGCAGCTGTACTGTGACAACGTCGCGAACAATCGCGGTGTGCCGCTTGCGTCGCAGACTCCGTACTCCAGCAACAGCAGCCGACCACGGACCATGGGTATCCAGCTGGACTACAGCTATAAGTAGCCGCAACTAGGGCTGTGCCAACGCCGACTGGTCGCCACATTTTTCGAGGGATGAACATGCGCGGATTAAAGAGCCTGGCCCTACTTGCGTTACTGACCTGCATTGGCGCGCCGGCAGGTGCCCGGGTACTAGAGTCAGCCGACGTGTTCCAGATGTATTGGGCGAGCGACGCGCAGATCCGCAAGGACGGCAGCGCGATCGTCTATGCTCGCCAGCACAACGACATCATGACCGATGAGGTCACCCAGTCGCTGTGGCAGGTGGACACCGCGAGCGGCTTACAGACGCCTGTGACGCCAGGCTCTGGGCGCTATGGCTCACCACGCTGGTCGCCGGATGGTTCGAAGATTGCCTACATCGCTACCGGTGCAGATGGCAAGTCGCAGATTGTTGTGCACTGGGTGCACGGCGAGACGGCGACGCTCACGCATCTCACCGAGGCGCCAAACGAAATCAGCTGGTCGCCGGACGGTCGGCAGATTGCCTTCATTATGCTAGCGCCGACGCCGGGACCGACCATCGGCAAGGCGCCAGAAAAGCCCGCCGGCGCGACGTGGGCGGCGCCTGCGGTCGTGATCAATGAACTCAACTTCCGCGCCGACGGCGTCGGGCTTGATCGGCACGGCTACCGCCACATCTACGTGGTCGCTGTGGACGGTGGCGGGGCACCACGGCAGATGACCTTCGGGCCGTATAGCGAGGCCGGTCCGCTTGCCTGGTCCCCGGACAGCCGCCTGATCTATTTTGCAGGCAATCAGAGTGAACAGTGGAAGCGCGAGCCGAAGGACTGGGCGCGGTTCACCGCAATGACGCTCAGCATCTTCAGCGTCAGCCTTGCGGATGGCGCCGTGACCCCGCTCTCGCACGAGGTCGGCCCCTACCACGGACCGCGGGTCTCGCCGGACGGCAAGCTGATCGCCTACCTCGGCTACGTCGACAAGCACGTCGCCAACCAGAATGTGCGCCTCAACGTGATGGACGCTAACGGCAAGAATGCGCACGTGATCGGCGAGTCGCTGGACCGGTCTTTGAGCGACTGCCAGTGGGCGGCAGATGGCCGCAGCCTGTACGTGGAGTACACGGACCACGGCCTCGCCAAGATTGCGCGCATGGGGCTCGATGGCCGACTCGAGGTGGTGACTTCGAACGTGGCAGAAGTCGATGGTCCGGTGCAGCTGCCGTATTCGGGTGGCGAGTTCACAGTGTCGGGCAAGGGCGCGGTTGCCTATACCGGCGGCGGAGCAAATCAGCTGCCCGAGGTGTACCTGGCCCGCGACGGCAAGACCCAGCGCCTGACTGACCTGAACGCGGATCTATTCGGCACGACGAGCCTCGGCACGCTTTCGCCGTTGCCCGTCAAGTCCTCGTTTGACGGCCGCGATATTGATGCCTGGGAACTGCTACCGCCGAACTTCGACCCGTCCAAGAAGTATCCGCTGGTGCTCGAGATCCACGGTGGGCCATACGCGAGCTACGGGCCGACGTTCTCCGCCGAATACCAGCTGTACGCGGCGGCCGGCTATATCGTCGTTTATGGCAACCCGCGTGGCTCGACCTCCTACGGCGAGGAGTTCGCGAACACGATTTACAACAACTACCCGAGCCACGACTACGACGATCTAATGAGCATGGTCGATGCGGCAATCGCTCGGGGTGGCGTCGATGCCGATAACCTGTTCGTTACGGGCTCCTCGGGTGGCGGCGTGCTTACCTCGTGGATCGTCGGTCAGACCCACCGCTTCCGGGCCGCCGTGACCCAGCGTCCGGTCGTCAACTGGACGAGCTGGATGCTGACCGCCGACATGGGAGCCTTCGGCGCCCGCTACTGGTTCAAGAAGCTGCCATGGGAGGATCAGGCGACCTACTGGAAGCTGTCGCCGATATCGCTAATGGGCAACGTGACGACGCCAACGATGGTGGTTGTGGGCGCGAGCGATCTGCGGACGCCCGTGGCTGAGGCGGAGCAGTACTATCAGGCGCTGCAGCTTAAAGGCGTGCCGACTACGCTCTATGAGATCCCGGGGGCATTCCACGGTCTGATCAAGCCCTCGCAGTTTGCTGCCGAACACACGGCTATCATCGAGTGGTTCGAACGCTACCGGACGACCGCGAAGCACTAGACTCACCGCCAGCGCCGCAG
>CAIYLH010000011.1 GCA_903927005.1 uncultured Pseudomonadota bacterium
GGTGCGTCTCAGGTTGACCGCAATGGTCTTGCCCGTCTCTCTCTCTACACCGGACTTCACGCACTTAATCTGTCTAATCCGAAACTGGCCATTGATCTGTTTCAAAAGGCCGAGGCTGCATACCGGGCCCAGGTGCCGGAAGCTCGGGATGTTCCAATCGGTGGGGCCCGACGGGCCAATATTTCCGGTGCATCAGCGGGGGGCATATCGGTTGGCGATGCGCTGGCCAATTCGCAGCCGTATGCGACCCTTACCGAGAAGGAGGCTCTTCTTGGTATCCTCGAAGCCCGACGTGACAGGGCGATTGCGCTTCGGTTGTCGGGCAACCCGCAGGAAGCGACTGCGGTCGGCCGGTCGGCTGAACGGTTTGCACAGGCTAATGCCCTCACGGCGCCCGTCTACGCGGCGCGCCTCTATCGCACTGTTGGCGTTAACTCCGCTGCTGACGAACAGATTGACAACGCCCTTTCCGAGTTGGGCGAAAGTGTCCGAGCTTTCCGTATCGCGCAGCCGCGGACCCGCCCTATTGCCGAGACGCAGCTTGCGCAGGCGGCACTGCTGAACAAGAAGGGGCGAATTGGTGACGCTTTGGAGTTGTGTCGGAGTGCGACCGCCCTTCTGAAGGACACCAAGGACGGTGTTGATTTCGAGCTTATGCAACCCTGCCTTGGTATCTATGCTGCGGCAGCATCGACCGCAGGCGCGTCTGAACAGTCGATGCTCTCCGAAATGTTTGCGGCATCGCAGCTCACGCGTGGCAGCGTTACCGACCAGGAAATCCGCCGTACCGCGGTCCGCTTGGCGGCCGGCGGGTCTGACCCGCGGGTGAGCGAGGCGATACGTAAGCAGCAAGATGCGGAGCATGCGCTATCGGATCTTCTGCGCGACCGGGACGCCATCGGATCAGCGCCTGCCGATGCGGCAAGTGCCGCGAAAGCCGCTGAGTTGGACAAGGCGATTGCCGCTGGCCGCGCTGCGCTATCTGACGCGGACGGTGTGGTGCAGGCAGCGGCCCCGAACTACCAGCAGCTTATTCAGCAGGCCGTGAGGCCAGAGGATGTGTTCGCGACCCTTCGCCCGCAGGAGGCATTCGTCGCTATCACCCTTGCCCGATCCGGCGGCTGGACCTTCGTCCTCCGCGATGGAAAAATTGCGGTTGGTCCAGTTGGTGGTGGCACCGAGGAGATCGCGGCGCTGGTCAGGAAAGTTCGCAAGAGTATTGAGCCTGGCGATGATGATCGCGTGCCGACTTTCGACGTCAACGCCTCATTCGATCTCTACACTCGCACGATCCGGCCTGTCGCGGCCGCACTTGAGGGTGCCAATGTCATGACCGTGGCGCCCACTGGTCCACTGCTGTCATTGCCTTTCGAAGTGCTTCTCACCGGTCCGGCTGATACCAAAGATCTGACGTCGGCGCCCTTCTTGGTCCGTAAGTTCGTTATCGCTCACGTGCCCGCGGCCGCGAATTTCGTGAAGCTGCGACAGACCGCCGCATCGCGCCAAGCGCGTCCTTGGCTTGGCTTCGGAGATTTCCGACCGATCACTGAGGCACAAGCGTCGAAGACCTACGCGGGTGATCGGTGCAAGGAGAGCGCGCACGTCCTCGCATCACTGCCGCGTCTCGATGGCACTGAGGTCGAGCTTGATATTGCCAGCCGGATTTTCGGTTCGATGCAGAAC
>CAIYLH010000012.1 GCA_903927005.1 uncultured Pseudomonadota bacterium
AAACCGCGAGGGGGTGTCCTCGTCCGTGCACGGGAACGAGTCATCGCCACGGCACGCGCGGGCAAGCCGGACACCTCGTCCGCGCAAGGCTAAGGATAGCGCGTGTCGGGGCGGCGGCATGAGCACCAGTTTCCGACTAGTGCCATACGCGCTCGTCACCGCTGCATGAGGCGGCACAACGGAAGCGCACGTACCCCAACTCAGGTGCCGGCGAGTTTCGACTCGTCGTTATCGATGATCCCCACCGTCCGCTCAGCGGAGCGAAGGGTGTTGTAGAGCAGCATCGTGACAGTCATCGGGCCGACGCCGCCCGGCACGGGCGAGATCAATGAGGCCTTCTTCCGGACGCCCTCGAAGTCCACGTCGCCGACCACGCGACCGTCTGGCAGGCGGTTGATGCCGACGTCGATGACCACTGCCCCCGTGCGCACCATCTGCGGCACGATCAGGTTCGGCACACCCGCAGCGACCACGAGAATGTCAGCCATCAGCGTGAACATCGCGAGGTCGCGCGTCAGCTTGTGACAGATGCAGACCGTCGCATCCTGCTGCATCAGCATCATTGCGACCGGCTTGCCGACGATATTGCTCGCACCGACAACGACGACGTTGCGGCCGGCGATCTGAACGTTCTCGTGCTCGAGCAGCTTCTGCACGCCATATGGCGTGCAAGGCGGAAAGACGGTGGTGCCGGTCAGCAGCCCACCGACGTTGTACAGATGGAAGCCGTCCACATCCTTGTCCACCGAGATCCGCTCCAGCACGCGACTGATGGAGATCTGCGGCGGCAGCGGCAACTGCACCAGCACGCCGTGTACGGTGGGATCTGCGTTAAGGCGATCGATTTCCGCGAGCACCGTCTCCTCGTCGATATCGACCGGCAGCTCAATGCGCTCGGACTTGATGCCGACGTCCTCGCACGCTCGAACCTTGTTGTTGACGTATAGGCGCGAAGCCGGATTGCTGCCGACCAGGATCACAGCAAGGCCGGGGCGTAACCCGTGGCTGGCAAACAGGCGGTCGACCCGGCCGCGGTACTCGGCTCTGAGTTTACGGGCAACAGCCTTGCCATCAATGATACGCGCGGTCATTAGCAGTCTCGGGGTCGGGTCGGGAAGGGCCGCAATTCTAACCGCGACGGGCCGGCCGCACAGCGCTGATGACAATGGAATTTCCGAAGGCGCCTGCGCCTGGCGCCGCGCCGTCAATTGACCTGCGATACCCCATGGCGAGTGCGCTTGGGCGAAACGCCGAAATGCTGGCGGTAGGCGGCCGTAAACGTGCTGTGGTGGCGGTAGCCGCTCTGGCGGGCAATCTCACGGACCTGCAGGTCAGTACCCGACAGCAGCGCTTGTGCGTGCTCCAGCCGCAGGCGTCGTACGTAGCCGGAGGTCGTCTCACCGTAGTGACGGCGGAACCCGGCGCACAGCTTGGCGGGATTCAGCCCGACCCGTCTTGCCAGCGCGGCCAACGTCGGCGGGGCGACGAAGCTCTGGTCGAGGATTCCGCGCACCTGCGCGAGCCTGCGCAAGTCGCGCTCATTGCGGACAGGGCCCGGCGAGGCCCCGATCAGGCGGCCGTTGCGCAGCGTGACGTGCAGCAACTCGTGCGCCTTGCCGATCGCGTACAGCCAATCGATCCCGTCGCGGCACTCCAGACCCACGATGTCGCGCAACACCGGCAGCGTCGCCGCAATCTGCTCACCGAGACGGAACTGGGGCGTGGCGGTGGAACCGTGACCCTCGGCAAGCCCGGCCAGTAGCCGCCCGACCTCTGCCCCTCCCACCCCCTGCAACCAGTGACGGTCACAGTACAGACTGACCCAGGTCTCACGCAGCCGGTCCGGCACGCCGAGACGCTCGGCGACGTCATCGCAACCCACGGGCTGGTACCAGAGCAGGCAGGACGCCTCACCGACCGAGACCTCACCCCACTGGCCTGCCAGCACCAGCGAACCCGACAGGCGGTAATGGAACTCGACGATGTCCTGGCCCGAGAGGCGGCTCGCAAACTCGTTCTTGCAGCCGACGTCGACCACCGCCATCACCATGCCCGGCGAGACCACATAGGTATCGCAGCGATTGGCGGGGTCGGCGACATTGAAGCGGAGTCGGTCACGATAGGCGGCATAGCGGCGCATGAACGCCTGATCCGGCGGCACGGGCATCTGCGCGGCACCGACGCCGGCCGGCGGCGACAGCCAGGACTCCGCAATCTCCATCGTCCGTACCCCCCCCGTCGCAGGCAGCCCTTAGCGGCCGCGCAGCCGCGAGGTTGCGACGCCTGCGGGGACACTGTCAACCGCGCCGCCGAGCGACGCCGACACTCGCGCCTAAGAAATCGCGAGCCATCCCTAAGTTCGCCGGCCACCGCCGCCCCCCCGGCTCCGGTACCGTGGGCGCAGACGCCTCCTTTAAATTCCCCGCTCGCGAGTGCAACCCATGAAGTCCCATGCTCAGGCTGTCGTCATCGGTGGCGGTGTCGTCGGCTGCAGCGTCCTGTACCACCTGACCAAGCTCGGCTGGCGCGACGTCGTGCTGTGTGAGCGCAAGGAACTGACCGCAGGCTCAAGCTGGCACGCCGCCGGGCAGTTCCACGCTCTGAACAGCGAAGGCTCGATGTCACGCCTGCAGTCCTACACGATCGGGCTGTACAAGGAGCTACAGGAAATCTCCGGGCAGGACATTGGCCTGCACCTGCCCGGCGGACTCAACGTCGCTGCCACCCGTGAGCGCTGGGACCTGCTGCGCGCGGATGTCGCCCGCCACAAGACGCTCGGCCTCGACACCCGTCTGGTCGGACCGGAGGAAATCCGTGAGCTGTGTCCGATCATGGACACGCGCGGCGTCTATGGCGCGATCTTCGATCCGATGGAAGGCCACCTGGACCCGTCGGGCACCACCCATGCGTATGCGAAAGCGGCGCGACTCAACGGTGCCGAGATCTATCGCAACACCCGCGTGCTCGAACTCAAGCGCACGCCGCGCGGTACCTGGCTTGTGGTCACCGAGCAGGGGAACATCGAGGCGGAGCATGTCGTCAACGCCGGCGGGCTGTGGGCCCGGGAAGTCGGCCACCTGGTCGGCGTCGAACTGCCGCTGATCCCGATGGAACACCACTATCTCATCACCGAGGACCTGCCGGAGCTGCGCGATGCGACGCGCGAGCTTGCCACCGTCGTCGATCTAGACGGCGAGATGTACATGCGGCAGGAGCGCAAGGGCATCCTGCTCGGCGTGTACGAAACCCCAAGCAAAGCCTGGGCGGTCGACGGCACCTCTTGGGACTACGGCGCCACCGAGCTGCTGCCACCGGAACTGGATCGCCTGACTGGCGCGCTGGAGAAGGGATTCACGCGCTTCCCGGCGCTCAACGCCGCCGGCATCCGCAAGATCGTCAACGGCCCGTTCACGTTCACGCCGGATGGCAATCCGCTGGTAGGTCCGGTCCCTGGCGTACCGAACTTCTGGGCCGCGTGCGGCGTGATGGCGGGGTTCTCGATGGGTGGCGGCGTGGGCCTGGTGCTCGCCAGCTGGATGGCGAACGGCGAGCCGGAGGGAGATGCCTTTGCACTCGACGTCGCCCGCTTCGGCCCTCATGCAACACGCCGCTACGTGCTCGACAAGGCCAGCGAATTTTATTCGCGCCGCTTCCGGATCGCTTACCCGAACGAATACTGGCCGGCAGGCAGGCCCTCCAAGACATCCGCCGTCTACGACCGGCTGGTCTCGCGACGGGCCGTGCACGGCGTCAGTTACGGCTTGGAATATCCGCTGTATTTCGCACCCAAGGGCGAACCGGCCGAAGAGAATCCGAGCCTGCGCCGTTCGAACGCGTTCGGGCCGGTCGGCGCGGAATGCCGCACAGCACGCGCCACGGCAGGTGTACTCGACGCCAGCTCCTTCAGTAAGTACGAGATCGCAGGCCCCGGTGCCGAGGCGTTCCTTGATCGACTGATGGCCTCCCGCCTGCCCTCGATCGGACGCATCAAGCTCACCCCCATGCTGGCGCCAAGCGGCCGACTGATGGGTGACCTGACTTCGATCCGACTCAGTGCCGAACGCTTCATGGTGTTCGGCTCCGGCTACCTGCAGGCCTGGCACATGCGCTGGTTCGAGCAGCATCTGCCGACTGGCGGCGTCACCCTGCAGAACCTCTCCGACGATTGGGGCGCACTTGCGATTTTCGGGCCTCGTGCCCGCGAGGCCCTCGCCCGCATCACCCGTGACGATGTGAGCCACACCGGCTTGCCGTTCATGACCGCCCGCATGATGGATGTTGGACTCGCACGGGCACTGGTCGCGCGAATGTCGGTAACGGGCGAGCTCGGCTACGAGATCCACCTGCCGCAGGTGCAACTCGGTCCGCTGTACGACCTGCTGATGGCCTCCACCGCCGACCTTGGCGTCATCGACGTCGGCATGTACGCGCTGCTGTCGATGCGCATCGAGAAGGGTTTCGGCATCTGGACGCGGGAGTTTTCGCGTGACTACACGGCGCGCGAAAGCGGCCTTGCACGCTTCGTCGCGTACGACAAACCGGGGTTCATCGGCCGCGACGCCGCGCTGCGCGAGCGCGATGCGACGCCAGCACGGCAACTGGTGCTGCTGGAGGTCGCGGCCACCGACGCGGACGCCAGCTTCTATGAGCCGATCTGGGCTGGCGACGAACGCATTGGCTTCATCACCTCGTCCGCCTACGGCCACACCTGTGGCCGTAGTCTGTCGATGGGTTACGTCGCAAGCGCCCACGCGGCAGGGGGCACCAAGCTCGAAGTGACCGTTCTGGGCGAGCGGCGGGCCTGCACGGTACTCGGCGAAGTGCCGGTCGACCCGCAGGGCTCACGGATGCGGATGTGATGGCCCCCAGGAGACTGCCAGCATGACGGACCCGACCGAGACGGCGCCGCGCCGCGCGCGCCCGAGTGGCCGCGACGCACGCCGCAGCCAGCGCGCGCTCGCGCCTGTGGGGCCCGCCTACCTGACCCGACAGATCCCACCCTACGAGCTACTCGGCGAGGAAGGACTGGCGAGCATCGAACGGCACGCCGACCGCATCCTCGAGGAAATAGGACTGGAGATTCGTGGCGACGACGAAGCGCTGCAGTTGTGGCGCGCCGCCGGGGCGACGATCAGCAACGGCTGCCGGGTGCACGCACCTGCGGGTCTTGCGCGTGAGCTCGTGCGCCGCACCACGCCACGGGAGTTCACGCAACACGCGCGCAACCCCGCTCGCAGCGTGCGCATCGGCGGCGCGAACACGGTGTTCGCGCCGGCCTACGGCGCGCCGTTCGTGTCGGACCTGGATCGCGGCCGGCGCTACGGCACGCTGGACGACTTCCAGAACTTCGTGCGACTGGCCTACGCCACGCCGTGGCTGCACCACTCTGGCGGTACGGTCTGCGAGCCGGTCGATGTGGCCGTCAACAAGCGCCACTTCGACATGCTCTACGCGCACATGCGCCTGTCAGACAAGCCCTTCATGGGCTCGGTCACCACCGCCGCGCGCGCGGCCGACTCCATCGAGATGTGCCGGATTTTATTTGGCGCCGAGTTCGTCGACCAGAACTGCGTCATCCTCGGCAACGTCAACGTGAACTCGCCGCTCGTGCTCGATGGCGAGGCGAGCCGGGTCATCCGCGTCTACGCCGCCGCGAACCAGGCGCCGGTATGCGTGCCCTTCATCCTCGGCGGCGCGATGGGACCGGTCACCACGGCCGGAGCACTCGCGCAGTGTTTCGCAGAGGCGACCTTCTGCGTGGCGCTGGGCCAGCTCGAGCGTCCCGGGTCGCCCGCGATTCTCGGCAATTTCCTCTCGTCGATGTCGCTCAGAAGCGGCGCACCGACCTTCGGCACGCCCGAGCCTGCGCTCGCCTACCTTGCGATCGGCCAACTGGCCCGACGACTGGGCGTGCCGTTGCGCTGCGGTGGCAATTTGTGTGCATCGAAGGTCGCTGACGCGCAGGCAGCGTCAGAAAGCGCGAACTCGCTGTGGCCCTCGTTCATGGCGGGCGCGAACTTCATGCTGCACTCCGCCGGCTGGCTCGAGGCAGGGCTTGCGATGTCCTACGAGAAGTTCGTGATGGACGCAGACCAGCTCGGCGCCTTCCACACATTCGCCCGTGGCATCGCGCTGGATGACAACGGCTTCGGGATGGAGGCGTTCCGCGAGGTCGGGCCAGGCAAGCACTACCTGGGGTCCGCGCACACGATGGCGAACTACCAGAGCGCGTTCTACGACTACGAACTGGCCGACAACACGCCTTACGAGCAGTGGAGCCAAGAGGGCTCGAAGGACCAGCTGCAACGCGCCAATCACCGCTGGAAGGCACTACTGGCGGCCTACCAGATGCCAGTGATGGACGAGGCGCGCAACGAGGAACTGTGCGCGTACATCGAGCGCCGCAAGAGCGCGATGCCCGACGAAATCGGCTGATCGCGCGGCGCCTTGTGGCGCCGCGCGATCATCGTTCAGGCGCGCTTGCCTGCCAGGTCGACGACGCCGGCGACGCCCTCCGCCGGAGCACTCATGGCGCTGCGCGGCAGCTTCACCGGGAAGCAGGCGCGGATGTCGGCATCCACCTCTTCGCTGATGTGGCTCGGGAAGTTCGCAGCAAGAATCTCGCGGACCTTCTTGGCGGCCCGCGCCACCACGTCCAGCGATCCCTGCTCGATCCACTCGTTCGGGCTGCGACGATCGCCGACGGCCGGGTAGATGTACTCGGTCTGCATCAGCTCGAGCGTCTGGCTGGAGCCGAGGTAGTGACCGGGACCATTGAGACAGACGTCCTTGATGGTCTCGAAGGAGAGCTTCTCCTCGTTGACCTCGATGCCCTTGATCGTGCGCTGCGCCATGCCGATGGTGTCGTTGTCGATCACCAGGCTCTCGAGCGAGTAACCGAGCAGGCTCGCGTGCATGCCGGCCGATTCGTAGATCAGGTTGGCGCCGGCATTGCCGACCAGCGCGTGATTCAGGCCCTTCTCGGCGCCCGCCTGGCCATCCGCGGTCTTGGCATCGGTCATGCCCGAGGCCGTGCCGCCCGTCAGATCGTAGAAGTGCGCCATCTGCCCCGCGGCGGACGACAGCAGCGCCTGCTCAGGGCTGCCGCCGGACATCGCGCCGGTACGCAGGTCGGAGACGAAGCACCAGGTACCAAAGATCGCCGGGTGGCCCGGCTTGATCGCATTGACGTAAACGAGGCCGGCCAGACACTCGGCCACTTCCTGCGCAAGCGCGCCGGCAAGCGCGGCAGGCGCAGTCGCGCCCGCCTGACCGGCCGACAGCAGCAGAATCGGCATACCACCCTCCACCGCCACTTCGAGGCAGCGGCAGGCGTCGGTCGCGAACTTCATCGGCGGCACGACAAAGCAGTTGGACTGGCTGACGAACGGGCGCTCGCGCCACTTGGCCTCGCTGCCTGCGATCTTGTGCAGCATCTCGAGGGAGGCCTTCAGATGCTCAGGCTGCACCCAGCTCGAACCGACGTGCTTGGTCGTGCTCGACACCGCGGCATAGCAGGTGTTGAAGTCCATCTCGTACGGATCAGGGATGTCGCGCGGCACGACCGCACGCTGGAAGAAGTGAATGTGCTCCATCTGGTCGACGATGCGACCGATGTCGTACAGGTCCTGCAGCTTGGACTCGCGGTAGGTACCGGCGGCATCGACCATGTTCACCGCGGCGCCCGCCGTGCCGAAATAGACCTTCTTGCCCCACGGCTCCAGGTCAAAGCGCGGGTTCTGGGCATACAGCGGGAAGTGCCGGCCCGCCTTCGCGAGGGTGTCCTCGACCAGCGCTTTGGGAAACAGCAACCGGCCGTGCTCACTGACTGTGCAGCCGGCGCGGGTGAGGATCTCGACACCGGTTTCCGGCGCGTCGGCAAGGCCGATCTCGGCCAGCAGCCGCAGCGCAGTACGGTGGATGTCGAGCATGTCCTGGTCGCTGAGCGGACGGTAGCGACCCGAGCTCATCCCCGGGGTGACCGGGCGCAGATGGTCCGGCAGGGGACCGGCACGCAGTGCACGTCTGGCATCACGACCGGAACGACGCGCTTTAGTCTGACACTCGTCACTCAAGGTATAGCTCCCGTGCCCGCGGGCACTCGCTGAAATGGGGGCCGGCCGAATCGCCGGCGCACCAGCTGCCGGGGGGCGAAAATGCGCCGCCCCGAATGCCACTGGCGATCCAAGCGTCGCACGACCCCGGTTCCGGAAAAGAACAGATTTTCTACCGATGAGAAAATTTTAGCCCGAGCTGGGGCCGGAGCTGACGCAGAAGCCCCGGCTGACCGCGGCTGCAGACCCCTCTTGCCCCACCGGCCGGGCTAAGCATAGGTTGCCGGTCTCAGGCCCGTACCACCGGCCCATACCACTCGACCGGGAAGCCCCATGCACACAACCCGCTTTGCCCAGGACCCGCACTCCCCCCTGCTCGTGCTGATCGGCGCGCTGCTGTTGTCGCTGCCGGCAGTTGCGGGCTATCGCGCGATCACGCCGACCCAGGCCGATCACACTGTCCTACTGACGGGGCGGGGTCTGAGCGTAGAGCAGGTCGTCGCCGTCGCGCGTTTCGGGGCACGCGTCGCGCTCAGTGCCGAGGCGGAACGCGAGCAAGCCGACAACTACGGGTTGCTGCTGGAAGCAACCGCCGAGGGCATCCCGGTGTACTGGTTCAACCGCGGCTCCGGCGACCAGCGCGAGACGGTGATCTTCGAAGGCGACGCCCTGTCGGCCGCGAACAAGGCCACCGTCGAGCAGGTGCAGTTCGACAGCTTCCGGCAGGCCTCCCGCTACGGCGTCGGCCCGGAAGTGGAGGACGAGGAGATCGTCCGGGCGATGATGGTCGTGCGCGCCAACACCCTGGTGCACAACGCCCCCAGCCCGCAGCTCGCGCGGATGCTGCTCGAATTACTGAACAAGCGCATTACCCCGGTCGTGCAGTCGCGCGGCACGGTGGGCGAGGCGGATCTTGCCCAACTGGGCAACGTTGGCGGCACGATGATCGGGGTTGGCGAGGCGTACCTCGGGGGCGAGCGCATGGCGGCCGCGGCAGCGCTGCGCCGGGCGGGCCTGCAACCGCTAAAGCCGTTTGCTGCCGACGACAACGCCCTGACCAGCAGCAATGCCTACGCCGTCGGCCAGGCGGCGCTGCTGGTCCACGACGCCGAACGGGCGCTGGAGTGGACCGACGTCAGCTACGCGATGGCGCTGAACGGTATGAACAGCAGCATCACCCCGCTGAGCCTCGGCGTGCAGCGCGATCGGCCGGATCCGTGGCTCAACTGGCATGCCGCCCGGACGCTTGCGATGCTGCGTGGCAGCTACCTGTTCGAGGTCGACCCGACCCGCATCATCCAGGATCCCGAAAGCCTGCGAGCCTCGTCGATCCGGCAGGCCTCGGCCTGGCAGGAATGGGCACTGCTGCGCGACGCGGTCGCGTTCCAGATCAACACCTCGGACCACAACCCCGCGGTTGCCCGCGGCCTGGGACCTGAAGACTCCTGGGAACTTGCCACGCCGCAGCTGATGCATTTCTACGTCAAAGGCGGGCCGCTGAGCCATGGCCAGCACGGCTACATCCTCTCCAACGCCAACTGGGATCCCTACCCGCTTGCCAACCGGATCGAGAGCTTCACCCTCGCGCTCGCCAACATGGACATCGCGGTGACGCTGCGGATCGAGCGCTTCCGTAACACGTTCTTCACCGGGGTCGGTGTCGGCGATGTACTGAAGGATTACGTGCGCGACGATGACGGCTACGCCCCGGTCGACCTGCAGCAGGAGATCCAGACGCTGACCAACCCGGTGGCGCCCTCCGGCAGCGCCCTCGTCGGCACGGCCGAGGACCTGCAGGCGCAGACGCGGCTGAAGGTGCAGCGCGCCCGCCAGGTGGTCGACCTCACGCTGGAACTGCTGGCGTTCGACGTGCTGGAAAACGCCCTGTGGATGGACGTGCGGCACGCGCAGACCCCCGAAAGGCAGTTTGGCTCTGCCCCTACCGCCGCCTGGCAGGCGCTGCGCCGGCTGGTTGCCCGGCCCACCCCCGCGCGTCTGGGGTCGGACCAGCAACGGACAGTGGCATTCCTGCGGACTGTGGCTGCAACCGGCTTTGCGGCCGGCGGACCGGCCCGACCGGACCTGCAGCCAAGCCGATAAAACCGCCGGGACGGGGCTGGGCGGTGACGCCCCCCCGTTCAGCCCTCCGCGGCGCCCCCAAACCCGTACCGCCCCCCCGGCGCGCCCCAGCGCCGGTTACGGAAGGGCCCACCGCCGCTAATGTTGCGTAGCCGCAACGTTCCGGGCTGGATCGCTGTCCAGCCGTTTACCGCATCGCAAGAGACGGAAATTACAGGGTATTAAAAAATTTCTTACCGATCCGGCAAAATAATGGCATTTGCTTAGCGGCAACAGCTCAGAGCAAACTCGGGCCTCAGTTACTGCTGCAGAGTGCCTGTGGCGTCTGAATGCGATTTCACACTAATGGGGGATAGACGCTTGAAACCTAATCACAAGCTGACGTGCGCGATCATTGCCGTACTCGGTGCCCAGTCTGGCATCGCGCTCGCCGCGCCGTCGGATTCGCTCGAGATCGCCGAAATCGTTGTCACTGCACAGCGCCGTTCGGAAAACATCCAGAACGTTCCTATCACGATCCAGGCGCTCAGCGCCGAGACGCTGAGCCAGATCAATGTCTCGTCGTTCGACGACATCGTGAAGTACCTGCCCAACGTCTCGCTGGCCACCAACGGCCCGGGCCAGGGCAACGTCTTCATGCGCGGCCTCGCGCTCGGTTCGTTCGGCACGCAGTCGTCCGGTACGATCGGCGGCTTCCCCAACGTTGCCGTCTACCTCGACGAACAGTCGGGTCAGATCCCGAGCCGCAACCTGGACATCCTCGCGATTGACCTTGAGCGCGTCGAAGTGCTCGAAGGCCCGCAGGGCACCCTGTTCGGCGGTGGCGCGCAGGCCGGTGTGCTGCGTTACATCACCAACAAGCCGAAGCTCAACAAGTTTGAGGGCAGTGCTGAGGCCAGCTACGGCGTCACCGCCCACGGCGACCCGAATACTGCACTGAGCGCGGTCCTGAACCTGCCGCTGATCAACGACAAGCTCGCCCTGCGCGCTGTGATCTACAGCGACGACCGTGGCGGCTACATCAACAACGTGCCGAGCACGTTCACGCGTCGTGCGACCGACTACGGCATCTACTACGCCGGCTACATCGATCCGACCACGGAACACTACGCGCCGCCTCCTGGCAGCCCGGTCATCAACAACTACGCCATCGCGAAGAATGCGATGAACCCGGTCAAGTACCAGGGCATGCGCGCCTCGCTGCTGTGGCAGATCAACGACGACTGGAGCGTGCTGCTCGCTCAGAGCTACCAGAACATGCAGGCCGACGGCGTGTTCTACCAGATGCCGAAGGGCTCGGAAGGCCAGTCGCTGAACCCGCTCGAAGTGACCGTGTTCAACGACGCGTTCGACAAGGACAAGTTCAGCAACACCTCGCTGACGATCAACGGCAAGATCGGCGCGATGAAGGCTGTGTACTCGGGCGGCTACCTGGTCCGCACGATCGATCAGGTCAACGACTACACAAACTACTCGCGTGGCGTTTACGCCGACTACTACCAGTGCCATGGCTATTACTCGGGCGGCACGCCGCAGTGCTTCTCGCCGAGCGCCACCTGGCGCGAACTCGAGAAGAACACCCACCAGAGTCATGAGTTCCGCGTCAGCACGCCGGACGAGTGGCGCATCCGCGGCGTCGCGGGCGCGTTCTACGAAGACTTCAAGATCACCGACGACACGGCCTGGTCATACAAGTCCATCCCGACCTGCGTCACTGGCGGCGATCCGTACTGCTTCCGCAACGTCGAGCCGGCGCCGGGCTCACCGGTCGGCAACCCGAACCCGCGCAACGACAACGTCGCGTTCTTCGAAGACACGTTCCGGTCGTACACGCAGTCCGCGTTCTTCGCATCGGTTGACGTCGACCTGATCCCGAAGGTCCTGACGTTCACCGCCGGCACGCGCCACTACGACTACAAGATGGACTTCGGCGGCACCGTGGTCAGCAGCTTCGGCTGCTTCAACTACGCCAGCGTCGCAGTTCCGGGCGCGTGCCATAACGGCGCCGTGGGCTGGAGCCCGTCGGACCCGGAGCGCAGCGCGGAGTACAAGGGCTTCAAGAGCCGCGCCAACCTGACCTGGCACATCACGCCGGACACGATGGTGTATGCGACCTGGTCGCAGGGCTACCGTCCGGGCGGCTTCAACCGCTCGTCGGGCTACGTCGCCAAGAGCACGACCGAACTGTGGGCAGTCGGCAATGCCGCGGGCAAGACCCCGGGCACGCCGATGCAGCAGTTCATCAAGCCGCTGACGGTTTCGCCGGACGAGCTGACCAACAAGGAAATCGGCTTCAAGACCGAATTCTTCAACCACCGGATCCAGCTGAACGGCTCGCTCTACCAGGAAGACTGGAAGAACGTGCAGAGCGGCATCTTCAACCCGGCCCTGTTCGGCAACACGACGTTCGGCGTCAATGGTGCCGACTACCAGGTCAAGGGTGTGGAACTGCAGCTGACGGCGCGCGTCACGGCGGGACTGACGGTAATCGGCTCGGGCTCCTGGAACCAGAGCAAGCAGGTCACCTCGCCGTTCCTGGTCAACAACAACCCGGAAAGCGCGCACTTCGGCGAGCAGATCACCTCGGAGCTCGGCCCCAACGGGTCGCCGCTGGACATCGTCAATACGTTCGGCGCCGCCGGCGTACCGACGGCCTTCTCGCCGCCGCTGCAGTTCAACCTGCGCGCGCGGTATGACTGGGCCATGGGCGACTACTCGGCGTTCTGGCAGGTGGGCATGAACCACGTCGGCCATTCGTTCAACAACTCGAACACCGACCCGTCACTGGACGGCGCCGCCAACGAGGCGGCTGGTATTCCCGTCACCACGACCACGTGGCGCTACGAGATGCCGGCTTACTCGAACTGGGACGGCTCGGTCGGCATTGCGAAGGACTCGTGGAGCGTGCAGATCTTCGGCCAGAACCTGACCGATGAGAACAAGTCGACGTTCACCTCGTCGTCGCAGTTCATCAAGGCAGAAGTGCCGATGCGTCCGCGCGTTCTCGGCCTGAAGTTCGGCATCAAGTTCTGATAGACGACCCTGTCCTCGGCCGCGCTCTACGGCGGCCGATTGCAGTAGACTCAAAGGCGGGCAGCGATGCCCGCCTTTTTTTTGGATGAGAAAATGGACCCCACCACCCGCCCTGAGCCCTCGCCGGTCGAACTAGAGATCCAGCGGATCCACGGCCTGATGGAAAAGAGCCTCTTCACCGACGCTCTCGACGCGGCCAACCGTGTGGCGGCGCAGCACCCGAAGAACCGCGACGCGCTGTACATGGTCGCTGTCTCACAACGATACCTGCAGCGTGTCCCGGACGCGCTTGCCACTCTGGCGCGGCTTGAAGCCGTGCACCCCCGTTTCAGCCGTCTGTATCAAGAGCGCGGCCACTGCTACATCGCGCTGAAGGATGCCGCTGGAGCCATCGAGGCATTCCTGCGCGCGGTCAACCTGAACCCTGCGCTGCCGGCCAGCTGGTCGAAGCTCGAGGTGCTCTACCGGATGACCGGCCAGCCCGACAATGCGCAGATGGCGGCCGAACATGTCGCGACGCTGGCGAAGCTCGCGCCGCAAATCGTCGCCGCCACTGCCTTTTTCTCGGACGGCGACCTTGCCATCGCGGAGCAGATCGTCCGCCAGCACCTTGTCGCGCACGGCGACGATGTCGAGGGCATGCGACTGCTGGCACGCATAGGGCTCGAACTCGACGTCCTCGACGACGGCGAGCTGCTGCTCGAGAGCGTCCTGCAGCTGGCCCCGGGCTATCACGCTGCGCGTTACGACTACGCCCGCGTTCTGCTACGCCGCCACAAGCACGGCGCCGCCATCGAACAGCTTGAGACACTGATCAAGATCGACCCACAGAACCGCTTCTACCGTACGACCTACGCGACGGCGTTCGTCGGCGTCGGCCAGCACGAGCGGGCGCTGGAAATCTTCCGTGAGCTGCTCGCCGACGCGCCGCGCGCGGCAGATCTGCACCTGTCGGTGGCGCACACCCTCAAGACCCTTGGCCGGGCGCAGGAAGCGATCGAGTCCTACAAGGCTGCCGCTGCGACGCGGGCGGACTTCGGCGACGCTTACTGGAGCCTCGCGAACCTGAAAACGTACGAGTTCAGTGACGAGCAGATCGCCACGATGCGGGCGGCTGAGGCGGCGGACGCGACCCAGCTCGTCGACCGCTACCACCTGTGCTTCGCGCTCGGCAAGAGCCTGGAGGACCGTGGCCATTACCAGGAATCGTACGAGTATTACGCCCGTGGCAATGCGCTCAAGCAGTCAGAGAGCAGCTACCGCGTCGCCGTGGTGGAGCGCAACACACGCGAGCAGATGCGTGTGTGTACGCCACAGCTGTTCAGCCACTTTGCCGGCAGCGGCAATCCCGCCCCGGATCCCATCTTCATCATCGGGCTGCCGCGCGCAGGCTCGACGCTGCTCGAGCAGATTCTGGCCTCACACTCGATGGTTGAGGGGACGGCGGAACTCGCCGACATCCAGCGCATCGTGCTGGAGCTCTCCGGCCGTGAGATGACTGACGAGGAGTCACGGTACCCTGCGATTCTGCCCGAGCTGACGCCGCAGGATCTGCGCCGCCTGGGCGACCAGTATCTGGCCGATACCCAGACCTACCGCACCGGCAAGCCGTTCTTCATCGACAAGATGCCCAACAACTTCCGCCACGTGGGCCTCATTCAGCTGATCCTGCCGAACGCGAAGATCATCGACGCGCGTCGTGAGCCGATGGCCTGCTGCTTCTCGAACTTCAAGCAGCTGTTCGCCTCCGGACAGGAGTTCACCTACAGCCTCGAGGACATCGCGCGCTACTACCGGACCTACGTCGAGCTGATGGGGCACTGGGACCGCGTATTGCCGGGGCGCGTGCTGCGTATTCAGCACGAGGACGTCGTCGACGACCTGGAAGGAAACGTCCGCCGGATCCTCGACTACTGTGGACTGCCGTTCGAGCAGGCCTGCGTCGACTTCCACACGAACACGCGCAGCGTGCGGACCGCGAGCTCCGAGCAGGTGAGAAAGCCCATCTTCCGCGAGGGCCTCGACCAGTGGAAGAACTACGAGCCCTGGCTCGGCCCGCTCAAAGATGCGCTGGGCGACGCCCTGCCGCGCTAAAGATCACTCGACCGGTCGCTGCGCCACGCCGTCGTCGAGCGCGTAGTAGTCGAGCTTGTCGGCCACGTAGATGTGCTCACGGATCGACAACCCGGTGACCGGACCATCGAGCGTACCGGCCGCAATACTGGTCGACTGATCGTTCGGCGGCAGCCGACGCCAGAACAGGTTGCCGCCACAGCGCGAACAGAAGCCGCGCTCGGCGAGCTCCGACGAGCGGTACCAGCGTAGCGTCTCGGAGGCGGTCAGTCGCAATGCCATTGTCGGCGCCGCAGTCGCGGCCATGAAGTGCCCGCTGGTCTTGCGGCACTGCGAGCAGTGACAGGCGACGATGTGCCGCAGCGGGCCGTCGATCTCGTAGCGCACCCCGCCGCAAAGGCAGCCGCCGGTCGTGATCGAACTCATGCGCTCGCCCTCGAGCCGACTGCCCTAGCCCGCCGGCTGTCCCGCCATGTCCAGATGCAGCGGCTTGTCGGTGTACGGGAATTTGGCGATGTATTCCTCGTTCAGCTCGACGCCGAGGCCTGGCTCCGTCGGCGGGATGATGTAGCCCTCTTCCCAGCGCATCGGCTTCTTGAGGATGTCCGAGTGGAAGCCCTCCCAGCGCTCGATGCTTTCCTGGATCAGGAAGTTCGGGCTGCAGGTCGCCAGCTGCACGTTCGCAGCGCCCACGATCGGGCCGCAATACAGATGCGGCGCGATCTGCACGTGGTGCACTTCGGCCATGCCGGCGATCTTCTTGGCCTCGAGCAGGCCGCCGACGCGACCAAGATTCATCTGCAGGATCGCGGCGGAGCCTGCGCTGAGCAGTCGCGCGAACTCGTACTTGGTCGCAAGCCGCTCACCAGTGGCGATTGGGATCGTCGTGCCGCGTGCGACCTTCGCCATCTCCTCCGGCGCATCCGGCGGCACGGGCTCCTCGAACCACAGCGGATCGTACTTCTCCAGCCGGCGCGCGAGCCGGATGGCACCGGCCGCCGTCATCTGGCCGTGCGTTCCGAACAGCAGGTCGGCCCTGGAACCGACCGCCTCGCGCAGCAACTTGCAGAACCGCTCCGACAGGTCGAGCGCTTCCAGCGACAGCTGCCGGCCGTCAAACGCCGTATAGGGACCCGCCGGATCGAACTTGATCGCGGTGAAGCCCTGGCTGACGTACTCGACCGCCCGCTCCGCCGACAACTCCGGGTCATGGTAGACATCGACCTTGTCACCGGGACGCGCGTAGATGTAGGTGTACGAGCGCAGCCGCTCGTGCACCTTGCCACCGAGCAGGTTGTAGACCGGCTGACCGGCTTCCTTGCCGATGATGTCCCAGCACGCCATTTCCAGCGCGCTGAGCACACCCATCATCGTCAGGTCCGGACGCTGGCTGAACCCAGCCGAATAGACCCGCCGCCACATGCGCTCAATGTTGTGGGGATCCTCGCCCGCCATGTAGCGGTGGAAGACATCCTCGATCATCTGCGCAACAAGATGCGGCGCGAACGGCACGCAGTAGGCCTCACCGACGCCCGAGACATTGCCGTCCGTCGTGATCTTCACGAACACGAAGTACCGGCCGCCGTAATGCGGCGGCGGGTTGCCGACCACGAACGTCTGGATGTCCTTGAGCTTCATGCGCCGTTCCTCAGGCCTCGTAGAACCCGTTGATCACCTTGAACTCAGTGAAGTCGAGCAGGCCGTAGACGCCCCACTCGCGGCCGTTACCGGACTGCTTGAAGCCGCCGAACGGCGAGCTGTAATCCTGGCCAACGCCATTCAAGTAGACGCTGCCGGCACGCAGGCGACGCGCAACGCGACGCGCCTTGTCCAAATCCTGCGTCTGCACGTAGGCGGCGAGCCCGTAGGGCGTGTCGTTGGCGATGGCAATCGCGTCCTCGAGGTCCTTGAACGGGATCATCACCAGCACCGGCCCGAAGATCTCGTCGCGCGCGATGCTCATCTGGTTGTTGACCCCGGCGAACACGGTCGGGCGCACGAAGTAGCCCTTGGTGATCCCCTCCGGACGGCCCGGGCCGCCGGCGACGACGCGGGCGCCCTCGGCGATGCCGTTCTCGATGCACTTCTGCACGCGCTCGAACTGGATCTTCGAGGAGAGCGGGCCGAGATGGTTGCCCGGCAGGGTCGGGTCGCCGACCTTGATGCTGTTGGCGACCTTGGCTGCCATCTCGACCGCCTGGTCATAGACCGAGGCCTCGACCAGCATGCGGGTCGGCGAGTTGCAGGACTGGCCGGTGTTACCGAAGCAGTGCAGCACGCCGCGCTTGATCGCCTTCTCGAGGTCGCTGTCGGCAAAGACGATGTTGGGTGACTTACCACCGAGTTCCTGCGCGACGCGCTTGACGGTGTCGGCTGCGGCCTTCGCCACCTGGATGCCGGCGCGGGTGGAGCCGGTGAACGACACCATGTCCACGTCCGGGTGCACCGCCAGCGCGCTACCCACCGCGGGACCTGTGCCGTGCACCATGTTGAACACGCCGGCCGGGTAACCGGCCTCATGCACGAACTCGGCGAACAGCTGCGCCGACAGCGGGCTCTGCTCGCTGGGCTTGAGTACAACCGTGCAGCCGGACAACAGGGCGGGAGCCACCTTGGCCGCGACCTGGTTCATCGGCCAGTTCCACGGCGTGATCAGGCCGCACACGCCAACCGCCTCGCGTACGACGTTGCCGCGGGCGCCGCTGCGCACTTCCCAGTCGAGCGCACGAGCCGCCTTCACGGTCTGCTTGATATGCCCGGTGCCGCACTCGGCCTGCGAGTTAAACGAGAAGTCCTTCGGTGCGCCCATCTCGATGGTGATCGCCTCGGCCATCTCGCCGTAGCGACGCTCGAACACGGCCAGCAGCTTCTCGATCAGCGCGATGCGCTCGTCGAGCGTCGTGGCGCTGTACGAAGGCAACGCCAGCGCGGCAGCCTCGATGGCGAGGTTCGCGTCGGCGGCCGTGCCCATCTGTATCTGGGCCACGGTCTCTTCGGTGGCGGGATTGATGACGTTGAACAGGCCGGCGTCGGCGACGGGCGCAACAAAGCGGCCATTGATGTAGTGCTGCAGGGTCTTCACGAGTCCATCTCCATTGCTAGGCGGCCACGGGCAGATGCCTGGGCCACAGGGGGTCGATGCGCCCCACGACGCCGAAGCGCCGCGGACGCCCGTCAGATCTTGATACCGGTCGCGCGCTCTTGGTCCCGCACGAGTCCCCGGGCCGACCAGAAATAGTGAAACGTGGCCCAGAAGCCGACTGGAGCCAGGCACAACATCGCCAGGCGCAGCGAGGGCGCATCGCCAAAACCGTCCGCCGAGAACCAGACACTCAGGCGCCCGATCAGGATCGGCGCAATCACGAGGTTGCCGACGTTGGCGACAAACAGCGTCGCAGCGCAGAACATCGCGCGCATCCTCGGCATGGCGAGGTTGTTCAGGATTCCGAAGCACGGGCCGATGTAGAAGTAGATCGATGGGATGAAGACCCAGAACAGAGCTTTGGCAACGGGCAGCGAGTGGGTCCAGTAGATGCCGATGGCGGCGAAGGTCGCGACACCAATGATGGCCCCCATGAACCAGACGATCCGGCGCGGATCGTTGAAGGCAGGCTTGGCGAGCAGCCAGCCGGTCGCGATGGTTGCGAGACTGCCGGCATAGAGGTGCATGTTGCCGGTGACATCGCCCGCCTGGCCGGCGTCGAGATGGTAGGTGCGCTGCAGGAACGCCGGCGTCCAGTAGATCAGGCCCCAGCCCCACAACGCCGTCAGCGCGCTGGCGAGCATGACGTGGACCGCCGAACGCTGCTGCCACAGGAACTTACCCGTCTCCAGCACGCCGGGCGCGGCCTCTTCGGAACTGTGGTCGAGCTGACCGCGCTTCGGCTCGCGGATCGTCAGATAGACCAGCAGACCCACGACGAGACCGGGAGCACCCAGCACCCAGAAGACCGCGTGCCAGCCGTATTTGACGGCGATGGCTCCGGCGAACTGGTACGACAACCAGGCCCCGAGCGGCGCGCCGAGCGAGAAGATGGTCAAGGCCATCGGCCGGCGGAATGCAGGGAAGTAGTCGGACAGGATCGAGTTGGCGCCGGGCGTGCCACCCGCCTCGCCGACCCCGACCCCGATGCGGCTGATCGCGAACTGCAGCGAGGTCGTCGCCGCGCCGCACAGCATCGTCATCGCCGACCACACGGCCAGCGAGATCGCGACGATGTTGCGACGATTGAATCGGTCGAGAAGATAGGAGAGCGGGAAGCCGAGGAACACGTAGAACAGCGCGAGCGGCCAGGCCGTCAGGAACGCCACACCCTCGTCAGTGAGGTGCAGGTCGGCCTTGATCGAGTCGAGCACGGTCGACACGACATAGCGGTCGGCGATACTTAACGTATAGACGAGCACCATCATGGCCAGGACGTACCAGCGGACGACCGCTGAGGTGGTGTTCTCGACGTCGCTTGTCTTAAGCGTCGTGGCTGCGCTGCTCATCGTTCCTAGGCCCCCTAAACGACGATAACCCGTCCCGCCCGGTCGGGCAGTCGGTCGGGTCAGGCGGTACAGCTTGCCCTGAACCATCATAACCCGAGGCAATCCGCGGCCACCCCCTGAATTAAGCCCTTATAGGGCTTAAAGACTTTTGTTCCAACGCCCAAAAAATTTGACTTGTTCCCGCTTTTCTCCAGCCGCTAGCCTCGCGTACGAATTCGGCTGCCGGCAGGTAGCCGCCGCCCCCTGCGTAGGCGCCGCCGGCACCCCCCCTCACCACAGGTTTTCCGCACGTGAACAACACCCGCATTGGTTTCATCGGCCTCGGCAACGTCGGCGCGAGCCTCGCCGGCAACCTGCTGCATCAGGGCGTGGACCTGACCGTCCTGGACCTGAACCCAGAGCTCGTCGCCAAGTTCGTCGCCGACGGCGCCAAGAGCGCCGCCTCCCCCAAGGAGATGGCCGAACGGGTCGACGTGATCATCACCTGCCTGCCCTCGCCCGCCGCGACCGCAAGCGTGATGGAAAGCCCGGACGGCATCCTCGCAGGCCTGAGCGCCGGCAAGATCTGGCTGGAAATGAGCACCACCGACGAGGCCGAGGTGAAGCGGCTGGCACCGCTGGTCGAGGCCAAGGGCGCGACCGCCATGGACTGCCCGGTGTCCGGCGGCTGCCACCGCGCCGCCACCGGCAACATCGCGATCTTCGCGGGCGGCGAGCGGGCCGCGTTCGAGCGGGTGCTGCCGATCCTGTCGATGCTCGGCTGCCAGATCCTGCACACCGGCCCGCTGGGCTCGGCCTCGGTGCTCAAGGTCATGACGAACTACCTGTGCACCGTGCATCTGGTGGCGCTGTCCGAAGCGCTGACCACGATGAAGGTTGCCGGCATGGACATGAACACCACCTACGAGGCGATCCGCATCTCCTCGGGCAATTCGTTTGTCCATGAGACCGAGTCGCAGGTGATCCTGAACGGCAGCCGCGACATCAGCTTCACGATGGACCTGGTGATCAAGGACGTCGGCCTGTTCGACACCATCGCGCGCAACCTGAAGGTACCGCTGGAGCTGTCGCCGCTGGTGCTGAACGTGTTCAAGGATGGTCAGCATCGCTACGGGCCGCGCGAGCTGTCGCCGAACATTATCCGCCGGCTCGAGGACGCCACCGGCGTCAAGGTGCTAGGCGTGGGCTTCCCCGCGCAGATGACAGACAACAATCCCAAGGAGCCGGGCTACGAGGTCGTGCCAAAGAACCGCGCCCAGCCGGCGGCCTAAGCCGCCGGTCCGCGCCGCCGCTACCGCATCAGGCGGTAGCGGCTGTTGCGACCGTGCTCGCGAACCAGTCCATGAACACGCGCACGCGCGGGCTGTCGCGCAAGTCCTGCCGGCAGATCAGCCCCCAGCCACCCGGGCAGCGAACCTGATGGCTCATCGGACGAACCAAGCGGCCATCGGCCAGCTCCTGCTCGGCAAACGGCCCGTTGACGAGCGCAACACCCGTGCCGTCGAGCGCCATCTGCAGCGCGATCGCGAGCGTGTCGACGACCACGCGGCTGTCGGGCACGAAATTCAAGTTAGCCGACTCGAACCAGATGTCCCAGTTACGCGTCTCGGAGTAGATCACGATCAACGGCAGCGACTGCAGGTCGCGCGGCTCGGGATGCTCGGGCAGGCGCGCACGCACCGCCGGTGTGCATACCGGGAACAGCGAATAGTCGAACAGCGGCAGCCAGTGATACCCCGGCCCCGGCGGGACCGGGCTGTAGATCAGGCCCACGTCGCCCAGCGACTCGTCGAAATCCCACTCCGCGGCGCAGGTGGACAGCATCAGGCGCACATCCGGATGCGCGGCCAGGAACAGCGGCAGCCGCGGCGCGAGCCAGCGGATCGAGGCGGTCACATAGGTCTGCACGCGCAGCGGCCGCTCGGCCTGCGAACGGCGCAGCGTCTCGGAGCCTTCGATCAGCATGTCGAGCGCTTTGCGCACGAACGAGTAGAACAGCTTGCCCTCGGGCGTCGGCACGATGCTGCGCCCCTCGCGCGAGAACAGCGCGACGCCCAGGTCGTTCTCCAGCAGCTGGATCTGGTGGCTGACGGCCGGGTGAGTGACGCACAGCTCGTCGGCGGCCTCGCGCACGCTCTGGCGGCGGGTCGTCGCCTCGAAGCCCTTCAGGGCGTTGAGCGGTGGCAGCCTGCGCAAATCAATCTTGGCGGACAAGGGACCTCCTCACGGACGGCGGCTTTGCTCCCGCCGGCCGGGGGCACCGCAGGTCGGCAGCCCGGTAGACTAGCAGGACGCCGCCCGATCACCCAGTCGGGGGGCCCGGAACCGGCGCGGTGGCGCGCAACTTCAAGTTTAAGGACC
Organism: uncultured Pseudomonadota bacterium; assembly: GCA_903927005.1. GTDB lineage: Bacteria > Pseudomonadota > Gammaproteobacteria > Steroidobacterales > Steroidobacteraceae > CAIKZZ01. The sequence goes on from CAIYLH010000012.1 coordinate 22,092, forward strand.
AGATCGTGACCGAATACGACTACGTGATCGTCGGCGGCGGCTCAGCAGGCTGCGTACTTGCCGCCCGCCTGACCGAAGACGGCCGCCACCGGGTGCTGCTGCTGGAGGCGGGTGGCTCGGACCGCAGCCCGTGGATCCAGATGCCCATTGGCTACGGCAAGACGTTCACCGATCCTGCCTTCAACTGGCTGTACCAGACCGAGCCCGATCCGGGTCTGGGCAACCGTGCCGCGCTCGCGCCGCGCGGCAAGGTCCTGGGCGGATCCGGCTCGATCAACGCGATGGTCTATGTGCGCGGCCAGCGCGGCGACTTCGACGACTGGGCCGCGGCCGGCAACACCGGCTGGGGTTACCGCGACGTGCTGCCGTACTTCCGCCGCATGGAGGACCACGTCGACGGAGCGTCGGAGTATCGCGGCGCCGGCGGCCCCATGCATGTCATCGACATCAGCCGCGACGTGCATCCGCTCTGCAACCGGTTCCTGCAGACCTGCGACACGCTGGGGATCCCGCGCACAGCGGATTTCAACGGCGCTCAGACCGAAGGCGCCGGCATCTGGAACATGACGATCAAGAACGGCGTGCGCGTCTCCACGTCCACCGCCTACCTGCGGCCGGCACGCAAGCGCACCAATCTGCACGTGGTCACCCACGCCCAGGCAACGCGCATCCTGCTCGAGGGCCGTGAGGCACGCGGCGTCGAGTACCTGCGCAACGGCACCCTCCATCAGGCGATGGCGCGCTGCGAGGTCATACTCAGCGCCGGCGCCGTCAACTCGCCGCAGCTGCTACAGCTGTCCGGCATCGGCGACCCGGCGCTGCTGCAGTCACTCGGGCTGCCAGTCGTGCAGGCCGCGCCACGCGTCGGCCAGGGACTGCAGGACCATGTCGCGGTCTCCTACTACTACCGCTCGAAGGTGCCGACGCTCAACGACGAGCTCTCGCCCATGCTCGGCAAGCTGCGAGCGGGCATTCGCTACGTGCTCACCCGCAAGGGGCCGTTGGGAATGAGCGTCAATCAGGCAGGCGCGTTCGTGCGCAGCCGGCCGGGCCTCGAGCGCCCCAACCTGCACATCTACTTCAACCCGCTGAGCTACACCGCGGCCACCGGCGCGCGCCGCAAGCTGACCAACCCCGATCCGTGGTCCGCGTTCCTGCTGTCGTTCAACACCTGCCGACCGACGAGCCGCGGCTCGGTCACCATCAACGACGCCAACCCGCTGGCCGCACCGGCGATTCAGACCAATTTCCTGGCGACCGCCGAGGACATCGCGGACGTTTACGACGGCGCGCGCTTCCTGCGCCGGATCGCAGAGGCTGCCCCGCTGAAGGACATCATCGAACGCGAGTACCAGCCGGGAGCGGCGATCACGACCGATGACGAGGTGCTGGCGGACTTCCGTGCGCGCGCAGGCTCCGTCTATCACCTGTCGTGCACCTGCGCGATGGGCCCGGATCCCGCCACCTCCGTGGTAGACCCCCAGCTGCGCGTCCACGGCGTGGGCCGCCTGCGCGTCGTCGATACCTCGGTGTTTCCGGCCGTGACCTCCGGCAACACCAACGCCCCCACCATCATGGTGGCCGAAAAGGCCGCTGACCTTATTCTCGCCGGCTGATCGCCGCGCGCCACGGAGCCCTGCATGTCATTCACCGCCAGCTTCCGCCAGATGAAGGATGGGACCCGTGCCGACTACGAAATGCTCGCCGCCCTCGAGCATGAATACGCGCTCGCACTTCCAGAGCGCATCCTCGCTTCGCTGAAGAAACTGGACGGTGGCCTGCAGGGCTATCCCGTCAGTCGCTACACCCACTCGCTGCAGAGCGCGACGCGCGCCCTACGTGATGGCGCAGACGACGAACTCGTCGTCGCAGCCCTGCTGCACGACATCGGCGACGACCTGTCTCCCTACAACCACGCGGCGATCGCCGCCGCGATCCTGCGGCCGTACGTCCGTGCCGAGGTGACCTGGATCGTCGAGCAGCACGCCCTGTTCCAGAGCTACTACTACGCCCATCATCACGATCGCAGCCGCAACGGCCGCGATCGGTACAAGGACCACCCGTGGTTCGAGGCCTGCGTGAACTTCTGCGAGCGCTGGGATCAGGCCTCGTTCGATCCTGAGTACCCGACCGAGCCGCTGGAGCGGTTCGAGCCGCTGGTGAGGGCGATCTTCACGCGCCCTGCTCACGATGTGATCTTCGTAGGCCCGGCCGGCGCGTGAGCGCTGTCGACTCAGCCCGTCGCGAGCTGAGTCTCGGCAAGTCGCTGCCGTTCGCCGCGACGCACGATGTAAGCCGCCGCCAGTACGCAGGCACCCACCGCAGCAATGATCAGGCTGGCCAGCGCGTTGATGTCGGGGCTGACCCCAAGCTTGACCTTGGAGTAGATGATCATCGGCAACGTGCTCGAGCGCGGGCCGGACACGAAGCTCGAGATCACCAGATCGTCGAGCGACAACGTGAAGCTCAGCAGCCAGCTGGACAGCAGCGCCGGCGCGATGAGCGGCAGCGTGACGTCGACAAACGCCTGGAACGGCGTTGCGCCGAGATCCATGGCGGCCTCTTCCAGCGACCGGTCGGCGGTCTGCAGCCGCGACTGCACAGTCACCGTGACGTAGGCGGTACAGAACGCGACGTGCGCGAGCACCACGGTGGTGATGCCGCGTGTCGGCCAGCCGATCAGCTGCAGCATCGAGACGAACAGCAGCAGCTGCGTGATGCCGGTGATGATCTCGGGCATCACCAGCGGCGCGTTCACCATGCCGGTCAGCAGCAAGCGGCCGCGAAACTTCGTAAACCGCACCAGCGCTACAGCCGCGAGCGTACCCAGCAGCAGCGCACCGGTCGAGGAGAGCGCGGCGATTTCCAGCGACAGGCGCGCGGCGTTGAGGATCTGCCGGTTCTGCAGCAGCTCGGTGTACCAGTGCGTCGAGAACCCGCCCCAGACACTGGCCATCGCCGAGGCGTTGAACGAGTAGCCGATCAGTACCGCCATCGGCAGGTACAGGAACGCTATCCCGAGGCAGAGGAACGAGATCAGCAGTGGTGAAGCGCGGTTTTCCATCAGCCGTGCTCGAGCTGGCCGACACGAAAGTGCTGGTGCACTGCGATTGGCCCGACCAGCAGCACCAGGAACGCAATCGAGACCGCGGCGGCCACCGGCCAGTCGTGGTTGGCGAAGAACTCATCCCACAGCACGCGGCCGATCATCAGATTGTCCGGCCCGCCGAGCAGCGCCGGGATCACATACTCACCAATCGCCGGAATAAACACGAGCATGGAGCCTGCGACCACACCGGGCATCGACAGTGGCAGCGTCACATCGATGAAAGCGCGCCACGGCCGGCTGCCCAGGTCGGAAGCGGCCTCGAGCAGCGTGTGATCGAGCTTCTCCAGCGTCGCGTACAGCGGCAGCACCATGAACGGCAGGTAGGAATAGACGATGCCCAGGTACACGGCAAAGGTCGTGCGCATGATCTTCAGCGGCTCGTGGATCACGCCCAGCCACATCAGCGCAGTGTTCAGCAGGCCATTGTCGCGAATGATGCCCTCCAGGGCATAGACTCGCAGCAGGAAAGACGTCCAGAACGGCAGAATGATCACCAGCATCAGGATGCTCTGGGTAGCCTTCGACGAACGGGCCATGGCATAGGCCATCGGATAGCCGATCAGTAGGCACAGCAGGGTCGAGAAGAAGGCGGTCTTGATCGAGTAGAGATAGGAAACGACGTAGACTTCGTCGGTCAGCAGGTACTTGTAGTTAGCCAGGCTGAAGACGAGGTGCAGCTTGTGATCCGGCGTCACCGAAAAAACATTACTGAACGGCGGGATCCGCAGGGCGGCCTCGGCGAAGCTGATTTTCAGCGCGAAGCCAAACGGGATCAGGAAGAAAACGAACAGGAACACCAGCGGCGGCAATATGATCAGCCACCGACCATGCCGTTCCACGAACCCTCGCAGGGATCCGTGCTGCCGATGCATTTTTTTCATCGTTGCCGTTGCCGCCACGCGCCCGTCCCCCTCGGTTCGCTGATGTCGCTGTGCCGTGCAGTCTGCACGACCGCCCAGCGCTCGGGAAGGGAGCGGCCGCTCGCGAGCGTTAAGGCCATCGCATGACCACGCCGCGCCGCCCCAAGGGACAGCCCGATACGCCGAGCGCACCGCGGGCGTCGCGGGCACTCCAGCGCCAGCGACTGATCGACGCCTGTATCTCGGCGCTGCACGTCCACGGGCCATCGAAGACCACGGTCGAGAAAGTGGTCGCAATCGCCGGCATGTCACCCGGCATCGTGCGCTTCTACTTCGACTCCAAGGACGCGATGCTGGTCGCGTCGCTTGAGTTCCTGGCGGCAGAGTTCGAGTCGCGGCTGCTCGAGCCGGTGGCGGCACTGGCGCGCGACCCGGTCGAAGCGCTGGAGCAGCTGGTCGAGCTGTACCTCGGCCCCGAGCTTGCCAGTGCACGCAAGGTGTCGGTCTGGTACTCGTTCTGGGGCGAGGCCAGCTCGCGGCAGGAGTACTTCGACATCTGCGGCACGCGCGACAGCAAGTTCGAATCGCTGGTGCGCGACCTGGTGGCAACGCTGATCGAGCGCGACGCCCTGCCCCACCTGGACGCGGACGCGGTGGCGCTGGGTCTGATCGGCGTGCTCGAGATGCTTTGGCAGGGATTTGCCTTCCAGACCGAATCCACCATCGATCGCGCCACGGCGCGACGTCGGGCGATGGCCTACCTGCGATCGGTGTTCCCAAGCTCCTTCACCCGCCGCCGCGGCAGCGCCATCGGCGGGCCGTTGCCGGCAAGCGCCTACCGGACCGCCGCGCAGCTAGGCGCGGAACTGGAGGCGCTGTTCCGCGGCGCGTGGCAGTTCGCCGGACTCAGCAGCGAGCTGGCCACTGCCGGCGACTACGTGACGCTCGACGGGCCGGTGGAAAGGGCACTGGTCGTACGTGGCCATGAGGGTGTCCTGCGGGCATTCGCCAACACCTGCCGACACCGCCCCCACCCGCTCGCGCCTGCCCTATCGGGGCATCTGGACGGCGCCATCGGCTGCGCACTGCACAACCTGGGCTACGAGCTCAGCGGCGAGCCCCGGGGGGCCACCGCCGGCGGCCCGCTGGAGTCGCTGCAGCTGGCCGTCGTCGACGGCCTGCTGTGGGTCCGCGCCGGCACGCCGATGCCCGCTCCGCAGGCACTGGCCACCGCCCACGCCGAGGTCAGCTCGCTCGGCACCCCGTCGCGGACGGAAATCGTGGTCGCGGCTGACTGGAAGGTCCTCGTCGAACACTGGCTGGAGCGACCGGCAAGCCCCAGCCCGACCGGCGCCGAGTTCGAGGCCAGCGGGCAGACGTGCAGCAGCTTCGTGGCGCCCCACCAGTTACTCGTATCCGGACCGGATGGCCTGTTGGTACTGCAGGCCGTCCCAGCGGCCGCCGGCCGCACCCGCCTGCGTATCCACGACTTCCCCCGCCACGCCGCCGGGGCGACGAGCGCGTCGCGTCCACCGCTGGCAGCGGAAGTCGCACTCGCCGAGGCCGTGCAACGCGGCATAGAATCCCCCGGCTACGTGCCCGAGGTGCTGGCAGCACCTCCCCCGGCACTGGCCGATTTCCGACGCTCGATCGCCCGACTACTGCCGGGTGGCAGCCGCAATTCTGGAGACTGACCATGACGAACACACTCAGCACCCGTGACTGGCACGAGCGCGCAGGCGCCCTGCGCTACGCCACCGGACACTTCATCGATGGCGGCCACGAAGAGGGTCGCCCCGGGGAGTCCTTCGTCGTCACCAACCCCGCCACGGGCGAGCCGCTGTGCGAGGTCGCCGCCGGCACCGCCGCGGATATCGATCGTGCCGTCGCCTCAGGCCGGCGCGCGTTCAAGAGCGGCGTCTGGCGGCGGATGGCGCCGCGCGACCGCATGGCGGTACTGACCCGCTTCGCAGGCCTGCTCACCTCGAACGCCGAGCGCCTTGCGCTGCTCGACACGCTGACGATGGGCAAGCCGATCAGCGATATGCTGAACATCGACGTGCCGTCGGCGGCGCAGACCTTCACCTACTTCGCCGAACTGATCGACAAGATCGACGGCGCCGTGACCTCGACCGCCTCCGACGCGTTCCACTACATCACGCGCGAGCCGCTGGGCGTCGTCGGCTGCATCGTGCCGTGGAACTATCCGCTGCTGATGGCCTCCTGGAAGGTCGCCCCGGCGCTCGCCGCCGGCAACTCGGTCGTGCTCAAGCCCGCCGAACAGTCGCCGCTATCCGCGCTGGTGATGGCGGAACTGTTCATCGAGGCGGGCGGCCCGCCGGGCGTGTTCAATGTCGTCAACGGCATGGGCGAAGCGGTAGGCTCAGCGCTCGCGCTGCACATGGACGTCAACAAGATCGCCTTCACCGGCTCGACGGAAGTCGGCAAGCTGATGCTGGTCTACGCCGGTCAGTCGAACATGAAGCGCGTGAGCCTCGAGTGCGGCGGCAAGTCGCCGCAGATCTTCCTGTCGGATCTGGGCGATATCGACCGCGCCGTGACCTACGCGATCAACGGCATCTTCGGCAACATGGGCGAGGTCTGCAACGCCGGCTCGCGCCTGCCGCTCGACCGGCCGATCGCCGACGAGTTCATCGCCCGCTTCGTCGAACGCGGCCGCGATGCCTACAAGGCCGGCGATCCGCTGGATCCGACCACCAACCTCGGCCCGCTGGTCACCGGCTCGCATTGCTCGCGGGTGGTGAGCTACATCGAATCGGCCAAGCGCGAAGGCGCAAAGCTCGAGTTTGGCGGCAACCGTCCGGACCGGGCGGGCAGCTACGTCAACCCGACGCTGTTCTCAGGCGTGAACCCCAGCATGACCATCGCGCGCGAAGAGATCTTCGGGCCAGTCGCCGCCGCCATCGTGGTCGACGGCATCGATCAGGCCTTGAACATCGCCAATGACTCGATCTACGGACTGGCCGCATCCGTCTGGACGCGCGACCTGAACACGGCGCACAAGGCCGTGCGCGAGCTCGAAGCCGGCGTCATCTGGGTCAACTGCTTCGACCACGGTGACATGACGCAGCCGTTCGGCGGCTACAAGCAGTCGGGCCAGGGCCGCGACAAGTGCCTGGAAAGCCTGCTCGGCTACATGCAGACCAAGTCCGCCTGGATCCATCTGGGCTGAACACGGCCGGCACTGGGCGTCAGCTGACGCCCAGTGCAGCGCGGATCCACTGCTGGAACCGCCAGACGTCGTACTCCTCGGGCATCAGCATGCCCTGCACGTGGGCCGCCGCGTGCAGGCCGCGCTGGGTCATCTCGCAGACCGCCGCGTCCTCGCTCATCACCTGCGCCGAGAATGCGCACGCGCGCATGATGTCGACGGCCGGATCCGCCAGCGTCTCGCGCGGGAACAGCCACTCGATGCTCAGCTCCGTCTCCTCGGGGCCCAGCGGCAGCAGCCGCGACGAACGCACGTGGTCGGCGTGCAGCACCAGGTAGTGCGACGGCAGACTGGTCATGTAGTGGTAGCCGAGCTCGCGCTCCTCGTTGGTCAGCGCCGGGAACTCATGGCCGAGCGAGCAGCCATCAACCGTCCAGGTGCGCGCACCGGCGCGCAGCCCGCCGCGGTACAGCGGGTCCTCACTGCCGGCATGCGCCTGCCACGCCGGGTCATCGCGCGATTCCATGATGCCGCGCTTGTAGATCGGCACCAGACTCGACAGCGCCGGATGCACGCCGGGGCAGTGCAGGCACTCGTTGTAGTTTTCCCAGAACACCTTCCAGTTGCAGGCGACCCGCTGCGTCAGCCGATGGCCGACCACGAGGTCCTCGAGCGGCCAGTGCTCGAACTGCTCGGTGTTGGCGTTGAAGTTGTCGCCGAACGCCTGACCTGAGTCTGCGAGGTTCACGTAGACGAAGCCGCGCCACACTTTCAGCGCGACGCCGTACAGCGAGGTGCCGGCGATATCTACATGGTGCGGCCGGCCGGCGCTCGCCACGCGGGCCAGCTCGCCGTTCAAGCGGTAGTTCCAGGCGTGGTAGGGGCAGGTAATGCCGCCCGCCGGCAGCCGGCCTTCAGGCTCGCTGCATAACGCCGCGCCACGGTGACGGCAGGTGTTGTAGAACGCCCGCAGCTCGCCCGCCTCGTCGCGCACGATGAGCAGCGGCTGCGTACCGAGGGTGAAGGTGCGGAACGAGCGCGCCTCCGGCAGCGTCTCGGCACGGCACAGATAGATCCAGTGACGATGCCAGATGGCCTCCAGCTCGCGCCGGTGGTGCTCCGGGTCGATGTACCAGCGGCTGGGCAACGTGCGCTCAAGCTGCTTGAGTCCGTTGAAGCCACCCGTGGTCGGGTCGAGGTGAAGGTCGGCGGCCATCCAGCGCTCCTTTAGGGCAATCAGGCGAAGCGATCCGGGGCCTGCGGCAGGCGGACCTCCGGAATCCGGCTCTCGAGCAGATCGTGAAACTCGGTCATCCAGGTCTCGATCGCCGACAACGGTCCCGGCGTGTAGCTCGGCGACTCAAGTCCGCGCTGCACCCGCGCGCACAGCCAACGGTCCTCCCCGTTGACCTGGGCATTGATGCGCGTACCCAGCGCCCGCAACACCCGCATCTCACGCCTGTCATCCGGGTGGCCGAAAATCGCATAACGGATCCGGCACTTGCCCGGCCCTCGCGGCAACACCTGGAAGAAGTCGATCTGCTCGGGAAAGATGTCTATGCCGAGATTAGGCAAGGCGCTGTAGAAGCGCCAGCAGCGCCTCTCCGGCTCAGGCAGGTCGGTGACGACGCGACCCACCAGCCCCTGGTAGAAGCGCTCGCTCCAGCGCGCCGAGGGCTGCTCTTTCAGCCAGCTCGTGCCGCGTGCGATACCGGGGCTGCCCTTCTGGTCGTCGTAGTCGGGTGTGAACATCCGGTTCAGGCCCGGATGGCCGATCGGGACGTGATAGGACTCGAGGTAGTTGTCCATCGCGACCTTCCAATCGACATCCCAGTCCTCATAGCCGACCGGCCCCAGCGGCTGCATCTCCTCGATCCGGTAGGGCGCGAGCTCCTCCAGGAATGGCTGCCAGCGCTCCGCCAGCGGCGGTGGGTCGTCGGCAAGACAGACAAATACCAGCCCGAACATCACCTCCACCCGCACCGGCTTGAGCGAGTGCTCGGCCCGGTCAAGGCCTGGGAAGCTGTCGCGGCTGGGCACGCCGACCAGCGCGCCTTCGTAGCTGTAGCTCCAGCCGTGGTAGGGACAGACGATCGCGCCAGGGCAGTGGCCGGCGTGATCCAGGATCCGCGCACCGCGATGCCGGCAGACGTTGTGGAATGCACGCAGCACCCGCTCGCGGTCGCGCAGCACGACGATGCTGTCCGGGCCCATGTCAAAGGTCACATAGTCGCCGGGGTTCGGCAGCGAGTTCACGTGGGTCGCGATCTGCCAGCTCGGCCGCAGGATCCGTTCCAGCTCCAGGCGGGTCATGTCCGGGTGGTTATAGACCCAGGCGGGCAACGCGCGGCGGGGTAACGAGGCGGCGCCCGGCGGCAGGACATTGACCATTCGGATCCCTTCCCTAGGTTCTATACGGTCATGCAATTTACGCCGGAAAGCGCGCTTTAGGCAAGCTCCTCTGGACAAACATTCGCGCCTGAGGTAAGCGCATTTAATGCAGACAAGCTATTGTTTTTATTATTTTTATTCTAAGTGTTCGACTCTCGTCGCCAGCACCTCAGAATGCTGCAGCGCGATGCCGCAGCGAACTATATGACCATATAAATTTTCATGGACTCAAGGCTTGTGGCGATGCTAGCGTGCAAGCCACGATCCCTTGATTTCCTGCCCCTTTCTGGAGACCGGCCATGCCCCGCGACCTGACCAAAAGCAACGCGCACTGGAAGAAAGCGGTCACCAAGCTGCCGCTCGGCGTGGCCTCGAACTTCCGTTACTGGGGCGAGGACAAGACGATCTACGTCAAGCAGGGCCGCGGCGCCCGCATCGAGGATCTGGACGGCAATCACTACGTCGACTACCGCCTCGGCTACGGCCCGGCGATCCTCGGCTACGCCCATCCGGAGGTCGACGCGGCCGCGCGCGAGGGCATGGACGTCGGCGGCGTGTTCGCGCTGAGCACCGAACGCGAGTACCGCGTCGCCGAACGCATCTCGAAGATGGTCCCGGCCGCCGAACTCGTGCGCTATTCCAACTCCGGCACCGAGGCGGTGATGGCCGGCCTGCGGCTCGCACGCGCCTACACCGGCAAGGACGACTACATCCTGCTCGAAGGCAGCTACCACGGCCTGTTCGATGCGGCCATGTGGTACACCCCGATGGAGAAGTGGAGCCAGGTCGGCGAGCCGGAAGTGAAGCCCTACAGCGAGGGCATCCCGCTGGGCGTACGCGGCTTCGCCCACTTCGTACAGGCGAACGACGCCAACCAGCTCGAAGAGACGTTCAAGCGCAATGCCGGCAAGATCGCCTGCCTGCTGATCGAGCCGATCATGGGCAACTGCCTGGGCATCGCCGCCGAGCCTGAGTACCTGAAAGCCGCACGCGAGCTGTGCGACAAGTACGGCGTGCTGCTGTTCATCGACGAGGTCAAGACGGGCTTCCGGGTCGCCCGCGGCGGCGTGCAGGAGCTGTACGGCATCAAGGCCGACATCTGCACGATGGCCAAGGCCGTCGCCAACGGCTATCCGATCTCCGTGCTCGCTGGCCGCGAGGACATCATGCGCAAGCTCGGCCGCGGCGTCGCCCACGGCGGCACCTACACCGCGCACTCAGTCTCGATGGCCGCCGCCGAGAAATGCCTCGAGATCCTCGATGAGACCGACGCGCTGGAGCGCATCGCCGCCTACGGCAAGAAAATGATGGCGGGCATGTCGAAGATACTAACGGCTCGCAGCATCCCGCATAGTTTCGTCGGCCACCCGTCGATGTGCGGCCTGTACTTCGACGCCGAGCCGCCGCGCAACTACCGCACCTGGAAGAGCAGCGACTACGCGTTCTACGACGCGATGGCGCAGGTACTGCATGACGAAGGCGTGCTGTGCGAGCCCGATTCGCGCGAGCCGTGGTTCATTTCGGCCGCCCACGACGACAGCTGCCTCGCCGACACGATGCGTGGCTTTGAGATCGCTGTGGATACGACGCTGAAAAGCCGTGCTGCCGAGAAGGTTCCGGCCTAGCCCGGCCGCGCACATGGCCACCACCAACAGCAAGCGCCACGACGTCATCGTCATCGGCGCCGGTCACAACGGACTGGTTGCCGCCTGCTACATGGCGCGGGCCGGTCTCGATGTTCTGGTCGTCGAACGCAACGACTACGTCGGCGGTGCCACCGTCAGCCGCAACCTGTTCGAGGACTACACCTACTCGAACTGCTCCTACGTCTGCAGCCTGCTGCGCCCGGAGATCATGCGGGCGCTGGAGCTGCCGCGATTCGGGCTGCAGATCATCCCGTACGACGGCGGCTGCACGATGATGAACGATGGCAACCACCTCGCGTTGTATGACAACCACGATGCCCTGCGGCGCGAAATCGCCCGCCACTCCAAGCGCGACGCCGAGGCCTACGATCGCTACTCGCGCGACGTGATCCGGCAGTGCAAGTTCATCCGTCCGCTGCTGATGCGCGAGCCGCCGGACCCGACCTCGTTCAAGCCGCGCGACCTTACCGAACTGCTTTACCTCGGCCAGCGTTTTCACAACATGGGCGAGGAGCGGATGTACGACACGCTCCGCTTCTGGACGATGTCGGCCGCCGACTTCCTGGATGAGTACTTCGAGAGCGAGATCGTCAAGGCGCACTTCGCCGGCAGCTCGATCATCGGCACGGCCCTCGGGCCGCGCTCGCCGGGCAGTGCCTACGTGCTGCTGCACCACTACATGGGCGACATCGACGAAACGGTCGGCGCCTGGGGCTTCGCCCGCGGCGGCATGGGCGCAGTCAGCAGCTCACTGACCGCCTCACTGCAGGCCAGTGGCGGCGCCGTGCGTACCTCGGCACCGGTCGAGCGCATCCTGGTGCGCAACGGCCGCAGCTGCGGCGTCGCGCTCACCAGCGGTGAGGAGATCGCCGCGAAGGTGGTCGTCTCGAACATGGACGTGAAGCGCACGTTCCTGGACTCGATGGATGCCGAACACCTGCCGGAGGAATTCCTCAAGGCCGTGCGCCGCTTCAAGATCCGCGGCTCGTCAGGCAAGCTCAACATCGCCCTCGAGCGACTGCCGCAGTTCCCGTCCATCCCCGATGGCGCACCGTCCATCCGTGGCGATCTGCACATCACCGACACGATCGAGATGATGGAGCGGGCCTACGACGACTGGAAGGAAGGTCGCTGGTCACAGGCGCCCTACGTCGACATGCTGATGCCCTCGCAAATCGATCCGACCATGGCGGCTGACGGCAAGCACTACATGTCGGTGTTCGTGCAGTACTGCCCCTACGAGCTGGCCGATGGCCCTTGGACCGACGACAAGCGGCAGGCTTTCGGCAATACGGTGATCGACGCCATCGCCCGTCACAGCCCCGACTTCAAGAGCCTGATCCGCCATGCCGAGGTGCGTACACCCTGGGACATCGAGCAGGAAGTTGGGCTCACCGAGGGCAACATCTTCCAGGGCGAGCTGACGATGGACCAGTTGATGTTCAACCGGCCGGTGCCGGGCTATGCGCAGTACCGTACGCCGGTGAAGGGTCTGTACCTGTCCGGCTCCAGCACCCACCCCGGTGGCGGCGTGATGGGCGCGCCAGGCGCGAACTGCGCCCGCCGTGTGCTCACCGACCTTGGACGGAGCGCCTGAGCATGACCAGCCCTACGCCCACCTCCATCGTCGCGCGCTACGACGTCATCGTCATCGGCGCCGGCCACAACGGCCTGGTCTGCGCAACAACCCTCGCCCGTGCCGGTCGCTCGGTACTGGTCGTAGAGGCGGCCGCCGAGGTGGGCGGCATGGCCATCACCCGCGCCTTCGCGCCCGGTTACCGCGTCTCCGCCTGTGCGCATTTGCTGCACCAGATGCCGCTGGCCCTGGTGCGCGACCTGAGCCTGGCCGAGCATGGGCTGGAGTTCGCCGCGACCGGCCTGCCGACGACCTCGCTAGGAGCCGACGGTGCCACGCTGCAGCTCGCAACCGGCGGCACGCCGAGCGCCGCGTTCAGCCCCAACGACGCCGCCGCCTGGCCCGCCTATCACGCGAGGCTAGGCCGCTTTGCAAGCTTGCTGCACGGCATGCTCGCAGCGCCAGCACCACGCCTTGGCACCGAGGGCTGGTCCGACAAGCTGGCGCTGGCCAAGGTCGGCCTGAAGCTGCGGCTGCTCGGACGGCGCGACATGCGCGAGTTCCTGCGCATCGTCGGCATGAATGCCTACGACCTCTTGGAGGATGAGTTCAAGGCGCCGCTACTCAAGGGTGCGCTAGCCTTCGACGCCGTGCTCGGCACGAACTTCGGCCCGCGCGCCCCTGGTACCGTCCTGTCGCTGCTGTACCGCCTTGCGGCCGAGTCCGCCGCCGGCAGCTCGCCGCTCGCCCAGCCCCGCGGCGGCCTCGGCGCACTCACCGCTGCGCTCGCGCGTTCCGCCAAGGCCGCCGGCGTCACGATCCGCACCAACGCGCCCGTCGCGCAGATCACGGTGGCAGGCGACCGCGCTACTGGCGTCGTGCTCGCCAATGGCACGGAAATCGCGGCCGACCGCGTGGTTTCAAGCGTGAACGCCAAGACCACGTTCCTGAACCTGCTCGGCACCGAACACCTCGACACCGGCTTCGTCCGCCGCGTCGACCACATCCGTAGCCGCGGCATCGTCGCCAAGCTGCATCTGGCGCTGGACCGCGCGCCGGCGTTCACCGGCGTCGCCCGCGACGCGCTCGGTGGGCGGTTGCTGGTGTCACCGTCCCTGGACTACCTCGAGCGGGCCTTCAACCCCACCAAGTACAGCCAGTTCTCGGCCGCCCCGGCACTGGAGATCACGGTGCCGACCATCAACGATCCTGCCCTCGCACCCGCCGGTCACCACGTGCTGTCGGCCATCGTGCAGTACGCCCCGTATGCAATTACCGGCGGCTGGACCGAGCCGTCGCGCCGCGCGTTCACCGACGCGATCCTGGCGACGCTGGAGGCGCAGGCACCGGGAATTGGCGCGAGCGTCGTCGGCTGTGAACTACTCACGCCGTTGGATCTGGAACAGGAGTTCCACAGCGCCGGCGGCCACTGGCACCACGGCGACCTCGCCCTCGACCAGTTCTACATGGTGCGGCCAGTGCCCGGCGCCACCCAGTACGCAACGCCCATGGCCGGACTTTACCTGTGTGGCGCGAGCTGCCATCCCGGCGGCGGCGTCATGGGACTTGCCGGCCGCAACGCCGCCGTGCGCATGCTCGAGAAGGGAGCCTAAGCATGGCCGCCAACAACACGCCCGTACCGCATTACCTCAAGCCCCTGCTGGACACGCCGTTCCATGCGCGCGCCCGGGTCCTGTCGCAGAACGACAGCTTCGTGCCCTGGGCCGGCTACTCCACCGTCGATGTGTTCACGACCGCCGAGCAGGAATACTTCGCGATCCGCAATGCCGCGACGCTGTTCGACCTCACGCCGATGGTGAAGTACCGCATCAACGGCAGCGACGCCGAGCGCTACCTGAACCGGCTCGTGACGCGCGACGTCCGCAAGCTCAAGGTCGGCCGCGTCAGCTACGTGGTCTGGTGCAACGACAGCGGCCATCTCATCGACGACGGCACGATATTCCGCTTGGGCCCGCAGGACTTCCGCCTGTGCACCGCGGAGCGCCAGCTCGACTGGCTGCTGGATTCAGCCATCGGCTTTGACGTGCGCGTCGAGGAGGTCACCGAGGACATCGCAGCGCTCGCCGTGCAGGGCCCGACGTCCTGCTACATCCTGAAGAAATTCGGACTCGCAGGCGTCGAGCGGCTCAAGCCCTTCGAACTGGCCGAGTTCGATGCGGCGGGCCGGCCCGTCATGGTGTCGCGCACCGGCTTTACCGGTGACCTGGGTTACGAACTCTGGATGCGTCCTGAGCACGCCCTGTCGATCTGGGACGACCTGATGGCGGCAGGCCGCACGCGCGGGCTGCGGGCGATCGGCTCGCAGGCGCTGAACATGGCGCGCATCGAGGCGGGCTTCCTGATGCCGAACGTGGACTTCGTCTCGGCCGAACACACCATCCGGATGAACCGCGACCGGACGCCACTTGAGCTTGGGCTCGGCTGGCTGGTGGACTTCGACAAGCCGCACTTCAACGGCCGCCGGGCCCTGCTCACGCAGAAGGCCAGCGGCCTGCGGCGACTGCTGGTCGGACTGGACGTCGATGGCAACAAGGCCGCCCACAACGCCCTGCTGTACGCCGACGAAGCCGGCAACCACGAAGTCGGCAGCGTGACCTCCGCGATGTGGTCACCGACCTGCAAGCGCAACCTGGCGCTCGCGATTCTCGACGCACCGCACCATGCCATTGGCTCGAAGGTGTGGGCTGACATCTACCTGAACCGCGAACTCGTCTGGGAGCGACGCATGGTGGCCGCCCACGTGGTCGAACGGCCGTTCTTCGCGCCGGATCGACGACGCCAGACCCCGCCGGCGGACCGCTGATGCGCGCGGTCCCCGGCGTCGGTCAAATCGGTTACGCTCAAGGCGCGACACCGACATGTACCGAAGGATGTGGGGACCTTTGAGTTGATCACTTCGCAGCGACCCAACCTCGCGGAACGCCCGTGGCTGAATTCCGCGGCAAAGCCGCAGATCGTGCTGCAGGGCGTCGGCAAGAACTACGGTGGCGTCACCGCGGTCGGCAGCGTCGACCTCGCGATCCACAAGGGCGAGATGTTCGCGCTGGTCGGCGCCTCCGGCTGCGGCAAAACGACGCTCTTGCGCATGCTGGCGGGCTTTGTAGCCCCCACCTCCGGCCGCATCACGATCGACGACCTCGACATGACCGACGTGCCGCCCTACGAGCGGCCGGTCAACATGATGTTCCAGTCGTACGCGCTGTTTCCGCACATGACGGTCGAGGACAACGTCGGCTACGGACTCAAGCGCGAACGCCTCGACGCCGCGATCCGCACGCGCCGCATCACCGAGGCACTGGAGATGGTCCAGCTCGGCGGGCTCGGTCGCCGCAAGCCCCATCAACTCTCTGGCGGCCAGCGCCAGCGCGTCGCGCTCGCACGCGCGCTGATCCGCCGCCCGAAGGTATTGCTGCTCGACGAGCCGCTGAGCGCGCTCGACAAGAAGCTGCGCGAGAGCACCCAGTTCGAGCTGATGGACCTGCAGCACGAGGTCGGCATCACGTTCATCGTTGTCACGCATGACCAGGACGAGGCCATGGCGCTCGCCAGCCGCATCGCGGTCATGGACAAGGGCGCAGTCGTCCAGGTGGGCACGCCCGCCGAGGTCTACGAGTTTCCCAAGACCCGCTTCGTCGCCGACTTCTTCGGCAACGCCAACCTCATCGAGGGCGTCGTCGTCCGGCAGGAGCAGGAAACGCTGGTCGTACAGGCCGCGGAGCTTGGCGCCGAGCTGCTGGTAAAGGACGCCGGCCGCTATCACCCCGGCCAGAAGGTCTGGGTTGCCGTGCGGCCTGAAAAGATCCGCATCAGCAAGACACCGGAGTCAGGCGCCGGCCGCAACCTGCTCAGCGGCGTCGTCTGGGAACTGGGCTATCTCGGCAACCGCTCGGTCTACCAGGTGAAGACCGCCAGCGGCAAAATACTCAGCGCATTCGCCCAAAACGAAAGGCGCACGCTTGACTGGTCCATCGACTGGGGCGACGAGGTCTACCTGAGTTGGGACGCGGAAGCATCGGTGCTGCTCGAGTCCTGAAGTCTGCAGCAATGGTGCGTCGCGGCCGGAAGGTCGGCGGCGCTGTCGGCACGAACACAGAACCATGTCCGGGGGAGATCGACCATGACGACATCCACGATCGATAGAACGTTGATACGCCTGGCCGTCGCGGCGGCATGCGCAGGCTCCGCGTTCCCCGCAGTAGCCGCAGACCGCCAAACCGGTCAACTCGAGGAGATCGTCGTCACGGCGACGCGTCATGAAGAATCGCTGAGCAAGGTCGCGATCAGCCTGACCGCGATCACTCAGGAGACCCTCGACACGAAGGGCATCAAGGACTTCCAGGACGTCGCGCGCTTCACCCCAGGCGTCGCTGTCGACAACTCCGGCACGAACGCAATCTCGATCCGCGGCATCGCCTCCTCCGGCGGCGCCGGCACCACCGGCATCTACATCGACGACACGCCGATCCAGATGCGGGCGCTGGGTTTCAGCCCCGACGACACCCTGCCGAAGACCTTCGATATCGACCGGGTCGAGGTGCTGCGCGGCCCACAGGGCACGCTGTTCGGCTCAGGTTCAGAAGGCGGCACGGTTCGCTACCTCATGAACCAGCCTAGCCTGACCAAGGAATCGACCTACGCGCGCACGGAGCTGTCGTTCACGCGCGGCGGCGAACCCAGCTACGAGGCCGGAGTCGCCCACGGCGGACCGCTGATCGACAACGTGCTCGGCTATCGCGCCAGCATCTGGTACCGCTACGACGGCGGCTGGATCGACCGGGTTGACCCGCAGACGCTCGCGCTCACCGACAAGCACGCCAACCGCGCCAACACGATGGTCGCTCGCCTTGCGTTCACCTGGCAGCCGGCGGATGGCGTGCTGATCACGCCCAGCGTGATGTACCAAAACTCCCGCAAGCACGACCTGTCGACGTTCTGGAATGCGTACTCGGACATGAGCGCCGGCCACTTCAACAACGCCACCCCGGAGCGGATCCCGACGCCGGACGAGTTTTACCTGCCCGCGTTGAAGATTGAGGCAGACATCGGCCATACGAAGCTGGTGTCGAATACGTCCTACTACCACCGGCGCGAAGAGACGGGCTACCAGGGTACCGTCTACAACCTCGCCTACTACCAGTCGCAGATGTGGGTGAACGGCACCTGCGGCGACGAGTCGTCGCCCCCCTGCTCCTGGTATCCACTGCTGGACGGCAACGGCGTGCACATGCCGCCGGGCTTCGCCGGCTACTCGACGCCGAACAAGATGACGAACGCCCAGGACACCTTTACCCAGGAAGTACGCTGGCAGTCGAACGACCCTTCCAGTCGCTGGAACTGGACGGTAGGCGGGTTCTGGTCGATCTCGAAGGCGCGCAGTCTTGAGGAACTGAAGGACGCGCAGATCGTGCCGCTATGGAACGCGCTGTTCGGCGTCAACCCCGTGGACTTCTTCGGTGGCAATTTCTACACCTGCAACGACGGCAATCCGGACGGCCTCACGATCCCGAACTGCGACATCTACACCAACGACAACACCGTGCGCGATCGCCAGATCGCCGCCTTCGGCGAGGCCTCGTACGCGGTGACCGATCGCTTCAAGCTGACCGTCGGCGGCCGCGTGGCGAAGATGAAGTTCAGCCTTGATCACCGTGGCGATGGCTTCGAGAACTACGGACCTGAGTCTGCGCACGCAGAGCAGAGCGAGACCTCGTTCACCCCGAAGGTGGCACTCGCCTTCCAGGCGGACCCGGCGAATCTGTACTACTTCACCTACTCGAAGGGCTTCCGCCCTGGCGGCGGCAACTCACCGCTGCCGGACTACTGCAGCGGCGACAATGGCCTGAACCAGACCGGCTATCCGGACGGCGCACCGCTGACCTACAAGTCGGACACGACCCAGAGCTATGAGGTCGGCGCCAAGAACAACCTCAGCAGTCGGATGCGCATCTCAAGTAGCGTCTACTACATCAAGTGGAAGAACATCCAGCAGAGCGTCTACGTACCGTACAACTGCGGCCTGCAGTTCACGGACAACCTCGGCACCGCGATCGCAAAGGGCTTCGACCTGCAGGCTGAAATGGTGCTCGGCGCCGGCTTCTCGCTGGATGCAGCAGTGGGCTATACCAGCGCGCGCTACTCCGAGGCGACGCCGCTGGGCAAGCCGCTGCTGGTGAATACCGGCGACGCGATCTCCGGCGAGGGCGCCGCGAACGGCAGCCCTGCCACCGGTGCGCCGTGGACGGTCGCACTCGGCGGTCAGTACAACTTCTCAATGGCCGGGCGTGACGCCTACCTTCGCCTCGACTGGGAGTACGCCAGCAGGAACAACTGGCCGGCGGCGAGCCAGGATCCTGGCACGACCGAGCGCCCGTCGGCGCAGTACAACCCGTACGTCTACTCGCTGGGCTCAACGAGCTTCGCCTCGCTGCGCGGCGGGGTGACGTTCGGCAATGTGTCGGTGGCGGCGTTCATCGACAACCTGTTCGACTCGCGCACGATCACCAACTACCAGCTGGGTCAGTCGGACGCCAATATCCCGACCGACGCCGGTGGCAGCTACCTGTACCCGCAGCCGACACCGCAGCAGAACGCCTACACGTTCCGCCCGCGGACCATCGGCATCACGCTGACATACCGCCTGTAGTCGGCAGGTCGCCGGCTGATTCGATCAGCCGGCGGCGAGTGTCGCGCAGAAGCGGCGGATGCGCGCGCCCGCATCCACGAGGGAAGGCTCGTCGGCTGCAAAGCAGGCACGCACGAACCCTTCAGTCTCACGCCCGAACGCCGCGCCGTCGAGCAACGCCACCTTCTCAGCGTCGTACAGCTGGCGCACGAACTGCGCGGTCGTAAGGCCGGTGGGGCGCACGTCGATCAGCATGAACATGCCCGCATCCGGCCAGCACAGGCGGATACCAGGCACGTCCTTGAGTTCACGGAAGAACAGGTCGCGACGCACGCGGCAGTAGTCACGAATGGAGGCCTCCGCCTCCTCGCGCATCGCAAGTGCGGCAATCGCCGCCTCCTGGATGAAGCCCGGCAGGCCATACAGCATGCACAAGGCGACGTTCTCGGCATGCACGATGAAGTCCGCCGGACCCACGACCCAGCCAATGCGCCAGCCGGTCATCGCATGGCTCTTGGAGAGACTGCCTATGGTCAGCGTACGCTCCGGCAAGCGGACCGCGAGACTAGGCACGCGCCCGCCCTCGGCAATGCCCGCGTACACCTCGTCAGAGACGATCCAGATGGCGTGGCGACGAGCGATGTCGGCAATGCCGTCGCAGTCGGCCTCGGACAGCACGACACCCGTCGGGTTGTTGGGTGTCGCGATATAGATCGCCCGAGTGCGCGGCGTGATCGCAGCCTCAAGGGCGACGAGGTCCGGGTGAAATCCGGCGCTCGCAGGCGCCGGAACTCGTACCAGCGTCGCGCCTGACGCACCGATCGCGGCCGGGTAGGTCGTGTACATCGGATCGAGCGCAATGACCTCGTCACCGTATCCGGCAAGACACAGCGAGGAGACGAACAATCCGTTCTGCGTACCGGCGAGCACGGCCGCGTTATCGGCGGTGACGAGCTGGCCCGTCCGCGCCGTATGCATCGCGGCGATGGCGGCACGCAGCTCCGGTTTACCGATGGTCTCGGTGTAGTGCGTGTCCCCAGCGCGCAACGCCTTGACCGCGGCATCAACCACAGCCTGAGGGGTGTCAAGGTCCGGATCGCCGACGCTCATGACGAGGACGTTCTCGCCGCGCGCCAGCGCATTGCGCGCCTCCCAGTGCAGCGCCCAGGGGTCGTTGCCGCCCTCGTGGGCGACCCAGTCGACGAGCGACGAGAAGCGG
Organism: uncultured Pseudomonadota bacterium; assembly: GCA_903927005.1. Lineage (GTDB taxonomy): Bacteria > Pseudomonadota > Gammaproteobacteria > Steroidobacterales > Steroidobacteraceae > CAIKZZ01. The sequence continues at coordinate 42,708 of CAIYLH010000012.1, forward strand.
CGGGTCATTCGAATGCCTCTGCGCGCACTTCAACCACAACGATCTGGCGGCGCGCCGCGAAATCCTTCATTGCCCGCTCCAGCGATTCGAGGCTATCCACGACACAGTGGCCGTAGCCATAGGCACGCGCGAGATGGCCGAAGTCCGGCGGCCCGACGTCCACGCCCTCCGGCTCGATGTCGACCGCGATCATGGAGCTCTTGATCTCGCCGTATCCGTGATTGTTCCAAACGACGATCGCGCTCCAGGCGCCCACGTCGCGCGGCACGGCAAGCTCGCCGAGCGAGAACTGGATGCCGCCGTCACCGACAATGCAGACGATCGGGCGGTCTGGCGCCGCAAGGCCCGCGCCGGTCGATGCGGGGACGGCGTAACCGAGCGTGCCGTAGCCGGTGGAGCTGTTGAACCAGGAGCCTGGCGACGGCGCGCCATAGCCGAGGTTGCCGGCGTACACCGGCTGGGTGGAGTCGCCGACCAGGATCGCGCCTGGCACGGTGCGGCGAATCACCTCAAGGAAGCCGACCTCGCGCTGCATTGCCGGCGTCAGCGCCGCGAAAGCGGCGCTGCGTGTCGCCGCGGCCCGGGCCGGGCCGTCGCCCGCGGCCGCCGCAACCGGCAGCACCTTGAGCAGCGCCGCGAGGGTTGCGCCGGCGTCGCCGCGCAGAGCCAGCTCCGGACGCAGGTTGCGCTGCAGCTGATCGTGGTCGATGTCGATGCGAATCAAACCGCGGGGCTGTGGGAAGTCGGAGACGACGTACATGTCGTAATCGGTCTGGCCGAACTCGGTACCGATCGCCAGCACCGCGTCGGCGCCTGCGATCAGCGCCCGCACCGGCTCCAGCGAAGGGCTCATCGGTACTGCCAGCGGATGATCCGGCGGCAGGATGCCACGCGCATTCACCGTCATCACCACCGGCGCGCCGAGCCGCTCAGCCAGGGCGCACACCTCGGCGGCGGCACGCACGGCGCCCCCACCGGCGAGGATCACCGGGCGGCGGGCTGCCGCGAGTCGACTGACCGCATCGGCGAGCGCCGCCGCCGGCGGCACCGGCAGCTCAGGGACCGCAAAGCGGCTCGCCGGCGGCAGGTGGGAGGCATCCTCGGCCAGCAGGTCACGGGGAATTTCAAGGTAAGCCGGCTGCGGTCGACCAGCGCGGGCTGCGCGGAACACCCTTTCCAGGGCCGGCGGCAGATCCTCGACATGATCGATACGCTGGGCATGCCCGGCGACGAGCCCCGCCAGCCGCAGTTGATCGGGCATCTCGTGCAGGAAACCCTTACCGGTGCTGATTTCACCACGCCGGTTCTCGCTGGAGATGACCAGCAGCGGCACGGAATCAGCCAGTGCCTGGCCCATGGCCGAGGCAATGTTGGTCAGTCCCGGCCCGGTGATCGTAAAACAGACGCCGAGGCCGCCGGAGACGCGCGCGTAGCCATCGGCCATGAAGCCGAGGCCCTGTTCGTGGCGACCCGCGACGTGGCGGATCCCGGAGGCGGCAAGACCCCGGTAAAGCTCCAGGTTGTGCACGCCGGGGATGCCAAAGACGTGCTTCACGCCCTGAGCTTCCAGCGCTTCAATCAGGTAGGTCCCCAGTGTCTTCTTCATGCGTCATCCCCCCTGCGGAGTATCCCACGCCGCCGACCCGGCGTGGGCCGCGGCGCTGTGGTGTAAATATTATGGGCGCGATAATATGACTTAACGAGCCTCGGAGGGGAATCTGATGAATACCGATGTAATGATCACCTGCGCAATCACCGGTGACGACACCAAGGTGACCAAGAGCCCGCATTGCGCGGTCACCCCGACCGAGATTGCGGCGGCCGCGATCGACGCGGCCAAGGCCGGCGCCGCCATCGTCCACATTCACGTGCGCGATCCTGAAACCGGCTCGTTCAGCATGGAAACGAAGCACTACCGCGCGGTCGTCAAGGCAATCCGCGAAAGCGGCACCGACGTCATCGTCAACCTGACCTGCGGCATGGGTGGCTACATCGCCGTCGGCGACAACGGTCTGGCGGACACGCCGGCCCCGGGCAGCGACTTCTGTTCGCAGGAAGATCGCATGCGCCATGTCATCGACCTGTGCCAGGAAGGCCTGTACCGGCCGGACGTCTGCACGCTCGACTGCGGCAGCCTGAACTTCGGCGACGGCAACCGCGCCTACGTTTCGACCCCGAACTACCTGCGCAAGGGCGCGGCGATCTGCAAGGACCTGGGCGTTAAGCCCGAGTTCGAAATCTTCGACAGCGGCAACCTGTGGTTCGTCCGGCAGATGATCAAGGAAGGCCTGGTGCTGCCGCCGCCGCTGATCCAGCTGTGCATGGGCATCGCCTGGGGCATGCCGGCCGACACCGGCCACCTGCTGGCGCTGGTCAACACGATGCCGGCAGATGCTGTCTGGACCTCGTTTGCGATCAGCCGGATGCAGATGCCGTGGGTCGCGCAGTCGGTACTGGTCGGCGGCAACGTCCGCGTCGGCCTCGAGGACAACCTGTACCTGAGCAAGGGCGTCTACGCCAGCAACGCCCAGCTTGTGACCAAGGCCCGCGGCATCGTCGAGGCGATGGGAGCCCGGATCCTGTCGACAGCCGAAGTCCGCGAGCGACTGAAGATCGGCTGACGGTGACTGCGATGGCTGGCACCACGATTTACCGCACGGCGATTGCGCCGGAGTGGATCGACTACAACAACCATCTGCGTGACGCCTACTACGGCGTGGTCCTCAGCATCGCCATCGACGAGCTGATGGACCACCGCCTCGGGCTCGACCCCGCGTACCGCGCGCGCACCCAGTGCACGCTGTACTCAATGGAGATGCACATCCACTGGCTGCGCGAGGTCAAGGCCGACGCGCAGCTGGAAGTCGACGCCCACGTACTGGCGTTCGACACCAAGCGCCTGCACTTAGGCTTGGACATGCGCGTTGCTGGCAAGCCAGAGATCGCAGCCGCCGCCGAATACATGCTGCTGCACTACCGGCAGGGCGACACCCCCGGCGTCGCGGCCTTCCCGCCGGAGGTCGTGGCGAAGATCGAAGCGCTGCAGGCCGCCTCTGGCGGCAGCGAGTGGGCCGGCCCCCGCTCACGCGCACTCACCCTAAGTAAGCGCTGACATGACCGACAATCCCCTCTCACGGCTGCTGTCGCCGCGCTCCATCGCGCTCGTCGGCGGCGCGTGGACCGATGCCGTGGCCGCTGCGAGCCGGCAGGTCGGTTACACCGGCGAACTGCTGCGGGTCCACCCAACCCGGCAGTCCGACGGCACGACGACCTACTACCGCTCCGTCGACGACCTGCCGAGCGCACCGGATGCCGCATTCCTCGCGGCCCCGGCCGGGGACATCCCCGAACTAGCAGGCCAGCTTGCCCGTAAGGGCGCCGGCGGCTTCGTCTGCTTCGCCTCCGGATTTGATGAAACCGGCACCGACGAAGGCCGCGCACTAACCCGCGATCTGCTGGCGAACGCAGGCTCGCTGCCATTCACCGGACCGAACTGCTACGGACTGGTCAACTTTTTCGACAAGGTCGCGCTGTGGCCCGACCAGGTCGTCGGCGGCGCGCGCGGCGACCGCGGCGTGGCGCTGCTGTGCCAGAGCGGCACGATCGCGCTGACGCTGATGTTCAACCAGCGGTCGCTGCCCGTCGGCTACGTGATCAGCGTCGGCAACCAGACCCGGCTCGCGCTCGAAGACATGATCGAGATCCTCTCGGACGATCCGCGGGTAAGCGCGTTCGGACTGTACGTCGAGGGAATCAAGGACGCCGGTCGCTTCACCCAGGCGGTTGCCAAGGCACGTGCCGCCGGCAAGCCGATCGCCCTGGTGAAGGCCGGGCGTACGGAAGCGGCGGCCCGCACCGCCGCCACCCACACAGGCTCCATGGCCGGCGCTGACGCGGTATTCGACGCGTTCTGCCGCGACGCCGGCATCGCCCGCTGCGAAACCCTCGCAACGCTGGTCGAAACGCTAAAGGTGCTGCACGCCGGCGGACCGCTGCCTGGCCGGCGGGTGCTCGTGATGGGCGCCTCGGGGGGCGACATGGCGATGACCGCCGACGTCTCGCGCAACCTGCAGCTCGAGTTCAGGCCGATGACCGCGGCGACCACGACTGAAGTCCACGCCGCCGTCGGCCCGCGGGTCACGATCTCGAACCCGTTCGATTTTCATACCTACATCTGGTTCAACCGCCCGAAGATGCGCCAGCTGTTCACGGCGGTGCTCAACACCGACTACGACGCGGTCGCATTCATGCTCGACTGCCCGCCCGTGGACCGCGCCAACGTCGACGCCTTCGATGGCCCGATCCGCGACTACGTCGCCGTCGCCCAAGCCTCGAAGACGCGCGCGATGATGCTCTCGTCGCTGCCTGACACCTTCTACGAGACGATCCGCGAGCACTGCACCGTGCATGGCGTCGTACCCCTGCAGGGCCAGCGCGAGGGCCTCGAGGCGCTCGCCAATGCCGCCGCCATCGGCGAGCGGTGGCGCACCGCCCCGCCGGTACAGCTCGCCCGGCCCACCGCCGTGCCCGCACGCGTACGCACACTGACCGAAGACGCCGGCAAGGCGGCCCTCGCTGCGTTCGGGCTGCCGGTGCCGAAGGCGCGCACGGTGCCCTGGGCCGACGCAGCTGACGCTGCCATCGAAATCGGCTTCCCGGTCGTGATCAAGGCAGTCAGCGCCGACCTCGCCCACAAGTCGGACGTCGGTGGCGTGGTACTGAACGTACGCACGGCAGCGGACGCCGATGCCGCCGCGCAGCGCCTGTCAAAGCTCAGCGAGCGCGTGCTCGTCGAGCAGATGGTCACCGATGGCGTCGCCGAGATCCTGGTCGGCGTCATCGTTGACCCGCAGTTCGGCCAGGTGCTGGTGCTGGGCGCCGGCGGCGTGATGACCGAACTGTGGCATGACAGTACGAGCCTGCTGCCGCCATTCACGGCGGCCTCGGTCGAGGCGGCACTCGGCCGCCTGAACATATCGAAGCTGCTGGCCGGGTTCCGCGGCAAGCCGGCAGGCGATGTGCCGGCGCTGGTCGAGGCGGTACTTGCGGTCGCGCGCTATGCAGCCGCGAACCTCGAGACGCTGGTGGAGCTCGACGTCAATCCGATCATAGTCCGGCCATCCGGCCACGGCGTTGTCGCTGTCGACGCGCTGGTACGCATTGCGGAGAAAGCATGAGCACAATCAATGGTGGGGTCCGTACCGAGCGCAACGGCGGCGTCCTGGAAGTCACGATCGACCGGCCGAAGGCCAATGCGATCTCGCTGGCCACGAGCCTCCAGCTAAACGAGATCTGGACTGAGTTCCAGAAGGATCCCGCCCTCAGGACCGCGATCCTGACCGGCGCGGGCGAGAAGTTCTTCTCGCCCGGCTGGGACCTCAAGGGCGCCGCGGACGGCGAGGCGAGCGACTCCGACTGGGGCGTCGGCGGCTTCGGCGGCCTGAACCATCCGCGCAACCTCGACAAGCCGGTGATCGCCGCGGTCAATGGCATTGCCTACGGCGGCGGCTTCGAGCTCGCCCTCGGTTGCGACCTGATCGTGATGGAAGAGCATGCGCGCTTCGCGCTGCCCGAGATCAAGGTCGGCGTGCTCGCGGATGCCGCCACCATCAAGCTGCGCCGCCGCATCCCCTACCACATCGCCGTCGAGATGCTGATGCTCGGCCGGCCGATGGATGCCGCCGAAGCCAAGCACTGGGGACTGGCGAACTGGGTCGTTCCGAGCGGTGGCGCAATGGCCAAGGCGCGCGAAGTGGCACAGATGCTGGCTGAAGGCCCGCCGCTGCTGTTCCCCGCGATCAAGCAGCTGCTGCAGCACACCGAGGTGGTCGCCGAGCATCCGGCGTTCGAACTGCATGACGCACTGGGCGCCGTGCAGCGCGTGCTGCGCTCCGACGACCTGCTCGAGGGCACGCGCGCGTTCGCCGAGAAGCGAAAGCCGGAGTGGAAGGGGCGCTAATGAGCGCCACGCGCTTCACGCGCGCGCTGCTCAGACTGCCGGGGCGCAACTTCGCGGCCGGCGTCACGACCTCGCGCGAGGGCGCGCCGACTTTCGAGGCCACCCTCGCACAGCACGCAGGCTACCTCGCAACACTGCAGTCGCTTGGACTGCAGACGCGCGTGCTGCCGGCGGATGAGCGCTTTCCTGACGGCACGTTCGTCGAGGACACCTCGATCGCCACCGCCCATGGCGTGATCATCACCCGCCCGGGTGCCGCCTCCAGAGCCGGCGAGCCCGACGCGATCGCCGCAGCGCTTGCCGTGGACTATCCCAAAGTCGCGCACATAGAGGCGCCCGGAACGGTCGATGGCGGCGACATCTGCGAGACCGACAGCGGCGTCATCATCGGCGTCTCGCACCGCACTAACGCAGCAGGCGCAGAGCAGCTCGGCCGCTGGCTCGCAGGGATCGGCATAGCGTCCACGACCGTCGACATCCGCAACTGCGCCACGCTGCTGCACCTCAAGAGCGGGATTTCCTATCTGGGCGACGGCCGCCTTGCGGTGGCCCCAGGCCTGCCGGACTGGCCGGCGCTGCAGGCCTACGAGCGAGTGACTCTCGCGCCCGAGGAAAGCTACGCGGCCAACTGCGTGCGCATCAACGACCACGTGCTGGTTGCTGAGGGCTATCCACGCTTCGTCGACGCCCTCGTTCGGCTCGGCTACCAGCCGCTGCCGCTGCCGATGTCGGAGTTCCGCAAGATGGATGGCGGCCTCAGCTGTCTGTCGATTCGCTATTAAAACCGCTAGCATCGGGGGATGAACACCTCCCGCTGCCTGTCGAATATCGCCGCCCTCACGTTGGGGCTGCTTCTTTCCTGCTCCAGCCTCGCGGCAGCGCCATCGGGGCCGCTGCTGCCGACCGCAACGCCGGAATCGGTCGGCTTGTCGGGCGAGCGCCTGGCGCGCGTTGATCACTACCTCGAACAGCAGATAGCGGCAGGTCGCACGGCGGGTGGCGTCGTGCTGATCGCCCGTCGTGGCAAGGTCGTGCACTTCAAGGCATTCGGCTCGGCCGACCTTGCCAGCCACCGGCCGATGCGTACCGACGACTGGTTCCGACTGTTCTCGATGACCAAGCCCGTCACGGCAACCGCGCTGCTGACGCTGTACGAGCAGGGCAAGTTCCAGCTGACCGATCCGCTGTCGAAGTACCTGCCGGCATTCAAGAGCGTCAAGGTCTACACCGGCAAGGGCACTAACGGCGAACTGCTGCTGGAGGAGCCGAAGCGCGCGATCACGATCCAGGATGTGTTCCGCCACACGGCAGGCTTCAGCTACGGCTACTTCGGCGAGTCGGATGTCGACAAGGCCTATCGCGAGAACGGGGTCGACTACTTCAAGAGCGACTCGGTCCAGCAGCTGACCGAACGGCTCGCGAAGATGCCGCTGGCCTACCAGCCCGGGGCCCGCTTCCAGTACAGCTTCTCGCACGACGTACAGGCCGCCTTGATCGAAGTCTTCTCAGGCATGCCGGTGGCCGAATACTGCCGCAAGGTGATCTTCGAACCGCTGGGCATGAAGGACACGGCCTACGGCGTGCCGGAGCGCGTTGCGGCGCGTTTTCCGACGGGCTACAGCCCGACGCCCGAGGGCAAGCTCGCGCCCGCGGCGAACCCCGAGCGCTACGCGCATTTCACCGACCATGCGATGGGCGGCGTGGGACTGTCGTCAACGCCGGCAGACTACCTGCGCTTCGCGCAGATGCTGCTCAACGGCGGCGAGCTGGGCGGCGTGCGGATCCTCGGACGCAAGACCGTGCAGATGATGACCACCGACCAACTGATCGATGCCGGCATCACCGAGGGCTACCCCGGCTACGGCTTCGGGCTCGGAGTCGGCGTACTCACCAACTCAGTGCGCAACGGCAACTTGAGCTCCGCAGGCCAGTTCGGCTGGAGCGGCATCGCAACGACGACGGTAGTGATCGATCCGAAGGAGCAACTGATCGCGTTGTACTTCGAGCAGTACCTGCCGGAAGACCGCGACCTGCTCGACTACTTCACGACGCTGGTCTATCAGGCGCTCGTCGACTAAGGACAAGGCGCCTTAATCTCTTAATTTTCTATTCATTTTATTATTCATTACACACCTAACTCATTGTTTATAAATATATAGATTAATTCATATAATTAGTCTATTTTGTATTCATGAGCAGCACGGTCACATCTGCGGTGGTCGCCGTTCTGGGACGAGGCCCGGCCGCGGCCGCGCAGCTCGTCCAGTCGCTGGGCGTTTCGCAGGCGACGATCTCGCGGGCGGTGGCTGAACTTGAGCGGCAGCAGCAGGTGCTGCGCACCGGCACACGCCGGGGAACACGCTACCTCCTGCGTCGCGCTCGAGCAGAGCTCGGTTCACAGTGGCCGATCTTTCGCCTCGACGCGGACGGCACCCCTCAACCCTGCGGCACGCTGAACGCCGTCGCACCTGAGGGTTACTACGCTGCCGCCGGCCCGGGTCGTCTATCCGGGCTCTACACAGCCCTGCCGTACTACCTCCTAGACGCGTGGCCGGCTGGCTTTCTGGGGCGAACGATCCCCACCCGTCACGCTGATCTGGAGCTACCGGCCCGCGTCGGCGACTGGACCGAGGACCATTTCCTCACGTACCTGACGCGACGAGCAAACGACAGCAGCGGCGACCTCGTCGTGGGAGCGGAGGCCCTCGATCGACATCTGACGGGGGTGGATGCACCCCTCGTCGTGACGAGGGAGGAGCGCCACATCGCGTATCCCGAGTTCGCAACGGCCGCCATGAGCGGCGCACCACCGGGTTCATCCGCACACGGCGAGCACCCCAAGTTCACTGTCTGCCTCGCAGCTGGGGCCCGCCGCACGCACGTACTGGTCAAGTTCTCCCCGCCGCGTTCCAGCGCCGTCGGTCAGCGCTGGGCCGACCTGCTGCGGGCCGAGCATCTCGCACACGGCCTCCTCAACGAGAACGGGATCGCCAGCTGCACCTCGCAGCTACTCGAGCACGGCGAACGCGTCTTCCTCGAATGCGAGCGCTACGACCGGATCGGCGCCACCGGCCGTCGCGGAGTCGTATCGCTGCATGCGCTCGACACGGCCCGCTATGGACGACTCGACAACTGGACAGCGGCCGCCGACCGGCTCTTCGCCGACGCCCTGCTGTCTGAGGAAGGTGCCGAGCGAATCCGGCTGCTGGATGCGTTCGGCGCGCTTATCGGCAATACCGACCGGCACTTCGGCAACTTGAGCCTGTTCGATGATTACGCCAACGCGCTACGCCTCGCACCGGTCTACGACATGCTGCCGATGGTATTCGCCCCTCATGACGGACAAGTGCTTGCCCGCGCGTTCACGCCGCCGCCCGCGCGCGCGGCGTGGCTCGCCAGCTGGGCAAGCGCGCGGCGCCTCGCTGAAGAGTACTGGGAGCGCCTGCGGTCCGACGCCGGCCTCAGCAGCGAGTTTCGCGCAGTGTGCGCAGCAAGCCTGCAAGCGCTGCAGGCTGCGCCTCACCGCAGCGGCGCCTAGCCGGGCAGGTGCCCGCCCAGCCGCTTAGCGTGGCCGCGGCCTACAGCCGCATCTCCGCGGTACTGAACAAATAGGGCCGTTCCCTATCTTCGATGTGCCGGTGATCGCCTTTGCTCCGCTCATTGTCATAGCCTACCAACCGCTGTCCCGAACGCCCGTAGAACAGGCTGTACTTCAAGCGATGCCAACTTCCAGGAACTGATTCAGGCACTTCCCAGATCTTCATTTCGACGGAAGCGCAGGGACGCGCTGACCCCGCTGCGACAGTTGCGCCAGCACAAGGAGCTGCGGCCAAGTGTTTAGGGCTCATGCCGCGCGCGTTGCCGGGCTGCAGTGGATCGCTCGATATCTGTACGAACTGGGCAATTTCTCGCGTACGCCGCAGCAGGTGGCGCAAGTTAAATCGCGCCAATGCGCGAGACTCCAAGTCCGACAGTGACTCGCACGCTGCGCTTCAAGG
>CAIYLH010000013.1 GCA_903927005.1 uncultured Pseudomonadota bacterium
ACGAACTCCGCCGTCTCGAGCATCGGCATGTACGCGGTGGGCGCGTGGGCTATGACGGCCGGGTCCTGCTCCTTGCGGACCCAGTCCATGTACGGCGTCTGCACAGCGGAGATGTTGTCCTGGCCGCCGGCGGCGACGATGCGCATGCCATCGACCACGATCTGCTTTGCGGCGATCCCGACGGCCATCAGGCCGGAGGAGCACTGGCGATCGATCGTCTGGGCCGGCACGGTGGCGGGCCAACCCGCGGCGAGTACGGCGTTTCGCGCCAGGTTCATCCCCCCGGTCCCGCCACCGAGCACCGTGCCGATGACGACGTCCTCGATGTCCGCAGGATCCAGCTGCGCGCGCTGGGCGGCGTGGACGAGCGAGTGTGCCATCAGGCTAGGTGAGCGGATGTCGTTCAGCGCCCCTCGAAAGGCGCGACCGATCGGCGAACGGGCAGTGGAGACGATCACGGCATGGGTCATGGGTGCAGGAATCCCGTGTTGAAGATCAGTGGCCTACCCAGCGCGGCGCTCGCTTCTCGATGAACGCGCGCGGCCCTTCCTGGAAGTCGTCGGTCGTCATCACGCGGGCCTGGGCGGCCGCGCACATCCGCATGAGGGTCGAATCGTCATGGTCGAACGCCTGCCGGGCGATCGCGAGACTCTCGCGGACGGCGAGCGGCGCGTTGGCGGCGATCGAGGCGGCGAGCTGAATCGCACGGGACAGCGTCTCGCCTTTCGGGACGACGTGGTTGACCATGCCGAATTCGAACGCCCGCGCGACGTCGAGCCGCATGCCGGTCGCGATCAGCTCCATCGCGATGGGTCGCGGCAGCACGCGCGGCAGGCGGTAGGCACCGCCGGCGGAGGCGACCAGGCCGCGAGTGACCTCTGGCAGGCCGAATGCGGCGTCGTCCGAGGCGACGATCATGTCGCACGCAAGCGCGATCTCGCAGCCCCCCGCGAGCGCGAGGCCGTCGACCGCCGCGATCCAGGGCTTCGTGCGGCTGGCCTCGACGAATCCTGCGAACCCGCCGTCGGGGGTGAAGAGCGTGTGGATCAGTCCCGCGGAGATCACCTTCAGGTCGGCACCAGCCGAAAAGACCTTGCCGCCCGCGCCCGTCAGCACGACGCACCAGGTGTCCGGATCATTCTCGAAGGTGCGGACCAGGCGCCCGATCTCATGAGCCACTTCGCTGTTGACGGCGTTGCGCGCTTCGGGCCGGTTGATCGTCACGAGGGCGACATGCGGCAGCGCCGTCGACAGGAGGACGCACGGGTCCACGCTCACGGTCGCGGCCAGCGGCTGGAGGCAGAGCTGGCCTCGACCTCCTCGATCGACAAGACCGCGGCATGCCCGCCGGTACGGGCCGGATCGCGATCGCGCAGGCGCTTGAGCTCGATGCGGCCGATCTGGTTGCGGTGCACCTCGTCGGGACCGTCCGCGATCCGCAGCAGGCGCGCGGTTGCGTAGGCGGCTCCGAGGAAGTAGTCGTTGTTGGTTCCCGCTCCACCGAAGGCCTGTATGGCCCAGTCGATGACCTGGCACGCCATCTGAGGTGCCGCGACCTTGATCATCGCGATTTCGGATTTGGCGACCTTGTTGCCGACCGTGTCCATCAACCACGCCGCCTTCAGCGTGAGCAGCCGCGACTGCTCGATCAGGATCCGCGACTCCGCGATGCGCTGCAGCGTGACGGTCTGCTCGGAGAGCGCCTTGCCAAAGGGCCGTCGCTCGCTGGCGCGGCGACACATCCGTTCCAGCGCCCGCTCGGCCAGCCCGATCAGGCGCATGCAGTGGTGGATCCGACCCGGGCCGAGGCGGCCTTGCGCAATCTCGAAGCCGCGGCCCTCGCCGAGCAGGATGTTCGGCACGGGCACGCGGACCTGGTCGAAGTGAACCTCGGCCGCGCGATCGGGAACCCCGTAGTACCCGAAGACCGGCAGCGTGCGCAGCACCTTGACGCCCTTGGTCTCGAGCGGCACGAGCACCATCGACTGCTGCTTGTACTTGTCGGGATTCGCCGGATCCGTCTTCCCCATGAAGATGATGATCTTGCAGCGCGGATCGGTGGCGCCCGTCGTATACCACTTGCGCCCGTTGATGACGTACTCGTCGCCGTCACGCAGGATCAGGCTGGCGATGTTGGTGGCATCCGAGGACGCCTCGAGCGGCTCGGTCATGGCGAACGCCGAACGGATCTCGCCGGCAAGCAGGGGCGCCAGCCAGCGCTGCTGCTGTTCCGCGGTCCCGTAACGCGCAAGCACCTCCATGTTGCCGGTATCCGGAGCCGAGCAGTTGAACACCTCCGGCGCGAGGTGGGAGCGACCCATGATCTCGCACAGCGGGGCGTACTCGAGGTTGCTCAGGCCCGCACCGTGCGCGCTCTCCGGGAGGAAGAGGTTCCAGAGCCCCGCGGCCCTCGCAAGGACCTTCAGTTCCTCGATGACGGGGTAGACCTTCCAGGGGCCCAGTTGCTCCGCTTGCTGGTAGAAGCGGGCCTCGTTCGGGTAGATGTGCTCCGCCATGAAGGTGTCGAGGCGCTGCTGCAGCGCAATGACCTTGTCTGAATAGCCGAATTGCATGGGCTTCGTCCTTTCCGAACCGGCGGGAACCAGTCCCGCGCACGTCGCGGCACAGGCCGGGGACTCCGGCACCCCGACCGTCGCCGGATTATCACGGACCGGACGCGGCGCGACTTGCGCCAAGCGGCCAAACGGCGCGCCCCAAAAGGCACGGAGCCCGCGAGGGGCTCCGCCTTGTCCGTCCTCAGGTCGAACCGGCCCCGCGGTCGCGGGGCCGGTCGGGCCGTCAGAACTTGTACCCGAAGGACACGCCGTACGTCCGGGGCGCGAGCGGGATCATGTAGTAGTACCCGAATCCGCGCAGGTCGAGGCCGTCGCCGAAGGTTTCCTTGTTGCCCAGGTTCTTGCCCCACAACTTGACCGAGTACTTGTCCGTCTCGTACGCGAGCTGCGCGTTGATCTTCGTGTTCGCGTCCTGGGACAGCGGACCGTTGCCGTCCAGGTCGTTGTACGGCGAGTAATACACCTTGCTCGCGTAGACCAGGCTCGGCGTGAACGTCACCGAACCATTGGCCGTGCGCACGAGGCGCCAGTCGGCGTGCAGGTTGGCCGTGACTTTCGGAGCATAAGGCTCCTGCAGCCCGTTCACGGTCGCCGCGGAAAGCGTCAGCTGGATGAACTTCGCGTCGAGGTAACCGGCCGATAGCGCTACGCGCAGGTCCGGCGTCAGCTGGGCGAGGCCCTCGAATTCGAAGCCGCGCATGCGCGACTTCGGCACGTTCGTCAGGATCGACTGCACGCCGATCTGCTCGTTCGTCTGCTGGTTCTCGTAGTCGATCCAGAAGCCATCGACTGAGATCGAGAGCTTGTTGTCGAAGAACCGGCCCTTCGTCCCAACCTCGTAGGCGTTGTCCTTCTCGGGCTGCGTCGTGTCGAGCGTGGCGTTCAGGAAGCACTGGCCGCAGAACGCCGCGTTGCGGTAGCCACGGTTGTAGCTCGCGTAGAGGATCTGGCCATTGTCGAACGTGTAGTTCAGCGCAAGCCGGCCGGTCGGCGCGTTGTTGTCGAGGTGCAGCCCCGGGCCCGGGACGATCTGACCGCCCGAGTAGCTGCTGCCGAGCGCGAACACGGCGGCCTGCGCCGGATCCCAATACTGTGGTGCCGTGTTCCGCTGGCCGGTCTGGCTGACGGATGCGGGCATCAGGTAGGAGTAGTAGTTCTCGTAGGCGGCCTTGTCACTCGTGTAGCGCAGGCCGACCGTCAGGGCCAGCTTCGAGGTGAGGTTCTGGTCCCACTGGGCGAACACCGCGACGGACTTGCGAGTCTGGTCGAAGTACTGGTGGATGTTGGCGCCGCCGTCGAACAGCCAGTAGTAGGAGTCCGAGGCGTCCTTGTCGAAGCCGTAGTACACCCCCGCCTGGACCTTCGTATCGGGCGTCGTGTAGCTCAGCCGGACTTCCTGGTTGAACATCGTGAACTTGTTGCCGTACAACGTATCCAGCGGCTGGCTCATCACGGTCGACGTGATGCCGGTGCCCTCCTGCGTGAACTCGGCGTTCGCCGTGTCGTACGAGGTCAGCGACGTCAGGTCGAGCTTGTCGTTGATCGCGTATTTGACGACGAGCTCAGAACCGAAGTTCTTGACCTTGTTGTAGCCGAGGCGGTTGCTGTCGATCTGCCAGAAGCTAAGGCCATGGGCCGTGCGGCTGTAGTCGAGCGCCGGGTTGTAGTCGGCAGGCTTCCCGGCCACGGGGTTGACGACCGCGGTGCCGAGGTTGAACACGCCAGCCTGCGTGGGGTTCGAGTTACCCGCAGTCAGCTTGAACGTGATGTCGAGACCCTCGCTCGGCTTGATCTTGTAGATAAAGCGTGCGGCTGCGCTGTCGGTCGAGTTGCCGTTGGGCTGCGTCGGGAAGACATTCTTCTCGTAGCCGTCGCCGTGCGCGTAGTTGAAGGCGATGCGCATGCCCGACACGCCCTCCGTGAAGGCGGTTTCGTAGGCTCCTCCGGCGGTGAACGTATTGAAGCTGCCGTAGCCCGCCTCGAAGTTGCCACTGTCGCCGTGCAGGCTCGGCATGTGCGACAGGAAGTTGATCGCGCCGCCGGTCGTGTTGCGGCCGTACAGGGTCCCCTGCGGGCCGCGCAGCACCTCGATACGATCCAGGTCGAACAGCTGCAGGCCCTGCGAGACGCGCGCCGAGATGTACGCATCGTCGATGTACACGCCGACCGGAGATGCCTGGTTCGGGTTGTGCTCGTTGTTGACGCCGATGCCGCGGAGCGAGAAGTTCGGCTGCACGTCGCCGAAGGCGCTGTTCACCTGTAGCGTCGGCACGAGGCCATTTAGCTCGTGGGAATTCGTGATGCCGAGGTTGCCGAGCTCGGCCTGCGAAAAGGCGGATACGGCCAGTGGCACCTTCATGATCGATTCTTCACGGCGCTGTGCCGTGACGACGACCTCGCCGAGCGAGTCATCGGACTTGGCGTTGTCGGCATAGGCGGCCGCGGTGCCCAGCACCATCGACGTGGCCATGGCGATCGTCAGGTTTCGCTTGAGATACAGGTCCATTCTCGCCCCCCAGTGATTAAATCGTGCTGTGGGCGAGTTAGCGCGCCGCCCCTCGTTCGTGACTCGGAAACGACGTTTCTGCGTGGCGGCGGAGGTCCCGCCGAATGCAGGGTCCTCCGCACGAGTGTCGCCGCATTCGGCCTCACGTCCATGCGCGGAAAGGCTGCCCTTTACGTGTCTCAGGGTGGAGCGTATGTCGGCGGGTCCACCGATTCTTGCGCGAATCAGCTAAGTCATTTCCGCATCAAAGCGATTGATTCGGCGCGCGGCGCACCGATTCCGGCGGGGCGCGCATCGTTCGCGCCAGCGGCTTTCGCCGTCGAAATAGGCCATTGCAAAGCAGCCCGGGGCTGGCTTGTCGCTCCGCGACGCTTGCACCGTCGGTGTTGTGCTCGAGCGACAATCGACGTTATCACGTCGCCTACCGCGTGTGCTCCCGCTTGTCATTCGCCAGCACGATCTTGCCGACGACGGCGCGCGAGGCCATGCGCGCGAATGCGGCGGGCAGGTCCGCCATGGGAAGGACCGAGTCGATGACCGGACGGACCCAGCCGCCCGCATGGCCGGCAGCGAGGGCATCGACGACACGCTGGCTCGACGCGGGTTCGCGCGTGTCGAACGCGCCCCAGAACACGCCGACGACCGAGGCGCCCTTCAGCAAGGGCAGGTTCAGCGGCAGGCGCGGGATGCCACCGCCCGCGAAGCCGATCACGAGGTAACGCCCACGCCAGGCAATCGACCTGAATGCCGCCTCGGCATGCCGGTCGCCCACTGGATCGAAGATCACGTCCGGTCCGTCCGGAGCGACGGACTTAAGCACCCCACGCAGGTCGTCGCGCTCATAGTTGATGACGTGGTCCGCACCGATGTCCCTGCACAGCGCGACCTTGGCCGCCGTGGACACGGCGGCGATCACGCGAGCCCCTGCGGCCTTCGCGACCTGGATCGCCGCGGTACCGACGCCGCCGGCGGCGCCGAGGACGAGTACGGTTTCGTCCGGGCGCAGCGTGCCGCGATCCATCAGCGCATGGTATGCGGTGCCGTATGCGACCAGAAGCACGGCGGCATCGACCGACGACATGCCTCGCGGGACGCGTTTCACGCGTTCCGCGGCGACGCACGCGTGGGTCGCGAAGCCGCCCGTCGTGCCGACGGTCATCACGGCGTCCCCGACCGCGATGCCATCGACCCCGTCGCCGAGCGCAGTGACGGTACCGGTGAATTCCACGCCGGGAATGAATGGCGGCTCGGGCTGCCACTGGTACTTGCCTTCGACCGCGAGCAGGTCCGGGAAGTTGAGGCTGGCCGCGGCGATCGCGATGATGACCTCGCCGCGCGCGGGATGGGGGACCGGCCGCTCTGTCCAGCGCAGGCCCGCGATGCCGATCGGGCTCAGGCACTCCCAGCAATGCATCGTCGCCATGCTACGGCGCGAACCCTGCATACACGGCGGTCATTCGCGCCTCGATGCCGCGCTGGATCTTCGCGTGGGTGAACACGTGCAGCCGGCGGCGACGCACGCCGTCGAGCACCTGCAGTGCGACGTCCGCCGGCATCAGCTTGCCCGAGCGGACCGCGTGCAGCAGCTGGGCCTGTGCGGCCTGGACGGCAGTCGAGATCGGCGCGCCAGGCTCGGCGAGATCCGCGGGCCGCGATTTCTCGCTCTCGACGATCCCGGTCGGCACGAAGGCCGGACTAAGCACGGTCACGCCGAGAGACGCATCCTGTGCGCGAAGCTCCTTGTGGAGGGTTTCACTGAGAGCGACGACCCCATGCTTGCTCACG
>CAIYLH010000014.1 GCA_903927005.1 uncultured Pseudomonadota bacterium
CGCTATTCACGCCGTAGTCGAACACCGCGTAATCGACCCCAGGCGGCAATTCGCTGCAGCGCTGCGAATCCCAATATTTGGCCCGATAGATCGCCTTGGCGTCGTCGAGCTTCATCGCACGGACGTCGGCGGCGGTCGCATCCGACTTCACGTATTTGCGGTAGTCGAAGATCGTGATGCCAAAATTGGTCGGGCCGCCCGGATCGGCGGGATGATTGGTGTAGCCGCCCTCATGCACCAGCAGGCGCGCGAGCGCGGCGTCGTAGTTCGATGCTGTCATGTGTTTATGTCGCTGATTGGTCTGCCCCCTGAAAAGTGGTCCTCCCTGAAGTATGGCTTATGGCCTGATGGAGGACTGAGGAATGCCAAGGAAGAGACACAAGGCGGAAGAGATTGTCGCGAAGCTGCGACAGGTTGAGGTGTTGATTGGACAAGGCCAGTCGGTGGCTGAGGCGATCCGATCGATAGGCGTGACGGAAGTTACATATTATCGGTGGCGGTCAGAATACGGTGGGCTCAAGGGCGACCAGGTAAAGCGGCTAAAGGAGCTGGAGGCTGAGAACACCCGGCTTCGGCGCGCGGTGTCGGATCTGACGCTTGAGAAGTTGATCCTGAAAGAGGCTGCCTCGGGAAACTTCTAAGCCCCGCGCGTCGCCGTGCTTGCGTGGAGCATGTAGTTGTTGAACACGGCATCTCCGAGCGATTTGCCTGCCGGGTTCTTGGCCAGCATCGCTCTACGCAACGCAAGATCGCAAAGACACTGGATAATGAAGCGGCGTTGACCGCCGACATTATCGCGCTTGCCATCCAGTACGGACGCTACGGTTATCGCCGGATCACGGCGCTGTTGCGGAATGCCGGCTGGGTGGTGAACGTCAAGCGTGTCGAGCGGATCTGGCGACGTGAGGGGCTGAAGATTCCAGTAAAACAACCCAAACGCGGGCGTCTGTGGCTCAACGACGGATCGTGCGTTCGGCTGCGGCCGGAGTACCAGAACCACGTCTGGTCGTACGACTTCGTTGAGGATCGTACCCACAATGGAAAGAAGTACCGCATGCTCAACGTGATCGACGAGTTCACACGTGAATGCATTACAATCCGGATCGCTCGTCAGTTGAAGTCAAATGACGTCATTGACGTTCTCTCGGACCTCTTCATCTTGCGTGGTATCCCCGGCCACATTCGTTCAGACAACGGCCCGGAATTCGTCGCCAAGGCTGTGCGGGACTGGATAACGGCGGTCGGCGCCAAGACCGCCTACATCATGCCGGGCAGCCCGTGGGAGAACGGGTACTGCGAGAGCTTCAACTCAAAGCTCCGCGATGAATTGCTCAACGGGGAAATCTTCTACACGCTGGAAGAAGCCAGGGTGATCATCGAGCGTTGGAGGCGGCACTACAACACGGTTCGACCGCACTCATCGCTCGGCTACAAACCGCCGGCCCCAGAGGCTCTACAATGGCCGGCTTCGCAACCCGGACCAGCTTCGCCGGCCACCCCAGCCGTAGCGCCACGACTGGTCATGCACTAACATTCAACCCGGACCACCTAATGGGGGCTGGCCAATC
>CAIYLH010000015.1 GCA_903927005.1 uncultured Pseudomonadota bacterium
GGTATTCTTCTACACCGTCTCTCCGGACAATTTTACGGCGATATCCTTCGGGATCGGGTCTTCGGTCCGCTGCAGATGAAGACGGCCCGCGTGATCAGTGAGGCCGATATCGTCCGCGATAGAGCTGCCGGCTACCGTCTGGTTGACGGTGAATTGAAGAATCAGGAGTGGTACGCCCCGTCCGTCAACACGACGGCGGATGGCTCTCTTTACCTTTCCATTGATGATTACGCCGCGTGGGACAAGGCGCTGCGAGTGAAGGCGCTGCTGTCGGCGTCTAGTTGGGCGCAGGTATTGGCGCCGGTAGCGCTCACCAGCGGCAAGACCTACCCTTATGGCTTTGGGTGGATAGTCGAGGAGGCAAAGGGTCACCCGTGGTACCACCATTCGGGGAGTTCCCAGGGCTTTAAAACCTATATTTCACGTTATCTAGCGGACGACTTGACAGTTGTTGTGCTCAGCAATTCGATAGATAGCCATCCAGATCGCATCGTGGATGGCATCGCGGAGATCTTAGATCCACATTTGGCCAAGATTCGACCGGTAGGCCCGAGCGTTGGCGCGCAAGGCTCAGAGACGAAGCGTATCGCTCAATGGCTCATGGGTCTGGCAAATGGAGAGGTGCCTGCTGCTGAGGCCCTGGGGTCTCGGCGAATTCTGAGGGAGCAGATGATTTCCTATGGTCGGTACTTGCGCCCCTTTGGCCCAGTGCAGAGTGTGGAGCTTTTGTCGGATCATCCTTTAGGAGATGATCGGACCTATGTTTATATAGTGCGTTATAAAACGCAGGTGGTCCGTCTCGAGTTCGTCCGAGCGATGGATGGACGTGTGAAGGATTTTAGCGTTGAGGCTGAGTAGCTCTACATTGGCTACTAAGGAGTGTGTTTAGTGTCGTCCCGAACTCTCGTCCTGTGTGCTGCCATCACCTCCGTCGCCCTAGTGGTTAGCTCTGCGGCCGAGGCAGACGCTTCGCCGGTCGCCGTGCTGCACTGCGGGCACCTGCTGGATGCCGAGGCCGGCGTACTGCTCGGACCCACGACGCTCGTGATCGAGGGAAAGCGTATCCGTGAACTCACGCCAGGGACGACCTCGATCCCTGGCGCAAACGAAATTGAGCTCGGCCAGGCGACCTGCCTGCCCGGTCTTATAGACCTGCACACGCACTTGACCATGGAGATCTCCGCGACACTCTACAGCGATCGGGTGCGCTTCAATCCCGCCGATTACGCGTTGCGCTCGACGCTCTACGCGCGACGCACACTGCTCGCCGGGTTCACCACGGTACGCAACCTCGGCGACTCGGGCACCCAGGATTCGGTGGCGCTTCGTAATGCGATCAACGCCGGACTCATCGTCGGTCCGCGCATCTACACGGCCGGCCAGGCGCTCGGCTCGACCGGCGGCCACGCCGATGGCACCACCTCGCTGCGCAGCGATCTGGCGGGCGATCCCGGTACGGCAGAGGGCATCATCAACAGTGCCGGCGATGCTGCCAAAGCCGTGCGACTGCACTACAAGGCGGGCGATGACCTGATCAAGATCATGCCCTCCGGTGGGGTCTTGGACGAGGGGGCGAGTGGCGATAACCCGCAACTCACCCTCGAGGAGATCAGAGCCGTGGTCACCACCGCCCATGACTACGGCTTCACGGTCGCCGCCCACGCGCATGGCGCCGAGGCGATTCGTCGCGCGATCGTCGGTGGCGTCGATTCGATCGAGCACGGCACTTTTCTCAACGATGAGGACCTGCGCCTAATGAAGGAGCACGGCACTTGGTACGTGCCGACCCTCAGCGCCGGGGCACAGGTTGCCGAGAAGGCCAAGATCCCCGGCTACTATTCCCCTCAGGTCGCCGCCAAGGCGGCGGCCATCGGTCCGCAGATCAGCGCCACATTGGGTCGGGTCTACCGGGCCGGCGTCAAGATCGCCTTCGGCACCGACGCAGGCGTCTACCCGCATGGCCAGAACGCACAGGAGTTCGGACTCATGGTGCAAGCCGGCCTGCCACCGATGGTCACGCTGCAGGCCGCGACGGTACTCGCGGCGCAAGTGCTGCACCATGACAAGGACTTTGGGTCTCTGACTGCCGGCAAGCTTGCCGATGTAGTTGCGGTCAGCGGCAACCCCGTCAAGGACATCGGCGTAATGCGCCGGGTCGACTTCGTGATGAAGGAGGGGGTTATCTACAAGCGCGACGGTCATGCCATCGTTGCCGAGGGGGAGTGATCCTGGCTGCGTCATGCCTTGAGGCTGAGAGATCATGCGAACCAAGCCAAAAATAGCGAATTGGAGTGACATCCAGTACGTCATCGCCACTGCCAAGTTCGGCAGCTTCCATGCGGCTGGCGTGGCCCTCGAGACCAATTCATCGACGGTCGGGCGGCGCGTGGCGCGATTCGAAGCGAATCTCGGTACCACCTTATTCGAACGCCATGTCACCGGCATGCGCCTGTCCGCGGTCGGTCAGACGTTTTACGCCAAAGCACTGCGCATGGCGGAGGTAGCGAGTGACATCGAGTCAAGCCTGCAGTCGCTAGACACGCGCTTGTCCGGAACGGTCCGGGTCTTTGCTACTGAGGGCGTCGCCTATCTGTGGCTGGTGCCGGTGCTGGCAGACTTCTGCCGCGAACACCCTAGCGTCAAGATCGACCTTGCGACCCACCGCGAGTGGCTCGATCTGTTGTCACTGGACACGGACTTGGCGGTGTTCATCGAGCGGCCGAAGAACCCTCGGCTGGTCGCTTCGAAGATCGTCAAGGTCGAGCATTCGCTGTTTATTTCCCGGGCGTACGAGAAGCGCTTCGGGCGACCGAGCTCGCTTGAGGACGTCGGAGAGCACCAGTTCATCGACTACGCGCCCTACCACGTCTGCGCCAACTTCGCCGGCTGGACCGAGAAGATCCTGCCGGTGTTCCGCACCGCCCTGAAGGTTGACTCTGCCGCCGTCTATCTCGCTGCCATCCGCAGCGGCATGGGCATCGGCCTGCTTCCCAACTTCTACAAACGCGCGGCGCCCGATCTGATCGCGCTGCCTCAGGGCACCGGCTGCGCGCTGACTCTGTGGCTGGTCTCGCGTCCGACCACCAACAAGCTGCACCGGACCCAGCTGCTACTTAGGTTCCTGCGCGAACGGTTCAACCGTGAGCGGGTGAGCTTTTTCGGAGTGTGAGCAGCAGTACCAGCAGACTCAGGCCGCAGCAGCCGATAACGTACCAGGTCGGCGACAGCGGATTGCCAGTGCGGGCCACTAGGCTGGTCGCGATCAGCGGCGCAAAACCGCCGAACACGGTCACTGAGAAGTTGTAGGCGACGCCCATGCCCGAGGAGCGAACGCCCACCGGAAAGAGTTCGGCTATCGCCGCGGGTGCCGGCCCGATGAACAGCGCCGCGAGTGCCGCCGAGACAACCTGAAAGCCCACCAGCACCGCGGTCTGCGGATGCGCAAGTAGTACGGCGAAGCCCGGCAGGACCAGGGTCACAATTCCCACGGCCGCCGTCAGCATGACGGGGGTGCGACCGACCCGGTCAGACAAATGCCCGGCGAGCGGTGCGACGATCAGCATGCAGGCGAGCGCGACGCTGTTGCTGAACAGCGTCGTGCTCATCGGCAGCGCGAGCACTGTATGCGCGTAGAGCGGCACGTAGACGAAGAAGAAGTAGATCGTGACGGTCCAGATGATCGTGATGCCAAAGCCGCGGGCGACCGCGGCGCGCTGGGTTCGCCACAGGACGACGAGCGGCGAGGACTTGGCAGGCATCTGCCTGACGAAGACATCGGGCTCGTCGACGCGCCGGCGGATGTACAGCGCCAGCGGAACGATGACGACGCTCGCCCAGCACGGGATGCGCCAGCCCCAGGTCAGTAGGGTTCCCTCCGCCA
>CAIYLH010000016.1 GCA_903927005.1 uncultured Pseudomonadota bacterium
CAGGCGATCCTGGATGCAGGCCGCATCGGCCAATGATCAGCCATCAGGAGCTGCGGGACGGACGTCCGGCCAGCAACGGAATGATGGCGCAACGAGTCGTGGGTCCGAACGCGACGGCGGCGACCCGGGCGACTTCGGCTCATGTTCTCTGGCGAGGCGGGCGTGCAATCGGCTTCGCTATCGCAATGCTCGCATTGGCATTCCATGCCCGGGGCGCGTTGCCGGTATGGCGCAGATCTGCCTACAGACGTGCCGCCATCAATAGTGGGGTGGTTTGGAAAGTGTGACGATGCGAAGCAGGGGATCGTGCTGCAGGCCTACAGTCCGTTGGCCAGGGCGTGTGTTCCGGCGTCGATGTGACTGGCCAGTCGGATGCGCTCGTTGGAACGGCAGCGATCGTGAAGCCCCGAGCGTTGGTGTCCATAACGCCCTAACGCGCCTTGGGACCTGACTGGTCCAGTGATGAGCTAACGAACGAGTGCGTGAGTCATCGGGAGGCAGAGTTTTCGCAACTCGCGCTCCTCCGCGCCGGGTCCAGTGGGTGCGCGGCAGGAACTCGGTCTTGCACCGTCCGTGTTTGGGTGTATCTTTTGGGCGCTCGTCCCTCCGTTAAGGTTGCCAGCTCATGGGCTGCTGCGTGCTCATTATGGCGTTCATCGCCCAAGTCTTTGCGCTGCGTCGCAAGATGCGACAGGCAGTGGGGCTTCCCGTGGGGGACTGGTACGACGATGAGCCGCAACCTAGCGCTTTCTCTGTTTGGGGGGAGAAGTTGCGCGGCCTGCTTCGCGGCGGCACGGCCCGCGCGGTGCTCGCGACTCTTGTCTTTGCCGAGGTGACCTTCGCCGTGGTCGCGGCCCCCGGCGCTCAGGGGCTGATCGCCGAGCATCGACTCCACGCCCGGCAAGCGTGGGAATATGTCCGCAATTCCGGCTCGTACGCCGATATTTCGGCACTGTGGTGCACGACCCGCCCGACCACCGAAGCGGATGGCTCCCGCGCACCGCGGTAGAGCCAGCGGGGCGTCTTCCGCCCCCCTCCCGTCAGCCGTTTTCCGCAAGATCGCCGGCGCACCTGACGATAAGGTGCCCCGTAGCGTGGCGGGCACGGCTTGCGTCGTCCATGGCTGCCTAGCGAAGACAAGAAAATGGCCCAAATAGAATCCTGCATCGTCACCGGCTCGGAATCGTTCCTGGCGTCTCGAGCGGCGATGCTCGAGCAGATCGCCCGGATCCGCTGCCTGGAGGAACGCACCCGCAGCGCCTCGGCAGCCTCGAAGGCCCGCTTCGACCGCCGTGGGCAAGTACTGCCGCGCGAGCGCCTCGCCCTCCTGCTCGACCCGGGCACGCCGTTCCTCGAACTCAGCACCTTGACCGGATACCGCCTTGATAACCCCGACCCGGACAAGAGCGTCCCCGGCGGCGGCGTGGTCGCCGGAATCGGCTGGGTTGCCGGCACTCGCTGCATGGTCTTCGTGAACGACAGCGGCATCGACGCCGGCGCGCTGCAACCGCGCGGGCTCGACAAGCAGCTGCGGATCCAGGAAATCGCCCTGGAGAACAAGTTGCCGTACATGCAACTCGTCGAAAGCGCCGGGGCGAACCTGCTGGCGTACCGGGTCGAGGAGTTCGTCCGCGGCGGTAATCTGTTCCGCAACCTCGCCCGGATGTCGGCGGCCGGACTGCCGGTCATCACGATCGTGCACGGTTCGTCCACCGCCGGCGGGGCCTACCAGACTGGGCTGTCCGACTACATCATCATGATCCGCGGACGCTCGCGGGCGTTCCTCGCGGGGCCGCCGCTGTTGCTGGCGGCCACCGGCGAGGTTGCGACCGAAGAGGAACTCGGCGGCGGTGAGATGCACACCGGAATCTCCGGCCTGGGGGACTACCTCGCCGAGGACGACCGGGATGCGGTCCGGATCGCCCGCGATCTCGTCGGCAAGCTCGAATGGAACCGGGGCGCGGTCGCCGCGGTGCGCCCGATCCTGCCGCCGCGCTACGACGCCGAGGAGCTGCTCGGCATCATGCCGCTGGACCACAAGCGGGCCGTCGACATGCGGGAGGTCATCATCCGAATTGTCGACGACTCCGACTTCCTCGAGTTCGGCACGCGATACGGTTCCGCGACCGTGTGTGGCAACGCGATGATCGACGGCCACGCGGTCGGCATCGTCACGAATAACGGGCCGATCGACGCCCAGGGCGCGACGAAGGCGACGCACTTCATCCAGGCCTGCTGCCAGGCCCGGATCCCGATCCTCTACTTGCAGAACACGACCGGTTACCTGGTTGGTCGTGCGCACGAAGAGGCAGGCATCATCAAGCACGGCTCGAAGATGATTCAGGCCGTTACGAACGCAACCGTGCCGCAAATCACGATCTACTGTGGCGCCTCGTTCGGGGCTGGGAACTACGGGATGTGCGGCCGGGGATTCCATCCGCGCTTCTGCTTCTCGTGGCCGAACGCGAAGACCGCCGTCATGGGCGGCGAGCAGGCCGCGAGGACCATGACGGTGGTCACGACCGCGGCTCGTAAGCGCAAGGGCCATGAAATCGACGAGAAGCGCATGGCCGAGCTTGAGCGCAAGATCATCGACAACTTCGACGGGCAGATGGACGTGTTCACGACCAGTGCGCACGTCCTTGATGACGGCGTCATCGATCCGCGGGATACCCGCAACGTGCTCGCCTTCGTTCTGGCGGTCTGCCGGGACGCCGAGACCCGCAAGCTCCAGCCGATGCAGTTCTCCGTCGCTCGGCCCTAAAGAACAGTCCCAGGCACCCTACGATGTCGTCCGCGTTCTCCAAGATCCTGATCGCCAACCGCAGCGAGATCGTCGTGCGCATCGCACGCACCGCCCGGTCCCTTGGCTACAGGACCGTCGCGGTCTACTCCGACGCCGACCTGCGGGCCGTCCATACGACCGTCACGGACGAGGCAGTGCATATCGGTGGATCTGCTCCCGCCGACTCCTACCTGAACATCCCCCGGATCGTCGAAGCCGCACGCCGCGTCGGTGCCGATGCAGTCCATCCCGGCTACGGTTTCCTGGCCGAGAACGCCTCGTTCGCGGTGGCCTGCCGCGAGGCGGGCCTCGTCTTCATCGGTCCCACGCCGGAGGCGATCGAGGCGATGGGGAACAAGGGCACCGCGAAACAACTGATGATCGCGGCCGGCGTGCCCTGCATCCCGGGCTACAACGGCGACGACCAGGGCGACGCCCACCTGCTCGAACAGGCAAATGCGCTCGGCTACCCGCTGATGATCAAGGCCACCGCCGGCGGCGGCGGTCGGGGAATCCGCCGCGTCGGCTCGACCGCGGAGTTCGCCGCGGCACTGCGCAGCGCCCGCTCCGAGTCGGCCGGGGCCTTCGGGGATTCCCGCGTGATCCTCGAGAAGGCCATTGTCGCGCCGCGACACGTCGAGGTGCAGGTGTTCGCGGACCGCCACGGTCACGTGATCCACCTCGGCGAGCGCGACTGCTCCGTCCAGCGCCGCCATCAGAAGGTCGTAGAGGAAGCCCCGTCGCCGGCCGTCAGCCCGGCGCTGCGTGCCGAGATGGGCGCGGCGGCCGTCCGCGCGGCGGCCGCGATCCACTATGAAGGTGCGGGCACGGTGGAATACCTGCTCGACGCCGACGGCCGCTACTACTTTATGGAGATGAATACGCGTCTGCAAGTCGAGCATCCGGTCACCGAGGCGATCACCGGCCTCGACCTCGTCGAGCTGCAGCTGCGCATCGCCGCCGGCGAGTCGCTGCCGATGCGCCAGGAGGACGTGACGTTCTCCGGCCACGCCATCGAAGTCCGGCTGTGCAGCGAGGACGCCGACGACGGCTTCTCGCCGCAAAGCGGGCGGATGCAGCTGTGGCAGCCGTCGGCCGGCATCCGCGTCGAACACGCGCTCGCGTCGGGCTCCGAGGTTCCGCCCCACTACGACTCGATGATCGCCAAGATCATCGCCAGCGGCAGCACGCGCGAGGATGCGCGGCGTCGGCTCGTCATGGCGGTGGAGGACTTCGTCGCCTTCGGCCCGCGCACCAACCAGGCGTTCCTCGTGAACTGCCTGCGACACCCGGTGTTCGCCGCCGGCGAGGCGACGACTGACTTCGTCGACGATCAGATCGGCCAGCTGACCCGTTCGAACCCGGTTCATGTCCATCGCGTGCGCGCGTTGGGAGCGTTGCTGCTGCAACTCGCGGACGTGCCGACGGCCGCGGCATCCGCTCGCTCCGGGATCATGCCGCGCCTATCGGTCACGACGCGCTTCGAGCTCGATGGCGAACTGGTCACGGCCGACGTCGAGGGTTCCTACGCAGACTGCTGCAGGGTCGTCCTGGCCGACGGCAGCAGTGATCTGTCCGTGCTCGAAATCGATGGACATCGCGCCCGGGTCGTCTGCGATGGCCACCGCGAGGACATCGTCTTCGGGCGCGTCGACGATGAATTGCTGTTCCTGCACGCCGGACGTGTCCACCGGGTCCGGGACCGCCGGCTCGTGTCGCTGACTCGCGGCAAGGAGGGCAATGACGGTCGGATCCGCGCCTCGATGACCGGGCGCGTCGTCGCGATCCATGCCGCCGTTGGTTCATTCCTTGAGGCTGGCCAGCCTGTCATCACTATCGAAGCGATGAAGATGGAACACACGCACACGGCACCGGTTTCCGGGGTGCTCACCCACCTGTATGCCGAGCTCGACCAGCAGGTTTCGGCCCATCGCGTGGTCGCCGAAATCGCGGTCGCCTCCGGCACTGTCGTTGCAGCCGCCACGGGGACCGGAGCAAATCCGTGAGCGATCCTTCGGACGTCCTCCTCGAGCGACGCGGCCGGGCGCTGTGGATCACGATTAACCGTCCCGCGCGGCGCAACGCGATCACCGACGCGGTGATCGACGGCATCGCGGAAGGCTTTCGTGCCGCTGAGGTGACACCGGAGGTTCGCGTCGTGGTTCTCACCGGGGCGGGCGACAAGGCGTTCTGCGCCGGCGCCGATCTCGAGCCCGGCCGGAATTTCAACTTCGACCGCGCGCGGCCTACGACCGCCTACGCGGACCTTGCGCGACTCGCTAGGTCTTCGCGCGTGCCGTCAATCGCGCGCGTCAACGGCGCCTGCATGGCCGGGGGCATGGGATTCCTCGGCATGACCGACCTCGCGGTGGCCGCCTCGAACGCCGTGTTCGGCCTGCCCGAGGTCCGCATCGGCCTGTTCCCGATGCAGGCGGCCGCGTTGCTGCAGGACCTGGTCCCGCGGCGGGTCCTGCGCGAGTGGTGC
>CAIYLH010000017.1 GCA_903927005.1 uncultured Pseudomonadota bacterium
CTCGTTCTACGCTATCGAAGTATCAAAGCCGGAATCCGACCCCGCTCAACCGCGCAGGGACGCTGAGCCCAAAACCGCGTCCTTAGCCAGAAAGACGCGCTTCTCGGTAGCCATCAACACCCGGCATCGGTAAGCGTCGTTGCCCTCAATACGACGCTGTGGGCATCGGGCGATTGCACCTCGATCAGCGCATCAGCCTTGCCTGTATTCAAGATCGTCGCGAACGCCCAGGTCTCGAACTGTGCGTTCGCCGCGGCATGGACCCAGGCCTGTTCGATCCGGATCCGCGATGGCCGCTGTGCTGCGGCGCCGGACGGCATCGCCACGGTGAAGGTGACGGCGAGCAACCAACCGGCATGTGCGAATTTCATCAGTGCCGCCAAAGAAGGGGAGGTGGGTCTGCTCACAGGATAACGTGGCAACACCTGGAAACAGTTCTGGAATACCGCAACCGTGACCTCGTTCATAGGGTAGGGGCGGTGCTAAGCGCCGACACGAACCGGACAACCTCCAGAGCTGCAGGTTCAGGCACGTGTCGGGCCGCAAAAGGCGGCGGTCGGACTAGTATGACTGGGCATTCCCGGACGTCATTGCCGTATGTAGCGGGAATGCCCCATCACATTCACTCGCAGGGCAAGCCATAAAGAATAGGACGATAGGCCGTTTGCTGGCGAGACCAGGCGGCTTTGCCGGACTGAATGAAGACGATGCCGAGTTCTTTCCAACCGAGCCACCGGTCCGCGCAGTCGCCATGCTGGGGCTCGAGCTTCCAAATACTCTGCGTCTATAAAGATGACTGTCTAGCCAGCAGGAAGCGCGAGGCGTGAACCTTTCAATATTCGACGCGCTCAGTCGCACGCCTCGCGCTGTAGTTTTTTCTAGGCAAATACTCAGCTGATCACTTTATTCTTTGGATGGCGAAAAAAACCAAAGGACGGCAGCGACCAGGACGAGCGCAGGCACATCGCCCACAAGGTGACCGATCTCATGCTGATCGCGCAAAGCCTGCGCCGCCATGATCACGGCGTGGACAAAACTCGACCAAACTGTGAACGAAATTAGGCTGCGATGGGCGCTCGGGTTGTCGGCAGAACGAATCAGGAAGATGCCGAGTACCGCGTAGATACCGGCGATCATCTGCAGGTAGTAACCCCCCATGCCCCCATGCCAAACCCAGCCCGACGGCCAAATGAAGCCAAGCGGATAGACAAAAAGAAAAATCACTCCGAAGAGTCGCAGCGCAAGTTTTAATATTTTTTCTTTGTCGGTGTCTTTCAAGATTTAGCCCTCCATGCTCTTACTGTTTTTATCCAGTGACGGCGTGACCCCTCGAAGATTCGTCCCAGCCGTCATCTCACCAACAGATGTGAACCCCGGGTCACATTCTCCGAAACATTCGGTTCCCGATGAGGGCGCCGCGAACTGATCGTAAACCGGCCCGAAGTCGAGCCGCAAGCCTGCCGTATATCTGATAACAGTGAGCGACAAGACTGAGTCAGAAGCGATCAACGCGTTCGGCGTCACAGGAGTTATCGGGTGCAAATTCTGCATCAATGTGCACAAGCGTTGTCGCGACTAGTTACAAAGGTTCCCGGTCACTGCCAAGCACAGATGTCCTGTATAGACATTCAGTTCTTGGTCTTTAGACCGGGGAGGGCAGCCGCACTGCTTAGCGCTTAGGTAAGTGTGCGGGTTGCGGATTTCACCGGGCGGACACCCGACGCTGCGCTCCGCTGGCACCGGCGCATCCTGCTGTTCAGCGACTAACGACAGCATCGTAGCAAGCCGTTCGTTGCTGACGACTTCGCCCTGATCGGCCTGCGGCGCTTGTCGCACAGCTCGCGGGCTTAGTAACGGATCTTGATCAGGCGGCAGGAGGGCTCGGGATCTGACGCAGCGTTGCCTCGAGCCGCGGCGCGGCTCAGCATCGCGGGCTGCGAACGTGCCGAGAGAGCCTAGTTGCCCACGCAAGCTCGGTCCCGACCATAAATGTCTTTTACACCATATGATATAAAAGTCATAATTAGATATGGGTTGGACGGTTCGCTTCGGTTTGGAGTTCGACCGAGAGTTCTTGGCGTTGCCGACGCCGACTTATCGAAAAGGCCGATCGCCGCTTCGACGATCACCTGGCGCGACAGGCTCCGAACCCTGCGCCTCGCAAGAAGAATTGACCGGAGAGAACGACATGGGCGGCACACTCGAGGAAATGCTGCAGACGCTGTCACCGGCGCAGCGTAGCGCCGTTGAAAAGCGGGCGGCAATCCTGATCGCGGAAGAGCTCTCGCTTGGTGATCTGCGCAAGGCGATGCACCTGACCCAGGCGGATCTGGCGCGGCGCCTGAATAAAGGCCAGGACGCGGTTTCTCGGATCGAGAAACGCGAAGATCTGCTCATCTCGACGCTCGACAGTTACGTCAAGTCACTCGGTGGTGAACTCGAGCTCGTCGTGCGCTTCAAGGATCGGGAACCTATCCGTTTGAAGAGCGCAGCGTTCGCGAAACATCGGGCGGTTGCAAAGAAGCCCAAGGTGAATAGGTCGCGGGCGATCGCATAGACATCGACGGCGTGGCACCGTCCTTGGGCATCTGGTTTTTCCTGATGATTTCCATCGCCGCCTTTTAGGCTTGGAAGATCGACCGGATACGACCTGTCATTAGTTCGATGTCTTGCTCAGCACAAGACACTAGTGGCAGGCGACACAGCAATCCATCTTCCGTCACGAGCGCTAGCTGGGCAGCGCTTCGAGCGAACTCGAGATCCTTGTCCCTGCCTGCGCCGCGTTTACTCAGGACAACGTCAGTCGGCTCCATGCACCAATCTGTAATGTCGAGGGTAGTGCGCGTGTTGCCCAATCGCGCGGCGCGTATCTGGCCGTATCCAGCGAGACGCTGCGTGCACGGTCGTGACGCATCACTTGTCACGAATTTTGTCATAATATTGATTATGCGTAGTAGACATCTGTAACTGGCTCAAGCAAGACGAACGAATTTATTTGTTTATTAGGTGCAGCATTCTTCTGGTGACAACCACGAGCCTGCCGCACCGCCTGGCTTTCTAGGGGCGAACGATTGATCGAATTCGATCGGCAATAAGTGCGATGTCTTGCTCAGTTGCGGACACGCTCGACAGTCGATTCAGCAATTCATCTTCGGTTACGAGCGCCAGCTGAGCGGCGCTTCGCGCGAACTCGAGATCCTTTTCCCGGCCTGCTCCGAGCTTGCTCAGGACAAGGTCCGTCGGTTCCATACACCAAGCCGTGATATCGCCAACCCGGATCGGGATGGCGCGCGTCGGCCAATCGCGCGGCGCGTATCTGGGCGTATTCAGTGAGACGCCTTGTGCGTAGTAGCCATGAGCGGCGTCGAACTCACTCGCTTCCCCGATGACGAACGAAATCCGATCAGCTAGCCGTTCATCACCATCGGTCGGGATGACGTCGACGTCTCGGGTTGCCGTGAGTGCGCCAATCGGCGGATCCGGCATTACAGCGAGGATCGCCGCGGAGCCGACCACGTAGAAATCCTTGACGCCAAATCGTTCGCCGATCTCGAGGATGACATGCTGCAACTGGTGCCTGAACATCTGGTGCGGCCGTCAGCGGATATCAGTAAACGCTCGGAGCCGTTCGGTCTCGTTGACGAGCGTCGTGAATGGCGATTCCTTGCGCATCGTGGCGCCGAGCTCCGAGTCTTCGGTCATCGTGGCAAGCAGTCTCTCGACGGGCCCGCCGATCAGCTGTGCCCAGCGGTCGTGGTAGGCGCGACCGTGCACGTTGGCGCTGCGCAGGAACTCGAGCCGCTTTCGTGCGACGTCGAGAAGTCTCGTATCTCGCGCGAGGCGTCGGGCGACGGCGCGATGCATGTGGAGGCTGCGTTGGGCCGCGAGACCGGTTGCTTTCGCTGCGCGATAGCGCGTCGCCCGGGCTCGTCCCTCGACCAAGATCCGCCCCTCACTTCGCAGCGCATCGAGGATCCGCCACAGGGTTGGCTGGCTGATGCGCACCGGTAGCCGGCGCAGGATGTCGGGTGCCGACAGACCGTCTGGTTCAGGCAGCAGGGTACGGATGACGACGTCTCGCGAGCTGGGCTGCATGGGTTCAGAATAACAGGAATGAATAGATTGTGAATAGATAATATTCCTGGCGCAGGCGACGAGGATCACCTTGGCTGATTTAGCTCGATTTTGACGGAACATTTATTACGCGTCGTCCACCACCACCACCGCTGCACCGCTCGCCGCCATCTTTGCCACGCATTGGCTCGTGGGGAGCCTCAATCAACACGGTAGTGGTGTCCCGACCGCCGAGCCGCCAAGTGTTTACGAGGCTGCCTGGCGGGTCCTTTGATCCTGGTCCGGGTCATGCGGAAGTATTATCCCAGTCCGGGAGTTTCTCCATATACGGCTACTGCGAGGTCAATTCCGCCCGGCTTCACCAATATTGCAGGGCGCGGACGCGTTATGACAAATAAAAGCCATCCTAATTGTTGCTCGTTAAATTAAAGAATGCTTTAATTTTATCGCCTGCTACTAAAGGCCGCTTTCAATGACACGCGCAACGGGGACCTACTCGATTTCCACGACGCTGGGCGAGTCGGTGCGCGCATTCGTGCCCCATTCCTTGCCGCCCTCGGATCCAGACCTGACACCTGAGGTATTCACCGGCCTCAACCGGCAGGCCGAATTGGCGCTTGCGCGTTTGGCGGGCGTGTCCGGGTTGGTGCCGTCGGTGGATTGGTTGTTGTACAGCGCCATCCGCAAGGAAGCCCTGCTCACCTCCCAGATCGAGGGCACGCAGGCCACACTAATCGACCTGTTCAATGAGGAAGCAGGCTTCAAAGTCAGCAATACCGAAGATGTGCAGGAGGTCACCAACTACCTCCTCGCCTTCCGCTGCACGCAGGAGCAACTGCGCGATCCCAAAGGGCTGCCCATCAGCGTGCGGCTACTGTGCGAGGCGCACCGACGCCTGCTTGACGGGGCACGCGGCGCTGGCAAGCAACCGGGCGAGTTGCGCCGGACGCAAAACTGGATCGGTGGCACACGGCCCGGCAACGCGGCTTTCGTACCCGCGCCGCCGGAATACGTGCCCACGCTGTTGGCCGATATGGAGCGCTTCATTCACGACACTGCGACGGATTTGCCGCCCATGGTCAAGGCGGCGCTCATCCACGCGCAGTTTGAAACCATCCATCCCTTTCTCGACGGCAACGGGCGCATTGGCCGACTGCTGATCGCAGCCCTGTTCGAGCATTGGGGATTGCTATCCGAGCCCTTGATGTACCTCAGCGGCTATCTGAAGCAACACCAAGCCGAGTACTACCGTCGCTTGTCGGCCATCCGTACCGAGGGCGATTGGGAGTCTTGGGTAACGTTCTTTCTGGAGGGTGTGGCGACCGCCGCAGGGGACGCAGAAAAGAACATCATTGAAGTCGCCAGCCTTGTCGCCACAGACCGCAGACGCCTATTGCAATCCGCCAAAGCCGGCCCGGCGAGCTATCGGCTTTTCGAGATGCTGCCGATGATGCCGCGCTTTACGATTGAACGTGTGCGCCAGCAACTCGCCACCAGCTTCCCCACCGCGACCTCTGCGGTCAAGGTGTTGGAAGATATGGGCATCCTGATGGAGATAACCGGGCAGAAAAAGAACCGGAATTACAGCTATCGGGCCTACATTGAACTGCTCTGCCGGTAACGAACAGCCGCAAGCCCGTAGCAACCCGCAGCAGCGCTAATCCAGATAGACAGTTTTTCGGGCAGCGAGCGCCCACTCAGGCCGGTGCAGATTCAGCCGGCAGGTCAGGAGCATCAGTGTCCAACAATGGCCGGGTTTGGTGAACTGCATTGACCTGATTCAGGCAGGGTCACGGAGCTCTGGTTCAGGTTACTTCAGCGCCTCGAATCCTGGACTCGCCGCTGCCCGACGATCGAATGTAACGGTCGTCGAGCAACCGGCTTCGATGCCCAGAGCGGCGATCAGCGCGTCGCTGAAATCCGCGCGGGAGTCTCGGAACACCGCTACCGCACGCCACACAATGTCGGCTCTTTCGATGGTCAGTTGTGGGGCGGTCAACAGGCGCTCGACCACGTCGACGATCGTATCGCGGGGCGTGGCGTAACTCGTCGCCATGACCCATACCAACTCGGCTAACGTGACGACCGAGATGAAGCCGCGGGAGTCCGCAGACAATGTTTTCTCGATCAGGCGGGTGGCAATGGCCGCCTGCCGCGGGTCGTCTTGGGCGAGATAGCGAACTATGACGTTCGTATCGAGCCCGATCACCGGGCGCGGCCCATCTTCGAGATGCTTTCATTCATCTCTTCGACGGAAACCGGCTTCTTGGGTTTCGGCAGGATGCCCTTTAACGAGCGAATGTCGCGGGTCGCCGGCTTCACCAGGAAGCCTGAATCGGTTTCGACGAATTCCACCCGGGTCCCCGCCTCGAGCCCAAGGCGCGTCCGAATGGCCTTGGGCAGCGTAATTTGCCCTTTGCTCGTCATTGTCGCGGTAGCCACGTCGCCCCCAAGAATGCGCCCTATCTCAGTATCTTACATGAAGTAAGGAATCTCAGCCGTGATTTTTTGCGCCTAGGAAAGGCCTTTTGTCAAGGCGTAACCTTCGTACTTTCAGTGACTTACGATTCGAAACGCGCATAATTATCATTGAGTTCAATCGCAATTCTATTTCAATCGAGAGACTCCGCGGTTAGCGCCCGAACCCCCGCACTGGTCAGATACCGGAACGTTTCGTCATAGAACGAAGGGGGCCGCGTCGGATCGTCCTCATCTCCTGACGGAACGAAGATCACCATCCCTTGCCGCGCCCGCGTCAGCAAGACGAAGTACTGCGTGTGTTCCACGCCTCGCGACGACTGCCTGAACGCTGGTAGGTCGGCATCGCCGACGTGGCCGTCGCGTAGGGTCTATCGTGGCCCCGTACGTCTCGTCTTCGCGCCGTCAACAACAGTTCGATAACCATCAACTGATGCGCTGCGGCCGGCCAGACGGTCTTTCATCTGCATGTTCATCTGATTCCTCGCTACCACGGCGACATTGAAGATCCGCGCGGGGGCGTCCGCCATGTACTTCCTCGTCATGCCAACTACCTGGCACCCGCGAGCGGACCTGCAACCCATCCGGTGGTTGATAGCACCGGATGATGGCTCCCGCCCCAACCTTGACCCGAACGCAATGGCGGCCAATCGAACTCAATACTTATTATGCTCAAGCAACGGCGCACGCCTTGCCCGCCGTCTTACTAAGTCTTACAATTCGCGCCATGGAAACTACAAAGCTATCTTCCAAGGGCCAGGTCGTCCTGCCAAAATCCGTGCGAGACGCGCGCGGCTGGCGCGAAGGCACGGAATTCGTCATCGAGGCGGTGGCCGACGGCGTCGTGCTGCGCACGAAGAATCCGTTCCCTCCGACGTCCATTGATCAAGTTGCCGGGAGCCTAACGTATAAAGGACTGCCAAAGACGCAGGAGGATTTTGATCGCGGAATCCGGGCAGAAGTCGCTCGGAGGCACCGGCGGCTGAGACTAAATCGCGCTAAATGATCGCGATCGACACGAACGTACTCGTGAGACTGCTCGTTAATGACGATGCAGCCCAAAGTGCTATCGCACGGGCATTATTCGAGAAGGAAGAAATCTGGATCGGGAAAACCGTCGTGCTCGATACGATCTGGGTCCTCCGCGCCGTTTACGGGTTCAAGGACGCATCAATCATCCGAGCGATCGAGGGCGCTCTTGGGCTCCCACACGTTCGGGTTGAAGACTCAGGAAGCGTTGAACGGGCCTTGGCAGCGGCGGTTAACGGCATCGACATCGCCGACGCACTTCATGTCGCGAGCACCCCGGCCGACGCACGGGCGTTCGTTACCTTCGACAAGAAACTTGCACGACGCAGTCGCGACGGGCTTGGGCCCGTAGAAACCCCATGACCCCGCGCCGGCCGTGAGGCTTGCCGATATGGCCGCGCGCGAGCTCCCCGCACAGAGTACTTATTATGCAAAATAAGCTGCGGCGCAGCATTCTGAGCGCTAAGACTACTCGTCTCTGAGCAATTCGCCATCGCCTCACTCTCGAGCCTGGTCGCGAACGGAGTCCAGATCGGTTCGTCCGCAACTGCTGACGGCAGCCTCACGTCGTTGACCGTGAGCTTCGATGCCACGTGCAGCGGCCACATCCGCCGCCGAGCCACCCTCGGCCGCCCTAGATCACCTCGGACGAACCGGGCGCTTGGCCGCCTTGCGTTTCGGAATCTTGACCTTCGCCTTTCTGGACACCGCCGTCTTCTTTCGGACGGGCGCGGACGCGCGATCCGCTGATGTCGTCGTCTCGGAACCGACCAGGTCGATGCCGAAAACGCCGGCCACCTGCGAGGCGTTCAGGATGCGGCTGGCACGCGGCGCCTTCTGAACCAGCGGCCCGGCCTCCCCGGCTCGCGCGATCAACTCATCGGCCTCAACCTTGCGCAAGCGGAACAATAGCGCCGGCTCCGCATCGAGCCGCACGCCGATGCCATACAACGTGGCCGCGACGTGCTTGCACATCACCGCCGAATCCGGACAGCTGCAGCTGAACGCAATCTCCTGCGGCGACGGGAAGAGCCCCGCTCCGGGCCTGCTGATGCGCTCCATCACCGCCGTCGACAATTTGCCCTGCAGCAGCTCGACGAGAGAATCGATCGACTGTGCACAATCCTGGACGATGCCCTTCCATTTCGTGGCCGGGACCTCGGCTATCTTCACCTGGATCCGGTACAGGCTCGATCCAAGGACCTGCGCTGCAACCTCGCCTGCCGCGATCGACAGATCGATGACAGAGCCGTTGCGAAGATAGCTCCGCCCACGCGGCAACCGGTTCGCGTAGTCACTGTAGCGCTCGAGATTCTGGCACCACGCCTTGCCCCAGAACGTCCTCGCGATCGCGCCCCGACCGGCGGTGACCGGCGTGAGGTCCTTGCCGGCCTTCTTGAGCCTGGCGACGGTGCGCTCCGCTTGCTCGCGACGCTTCGCCACGGGAACGTAGGGTTTCCAGTGGAAATACATCAGTGCCTCACCGAGATCGTCCGCATGTCAGGCCTCGGTCTGGGCAGAGTGAATATCGAGTGCGACCAGATTCAGCAATTGCGTGTCCGTAAGCTCCGTCAACCCGAGCTCCGCAGAACCTTCGAGCAGGTCCTTGACCAGCGCCTCTTTCGATTCGATCAGCTGGTCTATCTTGTCCTCGACCGTGCCGCGGCAGACGAACTTGTGGACGAGAACATTGCGCGACTGGCCGATCCTAAAGGCGCGATCGGTCGCCTGGTTCTCGACCGCAGGATTCCACCAGCGATCGAAGTGCACGACATGGGAGGCCGCCGTCAGGTTGAGTCCTGCGCCACCTGCCTTGAGGGACAGCACGAAGAACGGCGTCAGTTCGTCCTCCTGGAACTGCTTTACCAGCGCCTTGCGCCGAGCGACCGGCGTGCCGCCGTGCAGCACGAGCCCGTCGCGGCCGAACACGCGTCCGAGGAACGCCGCGATCGGCAGCGTCGCTTCGCGGAACTGCGTGAACACTAGCATCTTCTCCTGCTTCGCCGCGATCACCTCGCCGAGCTCGCGCAGGCGCGCGAACTTGCCGCTGTCGGCCTCCGCCCAGGCGCCGTCACCGAGCCACTGCGAGGGATGGTTGCAGATCTGCTTGAAGCGCATGAGATACGCGAGCACCAGCCCGCGCCGGCTCATTCCCTCGACCGAGTCGAGCGCCTCGGCGAGTTCCGCGACCGCGTGCTGGTACAGCGCCGCCTGCGGCGGGCTCAGGTTGCAGGACGCCTTCATCTCGGTCTTGTCCGGCAAGTCCGCGATCACCGACTTGTCGGTCTTGAGGCGCCGCAGGATGTAGGGCCGCACGAGTTCGCGCAGTGGCGCGAAGTTGCCGTGCTCCGCGAGGCGCTTCGTGTACGACGCGAACGCCTTGCCGGACCCCAGCAGACCCGGGTGCGTGAAATCAAAGATCGACCACAGATCCGAGAGCCGGTTCTCGACCGGTGTCCCGGTCAACGCGATACGGGTCACCGCCTGCAGTCGCTTCACCGCCCGCGTCTGCTTCGTGCCTGGGTTCTTGATGGCCTGGGCCTCGTCGATCACGAGCACGTTCCACATAACGTCACTCAGCCATGGGTAGCGCAGCGTCGCCCCGTAGCTCGTGATCACGAGATCCACTGTCGCAAGTTGCTCCGGACCGACCAATTTCAGGTCCGCTGCGCTCATCACTGACGGGTGCGCGATGAACATCGTCAGGCTCGGTGCGAAGCGTTCGATTTCCGCCGACCAGTTGGCCAGTAGCGAGGCCGGCGCGACCAGCAGGCTCGGCTGCCGCCCGGCCATCTTAGAGCCCCGCTCCTTCCTGAGCACCAGCAGCAGCGAGAGCACCTGGATGGTCTTGCCTAGACCCATGTCATCGGCGAGGCAGGCGCCGAGTCCGAGGCGGTTGAGCAGATAGAGCCAGCGCACGCCGGCCTGCTGATAGGGTCGCAGCGTCGCGTGGAGCGCGGCGCCCGGATCGACGTGTGCGAGGCCTTCCGGGCTGCGCAGGCCCGTCAGCGTCGCGGCGAGCCACGGGCCGGCAACCACCGAGGACCACTTCGGATCGGGCTCATCGGTGGCTTCGTTCGCAAGACTGGCACCCGCCAGCAGGCGCATGGCCTCGCCGAACGGCAGGCCGCCGGCGGCCGCGGCTTGTTCCACCGTCTGGAACCGTTCGAGCAGGCGCGAGAGCGTCCGGCGATCCACCTCGACCCAGCGGCCACGCAGGAACTGCAGCCCATCGGATCCGGCGAGCAGCGCGCGGATGTCGGCGGCCGTCAGTCGTTCGTCGCCGAGGGTGACCTCGACGCTGAAGTCGAGGAGCGCTTCCTTGCCGAGCACCGAGGGCACCTGATCGCCCACGGTCGCTCGCACCGTTGGTCGCGCCGGCCGACCGGCCGCCCACCCGCTTGGGCTGCGAATGACGATACCGGCCGCTTCCAGCGCCGGGACGTCGACCAGGAACTGGAACGCCTCGGCCGCCGTCCACCGCAGCGGGTGGTAGATCTCGCCCGCCTCGAGCATCTCGCGCAGCCAGACGCACGAGGTCGCTGCTCGTTGTACAGGCTGCAGCAGCGACAGCAGGCGTGCCGTGTTCCGGGCGCCCCCGTACTCGCGCAGCGCCTCGGCGAGTGGCCGATGCTGCGCGCGGCCCTGCGCGGAAAGCTGCGTCGTGTAGGTCGCGATGAAGGCGAAGGGCGCGTCCTCGTCGGCGCGGTTCTCGGCCAGGTTGAAGTGCACGCGCCCGACGAGGTTCCAGGCCGGATGGCGTGCCTTGAGATAGTCCTGCAGGGATTGCCGCGAGCCAGCCCGATCCCTGCGGCACACCCCATCCATCTGCTCCCAGATCGTCTCCAGGACGGCGGAGGTCAGGTACTCGCCACCCATCATCGGCGGCGCGGCCGCCACGAGCAGCTCGAGCGCATCGGTTGCGGGGGCGGCGATGGACGCACCCACCCCCTCCTCTACGCCCTCTCCCTCCGAGGTGCAGAGCGCGGTGACGTAGCGCGCCGCGAAATCACGCCAGTAGCCGAATACCAGCGGCAGCGCCGTCCCCACCTCGCGGGCGCCGAGTTCGAGGAGTCCGATCGCGACCCCGGTCTCGAACAACGGCTCGACCCGCCGCCGGACCTCCTCGGACATCACGGAGGCATCGACCAGCGGGGCGACGACCAGGTGCCCCTGCGGCGTGACGGCGAGCGTGCGCTCGGATTCGATCATGGTCGGAGTTTACCGGGACGTCACTGACGAATTTGCCTGGTGGGACGCGTGGAGGTCCAAATCGGGAAAGACGTTAATGGCGCGCGCCCGATCCCGCGCGGGGCGGCCGCTTTCAGGAACTGCGTTCTATCGCTCGAAGTCGTGCTCCGTTCCCGGGCGGCGGCGCGGGCGATCGGCACCTGGATTCGAAGACTGGACCGTGTTCGGGCAACGCCCTAACGGATTCTATCTTCCCCGCTTCCGCAACCGCGACGATCACTCGACTCGACCGATTTCCTGCGCGGATATGCTTATCAGGGTGGGTCCTTTCGGTCGAGTTGGGCAAGGGGGCTCCAGGGCTCAGACTTCGACGCCAGCGCCTCGATAACGAAGCCGAGTTAGTGGACCGCCGCGGTCGCGCCTGCATCGCGTTCGGTTCCGTTTAGACGAACGGATTCAGTAGCTGAACGCCCGTCGGCGCGTAGTGAGCCGTATTCCTGGTGACGACTATGAGACCGTAAATCAGCGCGGTCGC
Source organism: uncultured Pseudomonadota bacterium (assembly GCA_903927005.1). Lineage (GTDB taxonomy): Bacteria > Pseudomonadota > Gammaproteobacteria > Steroidobacterales > Steroidobacteraceae > CAIKZZ01. Next base: position 12,308 of record CAIYLH010000017.1, read on the forward strand.
TGCGATTTGCTTATCGAGCGGGTTTTCCGGATTGGGCACTCGAAGGCGACCCCAAACCTGAGCACACTCGTCGTCGAAAGCGAGAATTGCCTGCTCATACGCACCGGTGATCTGGCCAAGCCAGCGCTCGAGTCGCTTCGCTTGCGGCGCATCGCCTCTATGGCGAATGCGTTCAACTCCTTGGCGAATTTCCCCAATGGTGATTGCTGAGAGATACAAATCAGCGGAGTCGCGTCCCGCCTTCTCGAAGAACTCTCGAACACCGCGATTGGCGCCCTCGCCTTTGCGCATCTCGCTGACGACGTCGGTGTCCAAAAGATACACGTTAGCTCCGCCGATCAATCTGCTCGCGTGCGAAGTCACTGTCCTCGCCAACATTCGGAATAGCGGCGAGGACATCCGCGAGAGCCCGCTTTCGCGGCCCATGCAGGGCTGCCTTCAAGATCTCTCGGTGCTCCTGCTCCGCGCTGCGGTTTCGCTTTGTCGCCTGTTGCTTCAGGGCTTTGACGAGCTCGTCAGAGAGCTTTCGCACCATCAGTTGTGCCACGACCGTCTCCTACAGCAACGATGAAGGCAATGCTATCATCTGTGGCGTTAGAATGCTAGCGTTGCTAGCAGTGGTTCTAACCACCGGCCCGTCTCGAACCCCTTGCCGCCAAGAACTGGGAAGCCTCGGTAGCACCGGATGCGGTAATAGCGCAGATTCGGCGGTGGCCGCTGTCACAGGTCATAGCTACCTCGCATCGCGCCCGGAGGTTTGATAACTGACCTGATCAAACAACTGGATGATCGGCACGCCAGTCAGCGGTCCATTCGCGAAACTTCAGTTCGGCTCCGACCCCAAGAAGCGTGCTGCACCGCGTCACTCATGGAGTGCTTGCGTTTCGCTTGTTGTGGTATATTGTACACAGTCACGCACATCGAGGCCTACTATGTCGACCACAATGACGGTCCGCCTTGAGGAAGACGTCAAAGATCGCCTTGATCTGTTGGCCGAAGCTACCCAGCGGAGCAAGTCCTTTCTGGCCGCCGAGGCTATTCGGGAATTCATCGAAAACAACGAATGGCAGATCGCAGAGATCACTGCGGCGATCAAGGAAGCCGATGCGGGTGACTTTGCCAGCGACAGGGAGGTCGCAGCTCTTAGCAAGAAGTGGAAGGTGAATGCGCGTTAGGTGGCTCCAAAAAGCCCTACGCAATCTCGATGCGGAGGCGTCGTACATCGCGGTCGACGACGACGCGGCGGCGCGGCTCGTCCTCACGCGCGTGTTGGCCGCGGTCGACATGCTCCCCGACCAGCCTAGTCTTGGTCGACCGGGCCGCGTGCCTGGCACGCGAGAACTGGTGGTTCGGAGGACTCGGTACGTTGTTCCGTACCGGATCCGAGGCGAGACGGTGGAAATACTTCGTGTCTTCCACGCCTCGCGACGACTACCGGAACGCTGGTAGATCGGCAACGCTAACCTGGCCGTCGCGTAGGTTCTATCGTGGTGCTCCACGTCGGCTCTTCGCGCCGTCAGCGACGGTTCGATAACTGATCGTACCGTCAGGGTCGATAAACGTATCGGTGCCGACAACGGAATAGCTGCGGACGAGGTCCGCGCCCGGTGGTTGTCTATCGCGAGATTTGCGGAGAATGGCTTGAGTCTCCGTGTCACCGATACTTTAAGACTTTACTGCTTCGCATCAGCCACGAGGCCAACGCTGCAGCACTGCGCCGTTATCTGATGCCGCCGGGCATCTCACTCCGGTGCTCATGCCGCCGCCCC
>CAIYLH010000018.1 GCA_903927005.1 uncultured Pseudomonadota bacterium
CAGGCCTGTCCCAACGTTTTGGGCGCGGGCGCTGATAAGCCTATGACGGAATTAGCAAAAGCAGGCATGTGACGATGTCCTCGATTTCAACTGCATGCGCTGCCATGGTGACCCCGAAGCAAGCAATCGGGGTATGCGATGCATTCTGGAAAATTGGTCTTTGCCCAGCTCATGGAGCACCTTCCCGAGAAGACGTTGGCGCGATGCGTGGAGCGCTATCGGGGCAACCACAAGATCCAGAGCTTCACCTGTCAGGATCAATTTCTGTGCATGGCGTTTGCGCAGCTGACGTTTCGCGAGAGCCTGCGGGACATCGAAGCGTGCCTGCGCTCGCAGACCGAGAAGCTCTATCACATGGGGATTCGCGGGCAGGTATCGCGCAACACGCTCGCCAATGCGAACGCGACACGCGACTGGCGGATCTATGCCGACTTCGCGCAGCGCCTGATCGGGATCGCGAGAAAGCTCTACATCAACGAACCCTTTGGCGTCGATCTGGCCAACACGGCCTACGCCCTGGACTCGACGACGATCGATTTGTCGCTCTCGCTGTTTCCGTGGGCGCCGTTTCGAACCACCAAGGCAGCGGTGAAGATGCACACGCTGCTCGACTTGCGCGGCAATATCCCGAGTTTTATCCATATCAGCGATGGCAAGTTGCACGACGTCAATATTCTCGATCAGTTGATTCCGGAAGCCGGCGCGTTCTACGTCATGGATCGCGGCTACATCGATTTTCAGCGCTTGTATCGGTTTCATCAGGCGGGCAGCTTCTTTGTGACGCGGGCCAAGCGCAACATGAATGCGCAGCGCCGCTATTCGCATCCCACGGATCGATCCACCGGTGTGATGTTCGATCAGACGCTCGTGCTGCAGGGATACCAGTCCGCCAAGGACTACCCAGAGACGTTTCGCGGCATTCGTTACAAGGATCCCGAGACAGCCAAGCGCTTGCTGTTCATCACCAACAACACGACGCTGCCGGCCTTGAGAATCTGTGCTCTGTACAAGGCCAGATGGCAGGTCGAGTTGTTCTTTCGCTGGATCAAGATGCATTTGCGCGTGAAGGCATTCTTCGGAACCTCTGAAAACGCGGTCAAGTCGCAGATCTGGATTGCCGTATCGGTCTACGTGCTCGTCGCGATCATCAAGAAGCGCCTCAACCTCAGTCGCAGCTTGTACGAAATGCTACAGATTTTGAGCCTCAACCTATTCGAGAAAACACCGCTGGATATAGCACTTTCGCGTATTCCGACCCCTTCAGAATCAGATCAAGACGGCAACCAGCTGATTCTCTTCTGAAAACGTTGGGACAGGCCTGACGTCGCGTACAAGTTGATTCCTGGAGCCGCAGTCATGACGGATGAGACGACCTACACCCCTCCAAAGGTCTGGACGTGGAACAAGGAGAGCGGGGGGCCGTTCGCCAACATCAACCGGCCGATCGCCGGGCCAACCCACGAGAAAGACCTGCCCGTAGGTAGGCACGCCCTGCAGCTCTATTCCCTGGCCACGCCGAACGGCGTGAAGGTGACGGTGATGCTGGAGGAGCTACTGGCGAGAGGACACGCCGGAGCGGACTACGACGCCTGGCTGATCAAAATCCGTGAAGGGGATCAGTTCGGGTCCGGCTTCGTGCGCGTTAACCCGAATTCGAAGATTCCGGCCCTGTTGGATCGCAGTGGACCTACGCCCATCCGCGTCTTCGAGTCCGGCGCGATACTGCTTTATCTGGCTGAGAAGTTTGGTGCTTTTCTGCCGACCGAGCCGGCGGCGCGGGCGGAGTGCCTGTCTTGGCTGATGTGGCAGATGGGCTCAGCGCCTTATCTGGGCGGCGGCTTTGGCCACTTTTACGCCTACGCTCCGATCAAGATCGAGTATGCGATCGACCGTTTTGCCATGGAGGTGAAGCGGCAAATGGACGTGTTGGATAGACGCTTGGCCGAGAGTGAGTATCTGGCGGGGACCGAGTACACGATCGCAGATATGGCCGTCTGGCCCTGGTACGGCGCGCTTGCCAAGGGACTGGTCTACGAGGCCAGTGAATTCTTGCAGCTTGGCGACTATAAGCATGTTCAGCGCTGGACGGACATGATTGCCGAGCGGCCGGCTGTGAAGCGCGGCCGGATGGTGAACCGCATTCATGGTGATCCTGCCAGTCAGCTGCATGAGCGGCATGAAGCGACTGACTTCGACTTCAAGACGCAGGATAAGCTCGCCACTAAGTAGCCTTTAACGCCTCTGGGTGTCGACGCCAGTTGCTCGGCGACAGTAACCTTTGAGCGGCGGTTAGCGGCGAGTCCCGGGTTAGAGGCGCTGAACTAACGAAGCTCGCCACTGGCGCGATTAGGCGCGATTTGTTTTGTCATAAGATCTATTATGCGAATTACGAACGAACGAATGTAGAGCTAAGTACAAATGTCCGGATCCAGCTAAGTTCAAATGTCCGCTCGGGGTCATTTTGGCGGCGCAGTCATGAGAGGACTTCTCACTGTGAGCCACTAGGAACTCAACCGCCTTGAGGTCCTCCAGCGCGCTCTGGATCGACTAATTACCCACCGGATGGCCGCCACGACGCTCGGGATCAGCTATCGCCAGCTGAAGCGCCTCGTGGCCAAGGTCCGACGATCAGGCGCCGCAGGCGTCGTTTCCGGCAAGCGCCACGACCGGCAACCGTCGTCTGCCAAAAGCGTTCACCGCTCAGGCCGTCGCAATAGACGGGAACAGATTCGGGCCCTTCCGCCTTTCATCCCTCCTTACGCGACCACCGAAATCACACTTCAGGAGGTCTCGCGCCGCGAGACAGGAGCCGTGGCGAGTACGTATTTCGGTGACTTGAATCCGGATGGGAGCCCTTAAGCAAAAAGCCTACGGTTCTCCCCTAACTGTCGGCGAACGCAGACAGTCGAGGATCAGGGACACAATGAACTAGGGGGAGCGCACATGAGCAGGGACAGCGACGCCTTTTTTGGTTCGATTTCCCGACGCGGGTTCATCAAGGCAGGCACCCTCGCGGCGGGCACCGTACTGGCCGGCCGATGGACGACCGCGCTGGCCGCCGGCAGCGGCGGCTTCCTGGCGAAGTTCGTGCAGCCGCTGCGCGACGTGACCGCGGGCGGCATCCCCGTCGCAGCCAAGGATACCGGCTGGACGACGGTCGATCACTACACGCTGACCGTCGCGCAGTACACGGATCAGTTGCATCCCGACCAGGAGGCAACCCGTCTGTGGGGCTACGGCCAGCGAGGGGTCTATCAGCATCTCGGCGGCATTGTCGTCGCCTCGCGAGGTGTACCGGTCCAGGTGACCTACCGGAACCAGCTGCCGACCCGCCACATCCTGCCAGTCGACACCACGATCATGGGTGCGATGGAAGGTGCCGACCGAACATGCCCGCACCTGCACGGTGGGTTCGTGCCCTGGCAATCGGACGGTGGGCCGTACGCGTGGTGGAACGCAAATGGCACCAAGCAGGGAGCGAGCTATGACCGGGCCTTCATGCTGCGGCTAAATCCACGCCTGCGCGCCAACGAGGGCGAGTTCTACTATCCGAACCAGCAGGGCGCCCGGCTCGCCTGGTATCACGACCACACGATCGGCAATACACGACTGAACGCCTACGCCGGCGTCGCCTCGGCGTACGTCATCACCGATGCCTACGAAACGGCGCTCAGCGGTGCGCCATTCAACCTGCCCGGACCACTCGATGCCCGCACCAAGTACCTCGTGTTCCAGGACAAGAAATTCGTCTCGTCTCGCTTCCTGGCAGCCAACCCGAATTGGACGGGCAGCCGTCGCTCCGGCGACCTCGGCTATACCGACTACTATGATCCGGCCAAGTGGGATGTTTCGGGCGGCACGCCGCCTCGAACGTCGGTGATCCCGGAGTTCTTCGGCGACACCATGCTGGTCAACGGCGCGGTCGCGCCGTTTCTCAACGTGGAGCCCCGCCTCTACCGGCTGCGGATGCTCAATGCCTGCAACGCCCGCTTCCTGAACCCGGCCGTCTACTACGCGAAGGGCCGCGCCGCGCCGGACAGCACCGAGGCCGACCTGACACGTCGCGGACCGACGTTCGTGCAGATCGGAACGGAAGGCGGATTCCTGCCTTACCCGGTCGCCGTCGGCGGCTCGGGGGCGACGGCGACGCCGCTGCTGATCGCCCCGGGCGAACGGGCAGACTTGCTGCTCGACCTGCGTTCGGTACCGCCCGGTTCGACACTGATCCTGTACGCGGACAGCGCCTCGCCGTACCCCATGGGTGACAGCCTCAACCGGTACGACGGCAGCCTGAAGCGAGGCTTCGCTCCCGACACCTGCAACCTGCTGCAACTGCGGGTGCGATCACTGAAGGGCGCTGCGAATCCCGTGCTCGCGCTACCGCCGGTGCTGACGCCTACCGACCCGTCGCTGGTCTTCCAGGCGCCGGGCGTGCCGACGGCGGTGCCGGCATCGGTCGCCGTCGGCGGCATCACGCTGCCGGTGCAGGTCAGGCGCAAGACCCTGAACGAGGGCTTCGACGAGTTTGGCCGGCTGATCCAGAGGCTCGGCACCGACGAGCCCATGGTCGCGGCAACGGCGACCAGCGATGCTGACTTCAGTCGCGCGTACGACGACCCGCCCACCGAGGTCGTCGCCGCCGGCAGCGTCGAGGTCTGGGAGATCATCAACCTGACGGGCGACACGCACCCGATGCACTTCCACCTGACCAACGTGCAAGTGCTGTCGCGCCAGCCGTTCGACCCGGTCGGCTACCTCGCAAGCGCAGGCGGTGCTCCGACCTATGTCGGGCCGGACGTCGCGCCTGACGTCAACGAACTCGGCTGGAAGGAGACGGTGCGTTGTCCGCCGGGTTTCGTGACGCGGGTCATCATGCGCTTCAACCTGCCGCAGCTACCTTTCGCAGTGCCTGGCAGCACACGTGTGCGCGACATGAACGGCATCGCTAACGGCCACGAGTACGTGTGGCATTGCCACATCCTCGAGCACGAGGAGCACGACATGATGAGGCCGCTGATCGTCACAACCTGATACCGGGAGTCAGGCGGTGCGCCGCGCGCAGGTGCGCGCGGCGCACGACGCCGTACGGTCACTCGTGCAGGAACAGCGATAAGCGCCATCCGATGTTGCTCGGCCGCCCACTGAATGCTGGCACCGATGCAGCCGGCGGCAGCGCCCTCCCCTGCGGCAGATAAAGAATTGCAGGATCACCGACATCTAAGAGCTTGTGGCGCGGTGCGACCAGTTCAGTGACTTCGCCGCGAATCTCATCATCACGCCAAACGCTAAAACGCCGAAGCCTCCCACAACTGGGCTACCCTTCGATGAACCCATCACGATCCCTTGCGGCTTGGCCAGCACCGTAGCCGCAAGCCGTGCGCCGGTTATGGCTTCAGCAGCGAATGCGCCTTCAATATTGCCTGCAATTGATCGTGCGGCAGCGCTGAGACCTTCCAATTATCGGCGCCAACCATGGTCTTCGCAGCCACCATGGAATTGATCACCGCTTCTTCGGTCGCCTCGATTACTGCCGAAAAGACCGGGCTCATCTTCCAGCTTTGCAGTCGTTCGACCTTCGCGTTGGGCGCGGTATATGGAGGCACCGTGCTATTCCCTTCGTCAACTCCGGGATTGGCCGTTGAAAACGCCAAAAAGATGTCCCCTGAACCATCGCCTTCGATAGACCCGATCCGTCCCAGTCCAACGGATACTCGCCGCGCGAGCCGCTTCAATTGGTCGGGGGTCAAAGGTGCGTCCGTCGCAACGATCACGATGATTGAACCCGCCTCAGCCCTTTTCATGCCATCCGCTACGGCGAGAAGCGCCGGGTCGCAGACCTTTGCCGGTACGCCTTCATCGTCGACAACCGGCGGAGTCGTCTGCGCCGTAACGCAACCTCCTTGCACATGCATCTCGCGTGCAACTGGAATGCCGGCAATGCGAAGATTCACTGAAAGCCCATAATTGCACTGAACGAGCACTCCGACGGTGTAGCCACCATCCACAGCATCTAACTTGCGCGAGGCCGTTCCTGTGCCCCCCTTGAAGCCGTTGCAGATCATGCCGGTACCACCGCCGACATTGCCTTCCTCGATGTGCCCGCCCTTGGCAGCATCTAGCGCATCTAGAGCATCCTGGGCGGTGACGTGCTGCCCCAGGATGTCGTTGAGCGGTTGGTCGGCGGTTTCCGCAGCGACGGGATAGAAATAGAAGCCAGGATGCTGGTGCTTGACCATCCAAGCGAGTGCGGCATCGCGCACCACGCCCACGCTGTTGGTGTTGGTTATAACAATGGGCGTCTCAAGCACACCGCTCTCTTCAATCCAGTGGGTGCCGGTCATATCGCCGTTACCGTTTCCGGCGAAATACCCAGCCATGACACTGCGTGTGTCAGCGTGTCCTCTGGGGAATATCGCTGTAACTCCCGTCCGGACCGGTCCCTTGCCCACGATCAATTTTCCAGAACCGCGGATTAGCGTCTTGAACCCGACTTCGATCCCCGCCACATCAGTTATGGCGTTGTAAGGACCCGGTGTCCCATCGAAGGGAACGCCCAGATCACGCGATCTGGGCTCCGGTGGGGTCGCGCTCGCCACAAGCGGGTACAAGATGCTCGTCGCAAAAACAACCAGGAGAAGGCGCGCAAAAGATACATTTGTCATGAGTGCCTCTGACTATCCGCCGGTTACTGCCTGAAGGTCGTGATCATGGTTCTCGTCGACCTTCACAGAGTGTACTCGGACACCCACGACGTCACCCGCATCTGTTCAAATGAAGCCGGTTTGTCACAACGGCTCAGCTCAAAGCAGGCCGGTGTGAAGCGATGACACGCAAGGTGGCAGGTCAGGAATGACGTGCGGGACGACACTGCTGACCATCGGCACTACGGGCCAGATGTCCTCGCGTGGGCTGCTGTTTCAAGCATCTAGGCCCGCGCGACCGCTACAAAAAGGTGTGTAGTTCGAGAAAGGCGATGCGACGATTTTCGAGGTCGCTCTGCGGAATGCCCCGATACCAGCGAACACCCGCCCGCAGCTGCAGGAATGGAATCGGCGTGTATTCATAAAGGACGCTCCAGCGGGTCCGCTGATCCTGCGAGATCTTCCGATCCGGATCCAGGTACTCGGCCGTGAGCTTGAGGTTGTGGCCCTTGCGAATCAGCCAGTCAGCCTCGCCGAGTGCCGCCACCATCGAACGGGTGCCCTCCGGAAAGCCGTCGTCGTGCACAAGATCCATTTCACCGAGCCAAGCTATAGGCCCCGTTCGAACGCCGACGAAGAGGCCGCTAAGACGTCGGTTGCCGCCCTCGGACTGAGTGAAGGAGGCGGCGGCTCCGACGCGATACCGACGATCTACCCAGACGACCTGGCTTGTGAGTTGGTGACCGGAGCCGAGGCCTGCGTTGGCCGCGCCTTTTGTGAGATCGAGTTGGGCGGACCAGTGCTCACGCTCGACGCCCACCTCAACACCCGTATCCGCAGTCGTCATGTTGATGCCGCTCGCCTCGCGCACGAACGACGTCTGGTCCTGCAGTCGCCAGCCAAACGGCAAATAGAATCGACCGCCCTTGAAGTACCAACCACTGGCGGCATCAGTCAGCCGTGCGTACGCCTCCATCGAGATGGCGTTGCCAGGCGCGACCTGCTCGTCGATATAAAGCGAAAGCCGGTCCGGAATCAGGGCGACGTCAGCATACAGGCGCGCCTGATCGAGATTGAAGGCGTGCTGCGACTTTGCCCCTGGAACTTCGGCGCGCGTCCAACTCGCGCGCAGGTCGCCCCCGAGCCGCAAGAAGTCGCCCATGCGGCCGGTCCACACGGGAACTGCAGCAGGCAGACCGTTCGCCGGCAGCATGTTCTCAGCAAACACGATGCCGAAATCATTGCGCAGCCCACCGCCGGTCGGGTTCATGTGGCACGCAACGCACTTGTAGCCCTGCTGTACGGCCAGGTACGGCTCGGCGGCCGCCACGCCCCACCATCCAGCCAGGCACACGAGCATCGCGATCGTCCAGGTGCCACGGGCTTTTGTCATGGCGGCGTCTCAAATTCGAATTCCGTGAGCAGGACCGGCCCCGAGACGGCA
>CAIYLH010000019.1 GCA_903927005.1 uncultured Pseudomonadota bacterium
GAACAGGTGCGACTGGTGTTGCGCTCGCTGACGACTCTGACACTTCTGCCGGCGTGCTCGCCCTTGTACTGCAGCTGTGCCCGGAGCAGACCCCAGCCGGAGTCCAGAACGGCTTTCGCCATTTTGGTCCTGGCCAGCTTCACGCTGCTCACATCGCCCACGACGATAGTCTGATACGTATTTACGAATTTCGAAGCCTCAAGCCACGGATAGGACTCGCGGCGCAACTTGAAGCGCAGCGTGCGGGTCACTGTCGGGACTGGAGTCTTGGGCATTGGCGCGATTTTACTGGGGCCACCTGCTGCGGCGTACGCGAGAAATTGCCCAGTTCGTACAGATATCGAACGATCCACTGCAGCCCGGGAACGAGCGCGGCATGAGCCCTAAACACTTGGCCGCAGCTCCTCTGCTGGCGCAACTGTCGCAGCGGGGTCAGCGCGTCCCTGCGCTTCCGTGGGTGTTGTGGCCTTCAATAAGATTGCTGTAATAGCAATTCATGGACCGCACAAGGTCGGCGAGCGACCGAGTCAGGGTCGCGGGCAGCGAGCGGCGGAACCCGGCGCTGCGCTGGGCGAGTTCCAGTGCCAGATCGGTCAAAGCTGGGCGGTGAGGGGAGCCCTCTGCCAGCCGAACTGGCTCTAGGGCCGAGAGCGGCTCGTGACGATCGTCGGGCGTTTCCGAGTCCATTAAAAAGACCGGATTAATTAACTAATAATACTTATATAACAATGAATTGAGATATTCAACCTCAAGTTATGACCGTTATTAAGGCCGGTTAAAAGACCGGTTCTTCAGCGCCGCCAGGAGGGCTTAAGACCTCTTTGGCTGACCGGCGCGGATAGCCGTGTCCGAATGCCAGCACGTTCTGATAGGGCTCTCTATGCTCAGGAGTGCCTGCTGCTCATGCCGCAGCTCCTTGTGCTAGCGCAACTGCCGCAGCGGGGTCAGCGCGTCCCTGCGCTTCCGTAGAGAGCTGTCATGGCGGTACTCCTTCATGCGCATGCCTCGCACAGGTTATCCATAGATTTCAATGATTTCATGAGCGTATAGATTCAGAGGGCCGATACGGTTATCGAAGATCAGGCCCGTACGTATCCGCGGTGCAGCGTGGCGCGCGCGCAGCGCGGCGGGGCGCGTCGCCTGTCGCGAGCGGGCCTTCACAACCGGAACGAACCCAGCCCGGCGGCGGTACGGCGGTCAGGCCAGCGCGGACTGAGCAGGTCGATGACGGCCATGAGGTCGTCTAGAGCTGCGAAGGGGTCGCGCGTGTCGGGCGGCGAGGTGACCACGCCTGCGTCGCTGGCGAGGACGGCGGCGTCTGCGCTACTCGGTGTCATTGAGCAGCTCCTCCAGTAAGGCCTCGCGATCGAACAAGCGGAAAAACTCGCGCACTTCATCCATCTTTAGTGTCGATCGATTGGCGCGAATCAGCGCTCGGATGTCCGCCAGGTCCTGCGTGCGGCGGGGATCGTTTGTGAGCGCCTGCAGCTTGAAGCCAATCAGTCCTTCGGGGCTGACGACGCGCAGCACGCCGAAAGGCGTGGTGAATTCCGCCGCGCTGGCCAGCAGATGGCGAGCAGCGGGCCGGTGAGCGTAAAGAACGTCGACGCGTTCATCGGCGCGCAGGTAGTTGCCGGCATCGGCACTGCGGTGCACGCACCGATAGCCGAGTTGAAGCAATTGCTGATCAACGCGGTCCGCACTGATGCTGTCTATCAGCAGGTCGATGTCTTGCGTCGCACGAATGACCTTGTGCGGCGTGAGCGCAAGTCCGCCTATCAACGCGAATCGCACGCCGAGGCGATTGAGCGCGCCGACGAGCTCTTCGATTTGTTTTCCCAGCCGAGACAATGCAGCCACGTTGGTCAGTCTCCTTTGGGTGCGTACGCCGCAGCTAACGAGTGGCCGGTCACGGCGGCTGGGCGGCGACTGTCCCGTCCTCCCAGACAGGGATAGGCGTGCCAAAGCGGCGCGCCGTGAGCCAGGGGTGAGCTTGCGCTCACGATTGCTAGGTCCGCGCCGAGGCGGGCAGCCATCGGTATAGCGTTGGCACGGACACGCCGAGGTTGTCGGCGACCTCGCGCGCAGTCGTGCCGCCGGCGAGTAGCCGCCGCGCGGCGCTGATCTTGCTGTCGGTCATGCGGCGTTTGCGCCCCCCCACGCGGCCAAGCTTGCGGGCCACGGCGAGGCCGGCATGGGTTCGCTCGACGATCAGTTCGCGCTCCATCTGCGCGAGGCGGGCCATGACGTGGAAAAAGAACCGGCCGGCAGAGGCCTGGGTGTCGATATCGTCGCTCAGGCTGCGAAAGTGCGCCTCGCGTCCTGCCAGCGCGTTGACCAGATCCACAAGCCCTTTGACGCCACCGCCGAGACGGCCCAGGTTCCAGACCACCAGCGTGTCGCCGGGCCGCAGCTGGGACAAGGCGTCGTTGAGACCCGGTCTGCCTGCCCCGGCGCCACGGGCCTGGTCGGTGAAGACCTGCGCACAGCCCGCCTTCTGCAGGGCAGCTAGCTGCAGCGCCAGGCTCTGCTCGCCGGCGCCCTCGCGGGCATACCCGATGGGACGTCCGGGGCTGGCGCTGCGCTTGATCGACGCTCGAAGGCGTGGCGGCATAGGCTCTGTCATTCCTCTCGAATCTCGTCGAAAGAATAGAGAATCGAGAATACGCTATCGGCGACGGGTTGGCGAGAATCGCGCTGCCGCAGCACGGTACAGGGACGGGATTTCGCGGGATTGTGCGGTGCAGCGCGCCGGGTGCGCAGGTAGGCTAGACTCTTCGCCTCTCACGAGCGGGCCTCCCCATGCGGCAGATCATCCTCGACACCGAGACCACGGGTCTTGAGCCTGCGCAGGGCCATCGCATTATCGAGATCGGCGCCATCGAGCTGGTCAATCGTCGCCCGACCGGCCGCACGTTCCAGAAGTACCTGAACCCGGAGCGGGCGATCGACGCCGGCGCGCAGGCCGTGCACGGCCTGTCGGCCGAGTTCCTGCAGGACCAGCCGAAGTTCGCCGAGATTGAAGCGGAGCTGGTGGAGTTCATCCGCGGCGCCGAGCTGATCATCCACAACGCGCCTTTCGACATCGGCTTCCTCGATCATGAGTTTGGCCGGCTGCCGCCGCCGCAGCCGCTGGTCAGCGACCTGTGCACGGTGCTCGACACCCTCGTGCTCGCCCGCCAGCTGCATCCGGGCCAGCGCAACAGCCTGGACGCGCTGTGCAAGCGCTACTTGGTCGACAACTCAAACCGCGAGCTGCACGGCGCGCTGCTCGACTCGCGCCTGCTGGCCGACGTGTACCTGGCGATGACTGGCGGTCAGGCCGCGCTGACGCTGCTGGCCGAGGGCGGCGGCAAGGCGGGCGATGCCAAGCGCAAGAGCGCGCGCCGCGCCAAGGTTGCGGTGGAGATCCCGATCCTGCGCGCCTCCGCTGAGGAACTGCTGCTGCACGAGGCGATGCTCGATCGCATCAGCAAGCAGGCCAAGGGCAAATGCCTGTTCCGCTCGCCGCCGCCGGAGGCGGCTGGCTGACGCGATTTTCTGATCTTAACGCCCGAGCCATGACCGGAGTGCCGATGTCGACCTTGTTGCCCGTGGGATCCCCCGAACTGCTTGAGCGCCTGGGTGCGCACGCGGTGCGCCTCAAAGCGCTGTCGCCGACCGCGCTGTACGGCGCAGGTCAAGGACGGCAGGCGAGCTACAGCCTCGAGGTCGAGGGGCTGCTGGTCGACTATTCGCGCCAGCTGATCGACGAGTCGGTCTGGCGCGAACTGCTGGAGCTGGGGGCGCAGGCCAACGTCCCGGCGGCGGTGCGGGCGATGTACACGGGCGTGCCGATCAACCACACCGAGCAGCGACCCGCGCTGCATGTTGCGCTGCGCGACCGCGGTGGCGGCCCGCTGCAGGTCGGGGATACCGACGTGCGCGAGCTGGTGCATGCGGAGCGGGCCAAGCTTGCCGCGTTCGTGCTGGCAGTGCGCGGCGGCGCGCGTCGCGGCGCCAGCGGCGAGCGCTTCACTGACGTGGTCAACGTCGGCATCGGCGGCTCCGACCTCGGCCCTGTGATGGCGGTCGAGGCGCTGAAGGACTATGCCGAGCCGGGCGTTGCGGTGCATTTTGTTTCCAACATCGACGGCACCGAGGCGGTCGATCTGATCGCACGGCTCAATCCCGCCACCACGCTGGTGCTGATCTGTTCGAAGACGTTCACCACCCTTGAGACCCTCACCAATGCCAGGCGCATGCGCGCCTGGATCGCCACGGCGATGGGCGAGGACAATGTCGCGGCGCACTTCGCGGCGGTGTCGACCAATCATCCGGCGATGGATGCGTTTGGCGTTGCCGCCGATGCGCGCTTCACGATGTGGGACTGGGTCGGCGGTCGCTACTCGCTGTGGTCGGCGGTCGGGCTTGCCGTTGAACTTGCGATCGGCACCGCGCACTTCGAGTCGCTGCTCGATGGCGCCAACGCGATCGACCGGCACTTCGCCAATACCGAAGGGGCCGCGAACCTGCCGCTGGTGCTGGCGCTGCTGTCGGTCTGGAACGGTAACTTCCTCGGCTGCCACTCGCACGCGGTGCTGCCGTACGCGCAGCGTCTGCACCGGCTGCCGGCCTACCTGCAGCAGCTGACGATGGAGTCGAACGGCAAGAGCGTGGCGCGCGACGGCCAGCAGGTCAGCTGGCACACCGGCACCGTGATCTGGGGTGAGCCCGGCTCTAACGGCCAGCACTCGTTCTTCGAGCTGCTGCACCAGGGCACGCATCGCATCGCCGCCGATTTTCTGCTGCCGTACGAAGGGCCCACGGGCGAGCTGGCCGATTCGATCCTCACCGCCTCGAACGCGCTCGCGCAGGCGAACGCGCTCGCGCGCGGCCGGACGCTTGAGCAGGTGCTCGCCGATCCCAAGGTCAAGGCAGCAGGGGCTGCGGGCGTCGCGTTTGCGCCGCATCGCGTGCACCCGGGCGGGCGGCCCTCGACCGTGATTGCGTTCGAGAGGCTCGATCCTGCGACGCTGGGCAAGCTGATCGCGCTGTACGAACACCGGGTCTACGTTGAGAGCCTGTTGTGGGGCATCAACCCGTTCGACCAGTGGGGCGTCGAGCTGGGTAAGGTACAGGCCGAGGCGCTGGTGCCGGTGCTGCAGGCGGTACCGACGGGCCAGGGCGCGATGCGCTGGTTGCACGCGGCGCTGCAGGCGACCGGTCTGGGCTGACAGCGCGTGCCGGGCCAGCGGCATGAGCACCAGACTTTGCAATTGCCCGGCGAACAAGGGCGGTTACCACTGAATGCGTTGGTTGCGGGCCTGCCGTCGGGTCAACGGGCGTCCAACTCTGAGCAGCTACCGGCGTCCAGCTTTGACCATGCTGCGGGGGCAGTTTCGGGTTCCTGGTCTTGGCTTTTACTAACGGTCTGACGGGTTCCGCGGTCTGCCGCGTTAGCGGCAAAACGTCCGCCTCTGGACCATTTCGGCTTCTTGAACCGATAGCTGTCAGACAGGCGGACAACAACGCGCGGTAGGCGCTAGCAGATCAACACCACGCTATACCGGTCCCCAGAGTAGTAGCTGACGTTGCCGGGTAAACAGTACAATTACTTGCGTTGCCAGAAGTACCGATGGGGCACACACCGGACCACTGAACACCTGCGGTGGTATTAATAATAGGAGTGGCCGTATAACAACCGCCGAACGATCCTTGATGCTGGCAGTTCTGCCAATAATAAGGGCTCTTCGTGATTTCGTGTGGGTAAAAGCTGAGGCTTTGCGGTGCTGAAAGCCTTGTTTATACGGCATAGGATGCCTGAGGCAGGGACGCAGAAGTTTGGCATGATTGGCGGATGGCCA
>CAIYLH010000020.1 GCA_903927005.1 uncultured Pseudomonadota bacterium
AAACTCCTCGCTGTGCCGCCGACGCGTACGCTTCACCGACACTTCTTTCTCGCTCATGTACACGTGTCCACTTGTTTCTTAGTGGACACGATCATCCTCATCCCGGAAAACTTCCGGTAGATGACTTCACCGGATGCTTACTTGGCGGCGGCAGTTACGACGAAGCTCGTCGTGCCGTTGAGGACGACGCCGGTCGGGTCAAAGCTCACGGCCCCGTTTGGCGGGAAATTCACAGCGAATGGTGCAGACGTCGGCTGCGCCTTGCCGTTGCCGTCGTAGAGCGTGGACGTCTCCGAGTGATTGTTCGCCACCCACGCGACGCTTGCTCCAAAGGCGATGCCCCACGGATTGACCAGGTTTGTGTCGATGATCAACGCTCCGCTGGCGGCCGTGTCAGCCACGAGTGCCGTCTTGGTGAATGTGCTCGGCGGGTTGACGGTCAGTGTCGCGGTGGCACTGCCGGTCGAGGAACTGCCTCCATAGGCGCTGTCGGTCGCGCTACAAGAAAGTGTGTACGTGCTGGAGCCCGTCGCCGCAGGCACAGTAGCTGCGGAGCCGCTTGCGGTCTGCGAGCCACTCCAGCCGCCGCTCGCCGTGCACGATGATCCGGAAGGTGTGGACCACGTCAGTGTGGCGCTTTGGCCGAGTACGATTGTCGCCGGCGCAACAGTCAGAGAAACGCTGAGCGGGGGCGGCGTGCTGGTACCGGAGCTACCGGAACCTCCACCGCAGCCACCGAGGATGAGGGCGAAAAGGCAAGTCGCTGTGGCGAGGCGCCGTTGCCGGCCCACCACGAGAGAATGAGAGAAGCGCGCCATGAAGGATCCCCCGTTAGTCGCCGGCCCGCAGATATGCGGGCGGTCACTGCGTAGGTTCCGACGTCAACTCCGGCGGTTCTCTGCGACGACAAAAACATAACGGCTCGCCCTGTGAACCCATCCGCACTCAAGGGGTACGTACACCACAGGTTCACAGCGAGGGACGCATGCATCACACAGGACGAAACGGCGCGAGTGTGCTGGCGCTGTCCGTCGCGTTGCTCGGTGGCTGCGCGGGCAATGGCGAGGGCCTTGATCAGAACGGTCGGCCGCTCGCGCCTGGCGGTGGATCAAATGGACCGCTGACGGCCGACTTTGCATCGATACAGTTTCATATCTTGACGCCCATCTGCACCGCCTGCCACGCCGGCGGAGCGGCGCCCCAAGGGCTCAGGCTCGATTCCACCAACAGTTATTCGTTGCTCGTTGGCATTCCAAGTACAGAGGTTTCTTCGACCCTGCGCGTCAAGCCGGGCGATCCGAACAACAGTTACATCATCCAGAAGCTAGAGGGCCACGCGGCCGTCGGCGCGCAAATGCCTTTCGGAGGACCCTATCTGGAACAGGCGACGATCGACATCGTCCGGCAATGGATTGCCGATGGGGCGCTGCCAGCAGCATCGGCCGCGGGTGTCGGATTCGGGGTTACCTCGATTAGCCCGGCGATGCACGTCATTGTGACGGATGCGCGCGTGCCGCTCGTCGTCGGATTCAGCGAGGATCTGGATCAAACGCGCATCGATGGGGGGTCGGTCCGGCTCGAAGAAATCGATCGCGCCACCGGCACGACCATCCGGGAGATGCCAGTCCGGCTGTCCGTGCCTGCGGGCAATCCGAAGGCGCTGATGGTCGTGCCGGTGGCGCCGTTTAGCGATGGCCTCTATCGCCTGACGGCGCTGACGCCGCCCGCAACGGGTCTATCAGGGATCTCAGGGAGCCGCTTGGGTGGCAGCAGTGCCGTCTCGGGGCCGGTCCTGCTCACGGAATTCGAATTTGAGACGCCGCCATGACAAAAGCCCGTGGCACCTGGACGATCGCGATGCTCGTGTGCCTGGCTGGATGGTGGGGCGTGGCGGCCGCCGAGCCGTACCTGGCC
>CAIYLH010000021.1 GCA_903927005.1 uncultured Pseudomonadota bacterium
AAACTCCTCGCTGTGCCGCCGACGCGTACGCTTCACCGACACTTCTTTCTCGCTCATGTACACGTGTCCACTTGTTTCTTAGTGGACACGATCATCCTCATCCCGGAAAACTTCCGGTAGATGACTTCACCGGATGCTTACGGAAATCCGGGCATTCCCGCCGGATCTGTTGCGCGTCGCGCGGCGCAAGATCCTGTACCTCCGTGGGCGGTTAGCTCAGCGGTAGAGCACTTCCTTGACACATGGAAGGGGTCACAGGTTCGATCCCTGTCGCGCCCACCAAATAGCCGCCTAAAAACAATAAATTAGCGGCATCCACGGCAAAGCACCAAGTCGTTTGGGGCGCACTTTCGTGGGTTTACCGCGGGTCCTGCCTTTCTATCCGTTTGCACCAACTTCGGGCATGGCCGACGGGCGCAGTTCAAGCGATGCTCGGCTCCTGGAAGATCGCAAATCCTTCCGGCCGGTGTCGCCGGGGGCCGAAGCGCGTACAAAGCGCATTATCCGCATTCTAGGCCCGCTGCTTGAGGGTCTCGTTACATCGCGCCTGCCCACTCTCACCACGGTGTCGGCCGCGATGCATCGGCCCGCGGGTGACAACCCTCGCCCTACCCGACGCAGCGGTCGCCTCAGTATTCCGACGTTGCCGGGTTGCCCTTGTTATCGACTTCCGATAACATAGCGACATGATCGAGAGCTTCGGAAACCGCTTGGCCGAAGACTTGTTTTATGACCGTCGGTCGAAGGAAACCCGGGCGTTCCCGCCGGATCTCCTGCGATCTGCGCGGCGCAAGATCCTGTACCTCCACGACGCTTCGGATCTCGCTGATCTGCGTGTGCCGCCAGGCAACCGACTCGAGGCACTAAAAGGTCGCGGCAAGGGAATGTATTCGATCCGGATCAACGATCAGTGGCGAGTGGTCTTTCGCTTCGAGCGAGGCAACGCCATGGACGTCGCGGTCGTGGACTATCACTAGGAGCAGTACATGGCCCGAAAGCCACACCCGCAGCCCAGCAACCCTTTTCATCCCGGCGAAATGCTGCTCGAGGAGTTTCTGTCGCCCGCCGGCATCACCCAGACGGCATTTGCAAAGCGCCTCGGCTGGACGCGCGCCCGGCTCAACGAACTTATCAAGGGCAAGCGTGGCGTGACCGCAGATGCGGCACTCGATCTCGCCGAGGTTTTGGCCACCTCGCCCCGACTGTGGATGAACCTTCAGGCGACGTACGACCTCGCAGCGGCGGAAAAGCGTCGCGCGGCCTGACCCTCAGGGAGTCACAGGTTCGATCCCTGTCGCGCCCACCAAAAAATACTCAAATAACCTTACCGTTAGACGATACACCGGAAACGGGGTCCGGGTGACTGGAGCGGTACCGGAGCGTTTTTGGCCCGAAGTAGCGCCCAACGAGCGTCGAATCCCGCCTGCTCGACCAACGATCACGGATTCGGCCCCAACCCCCAGTTTCTTGACCAGGTCCACCTGGGCTGACTTCTTCTTCTCGATTTCCCGGTTAATCCGTCCCTCGAACTCCTGCTTCGTGAGCCCCCCACCGCGTCCTCGCTCCGCAGCGGGCGCGTAGCTCAGCGGTAGAGCCCTGCCGTGACCCTCGGGTCGAACTGCGCCACGCCCCTCGGCGAACCCATCGCCGCGTGAGGCTGGCACCGGGATTCGAAATCACCATTTGAATTCAACGCCACGAATGCCTCAGCCCTTCCTCGACACGGAAGTGGCAAAGCGGCGCAGATTTGTCTGCATCGACTCTATGCAATAGACTAGTTGTATCAACTGGTTTACAAATCGGCGAGATGTCATGAATAAAGAAATCGGCGCCTTTGAGGCAAAGACAAAACTGCCCGAACTCCTGCGACAAGTGCAGGGCGGGAAGAAATTCACCATTACCAACCGCGGCAAGCCGATCGCCGACCTGGTGCCGTGCGAGACGACAAATACCCGAAACACGGCCACTGCGATAGCAAGGTATATGGTGTTCAGGGAAGCCAACCCGGTCTGTAAGAGCGTGGACATCAGGGCGCTGATCGAGAAAGGCCGCGAATGACCTTCGTCCTTGATGCGTCCGTTGCCCTCACGTGGCTCCTTCAGGACGGCTCAACCAAGGACACCGCCTACGCATTTGCTGTCCTCAACGCGTTCGGCGCTTCGAGCGCTAACGCGGAGGTTCCTGTCACTTGGGGTCTGGAAATCGCGAACGTCGTTTCTCGCTGCGAGACGAAGGAGTTGCTGACGACCGCACAGACCAGTGCATACCTAGACCTTCTCAAGGAACTACCGATCGAGCCCGACCCCGACACGTATTCCTGCGCGCTAGGCGCGACGCTTGAGCTCGCGCGCCGCTACGGCCTGTCTTCTTACGACGCCTCCTATCTAGAACTGGCTTTGCGCCGCGGACTGCCGCTCGCGACGCTGGACAGGAATCTTGCCAAGGCCACCCTGCGGGCTGGCGTCAAGCGATTTGAAGCGCACTGATGGTACCGCCGTGCCAGAGCTTCATCAGCGACGCAGCGACCATCCATCAACACTGACCATCTACTGTGTACCTCACAACGGCAGCGCAAGGACGCGCTGACCCCGCTGCGACAGTTGCGCCAGCACAAGGAGTTGCGGCCCAGTTATTAGCGCTCATGCCGCGCGCATTGCCGGGCTTCTGTGAAGCGCTCGATATCTGTACGAACTGGGCAATTTCTCGCGTACGCCGCAGCAGGCGGGGCCAGAAAAATCGCGCCAATGCCCGAGAATACAGTCCCGACAGTGATTTGCACGCTGCGTTTCAAGGCGGCCATTCTCTTGAGCTTCAGATGGAACGACAATCGACCGGCGGGTCAGGAGCGTGAGGTACGAAAAAGCTCATCTGCGGGCCTACGAGAACGGCACGGAGCTGAGGAACGTGGATGCGTGGTGAGTGCCGGTGCGCTCATGACCGCGACGTCAACGCCGCGAAAAGCATCCTTAGCCGCGAGGGGGTGTCCCTCGCCCGTGTACGGGAACGAGTCATTGCCCCGACACTCGGTCACGGCGGGCACACGGAAGAACGCCACTCACACTAACTCTGCGGTGTAAGGTTAACCAATGAGCACCAGTTCAAGACCAGGGGTTCAGAAGCTTGACCGCCGTTCCCTTGAAGTCCCGCACATTGCGGGTGGCCAAAATAAAATTGTGCTCTATGGCAATTGCACCAATCGCCGCATCTGCAAAATCTATGCGATTGCCCGCCATAGTCGCCGCGGTAACCACGTGCGCATACGCGTCGGCCGAGCGCTCACCAAACGGGAGAATGCGATCGGCGAACAAGAACGCCAACTCATCGGTGATAACCCGCCGTAGCTCCGTACGGCGTTTCCCCGCAGGCAATGCCAACACACCGGCCAACAGTTCGGCCTGGCTGATTGTCGTCAGATAGAGCGTTGCGGGACTTTGGCGATCCAGCCAACGCAATACCGCAGCGTCAGGATTAGGCTTCAAAGGCTCGGATACCACGTTGGTATCGAGAATAATCAAGATTCAAAGCTCGCGACTCTCGCCGGACTGCGCTTACGGCTGCGTGATAGGTCAACGCCGCCAGCGCGCTTGCCCAGAGCTGCGAGCGCTGTACCAAGACCCACGGGTGTCCGGACTGCGGCGTTCAAAATCTCACGCACCTCCGCTTCGGTACTGCGCCCGGCGTGAGCCGCGCGCGCCTTAAGCGCACGGGCTGTTTCTTCGGGTAGGTTTCTGACCGTTATAGCCGCCATTGACGAACCTCATAGGTTTGATGGCGAAACGATAGCATTCGTGAAAAATGACCGCAACGATTGCGTCACTCGTCATTCTGATTTACGCACGCCGTTCTCGTGCGACCGCCGGGCTCAAACTGCACGTGGCCCAAGCCCTAACCAGAGGGGGCTGATCCAATTTCAGAAGAGTGCACGCCGGACTGGCGCCACCGGCACTCACCACACACCCAGAGCCTCACACGCAACCCATTGACACCGGCGGGGCCCGTCAGGGCCTCGCACGCTGAACAGGTGCGACTGGTGTTGCGCTCGCTGACGACTCTGACACTTCTGCCGGCGTTCTCGCCCTTGACCTGCAGCTGTGTCCGGAGCAGACCCCAGCCGGAGTCCAGAACGGCTTTCGCCATTTTGGTCCTGGCCAGCTTCACGCGGCTCACATCGCCCACGACGATAGTCTGATACGTATTCACGATCTTGCGACTGAACTGATGCAGGGCGTTCGCCCTGCATCTTGAGGCCTTGCGGTGCAGTCGCTTGGCCTGACGCTGGTGGCCGCGGCGCTGGGCAGTGGCGATCTTCGGTTCCAGGTCGCGGTACGCGCGACCGGCTTCCAGCACCTCACCGTCGCTGGTGGTCGCGGTCCTGTGCAGACCCAAATCGATGCCCACGGTGGCCTTGGGGGCCACCGTGACCTCGATCTCGACCGCCACCGGCAAGTTGAGCCACCA
>CAIYLH010000022.1 GCA_903927005.1 uncultured Pseudomonadota bacterium
AGAGGATCCGCAGTCGCGTCGAACTGCACCGATGACCGGGCGCTCTTGCTATCGTCCTCTGGTATTCGCTATAGCTGCAGCGCTGAGCGTCTTGGTTTTGCGCGGCGCCGGTTTCCAGCCAACCGAATGGTGGAAGCAGCGACAGGCTAGCGCAGCATTGAACGCCCCACGACCTGCCCCTGCGGGCCCCATTAGCGTTGTGCAGCCCACTCCACTCGGTACCGACGCGTCGGTGTCACCCGTGCCGCTGGCTCTTCACCTCGTTGCGACGCGACTCGGCCGCAATCCTTCGGAGGGCTACGCTGACATCGGCGTGAATGCACGTTCTCCGCAAACGTATCGTGCGCGCGCTTTGCTCGCGAACGGAGCGCGCGTTGACGAGATCTACGCCGATCACGTTGTATTGAAGCGCGACGGCCACTCCACGGAGCTGTATCTCGATGGTACAGCCCGGAGAAACGCCCAGGGTGACTCGAATAGCCTCGTCGCCGGTTCGGTCCTGACCGTCGGGGGCACGAAGCCAGTACAAATGGCCGTGGCGGATACCCAAGACGAGTTCTCGAGGCGCATCCGTGTTTCGCCGGAGTACGACGAAGACGACCTAAAAGGGCTGCGGGTATACCCCGGTCCTGATGCAGCAGCATTCCAGCGGCTCGGACTCGAACCCGGCGACAGAATCACGTCAATGGACGGACATTCCATTGTTGACGTGCCAGCCGCGATCGAGGCATTGCGGCGCTTGGATCACGGAAGCGCCTTGGTCGTATCGGTGCAGCGAGGAAGCCAAATCGAGCGCATTTCGCTGGATGGTGCTGCATTGCGAAGCGACATTGTACGGGGTCGATAACGAGCGGCCGACGCAAGAAGAAGGACTCTCGTTATGAGGATCTCGGTAAGGCTTCTGATGGGCCTCTTGGTCTATTTGGCGGCGGGATCCGCACTTGCGGCGACTGCATGGAGCGCACAGGACTACGATTTGTACCCTGGCGACTTCAATGGCGATGGCTACACCGATCTTCTCTATATCTCCAAGAATGCCGCCGTACCGAGTGGCATCGTCCTATCTGACGGGACAGGCCTGAACATTCCGCTGCAGAGCTGGGGGAATGCTTATCTGGGAATTCCGTGGACCACCGGTCAGTACAACATAATCGTCGGTGATTTCGATGGCGACGGGATGGCTGACATCCTGCTGCAACGCAAGACCCCAGGGGACAGTTACCTGCTCCTCACGGAGGTCGACGGCGTCGGCGCAATCAGCCAAACCATCCCGTATAACGGCAACGGAATCCTGTGGACCGGCGACCAGCATCGAATTGTCGCCGGCGACTTCAATGGCGACGGGCGGGCGGACCTGTTCTTCCAGGCCAACGATTCCAGTGGCTTGAATGCGGTCGTAGTCTCCGACGCCGACGGCTACTTCAGCGCACCGGGCCCACTCCAGAGCTGGAATGACGGTTACGCTGGCTTCAATTGGGCGGTCACGGAGTCGAACATCGTCGCCGGAGACTTCAACGGCGATCGACGCGCAGATCTTCTAATCCAGGCCCAGCCCGCCAGCGGCGGTACGGTTGCGCAACCCGCCGTGTACACGCCAAACTCATTCGGCGTCGTATTGTCCCAATCGGGCGCCGCTCCCTTTGGCGTCGCCGGTGTACAGGCCTGGAACGAGACCGGATACGCGGCCCATTGGTCTCCACTGAGTCAGGTCGTCATTGCCGGCGACTTCAACGGGGACGGCCGAACGGACGTCCTCCTGCAGGCGCTCACGACAGCCAACACATCCTACGTCGTGTATGGACGACCGGCCGGGGCCGTCTTCACGCAGGCCACGGCGATAACAGCCACAGTCAGCCCAACAGCCGATGCCTATCAACTATTGGCTGGCCACTTTGCCGCGACAGGGGGCCAGATTTACCTACAGTCGCTGACAGCGTCTGGCTCCAACTCTCTTGCGTCGATCGCCGGGTCTACGTTGACCACTGCCGCCGCCGAGTTACCGCAGGCTACCGCACCGTTATCAATGGCGCGCTTGCAGCGCGCGGCGGCTCCTCTTGCGGCAGCGGCGCTCACCCCAACATCCGCGGGCCGTACATCGGGACAATTCGCCGTCTCGGCCATGGGTGCCGCCACCTACCAGATTCCCATCTGGACCCCGCCTGGAGCTCGCGGCATCGAACCAAAGTTGGCGCTGGTGTACTCGAGTGGCAGTCCGGACGGTCTGATGGGACCAGGTTGGAACCTGGCTGGCCTCTCGTCCATAAGTCGTTGCAACAAGACCTATGCGGACAATGCCGGCGCGCCTGCACCGGTTACATTGACGGCCTCTGATGACTTCTGTCTTGACGGAAACCGGCTTCGCATGACTACGGGCACGTATGGCGCGGCCGGGTCCGTCTATCAAACCGAGATTGCGAGTTTCTCGCGGATCACCGCCAATAGCACCGCCGGCAACGGACCGTCGTACTTCATCGTCGAGGGCAAGGACGGGCTTATTTACGAGTACGGAAATACCGCCGACTCCAAAGCCTACGCCAACGGTGGTTCGACGCCCTACGCGTGGATGCTAAATAAGGGTCTTCGTGAAAACGTGTGGGTAGATTCTGTACGTTTATTGATCAAAGTGCAGGCAGCGTGCAGGTCAGCACCTTCAGCTTGAGGTACTCCTCGTCATGCAGGCCGTAGGCTCGGCGCTGGATGACGCGGATCTTGTTGTTCAGTCCCTCGACGAAGCCGAGGGCGACCTTGTTCTCCGGTTTGCAGTAGGAGGCGATGCCAGCCCAATGACGGTCGATCATCTCGGCGAACTTCTCGTAGGGCGCGAGGCGCTGCCACTTGAGCTGAGCGCGCCAGTTGTCGAAGAACTTTCGTGCCCAGGCCTCGCTCGAGTAGTCCCACAGCTGGGCGAAGGACTCCTTCAGCACGTAGGCGGTGTTGAGACGCTTGTTTGCCGCGAGCAGCAGTTTGAGGTTCTTGCGCGCCGTACCCTTGAGGTTCTGCGGATGGGACAGGAGCGCATATTTCTGTCCCTTGATGAACGTGCGGGACTTACCGTCGAGCCGGGCGTATTCGGCCTTGCGGACCTTGTCGAGCGCCTCGCCGAGATGGCGCATGACGTGGAACTTGTCGAACAGGACGGCGGCCTGGGGTGCGTTCCTGGCGGTCGAGTTGCGGAACGGTTTCCACATATCCATGACGGCGAGGCGGAGCCTTTGGCTCTGCTTTTCACCGAGAAATTGATAGAACTCGTCCATGCTCGCCTCGCTGCGATCAGCGCCGCCGAACCAGATCGGTCGGTGCTTCTCCAGGTCGCTCACCACGATGCGGTACTCGTGCCCCTTGCGCACCGAGATCTCGTCGATGCCAATCACCTGGGGCCGAGGCTTACCGGAGCGCTCAAGTTGCTCGCGCATGTACTGCATCTCGAGCCGCTTGACCGTGTGCCAGTCCAGGCACTGCTCCTCGGCCACCTCCTTGATCGAGCTGCCGCGGCAGCGTTTGCCGATGTATCGGGCAAACCGCTTCGTGTGCAAAGCGTTCTCAAGAAAATCCTCCAGCCGCTCGCGCTTCACGCCGTCGCACCGCCGACAGAACACGCGCCGTACCTCCAGATCGAGATAGATGCGGTGCTCGCCACAGGGCAGGTCCCGGGCCCGCCGGCGACGGCGGTCGTACCAGGTCCGGTACGCGGTACCACACACCCCGCAGACCGTTTTTTTCCCCGCCGAACCAACGTGATGACCCGCGCTCGCGGGTCACCGAATATCCCCTGCACGGTCTCCAGTGGACGGAAGCCGGGAAACCGGTATGTGTCCGCCAGACGGCGGGCTTTGCGTGTCTTGGCCATCCGCCAATCATGCCAAACTTCTGCGTCCCTGCCTCAGGCATCCTATGCCGTATAAACAAGGCTTTCAGCACCGCAAAGCCTCAGCTTTTACCCACACGAAATCACGAAGAGCC
>CAIYLH010000023.1 GCA_903927005.1 uncultured Pseudomonadota bacterium
CTCGGCGAGTTGATGCCCATGGCCGGTGCCGGCGCGATCGTGACGAACGCAGCGATCTACGCAGCGCTCGGCCTGGTGCTCGCGCTGCCGACTCTCGTGTGGCGGCCGCGCGCAAAAGCGGCCGCCGCTGGAGCGGTGCTACTCATGATCCTGGGGTTGGTACTGTACGACCGTGACCGCCACCTCCAGGTACGTCCTGGATCCCCGAGCTTTCCTCTTCAAAGCACCAGCGGCAGTGCCGAAGCGCGGTTCACAGCATTGATTCCACCTTCGCTGGACGTGCACTTTACCGCTGTGTTCAGCGCAACAAATGATTCGCTATCAATCAATAGCTTGGTGCCCTGCTCGTTTCTTCGAGCGGACGGCTCAGACGCGATGTACGCCGTTGAGGGTCCGCTCGAATCAGAGTTCGAACGGAACGACGACTTCGAACCAGAGTCCAAGCAGTACGAAACAGCTGAATCATTATTCGCAGGGAGGAAGTTCTATGGAGTCAAAGTTGACCTCCATCACTTCCTGCCTGGGCGTTGCCGATGGTCGCTCACGGACATTTACGCGACAGTGTCCGGCTACTCGCCAGGACGCCTGCACGTGATGCGCGTGAGCAATACCGGCCCCAGTGCCACGTGGCCCTCGGACCGGCCGATTACGATCGAGTGCGCGCGAGTAACAGCAGCAGGGCTTAAATTCGATCCAATTAGAAACATGCCCGAGTCCGCTTGCGCCGATGTAATGACTTGGCGCAGGGTCGCAGCCTCGGGCCAATGGGAAGAGAATTCACGGCCTGTGCCCTGGCACGTCATTGCTCCGGAAATCCTTGTAAGTTTCTTCAACCGCGATGTTCCTTTGCCAACGCGTTGGATGATCCCCG
The DNA here is from genome assembly GCA_903927005.1 of uncultured Pseudomonadota bacterium. GTDB lineage: Bacteria > Pseudomonadota > Gammaproteobacteria > Steroidobacterales > Steroidobacteraceae > CAIKZZ01. The sequence continues at coordinate 872 of CAIYLH010000023.1, forward strand.
ATTAGTGACCGGGTCCGGTGGAACCAAGGCTAATGACGTCGCCTGGGGGAGACTGCTTTGAATGGCTTCAATCCCTTGTATCTCCTCTCCCGAGCGGCCGCCCTCTGGGCATCGCGGTCAAAAGCGCGTTGCTTCACCTCGAACGAGAGGCAGAGGCCTCACAGACCGTCAAAGTGGCAATTCGTGACGACTGTCCTTGTCATCACTGCCCAGCTGACGCTCGCTAATAGACTTGAAGCGAACGAGGACGTCGCGAGCGGCAGTTGGTTTCACCCGACGCTCACTACGAAGCGCGACCCAATATGCGGCTCGTTCCTGTCGCATGCTATCAACCCGGATTCCGCCTATTCTGGACTGATCGAAGTACCGCCCTTCTTTTCGGACGATGATCGCGGCAAATCGACCGTACAAAGCGTGCCGAATCACCCGGATTTGCTATCTCTTGCGCAACGCAACGGTGAAGCGCTTTACGTCGAGCACGTCAGGAACCCTGGCTGCGGCGGAGCTTGCGAGAGTGAGTCGCTGGCCGTTCACGCACGTCCTCCAACACCCGATCATCAGGACGAAAAGCAGCCGACGACGCCACCTTCACTGGGCGAACAGGGGTGGAGTATTTACGAGACCCCGTCGGGGCAACAATATGTCGCTGCTGTCGTGGAGGGCCACCAGGTTGAGGTGTATCGGCCCACCCCCGCACCGCAATGGAGCCTGGTGTGTCGGATTCGGCTCGAGCCGGACTTGGAGCACAGCAAAGAAGCGAAAGTACGGCAGGCCCTGGCGTCAATAAACGCTCTTCAAGAAGCCACCTCAGCGGTCGCCGGGGGTGAAGGCTACGGAATGTGCGGAACAATGCACACAGCCGGCCGATGGGAGGCTGACTTCGAGCACGCACTCAGCCAGGCGCTGTTCGATCCGGACGCTGTTGATGGCTACCGAGAAGCGCGTCTTTCTGGCTAAGGACGCGGTTTTGGGCTCAGCGTCCCTGCGCGGTTGAGCGGGGTCGGATTCCGGCTTTGATACTTCGATAGCGTAGAACGAGCCGCGGTCTGCCGCGGCAGGCGGCAGACGCTCTTCCTCATCTGGATTCGCTGATGGCCCGCAGGGCGAGAGTCCTGAGGGGGCTCTTTCGCTATGCTGCGGGCGGGGTTTTTCTTTAAAGACCCGAGGGCCCGGGATCAGATTTGACGGTCTTCCCGGACCCTCGGTGGACGGGCGCTGTTAAGCGATCCGCAGGCGCTTTATGCCTGTTTCGCGGGGCTCCTGTCCAGTGCTGTGAGGCATTGGGACGGTGGGCGAAGTCAGTTACCGGCTGTACAACTGTGGGCGCTGTGCGTCACTGGTGCTGATCTGCAGGGATTGTGACCGGGGTCAACGGTATTGCTCGGCGCAGTGCGGTGTTCTAAGTCGCCGCGAGCAGACCCGCCGGGCGCAGACCCGGTACCAGCGGACCCGCACGGGCGCGATGCGCCACGCCGCCCGGCAGCAGACCTATCGCGACCGCCTGACGCAGAAAGTGACACATCAGGGATCGAACCCTGCGGTGGTGGCGCGCAACGTGTCGGCAACGACCTTGCGGCAGGCGCCGACCCATGCGAGAGCAGCGATCCATCATCGTCTATGCCACTTCTGTGGTGCATCGCTACCGGTCTGGGCCCGAGTCCGCGATCACTGGGACTGGCCACTGCACTGATCCGGTGCGGCGCTCGGCGACGAGGGCAGCACGATGATCTCGCCGACGCTTGCGAGTGAGATCGTGCGGCTGTATCACGCCGAGCACTGGGCCCCCGGCACGATCGCCCGGCAACTGCGCGTGCACCACTCGACGGTACGGCGTGTGCTGGAGCAGGCGGGCATACCGGCGCCGCCGCGGCTGCGACCGACGCTGATCGACCCGTACGTGGCGTTCATCACCCAGACGCTGACCCAGTATCCGCAGCTGCGCGCCAGCCGCCTGTATCGGATGGTGCAGGAGCGTGGTTATGCCGGATCCGTCGACCGGTTCCGGCATCTGGTGGCACCGTACCGGCCGAAGCCGCTCGCCGAAGCGTATCTGCGGTTGCGATCCTTGCCCGGGAACCAGAGCCAGGTCGACTGGGCACACTTCGGCAAGCTCACCATCGGCCGCGCGCAGCGGCCGCTGATGGCGTTCGTAATGGTCCTGAGTCACTCCCGGCATCTGTTCCTGCGCTTCTACCTGAACGCCAACATGGGCAGCTTCCTGCACGCTCATGTCGCAGCCTTCGCTCACTTCGAGGGCGTTGCCAGGGTCCTGCTCTACGATAATCTTCGCAGCGCCGTGCTCGAGCGGTCCGGGGACGCGATCCGCTTCAACCCGACGCTGCTCGAACTGGCCAGCTGGTACCGGTTCCAGCCAAAACCGGTCGCGGTGGCGCGGGGCAACGAAAAGGGCCGGGTAGAGCGCGCGATCCGCTTCGTGCGCGATCGGTTCTTTGCTGCCCGTACGTTCAACGGCCTCGACGATCTCAATGCGCAGGCGCTCCACTGGTGCAGGCATGAAGCCGCCAGTCGACCGTGCCCGGAGGACCGGGCACGGTCCGTGTGGGACTGCTACGAAGCGGAGAAGGGCCTGCTGCTCAAGCTGCCGGCAGATCCGTTCCCCTGTCATGAGCGTGTCCTGGTCAAGGTCGCCAAGACGCCGTACGTGCGCTTCGACCTGAACGACTACTCCGTCCCTCATACCCATGTCCGACGCGCCCTCGAGGTGCTCGCAAGCGCCGATACCGTGCGCATCGTCGATCGCGGCGAGGTGCTTGCGACCCATGTCCGCAGCTTCGACCGGGGCGCCCAGATCGAGGATCCGGCGCACCTGCAAAGGCTCCTCGAGCACAAGCGCGCCGCCCGCGGCGCGCGGGCCATCGACCGGCTGCACCATGCGGCGCCGACTGCCACCGCGTTCTTCGCCCTCGCCGCCGAGCGCGGCGTCAATCTCGGCGTGCTCACCCGGGGGCTGCTCGATCTGCTCGATACCCATGGCGCGGCTGCGCTGGATAGCGCACTGCGCGCGGCCTTGGCCCGGGATGCCGCCTACCTCGGCGCCGTGCGCCAACTCATCGATCAGCAGCGCGCCCGTCAGGGTAAGCCGCCGGCGCTGGCTGTCGAACTGCCCGACAACCCGCGGGTCCGCAACCTGACCGTCCGACCGCACTCCCTCGCGGACTATGAACAGCTCACCGTCGACACCGAGGCGACCGAGGCGACCGATGATGCCGACGACAAGGACAACATGCCGTGAACCAGCCAACCAACCCAACGATCGATGACCTGCGGGTTCGCCTGCGACGCCTCAACCTGTACGGGTTGCTCGCCGAGGTCGAAACTCTGGCGGCCGAGCCCTGGCTCGGACGCGTGCTTGCGATCGAAGAAGCCGAACGACAGCACCGCAGCTCAACACGCCGCCTCAAGGCCGCGCGTCTTGGCATGTTCAAGTCCATCGCCGACTTCGACTACAACTGGCCCACCAAGCTCGATCGAAACCTCGTCAGCGAGCTCCTCACCCTCGGCTTCGTCGGCCAGCGCGCCAACGTCATCCTCATCGGACCCAATGGCCTGGGCAAGACCATGATCGCGAAAAACGTCCTCGCCCAGGCCCTGCTCGCCGGACACACCGCACGCTTTACCCTCGCCTCCGACATGCTCCACGATCTCGCCGCCCAGGACAGCAGCGCACAGCTCGCACGCCGACTGCGCCGCTACATCAGGCCCGACGTCCTGTGCATCGACGAGGTCGGATACCTGTCCTACGACACTCGCTACGCAGACCTGCTGTTCCAGGTCGTCACGCGCCGATATCAGCAGCGCTCCACAATCCTCACTACCAACAAGTCGTTCGGAGAGTGGAACCAGGTGTTCCCCAACGCCAGCTGTGTCGTCGCCCTCGTCGATCGCCTCGTCCATCACGCCGAAATACTCGACATCGAAGGCCAGAGCTACCGCTTCAAGGAGGCCCAGGAACGCGCGGCGCTGCGCGCCGCCAAGAAACCTACCGCCACGAAAAAACGCTGATCGGATAAAACGTGCAGCCCAACGAACTTCCCATCGTCGTCATCCCGCTCGAGCTCCCCGCCGAGGCCGCCGACACCCTCATCGCGTTCCTGTACGACCTCGCCGACGCCATCGAGCGACACTACGCGCCCGCGATCATGGGCCGTGCCCAACAACAACCCGTCTCAGAAACACCACACGCCGGCGCCGCGCAGCTCACTACGCCACGCGAGCCTCCGTTCTGACCCATGGGCCAGGCACTCAAAACCGCGTCCCGTAGCCAGAAAAGCGCGGTTCTACGCAGCCGTTAACAC
>CAIYLH010000024.1 GCA_903927005.1 uncultured Pseudomonadota bacterium
CCGGCACGTCGGCACTGTGGTGCACGAGGAGCTGGAGCGGCTGGCGCTAGGCGGCCTGCCGGTCGCGAGCGCGCTGGAGGGTCGTGAGGCGAGCTGGACGCGGCGGCTGGCGGAGCTCGGCGTTGGCCCGGCGCAGCGCGGCGATGCGCTGCAGCGGGTGCGCCGCGCGCTCCTTGCGACCGCCGCCGATGCGCGTGGCGCGTGGTTGCTCGATCCGCAGCACGCCGGTGCCGTCAGCGAGCTGGGCTTGTCGAGCGTGCAGGGCGGTCGCATCGCCAGCGCCCGCATCGACCGCACCTTCGTCGCGGCGGATGGCATTCGCTGGATCGTTGATTTCAAGACCAGCCTGCACGAGGGCACTGACCTCGATAAGTTTTTCGACCAGGAGTGCCAGCGCTACCGCGCGCAGCTCGAGTATTACGCCGCGCTGCTGGCCGCCCAGGAGCCGGCGCGCACGATCCGGCTGGGGCTGTATTTCCCGATGCATTCGGGCTGGCGCGAGTGGGCGGCGGGTGCGGAACCTCCCGGTTGACCGCAGCCAGCGCTGCGGTGCAGGCTGGCATGGCGGAGCGCAGCGGAGGGAGGCAGATGGCAGTTTTCGGTGACCGTTCAGGTGTGTCTGGGCCCGATACCGATCCGGACCGCACGGACGTGCTGCCGCTGCTGGCGGCTGGCTCTGCGGCCGCGCCGCCGGTTGAGGAACCGACCGTGTCGGTGCCCTGGGCGGTGCCTGCCGGGGTCGCCGGCGATCCAACCGAGCAGCGCCTGCTCCGCGACGGGCAGCCACTATCGCCCGACGCGGCAGATGCGGCCCTGCTCGCACAGCGTGATGCGACCATTGCGGCGCTCGAGGTCAGTCACGCGCTGCTTGCCGCCGAGCTCGAGTCGCTGCGCCAGCTAGTGCCGGCGGCGGACGCTGCGGCCGAGCTTGAGCCGCTGCGCACGGAACTCGCGGTGTTGCGGGTCGCGGTGGCGGAGCACGAGCAGGAGCGACGGGATTGGCGCGTAGCACGCGACGCGGCGTTCGCTGACGTGCAGCGTATGGGCGCGGTGCTCGCCCTCGCCGAGGCAAGCCTGATCGAGGTGCGCGGCGAGCTTGCAACGGCACGCGTGGAGCTCTCCCTGGCGCCCGCAACGCTGGCGGCCGGTGCTGCTGCCATCGTTGAGCCGACGCTGATCCCGCTGGAGGGCGCGCCTGTCGGGGTCTACCGGCTGGGTCAGCGCACCCGCATCGGGCGCGGCTACGACAACGAACTGCGCTTGGACGCCCCGTCGATCAGTCGCCACCACGCGATCCTTATTGTGAGCCTGCGCGGCACGTTTCTCGAGGATCTGAGCAGCGTCAACGGCGTCTACGTCAACCGCAAGCGGGTGCGCCGAGCACGCCTCGCGGACGGCGACGTGGTCGCCCTCGGTAGCATCAGCTTTCGCTACTCGGGGCCGCTGTCTGCGGGGGACTAGTCGCCGAGCTCGTGCTCCCCCGCGGCAGTGTCGCGCCGGTCAACGGCCGCGATCAGGCTTCTGGTGCTCATGCCGCCGCCCCGACACGCGCTATCCTTAGCCTTGCGCGGACGAGGTGTCCGGCTTGCCCGCGCGTGCCG